>NZ_JBBPEV010000001.1:1200000-1800000 GCF_038069945.1 Aquabacterium sp. A3 | reverse complement strand
CGTACCTTTGATCATGCCCAGCAGGTTGCGCTGGTGGGCCGGGTTACGGTGGAACTCATCGAAGCTGTGCCCGATCACCTTGTCCGCCGAGAAGTTGGGCAAGGCCTTGCGCAGATCAGCCTCTGCGATCCTGAGCATGGTGTTGACGCTCTTGTTGCAGTAGCGGATCACGCCATCGGCATCGGCAATCATCACGCTGGCGCTGACCTCGTCCAGCGCCTGCCGAACACGGATGGCCTCTTGACGTTGGGCGTCGATGTGCTTGAACAGTGCACGCACCCGCTCGACGGTCTCGTTGATGAATGCCTTCTTGCCTGGCAGTTGTTCGATCTCGGCATCAAAGTGACCACGCCCCAGTTCATCGATGACCGCCAAGGCGCGCTTCTTCACCCGGATGTGGGCAGCGACCATCTCATTGACGCCCTCGGCCATGGTGGCAAATGCACCTTGAAAGCGATCGACCTGTATGCGCACGTCGATGTCTCCAGCCTCGTGCTCCTGCGCCATGTGATTCATCTCGGAGATCAGGCCAGTGAGGTTGCCACGCACACTCTCGATGATCTGATTGATGAAGGCCTTCTTGCCTGGCAGTTGCTCGATCTTGGCGTCGAAATTGCCGCGCCCGAACTCGTCGAACACGGCCAGGGCGCGCTTCTTCACACTGATGTGGGCATTGACGAGTTCGTTGACCCGTTGTCCCAGCGCCTTGAAGTCGCCATCGAGCTGCTCGGTCTGGACTTCATCATCGATGTCACCGATGGCGTGTTGTGTGTTGACACGCTGCACCTCTCGGTCCAGTGCGGAGATCTGATCCAGCAGCTTGTTGAGGTGGCGCCCGAGGTTGGGGTCCAGGCCCGTCAGCCGGTTCATGGTGACGCGTTGACTCAGGTCGCCCTGAGCAGCAGCCTCCAGCACGCGGCCGAGTTCTGCGGCCGCCTGGTTGATTTCTTCCCGACCCTGGCGGTCTTGCTGTCCGAACAGTTGTGCAAGCATGAAAAGCTCCTGAAATCAGTGGCGATGGTGGGTGCCATCTGCGTGTGAGCGCACCAGGTGGCTTTGGTGAACGCACTGGTTGACCAGTGCGGGAACATCGAGAATGAGGGCCACGTCACCGCTGCCCAGAATGGTGGAGCCGGCCAGACCTCTGACCTGGCTGAACATGGCGCCAAGGGGTTTGATGACGGTCTGGTGCTCGCCGGCCAGCTTGTCCACGATGAGGCCGATCGTGCCGATGCCGGCGCGAACCAGCAGCAAGCTGCGTCGGCTGTTGGCCTGAGGTTTGACGCCAAAGTGCCGCGCCAGGTCCAGGTAGGGCAGCGTCTCGCCCCGCAAGTCAAAGTAGCCCGTGGATGCCTCGGGTGCGCGGCGGTACTCTGATGGGGTTTCGATGCACTCGACCACCATCTCCAGAGGTACCACATAGTGGACATCGCCCACCTCGCACAAAAAGCCATCGATGATGGCCAGCGTCAATGGCAGTCGGATCTGGGTGGTCGTGCCTCGGCCCGCTTCGCTGGCCAACAACATCTGTCCGCGCAAGGCCTCGATGTTGCGCTTGACCACGTCCATGCCCACCCCACGGCCTGAAATGTCCGTGACTTGCTCGGCCGTTGAAAAACCGGGATGGCAGATGAGCTGGTGCACCTCGGCATCGCTCAGGGTTTGCTCAGGACTGACCAGACCACGCTCAATGGCTTTCGTCAATATGCGTTCACGGTTCAGGCCACGGCCATCGTCGCTGACTTCAATGACGATGGTGCCTGACTCATGGTATGCGTGCAGCGCCAACTGACCTTTGGCGCTCTTGCCTTGCTCCAGTCGTTCGCTGGCCGATTCGATGCCGTGGTCCAGGCTGTTGCGAACCAGGTGCATGAGCGGGTCGGCGATCGTTTCCACCATGCTTTTGTCCAGCTCGGTATCGGCCCCGGTGATCTGCAGGTCCACGTCCTTGCCCAGGTTCTTCGATACATCGCGCACCACCCGCTGGAAGCGGGAGAAGGTCTCGCCGATCGGCACCATGCGCAGGCCCAGTGCACCATCGCGTGCTTCCTGTACCAGGTCATGTATCCGTTGTGTGGCCTCTGTCACCAGGGGCGATCGCTCCTGGTGCGCCGCCAGTTGAGCCCCCGAGCTGGCGATCACCAGCTCGCCGATGAGGTCGATGAGTTTGTCGAGCTTGTCGGCGCGCACGCGGATGAATTTGGCATCACCGGCGCGCCGCCCTTGGTCGTTCACACGGCGGTCGGCCACGGGCGTGCGGCGTTCAACTGGCAGCGGCTCCAGGACGTCTTCAGCCACCGGCACCGGGTCGATGGATGCTGCCGACAACTCAGCCGCTTCGTCGGCGGGGTGCTCGTGGCGCTCGTGGACGGCACAACCTTGTTGGTCCAGGACCTGCAGCCAGCGCTGCAGTCCTTCATCGTGCAGGCCCAGCTGATCGCCCAGCGTCAGGTAGACCTGGCGTTCGGTGTCTGGCGCCAGGATGTGGATGTCGCAGTCGTCTTCGGCAAACTCGAACACCGCCGCAATGTCGTCATGACCGCGCTCGGTCGCCAAGGCGATGTCAAAACCCAGGTGGCAGGATTCGGGGTCGAGGTGGGCCAGTTCAGGCACCGGATCTGTCCAGGTGTGCACCGCCTGCAGATCCCCCAGATTGCGCAGGTAGCGGATGAAGGCCAGAGGATCAAGGCCATTGCGCAGGGCGTCCGGGCCGAAGCGCAGGGTGATGTGCCAGCATGTGCTTGGCGAGGTGGGCAACAACTCCGCTGGTGGGGCCGCAGGCGAAGCGTCGCTGGCGCCAGGGGCCTCCGGCAGGGCCTGGCCACGCAGACGCAGGAGCGCTTCGGTCAGCTCCCGCCCTCGCTCGGCCACCGCGTCGCTGGCCTGCCCGCTCACCACTTCGTCCATGAGCTTTTCCATCTGGTCGCGGCAGGCCAGCAACACGGCAAACAAATCCGCGCTCAATGGCAGGCTACCGCTCCGCAGGTCGTCCATGACGCTCTCCACGCCATGGGTGAAGCTCACCACATGGGTGAAGCCGAAGAGGCCAGCCGTGCCCTTGATGGTGTGCGCCGCCCGAAAGGCTGCGTTGAGCATCTCGGTGTCGTCTGGCGTGTTCTCCAAGGTCAGCAGGGCCTGTTCGAACTGGCGCAGCATGTCGCTCGCCTCTTCCATGAAGCCCTCACGTGCTGCGGCAATGATCTCGGCATCTTCGTCGTTGACTTGCATCGGGGGCTCCGGGTGTCAGTGGGGGGCGGTGATGGCAAAGTGCTCGCCGAGGCCGAAGATCTCCAGCACGTCCCGAACCACTCGACTGGGCTGCTGCAGTTGCAGGTGCTTGCCCTCGTGCTGCAGGCACTTGTCCAGAGACAGCAGCAGTTGCAGCCCGGCAGAGTCCATCTCCTGAACGGCCGAGAGGTTCAGCGTCACGGCGTCATGGAGCGGCTGAATGTGTTCAAGCCAGTGAAGGCGAAGCTCTGACGCGTGCACGATGTTCAACTCCGGGCCGACATCAATGTGGCAGGATGTGTTCATGGTCTTACACCGTCAGTCGGTTGACCAGGTCCACCAGTTCGGAGGGCGGACAGGGTTTGGTGGCCCACGCGGTAGCCCCGCATTCTTTGGCTTCCTGCTTGCGCTGCGGCCGCGATTCCGTGGTCAACATCACCACCGGGGTGAACCGGTAGTCACGCTTCTCCCGCAGTGCCTTGACGAACGACAGCCCATCCATGGTCGGCATGGCGATGTCGCAGACGATGGCCGACACCTTCTGGCCATCCAGCGCGCCCAAGGCTTCCTGCCCATCGCTGGCCTCGATCACGGCATAGTGCGCGTGCTCGAAGGCGAACCTCATCACCTGGCGCACTGTGGGAGAGTCGTCGACCAGCATCACCGTTTTGTTCATGGTGAATCCTCCTGTCAAACACACAGCCGATTGACCGCGTCCACCAACTGAGACGGCTGGAAGGGTTTGGTGATCCAGGCCCTCGCACCAGCGGCTTTCCCTTCAGCCTTTTTCGACTCCTGCGCTTCGGTGGTCAGCATGATCACGGGCAGGAACTTGTGTGCCGCCGACTGCTTGAGCTCTTTCACGAACGTGATGCCGTCCATGTTGGGCATGTTCACGTCGCATACGACCAGGTTCACCTTGTGTTCCGAGACGCGTTTGAGGGCTTCCAGCCCGTCGCCTGCCTCGACCACCGTGTAGCCCGCCTTCTGCAAGGCCAGCTTCACCACGGTTCTGAAGCTGCCGGAGTCGTCGACGACAAGGATCGTTTTGCTCATGGCGTATACCCTGGGTTCAGAAAAACTCGACGCGACTGCCGCGATCGATGAGTTCGGTGTTGTGATGTTGTGAACGCTGCTCGTCCATGGTGTAGCTGGCGGCCAGCTCGTCCAGCCACCGTCTGATGTCTTGGGGCTCTGGCTCGATGCCCTTGGCCGAGAATTCGTACAGGCGATCGATGTCGCGGTTGAGGATCTGAAGCAGTTGCTCGACACGGTCACCAAACTGAAACTCGGTGAAGGCCTGGTCAACCTGCGCCGCGAGCGCGTCACTGGCCTGCTGAAGATCGGACCCGCTGGCGATGGAGCCCCCGAGCGATTCGAACATGGCACTGATCGCATGCCGAGCCCTCAGCTCCAGCTCCAGCCGGAGCTCTTCGTCATTGGTGTCCTGGATCAGGGCGGCTTGCTGCATTTGGTGGCCGGCCTGGTGCAGTGGCTGCACCATCTGGTCCATGGCATCGCACAACGCCACGATGGATCTGGACACGCGGCCGATCTCCGTTGAAATCGTCTGGCGTGCGGCCATTTCTTCCGGTGATCCGCCACAACCCCTGACGGCCTCGATCGAGGCATTGAAGGCGACCATGCGCGTGTGCTGGGCCAGCTCACGCGCATCTTTGCTCCACTGCTGGAGCTGGCACAGGGCATCGATGCACTGCTTGAGTTGCTGCCGCATCTCTTCGCGTTGGGCAAACGCTCGCTTCAGTGGGGTCATCAGCTCATCCAGCGCGGGCCGTTGCGCATCCACGGCATCGCCGATGACGCCGGCGGCCACATTGGGCTTGAAGTTGGCCAGTTGGGCCGTGACCGAACCGATCAGTTCTGACAGCGTCGAGAAAGTCGACAACAGGCCTTCCAGGCCTTGCTGATTGAGGGTCCTGCCCAGGCTGAGCTGCTTGCTCCACTCGTCGGTGACGTCATGCACCAAGGCATGAAGACCCCGCGCACTGTCGGCCGGGGTCGCGGCCACTGCTGGCCCCTGCGGCGTATCGGCATCGCTGGCCGCGGCGGATGTGCCATGGTCTGGCAGCCACCAACACAGCAAACCCAGTGCGCCGAGGCTCAAGCCCAGCCAGCCCATCGTCCAGCCGCCCGACAACACCAGCGCTGCACCGACGAATCGGCTGGCGCGGCGCCATGCGATGGGCAGGCGGGGCACGGGCCTGACCAGCCACGAGGGCAGGTGTGACAGACGGGCAGCGGGCATGGTCAGGGCAGGCTCCTGTAGGTTGAGCCGTCGGTGCTGGGTGATCCAGCATCGGCTCCTGACGGCATATCGACCGCCTCCGCCGATTTTTCAGTTTTTTTCACGCGCCGCTCGTGCAAAAGCACCGCCTTGGGGAGCCTTTTCCGGTATTGCCTTAATCGCCATGCGGCTCGACCGATATCCCGAAAGTGTCCAGTTCTTGATGCTGACCCATGTCCACCCCCATCGCAGGCACACCCCTGTCCACGCTGACCGAGCGCTTGCTTGCTCCTGGGGCGTGGCTGTTCAACCGTTTGCCGACGTCAGGCAAGTTCGGCTTGTTGAGTGCACTGTTGTGCTTGCCGCTGGTCTGGATCGGATGGGTTGAGATCGATGCGCAGATGCACCGCGACCAGATGCTCAGCTTGCACCGGGTTCAGCAGCAGGCGCTGCCAGACCTGGACGCGCTGTTCGCGGCGGCGCTCAAGCGTGCGCCGCTGGCACCGGGGGAGTTGACAGATGCGCGGGCCGCGCTACAGCGCATTGCTCAGGCATGGACGCCTGCGGATGATCGCCCCAGCGTTCGCAAAGCACTGGATGCGGTGCAACACGCTTTGGCTCACCCCGATGTGCCGGGCCAGGACCGCATCAGGGCGATCATGCACCTGACCTACACGCTGGGCGCAGCCGACGATCCATTTGCCCTGGATGTGCTGGATGGAAACACCGCGTCCGCGGTGGCGGACATGGAGCGTGCCAATCAGCACAGGCTGTGGCTGCACGTGGGGGCCTTGGCGGGTCTGGTGCTGCTCATCGTGTACATGGCCGCATCGCTTCAGTACACGATGCGGCGTCGCCTGGGCGCCATGAAGCACATGGTGGAGGCGATGGAGCATGCCGATTTCAGCCACCGCCTGGGTGTGGACGGCAGCGATGAGGTGGCCGACATGCTCCAGAGCATGAACGGCTCGTTCGACCGTCTGGCGGAGCTCATTCGCGTGGTGCAATCCGGTGCGTCTGCGGTGCAGTTTGCCACCGAGCAACTGGCTTCAGGCAACATCGATTTGTCGGGGCGTAACCAGCGCACCATCGGCGGCCTGCAGGATGTGGTGGCCTCGGTGGCACGCTACGCCACGCAGTTGCAGGCCTGTGGCGCCGAAGTGGACCGGATGGTCGAGACGGTGCACAACCTGCGCCTGGATTCCGCGAATTCACGCAAGCAGATGGGGCGTTTACAGGAGCGCATGGACGCGCTGAGGGCGCACAGTCAGGACATCAGCCAGATTGTCAACCTCATCGACGCCATCGCATTTCGCACGAACGTCCTGGCGCTCAATGCGTCCATTGAAGCCAGCAAGGCGGGAGAGGCCGGCCGGGGGTTTGCGGTGGTGGCCCAGGAGGTGCGGTCTTTGGCCATGCGCAGTGCCGACTCATCGCGCAAGATCGCTGACATCGTGCGCCGCTCCACAGACGACATCGATCTGGGCGCGGCGATGGCCGAGGAAGCCGGGCGTGCCATCCGGGGTGCCGAGGGGCACATTGACGAGGTGCATCAGGCGATTGCCGGGGTGGCCCAACTCACCCGTGAGGGCGAAGAAGAGTCCAAGGTCATCCTGACGGAGATCAGATCACTGTCGGAGGTGACCGAGCGCAACACCGACCTGGTCAATCAGTTGGCCAGCGCCAGCCGAGCACTCCAGACGCAGGGTTGCACACTGACGGACAAGGTCAACCAATTCCAGCTCGATTGAGCCAGCGGCCCTAAAATCGGGGCATGAACACGCTCGCCCCATCATCCGCTGCCACGCCTGCCGTGGAGCGTCGCCCCTACACCCGCGCCGCGCAACTGCCCGAGATCATGCGCCAGCGCATCGTGGTGCTGGACGGCGCCATGGGCACCATGATCCAGCGCTACAAGCTGACCGAAGCCGACTACCGTGGCGCGCGGTTCGCCGACCACCCCAAAGACCTCAAGGGCAACAACGAGCTGTTGCAGCTGACCAAACCCGAGGTCATCCGCGAGATCCACGAGCAGTACCTGGCCGCCGGTGCCGACCTGATCGAGACCAACACCTTCGGGGCCACCACCGTGGCGCAAGATGATTACGAGCTGCCCGAGCTGGCCATCGAGATGAACCTGGTGGCCGCACGCATGGCCCGCGAGGCCTGCGACAAGTACAGCACGCCGGACAAGCCGCGCTTTGCGGCCGGCGCCATCGGCCCCACGCCCAAGACGGCCAGCATCAGCCCCGACGTGAACGACCCGGGCGCACGCAATGTCGATTTCGACACCTTGCGCCAGGCCTACTACGAGCAGGCCAAGGCCCTGATGGACGGCGGCTGCGATGTGTTTCTTGTGGAGACCATCTTCGACACGCTCAACGCCAAGGCGGCCATCTTCGCCATCGATCAGCTGTTCGAGGACACTGGCGAGCGCCTGCCCATCATCATCTCAGGCACGGTGACGGACGCCTCAGGGCGCATCCTGTCGGGCCAGACGGTCAGCGCCTTCTGGCACTCGGTGCGCCACGCCCACCCGCTGGCCATCGGCCTGAACTGCGCCCTGGGCGCCACGCTGATGCGGCCCTATGTGGAAGAGCTGGCCAAGATCGCGGGCGACACCTTCATCAGTTGCTACCCCAACGCCGGTTTGCCCAACCCCATGAGCGACACCGGCTTTGACGAAACCCCCGAGATCACGGGTGCTTTGGTCGAAGAGTTTGCCAAAGCGGGCTTTCTCAACATCGCCGGGGGCTGCTGCGGCACCACGCCCGACCACATCGCCGAGATCGCACGCCGCGTGGGCCAATGGAAGCCGCGCTGCCTGCATGAGGGGCAGGCCACGGGCTTCTTCACTGGCCTCAAAGGCTGATTGGCTGAGCCCTCGGCCTCATTGCCACGGGCCGGGCTGAGGCTCTTCCACCAGCCTGCCCAGATCAAACCCCTGTTCAATGAGTTTCGCGTTGATGGTGGCGCGGTCGGTCGGGTCCAGGTAAGGGGTGCGCGACAGGATCCACAGGAATTCTTGCTGGGGTTCGCTGATCACCGCATACCGGTAATCGTCGGCCAGCTGGATCACCCAATAGGGCGCCCATACTGCGTTCAGCCAGGCCAGGAAGGTGGGGGCAAAGCGCACCTCCAGTTTGGAGGTGTCGGTGCCCTTGGCCACCGGGATGCCGAAGAACTTGGGCGGCTTGACACGCGCCGCGCCAATCACCTGGCTGGTGCCGCGGTCGGCCGTGCCACAGGTGTTGATCACTTCCACCTGGCCGGTCATCAGCAGCCGGTAGTCGGCCGTGGTGTTGGCCACGCACTGGCGCTGGAAGGTGTTGGGGTAATAGGCGATCTGGTACCAGCGGCCCTGGAATCGCTGAAGATCGACCGATGACACGGTTTGAAGCGTCGGCGAGGATGAGCCGAACGCCTGGACATGGGGGGTGACCAGCGCACCGGCGGCCACACCGGCTGCCAGCATCAGGGACCGCAGGGCGGGCAAGGAGAGGGCACTGAACATGGCAAGGCTCCAACATTGGTGATGCCCCACGTTACACACACCGTGAGAAGGCGCTACCGATGGCCAGGTCGCCAATGAGGTCAAAACGGCGTCATCCGAAGAGGCCGGGGCACAAATTGCGCCGATCAGGATGTGCGCGTGCCGGGATGCTCAGAACAGCTCGATCTTGGGCACTTCGGGTTCGGGGAGCTTGATGTCGTCGGCGGTGACGTTGGAACGCGCAAACACCACCTCCTTGCCGTTGGCAGGGCGAGCGCGAACAGCGCCTTCCGTCACGGCGGCGTGGGCGATGCGCTGCTCTTCTGTCACGTAGCCGTCGATCCAGCGTTCCATCAGGTCTTCCAGATCTTGCGGCGGCGGGGGCGCATCGCCGCCCACCAGGGCATACAGCGAGGCGCTGTGTTCCGACAGGCTGCCCAGCGCCGATTCGACCTGCTCCAGCAGCTGTCGGTTGATGTCCTGGAACTGCATGTGGCCCATGGCGTCGATGATGTCGGTGGTGATCGAGTCCATGCCATCGCTCATGTTCTGAGACAGCTCCACCAGGTAAGGCACCACCTCGTTGAGGCTGGCGCTGATCTGGGCAATGTGCGTGGCCACCTCGGTGAGGTGCAGGGCCGCACCGCCGTCGCTGTCCAGCTCGTTGGCCTGAGCCAGTTCGCCTTCGATGGTGTCGGCCACCGACTGAATGCCCCGGCTGATCTTGTCGGCGGCCTCGGCCGTCTGCGCCGACAGGCGGCGCACTTCGGCAGCCACCACCTTGAAGCCAGCGCCTTCTTGGCCAGCCCGTGCGGCCTCGATGGAGGCATTGATGGCCAGCAGGTTGGTTTGCTGAGAGATGTCCCCGATGAGCGCTGCCAGCGGCGTCAGGTGACGAACCTGCTCAACCACGGTGCGGATGCGTTCTTGGTTGTCCTGGCGGGCCTGGGCAAAGGCCTGTTGCGAGGCCGACAAGGTTTCCACCGTGGCCTGGTTGCCCGAGGCCTCTTGTTGTGACGACTCGGACAGCACGCGCGAGCGTCCCACCGCCTCGACGATGTGTTGATGCAACTCTGCGCTGCGGTGATGCACGCGGTTCAGACGATTGACCGTTTCCAGCACGGCGTGCTCGGAGGTGCGTATCGTCACGGTCACCTGCTTTTGCAAGATGGCAAAGCACTGCTCCAGCCGGGCCAGATCCTGGCTGATGACTTCGGTGACGGTTTCGGGGGCGTGAACCCGGCTGAGACGGATGTCGGCGCCCAGCAAGCCCAGCACCGCACCGGCCATGACACCCGCCGCCGCTTGCACGCCAAACCAGTCTGCCGCCAGCCAGTGCAGGCCGATGGCGCCACCGCCCACGGCCATCAAGAAGACCCCCCTGCTGAGCCAGCGCATCAGAAGCCTGCGACGCAACGCGCGTTCGGTTTCGGCAGCGTCGGGGGCAGTCGGCGGCGCCAAGGCGCCGGTGGCCAGGTCGGTGGTCTCGTCGTCGTTCATGTGCGCCTTTCCCGCGATCAGGCTCCAGGCAGGACCTGCTTGACCACCTTGACCAGGTCGCTGCCGGTCACCGGCTTGACCAGCCAGCCCGAGGCGCCCAGCTTTTTGGCCTCGTCGCGCTTGGCCGCCTGGCTTTCGGTGGTCAAGGCCAGGATGGGCGTGAAGCGCAGGATCTTGCGCGTTTCCTTGATGAGCAGCAGGCCATCCATCTTGGGCATGTTGATGTCGGTGATGATCAGGTCTGGCTTGAGTCCGGCCTTGATCTTGCCAAGGGCCATCTCGCCGTCCGATGCGGTGTCCACCTTGAACCCGCTGATCTCCAGTGTGCTCTTCAGACTCATCAGCATGGTGCTGGAGTCGTCCACGAGGAAGACGGATTTCACGATGCAGCCTTTCTTGTGATGAGGCCGGGTGGCGATCAGGCCTGGGTATGAGCCAGGGCCTGGCTGAGCAATGGATCGTTGACAGCACCGACCACTTTGGGTCTCACCATCAACAGCACCTGCAGCACGGCGGCATGCAGGTGCACGCATTTAGACAGGTTTACGGCCGGTTTGGCCTGTTGCTTGAGCCAGTCAAACAGCCCTTCAGCATCCTCGACCGTGACAATGTCTTCAAGCGCTGCGTGTTTTTTCAGGTAGCGAATGCCCATCACAAAAGCTCCTTCGGATTGAGAACCATCAGCACGCTGCCGTCGCCCATCAGGGCGGTGCCGGCAAAGCCCGTCAGACCTGCCAGCACGCCTTCGAGTGGCTTGAGGATGATGTCGCTGGAGCCGTGGAACAGGTCGACCAGCAGGCCCACGCTCTCATGGCCGGCGCGCACCACCAACACGGCGTACTCGCTGTCCTCATTCATCACGGGGGGGGCTTCCAGCGCCAGCAGGTCATGCAGGGCTTGCAGTGGCACGATGCGCCCCCGAAGCACCGTGGTACGGGCCTGCTTGAAGTGGTGGATGTCGTCGGTGTGCACACGCACGGTCTCGACGATCAGGTCCATGGGGACCCCGAAGCGACGTCCGGCGGCCTCGATGATCATCACATTCGTCACGGCCATCGACAGGGGCAGCGACAGCCGCAAGCACGTGCCTTTTCCGAACTGGCTGCTGAGCTCCACCGAGCCATTGATGCGCTCCACGGCGGTACGAACCACGTCCATGCCCACGCCGCGCCCTGACAGGTCGGAGATGGTGTCTGCGGTGGAGAAGCCCGGCAGGAAGATGAGCTGCACGGCTTCGGTATCGCTCAGCGTCTGCGCCTTGTCTTCAGGGATCAGCCCGCGTTCGATGGCCTTTTGGCGGATGCGTTGAGGGTCGATGCCCGCGCCATCGTCGTTGATCTCAATCAGCACACGATCGGACTCCTGACGGGCAGAGACACGGATGGTGCCTTGCGCGGCCTTGCCTGCGCGTGTGCGGACATCCGGCATCTCGATGCCATGGTCCAGGCTGTTGCGGATGATGTGGATCAGTGGATCAGCCAGGGACTCGATCACGTTCTTGTCGGCTTCGGTGTCTTCGCCCTCGATCACGAGTTGCACGTCTTTGCCCAGTTTGCGCGAGATGTCGCGCACGAGGCGGCCAAATCGCTGGAAGATCGTGCCCACAGGCATCATGCGCACCTGCATGATGGCGTGCTGCATGTCTTCGGCAATGCGGTTGATCACGGCGTACTGGGCCTTGATCTCGCGGGCCAGTTCGCGTTGCTGAAAGTGGGTTTCTGCCCGTTGCGCCAGGTAGGGCAGCGCGTTCTTGGCCACCACCATTTCGCCGATCAGGTCCATCAGCCGGTCGATCTTCTCTTGGCCCACCTTGAGCACCTTGTGGTGCGCAGGGTCGTCGCCTGCACCTCGCCGTGCGGCGTCTTGCCCCGGTGACGTCAAGGCCTCATCGGCCGGCATGGGCCATGGAGAACCGGGGTCGGTGACCTCGGGGGGGCTGTCTTCGGTGGACGCGAGGTCTGCAGGACGGTGTGCGGCGGCCCAGTGACCCAATGCGGCCGCTGAGACGTCTGCGGGCAACGCTGCCATCGAGTCTTGTGCCTGGGATGCGGTGTCATCGCTCAGCGCCTGCAACAACTGGTGCAGGGCGCGGCGAACGGCCGCCACGGTGCCGGGGCGTGCGCCGCCACGGTTCAGCAACTGCACCTGGTCATCCCAGATCTGCAGGGCGCGCTGTCGAAGCGTCTGGATGTGGCGTTGCGCGGCTTGTTCGGCGGTGCTGGTTGGCGCCTGAGCCGCACCCGATGGGGGTGCCAGGCGACTCAAGGGCAGCACTTCGAGCTGCTCGGCCACGCAGCGGAAGTGGTCCTCGACATAGGCCAGTGGTGCGTCCGACAGGCCGATGAACGACAGGTTGCAGCGATAGCAGTCTGCGTCGGCCAGATCGGGCCAGTCTGTCTGGGTGCCGACGTGCAGGTGCAGCAAGCCCGGGGTTTGCCGGGCCAGCAGCCATGGGTCTTCGCCTTTGAAGAAGCACTCCGGCTCGGGCTGGTAGCGCCAGATGACGGCCTGGGGATGGGTGCGCCAGGGTTGGTCTGGCAGGGCCTCCACCCAGGCCGGGCAGGGCGATGCAGGCTCTGTGGCTGGTGCGGCCGCCGCTTGGGATGACGGCGCAGCAGCGATTGGCGGTGCGGGGGGGGGCGCGTTCAGCAGGGCACGCAGCGCCGAGGCCAGTTGGGTCGAGCGCCCATCGGCAGAGGCTGCGATCTTTCCGTCGCGTTCAATCTGATCAACCAGCTGAGCGGTGTAGTCCATGGCCTCCAGCAAGGCGTCGGCCATGTCGTTGTTGTACGCCAGGGCCCCCTGGCGCACGCGGTCCAGCAGGTCTTCGCCGGCGTGCACCACGCGTTCCATGGCCTTGAATTCAAACAGCCCGCAATTGCCCTTGAGCGTGTGCACCAGGCGAAACAGGTCATTGAGCAGTTCAGGGTCGGTGGGTGCCTTCTCGATGTCCAGCAGTCGTTGCCCCACCTGCTCCAGGCACTCGCGCGCTTCCAGGATGAACTGGTCCAGCAGTTCGGTCTGGTTCATGGTCTCACTCCTTCAGCGGCCTTCAAGGCGGCGGCCCGATCGCCCAGCAACAGCGCTGCTGTCAGCACCAGCTCTTGCGGCTTGGCAGGCTTGATCAGGTAACAGTTGGCCCCGGCATCGAAGGCGGTCTGAGTGTCCTGGCTCTGGGCCTCGGTCGACACCATCATCACCGGGGTCTGACGGGCGGCACTCAGTTGGCGAAGCTCTCGCACAAAGGTGAACCCGTCCATCTTGGGCATGTTGATGTCCACCACGTACAGGTCGAACCCCTCGTCGTCGGTCAACATGCCAACCTTCTCCAGGGCCTCCAGCCCATTGATGGCCTCTTCGGTGTCCCAGCCTGCATCCCCCAGGATCTTGCGGTGGTACATGCGCACGGTGGCGGCGTCGTCAATCACAAGGATGCGGCTCATTTGCGGCCCTCCAGCGGCTTTTCGTAGACCATGGCATCCGGAAAGCGTCGGACGTCGAACAGGGAAGAGATTCGGCTCATGGATTCAGAGTGACCCAGGCAGATGAAGCCGCCGGGGCGCAGGGCATCGAACATGGCTTCGGCGGCGGTGCGCCGCGACAGGTCATCGAAGTAGATGAGCAGGTTGCGGCAAAAGATCACGTCGATGTCCCGAAAGCGCTGGGTGTCTTTGGGATCGCACAGGTTGACGCGGCTGAAGTCCACCGCATCGACGATGTCGCGTGACAGCTGCCATTGCCCCTCGCCCATCTTGCGAAAGTACTTGTTGAGGTAAGCCTTGGGCAGGTTGGCCACAGACCGGTCCGAGTACACCCCCTGCTGGGCGGCGCGCAACACCGAGGTGTCGATGTCCGAGGACAGGATCTCCACCTCGTAGTCGTCGATGTGGGGCCAGCGCTCCAGCAGGTACAGCGCGATGGAGTAGGGCTCTTCTCCGGTGGACGAGGGAATGGACCAGATGCGAATGCGTGACCCCGGCTTGCGCCGCGACGTGATGTCGTCGAGCATGCTGTTGACCAGGCAGTCGAACTGATAGGCTTCGCGAAAGAAATAGGTTTCGTTGACCGTCATCGCATTGACGAGGGCCTGCATCTCGTCGCCACTGGTCTCGAACCGGAGCTTGATGAAGTAGTTGCGGAAGTTCTCGCTGTCGGTGAGTTCGATGCGCTCGACCAGGCGCTTGTCCACAAAGTAGCGCTTGGATTGGTCGAACTGGATCCCGGTCTTGCGGTAGAAGAACTCTCTGAACTTCTCGAAGTCCGCTTCCGAGATCGTGGGCTTGGCCAAGGCGGCGGCAGCTTTCATGATGCTTCGATTCGTTGCTGCGCCATGTCTGCAGCGAATCCGATGAACGCGTCATCGGGAAAGCGTTGACGGGCCTGCTCGATGAAGGGCAATGCGGCGGTGGTGCCACTTTCGGCCGCCACTTCCAGGGCAGCGGCAACCACATTGACGTGCGGGTCGCGCTGAAGCGCACCGCTGACCCAGCGCATCACGTCCGGGTGTCGCAACTCGTTGAGCACATTGAGGGTGAAGATGCGCACATCGGCGTCCGGGTCGTCCAGCAGTCGCTCCACATGCGGTCCCATGGCCTGAGGCATGCTGGACAGCACCTCGATGGCCGAGTTGCGCAGGTTGGCGTCTTCGCTGCGCAGCAGTGGCATCAGCCCGGCGGCCACCTCGGGGCTGCCTTCGCGGCGCAGCGTGGTGAAGATCATTTCACGCACGGCGTGGTCGGTTTCGTGGTGCAGGTGTTCGCACAAGGTGGGGGCCACCTGTGCCACATGCCCCAGGTCGCGCACCGCCCAGCGGCGCACGGTGGGATCAGGGTCCTGCAGTTGCAGGCACAGGCCTTCAAGGTCGCGCGCGTACTCGCGGGGTGCAACCCGGCGCAGGCCGCCTTCAGTGGCTTTTCGCAATCCCATCGCGGGTCCTTTCCTTGCGGTGCAGCCAGCCCAGCAGCTGCCTGGCGATCTGGTGGCAGGGCAGCACCACACTGGCGCCGCCGGCTTCAATCAGTTCTTGTGGCATGCCAAACACCACGGCGGTGGATTCGGCTTCGGCGATGGTGCGGCCACCTCGGCGCTTGAGTTCTGTCATGGCCTTGGCGCCGTCATCGCCCATGCCGGTGAGCTGAACTCCGGTGATCTGGCTTGGGGGCAGGTGGCGCATGGCGCTGTTCACCAGCACATCAACTGAAGGGTGCCAGGGGTGTCCGGGTGTCTCGGGCTTGGGGGCGGCCACCAGGCGTCCCAGGCGTTCCATCACGATCATGTCGGTACCGCCCTGACCGATGTAGACGTGGCCGGGCTCCAGGGGGCGAGGGGTGTTGACCTCGGTCACGGGCATGGCACACAACCGGTCCATGCGGCGTGCAAAGGCGTCCGTGAAGTTCGGGGGCATGTGTTGCGCGACCAGCACCGCACAGGGGAAGTCCGCCGGCAGCGCGGGCAGGATGTCTTCCAGTGTGCGTGGTCCGCCAGTCGAGACGCCCACGACCACCAGCGACAGTTCGTGGCGCCCTGCGCTGTGCGCCGCTGAAGGGGCCGACGGGCGCACCGCCGGTCCAGGGCGCGCGGGTGTCGGGTGGCGCACAGGCTCGGCGGGGGTGTGCCGCGTCTTGGGATGTGCCCGCAAGGCGGCCCGCACCTTGCTCAGCAATTGCTGTGCAATGTCGTCGATGGACAAGGAGATCGTGCCGCCCGGCTTGGTGATGAAATCCACCGCACCCAGCGCCAGGGCCTCCAGCGTTGCCAGGGCGCCTTCTTCGGTCAGCGACGACACCATGATCACCGGTGTGGGCCGGGCCGCCATGATCAGCGACAGGGCGGTCAGGCCGTCCATGCGCGGCATGTTGATGTCCAGGGTCACCACATCGGGTTGCCATTCCACCAGCGTTTCAACCGCTTCGGTTCCGTTGTTTGCCGTGCGCGTGTCGTGACCAGCTTCGTTCAGCACCCCCGTGATCAATCGCCGCATCAGGGCCGAGTCGTCCACCACCAGCACCTTGGCCATGGTCAGTCTCCTTCAGTCTCGCGAGGATCAGGCCGCACGCGCGGCAGGCAGCGCGGGGGCGTGGTCCTGATCCTGGCCAAAGGCTTGGGTGATGGCGCTCATTTCGGTGCCCCTCAGCAGGTGTGTGGGGTCAAGCAGCATCACGAGACGGTCGCCATCCAGTCGGGCCACCTGGCGAATCAGTCGGCTTTGTTCGCTCGACATCTCCGGGGCAGGGGCCAATTGGCCGCGCGGAATGCGCAAGACCTCTGCCACCGAATCGACGATGAAGCCGGTGCGCAGTCCGCCCAGCAGGTACACCATGATGCGCTGTCGGTCGTTGCGTTCGATGGCGGGCATGTCCAGGCGGGTGCGCTGGTCGATCACCGGCAGCACCGTGCCTCGCAGGTTGATCACGCCTTCCACGAAGTGGGGTGTCTTGGGCACACGGGTCAGGCTGTCGGGCACCCGCACGATCTCTTGAACGCTCATGATGGGCACGGCGAACTCTTCGTCACCCAGCCGGAAGATCACCACCTGGGCGTCGTCGTCGGTGATGTCGGTGACGGGGTCGGTGCTGGGTCCAGGCATGGCGTGGGTCTCCTTGTCCTCGGTGTGTGGGGTGGCATGTCGCGCAGCGGCATCCAGGGCATCCCGAATGCCCGACAAGCCGAGCAGACGGTCGGTGGCGATGATCGAGACCAGTCGTTTGCCACCGTCCAGTCGGCAGATGGACGAGAACTCCTGCATCTGCTGGTCTTGCGCCAGGATGCCGGGCATGGGCTCGGTTTCGCTGGCGGGCACGCTCAGCACCTCTTTGACCGAATCGGTCACCAGGCCCACCTGAGCGCCACCTGGCAGCGCGATCACCACGATGCGGTGGTGCTCGCCCATGGCTTCATCCGGCAAGGCAAACAGCGCGCGCAGGCTGACCAGGGGCAGCAGTCGCTGGCGCAGCGAGATCAGCCCCAGCACGTGGGCGGGCACATTGGGCATGGCCGTGATGTGTTCAGGCACCTGCACGATTTCCTGCACGTCGGCGATGTCGATGGCGTACTCTTGCGATGCCACTGAAAACGACACCAGGCGGCGCTCGTCGCTGTGATCGTCGCTGTCGTCACCATTGGCGGCAACACCGTCCATGGGCGTGTGGTTTGGCCCCTCGGCGCGACGCTGTTGATCCACTTCACGGAAGTGGCTGTTGACAAGGCGGTCAAAGTCCAGCGTCATCAGCAGGTCTTGCCCTCCGTCGGCGCGTGGACGTTTGATCACACCCGTCAGGTAGTCGGCCGACACGATGCTCTGGATGGCGCTGGCGGGTTCGATCTCGCCGGGCTCTACATTGAGCACACTGGCCACACGGTCCACCACGAACCCCAGGGGCTGTCCCAGGTTGATCACCAGTGCCCTTGTGGCGTCGTCGTGCGCCTGTGCGGGGCAGGCAAACAGACGGCGCAGGCTGATGATGGGCAAGACCCGGCCACGCAGGTTGGCCAGGCCATCCAGCACGGCGGGGGCCAGTGGCAATTGGGCCACCTGGGGCACACGAATGATCTCCTGCACAGGCCCCATGGGCACAGCAAACATTTCGCCGGCCACTGAAAAGCTCACAAACTGCAGGCTCTGGGTGAGCTCACCCTCGTCGGCCTGTTCCATCGACATCACGGCATTGCTCATGACACACCTCGTTGGTCATTGGGTGGTCCGGGCCGTGGCAGCCAGCCCGGTGGCGCAGGGGTGCTCAGTTGCTTTGCAGCTCGTCGGCCAGCGAGGCGATCTCTTCAATGGCGGCTGACAACTCTTCGGCCCCTTGAGATTGCTGGCGTGCAGCAGCGGCGGCCTGCTCTGCGGCTTTCTCGGCCTGTTGGGCCGCAGACGAGACCTGCTCCACGCCCACCTTGATCTGGGTGAGCGCTGCAGCGATCTCTTGCGCAGCGTTGACGGCCTCCAGGTTGCCCGCCTCGACCTGCGAGACCTTGTTCTCGATCTCCAGCAGGTTGGTGGTGATGGAGCGGGCCTTGTCCACCTCGCTCAGTGCGGTGCCCATGATCTCTGACAAGTCCCGGCCAACCAGACCGATCTGATCCTGGATGGCCTTGACCATGTCTTTGATGCGGTCGGCGTTTTCGGCCGAGTCATGGGCCAGGTTGCGGATGTCGGTGGCCACCACGACAAAGCCTTTGCCGTACTCGCCGGCACGGGCGGCTTCGATGCTGCCATTGACCGCCAGCATGTTGGTCTGGATAGACACCTGGGTGATCGCATCGACGATCTTGTCGATCTTGCGCGACACCAGCTCCAGTTCCTTGATCTGCTTCATGCTGCCGCGTGTGGCGCTCACGCCCGTCGAGATGCTGGTGATCAGCGCGTCGATGTTTTTCTTGTTGTCGCCCATCAACTCCTTGATGGCGGCGGCGCGGGTGTTGGCCTGGGTGGCGCGGCCTTCGGCCACCTGGGCGCCTTTTTCGATCTGCGTCACGGCGGCCGCCGACTGCGTGGTGGCTGCGGCCTGGCCCTGGGCACCTTTGCGGATTTGCTCCAGGGCGACCATGATCTGACTGGCCGACCGCGAGATTTCCTGCACGGCCGATGACAACTCTTCGGCCGAGCTGGCCACCTCTTCGGCGCTCTTGCCAATGTCCGTCGAGTTCTTCAAGTCTTCGGCCAGCTCCGACAGGGACTGTGCCGTCTGCTCGCATTCAGACAATGCCACCGTTTGTTCGGACACGGTCTTGTTGGCTTCTTCGCAGGCCGAGGACTGTTCCTGCGCTGCCGCAGCGATTTGTTCAGCACCCTTGAGGGCCTGTTGCGCGGCCACGTTACTTTGGGTGGCGGCGGATGCGATCTCGGCGGCGCCAGCGGCGATGTCTGCGGCGTCGGTGCGGATGCGCTCCAGCTGGGTCGTGATGACGCTGCTCTTTTCGACTTCGTTCTTGATGGTGTCGGCGGCGTCATTGATGCCATCGGCAATGACCTTGACCTCACCCTGGATCTGGCCCACCAGCTCCTGAATCTGGGACGCGCTTTTCTCTGAGCTCTCGGCCAGCGTGCGCACCTCATCGGCCACCACGGCAAAGCCCTTGCCATGCTTGCCGGCACGGGCCGCCTCAATGGCCGCGTTCAAGGCCAGCAGGTTGGTCTGGTCGGCAATGCGCGCCACGGCTTTGACGATGTCGCCAATGTTGGCGGCCTGGCGCTCCAGTTCGGCCACCATCTTCACCGACTCGGCCTGACGGTCTGCGGCCACGGTCACATTGCGGATGGTGCTGCT
Organism: Aquabacterium sp. A3; assembly: GCF_038069945.1. Classification (NCBI taxonomy): domain Bacteria; kingdom Pseudomonadati; phylum Pseudomonadota; class Betaproteobacteria; order Burkholderiales; family Sphaerotilaceae; genus Aquabacterium; species Aquabacterium sp. A3. The sequence goes on along the minus strand of NZ_JBBPEV010000001.1, from coordinate 1,780,268 downwards.
GACTTCTTCATTGATCACTGCGGCCAGCGTGCGCATGCCGTCGGCCATGTGCTGCGCCTGGTTGACGGCTGCCAGCTGCCGGCTGATGGCGCCGCTGACCTGCGTGATTGCTGCCAGGGATTCCTGGGCCGCGCCCGAGGCTTCTTCCGCGCCAGTGGCGATCTGCCCTGCCGCGCGCTTGAGCTCTTCGGCTGCGGAGGCCGATTCATTGATGCCCGCCGACAATTGAGATGACGCCGCCGCCACCCGCTCGGCCGCCTGCTGCTGCTTGGCCAGCGTGCGCGCGCGTTTGCGCTGGGCATCGGCGTCGCGCGCCACGGATTTGCTCACCACCGTCGGGATGGCGTGCAGGGAGGGAGAGTCGTCCGACGAGCGGGTCTTGCGGATCAGGGCCATGTTGAGCGTCCTCAAAAAGGGGGGGGGGGTGACGACTCCGAACTTCCACAAGTCGCGTCACACCAGTATTTCGGAGGCGCTCTTTCCGGGCTTGAATGAAAAAACGTGCATTAAGTGCACATTTCCGGGGCCTCAGAACAATTCGATGGTCGGCGCTGCTGCGCTGGGAGTCACTCCGGCCTGCGTGGTCACCCGCTGGTGGGCCGTGCGCTGGGCGTCCATCACATAACTTTGTTGCCAGTCGTCCAGCAACTGTCTCAGGGCCTGGGCGCGCTCGGTGGTCGTGGGGTCTGAGTGGTGCCCGGCGTCCGCCAGGTGCCCGGCGATGTCCTGCAGCGCCTGGCTGACCCGCTCCAGCAATTGCCGACTGACGTCCTGAAACTGCATGTGGCCCAACACATCCACCATGTCACGGCGGATGTCCTGCATGCTGGCCTCCATCTCTTCAGACAAGGCTTTGAGCTGGCACGCCACCACGCCCGGGCGGGTGCCCATGTCGCGGATGCCTTCGCCAATGCGTGCCAGCGCCGCCAGATCGACGGATTCGGCCAGCTCTTGCTGCGAGGCTTGCTGGTGCGTGTCGGCGATCGCCTGGATGCTGGCCGTGATGCTTTCGGCGGCCTGCGCCGTCTGGGTGGACAGGCGCCGCACCTCTTGAGCCACCACCTTGAAGCCCGCCCCTTCGGGGCCGGCGCGGGCGGCCTCGATCGCGGCATTGATGGCCAGCAGGTTGGTCTGCCGCGCCACTTCGGCGATCAGCTCGGCCGAGGGTGTCAGCGCCGCCACCTGCGACAACAAGGTTTGCACCATCTGCTGGTGCCCCTGCTGGCTGGCCTTGAAACGTGACTCCTGCTCTCCCAGGCATGACAGGGCCTGGTGCTGCGCCTCAGCCTGCAGGACCGTGTCGGCCGACAGGTGACCCGACTGGCGCGTGGCCGATCCCAGCTCGTCTTGCAGCGCGTTGCAACGCTCGTGAATGGCCTGCAGTCGCGCCACCATCTCCAGCACGGCCGTGTGACTGGTGCGCTCGGCTTCGCGCACCTGCTGGTCGAGGATGTGCATGCATTGGGTCAGCACCTCGAAAGACGCTGCGCCGGAGCGCTGGCGACTGACGGGCTGCCACCACGCCCACAGGCGTTGCCAGAGCTTGGGCATGCCTGCCTCACGCCGTCTGAGCGGATACCTGATGAATCAACTTCATCAGGTCGCTGCCCTTGGCGGGCTTGAGCATCCAGCCGGTGGCGCCCAGGCGGCGTGCCTCGTCGCGGTGCTGCTTCTGACCCTCGGTGGTCAGCGCCAGGATGGGGGTGAAGCGCAGTTTGGCCCGCGCCTGACGGATGAACTCGATGCCGTCCATGCGCGGCATGTGGATGTCCGTGATGATGATGTCCGGCTTGAGTCCTGCCTGCAGCTTGTGCATGGCCTGCTCGCCGTCTGAAGCCACTTCCACCTTGAACCCGCTGATCTCCAGTCCGGCTTTCATGCTCATGAGCATGGTGGTGGAGTCATCGACCAGGAGAACCGTTTTCATGCTGCATCCCAGGGCTGCCATCCGCAGGCCGACCATCGACCTTCAGGGCATGAGGCAGTATCGGATGACCACCCTGTCCACTGGAGTCTGTCGCATCGCGCCAAGGCCCTCGTGGCGCATTACTGCCCAGAGATCGTGGCCAGGCTTGATTTGACGTTTTATTGGCCTAGACAAACACTCGTCGAATTAAATTGATTCGCATCAAAAATGCAGTCTGGCCTGGACAAATCGCCGGTATGGGCTCAGGCATACGGGTCGTCAAACCCCAGCCCCGCCAGGATCTCGCGCTCGCGCGCTTCCATGGCCTCGGCTTCTTTCTTCTTCAGGTGGTCCCAGCCCTGCGCGTGCAGGGTGCCGTGCACCAGCATGTGGGCGTAGTGGGCTTGCAGCGACTTGCCCTGCTCTTGCGCCTCTTGCTCGATCACGGGCGCGCAGATGATGAGGTCGGCCATTACCACGGGCGCTTGCGCGTAGTCGAAGGTCAGCACGTTGGTGGCGTAGTCCTTCTTGCGGAAGTCGCGGTTCAGGGCCTGGCCCTCTTCGGCGTCGACGATGCGCACCGCGATCTCGGCGTCCGTGTCCAGCGCCGCGCGAATCCAGCGCGCCACCTTGTGGCGGGGCAGGGTGTCGCGGTGGCGCTTGTCGGCGAACTGAAGGGACAGGCTCAGGCTGGGTTTCATGCGTCGGGGTCGGCAGGGGTGTGCTTGTCGGGGGTGCGTTCGCTGGCCTGGGCCGCCTGCGCGGCGTCGTAGGCCTCGACGATGCGGGCCACCAGGGGGTGCCGCACCACGTCGGCCGCGGTGAAGTGGGTGAAGGCCACGCCCTTCACCCGGCGCAGGATGCGTTCGGCCTCGATCAGGCCGCTGCGCGCGCCCCGGGGCAGGTCGATCTGGCTGACGTCGCCCGTGACCACGGCCTTGGTGCCGAAGCCGATGCGGGTGAGGAACATCTTCATCTGCTCGGGCGTGGTGTTCTGGGCTTCGTCCAGGATGACGAAGGCGTGGTTGAGCGTGCGCCCGCGCATGAAGGCCAGCGGGGCGATCTCGATCAGGCCCTTCTCGAAGGCCTTGGTCACGCGGTCGAAGCCCATCAGGTCATAGAGCGCGTCGTACAGGGGGCGCAGGTAGGGGTCGACCTTTTGCGTCAGGTCGCCAGGCAGGAAGCCCAGGCGCTCGCCGGCCTCCACCGCCGGGCGCGTCAGCACGATGCGCTGCACGGCGCTGCGCTCCAGCGCGTCAACGGCACAGGCCACGGCCAGGAAGGTTTTGCCCGTGCCCGCCGGGCCGATGCCGAAGCTCAGGTCGTGCGCCATGATCTGCCGCAGGTACGTCACCTGGTTGGGCGTGCGGCCCTGCAGGTCGGTGCGCCGGGTGTGCAGGGTGGGGCCTTCGGGCCCATCGTCGCTTGCGGTGCCCGGGGTATCGCCCCCCGTGGCGTGCTGGCGCAGGCTGCGCTGGTGGGTGGCGATGGTGAGCTGCACCGCCTCCAGGCTCAAGGCGCGGGTGGTGCGGGCGTACAGCTCGTCGAGCGTGGCGGCCACCACATGCACCACATGGCGCTCGCCTTCGATGCGAAACCGCTCACCCCGGCGCGCCAGCGTCACCTGAAAGGCGGCCTCCACGGCGCGCAGGTGCTCGTCCAGCGGACCGCACAGGCGGGCCAGGCGGGCGTTGTCGGCGGGGGCAAGACTGTGGCGAAGCAGCATGGGGGCAGGGGTGAGTGCGCGACGCGCGGTGAAAGATGGGCCTTGAATTGTCGCTTGCCCGGGGCTTCACCATGTGACAAGTCACGCGACAATGTCAAAAGATTGTTGCACCCGCCATGCCAGACCACACCTCTTCTGCCGCCTCGCCTGGAGCCATGCACCGCGCCGCCCGCCAGTTTCAGCGCTGGGCGTCGCAGGCCCAAGGGCGCGCGGGGTGGCTGGGCCTGGTGGTGGTGAGCCTGGTGCTGGCCCTGGCCACCGGCGCCGGGGTGTGGTGGCTGACGCAGTCCTCGCGCAACCTCACGCAGCCCTTGACGCAAGCCAAGGACGCTGGCGTGCAGGTGCTCAACCGGGCCTGGGCGGTGCGGGGTGAGCAGGCGGTGTTTCCGGCGTCTGGCGTGGGGCGGCTGGTGGCCTTGCCCGACGAGTGGTCCAACACGCAGGCGGGCTACCAGGGGCCCGTTTGGTATCGTTTTCTGTTTGATGCACCCGTGCCCGACCCGCGCGCCGACCTGATCGCGCTGCACATCGAGCGGGCCTGTTCGGCCGTCGAGGTGCACCTCAATGGTCAACTGCTGTACCGCAGCGGTCACATGAGCGAGCCCGTGGCCCGTCAGTGCCACCGGTCTCACCTGGTGCCCCTGCCGTCGGCCCTCATGAAGGGGCGCGACAACCAGCTTGACCTCAAGGTGGTGGGCTACCCCCTGGAGCGCGTCACCGCGCGCGAGCGGGCCGGTGGGCTGGCGGGCGTGCGCATCGGCCCCTTGCCGGCATTGCGCGCCTTGCATGAGGCACATGTCTTCTGGACCACCACCGTCTCGCAGGCCCTGGGCGGCGTGCTGTTGGTGCTGGGCGCCTTTGCGCTGGGGCTGGCCTGGGTGCGGCGCCTGCCCTACCTGGTGTATTTCGGCCTGCTCACCATGGGCTGGGCCTTCATGAGCGGGCGCTTCATCCCCGATGACTGGCCCATCCCGAACGCCGCCGTTGAGGTGCTGATCGCCATGGTGTTTGCGCCCATGACGGCGCTGGCCGTGCAGTTTCTGCTGGGCTATGCCGGCGATGCGCGCCTGGTGATCCGGGGGGTGGACTGGCGCGGCCGCATCCTGTGGCTGCTGTGGGCGCAGTGCCTGCTGTTTCCCATCAGCCTGGCCCTGGTGGGCGAGAACGTGCTGTTCCTGGCCACGCGGGTGTGGTTCGTGCTGTTTGCGCTGGAGCTGTTTGCCGCCATCGGCTACTTTCTGTGGGCCGCAGGGCGCGGTGGCCGGGTCGAGTTCTGGCTGATGAGCGTGGCCCTGGGCGCGGTGGCGGCCGTCGTGGGCATCGAGTTGGCGTTTCAGCTGGGCTGGCTGGAGATGTGGGGGGTGCACATCACCCACTTCGTCATGCCCTTGCTGTACGGGGCGGTGGCCGTGCGGCTCATCCAGGTCTATGCCAAGGCCCTGCAGACGGCCGAAGGCGCCCGCATGCAGCTGGAAAAGCGCGTGCAGGAAATCAGTGTCGAGATCGAGCGCAACTTCACCCAGATCGCCGAGTTGCGGGTGGAACAGATCGCCGAAAAAGAGCGCAAGCGCATCGCCGCCGACCTGCACGATGACCTGGGCGCCAAGTTGCTGACCATCGTGCACACGAGCGACAACGACCGCATCTCCAGCCTGGCGCGCGAGGCGCTGGAAGAGATGCGCCTGTCGGTGCGTGGCCTCACCGGGCGGCCCATGGTGCTGTCCGATGCCCTGGCCGACTGGCGCAGCGAGGTGGTGTCCCGCCTGGGGCAGGCCGGCATCGAGTGCGAGTGGCGCAATCCCAACGACATCGTGGAAGAGCCGCTGTCGTCGCGCACCTATGTGCAGACCACCCGCATCGTGCGCGAGGCCGTCAGCAACGTGATCAAGCACAGCGGGGCCTCACACGTGATCGTCTCGGCCGAGGTGGACCTGGACAACCACGTGTTCATGCTGGTGATCCAGGACAACGGTCGCGGCATTCCGCTGGAGCTGGATGGCCGCCTGGACCGGGGCCATGGCATGACCACCATGAAGCACCGCGCCAAGCAGCTCAACGGGCAATGCCTGGTGGAATCGGGCCCCGGCTTTGGCACCGTGATCCGCATGACGCTGCCCTTGGAGATGGCCGTGGCGGTGAAGGCCTGATAGCATCACGTTTTAAAGTACGCAATATCGTAGTGAGGCCCAGCACCATGAAGCAAATCCTGCTGCTCGAAGACCTGCCCGAGATCCGCGCGTGGCTCAAGACCCTGGCCCTGCAGGTCTTTCCCGGCGCTCAGATCAGCGAGTGTTCGCGCATCCACGATGCGCTGGAGCTGGTCAGCGCCATGCGCTTTGACGTGGCCATGGTCGACCTGGGGCTGCCCGATGGCTCCGGGGTGGAAGTGGTGCAGGCCCTGCGCGACAAACAGCCCGATGTGCAGTCGGTGGTGGTCACCATCCACGACGATGACGAGCACCTGTTTCCGGCCCTGCAGGCCGGCGCCTTCGGTTACCTGCTGAAAGAACAATCGCGCGAGCAACTGGCCGAGCAACTGCACCGCATCAGCCAGGGTGAGCCGCCGCTGTCGCCGTCCATTGCCCGCCGTGTGATCCAGTACTTCACGGCCCAGGCGCGCATGCAACCGGCCCTGCAGCCTGACAACGTCACGCCCCACGTGCAGCTCACCGAGCGCGAAAACGAAGTGCTGCTGCGCGTGGCCAAGGGCTTCACCCTGCCCGAGATCGGTCAGCAGCTCAATTTGTCGCGCCACACCATCGCCGACTACGTCAAGCAGATCTACCGCAAGCTCAATGTGTCGTCGCGGGCCGAAGCCGCGCTGGAGGCGCAGCGCCTGGGCCTGTTCCGCCGTTGACCCGCCCTGACTGACCGCGTTTCATGATTTCCCGTTTGACCGGGGTGCTGGCCGAGAAGGCCCCACCCCATGTGCTCGTGGACGTGCAAGGCGTTGGCTACGAGGTTCAGGTGCCCATGAGCACCTTCTACAACCTGCCCGAACTGGGCGCCAAGGTCACGCTGCTGACGCAGTTCATCGTGCGCGAAGACGCGCAGTTGCTGTTTGGCTTCCTGACGGCGGCAGAGCGCGAGTCCTTTCGCGAGCTGGTCAAGGTCAGTGGCGTGGGCCCGCGCATCGCGCTGGCCTTGTTGTCCGGCCTGAGCGCCAACGAGCTGGCCCAGGCCGTCTCGGCGCAAGACACCACCCGCCTGGTCAAGGTGCCGGGCATCGGCAAAAAAACCGCCGAGCGCCTGCTGCTGGAGCTCAAAGGCAAGCTGGCCCCCGCCCTGGTGCTGCCGGGACAGGCGGCCGCCTCCGATGCGCAGGCCGACATCCTGCAGGCCCTGATGGCCCTGGGCTACTCCGACAAAGAGGCCCAGGCCGCGCTCAAGGCCCTGCCGGCCGACGTGTCGGTCAGCGATGGCATCAAGCAGGCGCTGAAGGCCCTGGCGCGCTGAGCACCACAGGCCGTGGCTTTACACGCGCACGGTGCCAGCCGCCGGCCGCGATGCCGCTATCATGCGCCGTCATGAAATGGTTAGATCGATCGGGCCGGGTGGATGCGGCCCCTGTGCAGGCCCGTGGCTGGCGCTTGTTCACCATGTTGTCATTGAGCGCTGTGCTGGCCTGGTCTGGGGCGGCAGAGGCGGTGGCCGCCCCGCGCGGCAAGACGGCGACCGAGCCCGCACCCGAGACGGCCGCCGAGTTCTGCCAGCGCGTGGTGCGCAAGCTGCCCAATGTGTCGGCCGCCTTGTGCGCCGGGGCCCAGCTGGGGTCGGGGCCATCCCGGTCGGTGCGCGGCGTGCCCCTGTTCCAGCGCGACGTGGTGTCGCCCAACCCGAGCCTGCGTGTGCTGGTGGTGGGCGGCATCCATGGCGACGAGTTGTCGTCCACCGCGCTGGCGCTGCACTGGATTCGTGCGGCCAAAGAAACGCCCTCCAACATCCACTGGCGCTTCGTGCCCCTGATGAACCCCGATGGCATGCTGCAGCGCCGTCCCTGGCGCATGAACGCCAACGGCGTGGACCTGAACCGCAACTTTCCCACGCCCAACTGGGACAAGGAAGCCACGCACTACTGGAACCAGCGCACCCGCCGTGACCCTCGCCGTTACCCGGGGCCCCAGCCTTTGTCAGAGCCCGAATCCCGCTGGCTGCACGACGAGATGGAGCGCTGGAAACCCCACCTGATCGTGTCCATCCACGCGCCCTATGGCGTGCTGGACTTTGACGGCCCCACCGTGCCACCGCAGCGTCTGGGGCGCCTGTACCTGGACCAGGTGGGCATCTTTCCGGGCAGCCTGGGCAACTACGGCGGCGTGCACAAGAAGGTGCCCGTGGTCACCATCGAGCTGCCCAGCGCCATCCGCACCCCGCAAGAAGCCGAGATGCGCCAGATGTGGCTGGACCTGCTGCGCTGGACGGCCGAGCGCCTGGGCGCTGGCTGAGCCGGCTCAGCGCGGCCGCGCCGCCAGGATGTCCAGCAGGCGCTGGATCTGCAGGGGCTTGACCAGGTAGTGGTGAAAGCCCGTCTGCAGGGCCCGCGCAATGTGCTCGGGCAGGGCGTCGCCACTCAGGGCGATCCACTGCACCCGCGCATGGGCCGGGCGGCCACTCAGGCGCCGGCACAGGTCCAGGCCGCTGCCATCGGGCAGTCCGATGTCGATGAGGGCCACATCGGGCTGTTCACGCTCGATCAACTGGGCGCCCTCGGTGGCGGTGTCGGCCGAGTACAGGCGCACCTGCGGGTAAGGCGCAAACAGCGCCTCGACCAGGCTGCGGTTCAGTTCGTTGTCTTCCACATGCACCACCCGCAGCGAGGGCAGGCTGATGGCCGGGGAGGCCTTTTGCCGACCCACGTGGCCGTTGGAGGCGCCCGGGCTGGCCGCCATGGGCAGGTGCAGGGCAAACACGCTGCCGCGCCCCAGGGTGCTGCTGACCGAGATGCGGCCTTGCATGAGCTCGGCCAGGCGCTGCGAGATGGCCAGCCCCAGGCCCGCGCCCTGGGCCGACGAGCCCAGGCGCGTGAAGGGCTGGAACAGGCGCGGCAGGTCGTCGTCGGCGATGCCCAGGCCCTGGTCGCGCACCTCGACCACGCCTTCTTGCGCATCGGCCGACGACTTGCCCACCAGCCACACCGTGCTGCCCGGGGTGCTGAACTGGATGGCGTTGCGCAGCAGGTTGCTCAGGATGGCGCGGGTGTGCTGAGGGTCGGCCCACACGGCGGGTGACTGGCAGTCCACCACCAGGGTGATCTGGCGGGTTTCGGCCTCGGTTTTGAGCGCGGCGCACACGTCCTTGAGCAGCATCGACAGCTCGACCCGCTGCGTGCGGGGGCGCACCGGGGCGGCCTCCAGCTGCGTGTACTCCAGAGCCTGGTCCAGCAGGCCCAGCAACTGCTGGCCGGCCGCGTGCAGGTGCCCCAGGTGGCGCCGCGAGGTGTCATCCCCCTGCAGCGAGGGGCTCATGTCCAGCAACTGGGTGAAGCCCAGGATGGCGTTGAGCGGCGCACGCATGCCGTGGCTGAGGTGCGACAGGAAGTCGGCCCGGGTGGCCAGGGCGATCTCGGTTTCAAGCCGGCGCTCGTGCTCGGCCTGGGCGCGGCGCTGATCGCGCAGGTCGGTCAGCACCTCGATGTGGCGCTGCACCTGCCCATCGGCCCCCATGATGGGATGCACCGAGCGGGCCACCCACAGGGGCTCGCCGTCCTTGCGGTGGTGGCACACGGCCAGCTTGTCCACGCTTTGCCCCTGGGCCAGCTGCTGGTTGATGCGGGTGATGGCCGCGCTGTCGGTTTGCGGGCCGCACAGCAACTCTTCGGGCAACTGCCCGTGGCACTCGGTGAGGGTGAAGCCCGTGAGCCGGGTGAAGGCGGGGTTCACCCAGGTGATGCAACGCCGGGCGTCGCACAGGATGATGGCGTCGCTGACGCGATCGGCAATCAGCGCCAGCTCCTGGTTGGTGGCCTGGGCCCGCTGCAGCGCCGATTGCAGCTGCAGGATCTGGGCCGATGCGCTGTCGGCTGGGGTGTCGGGCGAGTCGGCGAGGTGTGAGGACATGGTGTCGGCTCCTGACCGTTGGAAGACCAGTGTACGTGCATTGGCGTTCGTGTAATAGCCCTGTCTGGCAAGGGGTTGGCGCTCGGGTTACGCTAAGCACTTTCAACGTCACAGAGCCTGCTTGCGCCATGCCCTCCATCCACGACTTTGAAGCCCAATCCATCACCGGTGAGACGGTGGCCTTGTCACAGTACAAGGGGCAGGTGATGCTGATTGTGAACACCGCCAGCAAGTGCGGCTTCACGCCCCAGTTCGAGGGCCTGGAGGCGCTGTGGAAAAGCCACGGCCCCAAGGGGCTGGCCATCGTGGGGTTTCCGTGCAACCAGTTTGGCGGACAAGACCCGGGCAGCAACGACGAGATCGCGGGCTTTTGCCAGCGCAACTACGGCGTGAGCTTTCCGATGATGGCCAAGATCGACGTGAATGGCCCGGCGGCCCACCCGCTGTACCAGTACCTGGTGGAGGCCGCCCCCGGCATCCTGGGCACCAAGGCCATCAAGTGGAATTTCACCAAGTTTCTGGTGGGGCGTGACGGCCGGGTGCTGGGCCGCTACGCCCCCACCGATTCGCCCAAGAGCCTGATCAAGGACATTGAAGCCGCACTGGCAACCAAGGAGCCCGCATGAAGCTGATGGACTACGGCGTCAAGCCGATCGACTTTGCCCACCCTGAAACCCACATCGGTGCCGATGAAGGCGTGTCTCGCCGTGGGTTCGTGATGACGGCCCTGGCCAGCGGCTTTGCCGTGGCCGCCCAGCCGGTGCTGGCCCAGGCCATCACCACCAGCGCCGAAGGCCTGACGGCGGGCGAGGTGAAGATTCCGGTGGCCGGTGGCCATATCCCGGCCTACCGGGCGGTGCCTGCCAAGCCCGGCAAGTACCCGGTGGTGCTGGTGGTGCAAGAGATTTTTGGCGTGCACGAGCACATCAAGGACATGTGCCGCCGCTATGCCCGCATGGGCTACTACGCCATCGCGCCCGAGATGTTTGCCCGCCAGGGCGATGTCTCGAAGATGAGCGACATTGGCCAGATCCTGTCTGAGGTGGTGTCGAAGGTGCCCGATGCGCAGGTGTGCGCCGACCTGGACGCCGCCGTGGCCTTTGCCGCCGCCAGTGGCCAGGCCGATGCCACCCGCGTGGGCCTGGTGGGCTGGTGCTGGGGTGGCCGCACGGCCTGGATCTATGCGCACCACAACCCCAAGCTGAAGGCGGCCGTGGCCTATTACGGCCTGCTCAGCGGCATGAAGTCGCCCATCAAGGCACACGACCCGCTGGACATCGCCGAGCAGATCAAGGTGCCGGTGCTGGGCTTGTATTCGGGCAAGGATGCCTACATCCCGATGGACCAGGTGGACCGCATGCGCGCCGGGCTGATGAAGTCGGGCAGCAACTCCGAGATCGTGGTGTTCCCGAACGTGGACCACGGCTTCAATGCCGATTACCGGCCCACGTACGACAAGCGCGCCGCCACCTATGCGCAGCAACTGGCGTCGGACTGGTTGAAAGACCACGGGGTGTGAGTTTGGGGGCGTTGGCCTCTGGCGCACGACCCTGCAGCGCCCCCAGGCCCCAAGGCCGCTTCACGTGGGTGGTTCAGCCCCTGGCTGAACTGCCCTGCGCTGCTCAGCAACGGCCGGGGCCCGGGAACTCCCTGCGCGGATGGCGCTGCGCCCCATCCGCTGCGGTCAAACAGCCCGGGCCAGTCAGTTGTTGAAGCGTGGCCGCTTGCGCGCCCACGCCCGGCCATTGCCTGCGCTGCTCGGCACCCCCGAGGCGCAGCCTCAGGGCCTGGGGGCGCTGCAGGGTCTGGGGTGGGGCGGGTTTAGGCTGGAAGCGGTCTTTCCTAGATGACTGCTTTGCGGCAGCATTTTTAGCGTCCCTTGCGCATTGCGGTGTCGACGCACACTTAGGCTCTGGAGCTTTAGCGTAGCGAACAGCTCGGGTGTTGAGCCCTGTTGCCGTGGTCTCCTTCAATGTTGCGGCTGAGGGCCTGCTAGGTGACTCCCGCGGGTCTCCATCATGATTGCGCGCTGCTGCGTTTGCGCCCGACTATCCGCGATGCGGAAGCGGCCACGGCAGCGCCAACTAGGCCGGCGACGACGTAAGAGCCGATAAGGCGAAGAGGGATGGTGACGATGATGATCATGGTGAATGCTCTATGGAATGGCGATGAAACGGTGGGGGGCGTTACGCTGCAGCTTGCTCCGTGGCCCAAGTGCTGTCAGGAACCTTAGTGCCGCAGTGCATGCAGAAGGCTGCGTGCTGCGCCAACTCCCCTTCGCAATTTGAGCAGAGCCGCACTATGGCCGCCTGACGCATGAACGCGATCTGCAGGACGCAGGGGACGGTGATGCGATAGGCAGGGCTGGCTAGGTCCACGGAGGCCCACAAGATCGTAATGGCCCAGCCGACCGGACCAGAGAGCACGCTGATACCGCGCATCAGCGTACCGGTCGCTGCGAAGGAAAGGCCGCGCCCTAGCAATGCTCTGGCGATGGCGTTCGCGACGATCGCCGCCAATTTGTAGGGGGCGAAGCCGGTGGAGCGAATAAGGGCAATCAGAGCACTAGATGCGATCGGGCCGGCGCCAACCACCCGCTTGGCACCAAGCTGCTTGGCCATCTCTTCGCGTTCCTCAGGCGTCATCTTGTCGACCGATTGGATGAGAACCTTTTTGATGATGGCCATTTCGATGTCAGCTACTGACTCAACTGGACTGACATCGATCTTGAATCGGGTGGCGACATCGCAGAGCAATTCACGGTAGGGTATGCCCTCGCCACCACGGAATATATTCATGATGGTGTTGCCAGCGTATCGCTGCAGTTCCTCTGCTATCAGAGTTTTCTCTGCGTCTCCAAGCTCTTTGCGCTGAGCCGCAGCATACAGGCGGGCGCACACATCGGACGCAAGCGCTATGCGGCCCGCGCCTTTGTCAGTGATGTGGTCAACCAAGATCGCGAGGTCGTCTTGGGATGCTGAATTGAGGACCTCTGCCAAGTGGATATCGGTGATCTGGGACATGGTTTTCGATTCGTTTGCTAGTGGATTAGTTGCTGTTTGCCCGATGTGTGGCGGCCGCGGCTTGATTGGCGAGTGATGCAGCCAGTGCGGCAAGCAACCTTGCGGAGTCGGTGGTCCGTGCCCCCGCCAGCATCTGCCTTCCAAGGATGAGACATAAGCGTTGGCGCAAATTGGTCAACTCTTGCGGCTCGGGCTTGTTGTAATGCGCGCGATGCAACACCTCTAACGCCGTCCGCTTTGGGTCACAGGGTTTGTCTCCCACCACGTGCTTCGCCGCGTCTGAGTAATAGAAGATGTCGCTGATAGAACTCCCCAGTACTTGCCAGTCATGGGGACCCATCAGCAAGAAAGGCAGGGGAATGCCGATCTGCTGAGAGAGCTCGAAGAGGGTTTCGAGCCGGGGCGCGCGAGGCATGCCATCACTTCCACCGCTACGGAGGCGGCGCAACGTTGACCGTGCTATGCCTGTGCGCTTGTGTACTGCGGTGTCGGTGAGACCGTTGCCGCGACCGTCGCCCTCCAGTTCGGAGGCCGCCTTCATGGCGTTGATCAAATTTGCCGTGAGGAGAGCACGCAGCGCGTAGAAGTCCTTCGGGGGCTGGTGTTGGAAGCAGTCAAGTCCTGTGTCAGTCATTGCGTTGCAATCTATTGCGAATGACCGAACTCTAGAGATTAGATGACGTCTTGCACAGCGTTTTGTGGAGCGCACACGCTCCATATTTGGCCTATATGAATCAATAACGCTCCACAATGCCCCCCGATTGGAGCATCCGCGCTCCACTGCGCGAAATTGCGGGACAGCGGAGCTGGCTCAGTCAATTGGATACACGCGCGACGCAGTGCAATAAACAGCCACTTCAGCTCCGGATTGGAATAGGAGATTCTTCACCTCCCCTGTCAGTCAGCAACCCTCTTCCGACGCTAAGCGATGGGATCATCTCGTATCGAAACATGAAGGGAGCATTGAATGAAAGACTTTCCGTATTTCACGACGATTGGGCTGTCGTCTTGGATTGTGGGCAAAGCCCTCAAACATGTCTTCTGGGACAAGGAGCCTTCGGCTGCGGAGCGACAAACGTCTGAAGGCTCAGGATGGGGGCCTGGTACAACGCCAGGTCATGAAGGAAGCGCCGCAGCAGATGAATCTGGCGAGAGTACGCTTGTGGCCGCCCCCTTAGCCCAGCGTTCGAGTGCCGCCGATTTACTCGCCGCACCAGCAAAGTCATACCCTGCCGAGGATCGTGCGTCACGACATGATCGACGACTCTGCGTCTTTGACACTAATGCAATCCTGAACAACCCACATTGCATTTACGAGTACGGGACGTCAGACATCTGTATTCCTGCGACCCTACTGAACGAACTAGACAAGATCAAAACTCGCTCGGACGAGCGGATCAAGTTCATGGCACGTCGTGCTATCGATCTTTTCCATCAGCTCCGGCAGGTGAAGCATCCGGATGATCCGCTTGGCCACCCTACGTTCAAGATGACCTCTTCGGCGTCGCCGCCGGTGATCTACTTCCCGCGGCGCTCACCCACCCACTACGCCCAGTGTCTGGATCCAAGAAAGGCTGATGATCAGATTGCAATGACCGCCATTCTGGCTAAGTCCGAGCGCAAGGAGGTCCTATTCATCTCCGGCGACAAAGCGCTCCTCACGCGCGTGGCCGACTTGGTGGAGACGAGTTACGTGCCGCCCAAGGAGGCGAAAGGCTTCGTGAGTGTCGCGCCGCGCAAGTACCCAGGGGCTTCGTTGCCACAGTATCTGGAGGTAATCGCTGCGGAGGTTGAGTTTCTAGATTCCCTACTCAGGAGTTTGGGTGGTCGCAGTGAGTTGGAACCCTATGTATTCGAGACCATGTTGGGTGCGGCACGGCGTGGCAACGTTTTCGCGCAGAAGATCGTCGGTGGACTGTATTATCAAGGAAGGGGCACACCGAAGAGCCGAGCTGATGCATGTAAGTGGTTTGCTAGCGCCGCGCACCTTGGCGATGACGAGGCGCTCTGGGTTCTGCACGATATGGCGTTAGCCGGGCCGGGGCTGCAAGACGCAGATGGGAGCATCTGAGGTCAGAACTTGCGGCCTGCGGCAGCTATTAGCCGACCAGCACGAAGAACTCAACGGCAGCAACCGCTGCAACGCCGCCCCAGCATCAGCCCGCCCCCAGGGCGCGCCCGTGCGCCTCGATGCTGCCGAGGAGCGCCGTCATGGGCTGGGCCTGTCTTCGCGGGCGAAGACAGGCTTTGTGGTCTGACTGGCCGGGGATGTTTGAGCAGAGCCGTCAGCGCGTGGCGCTGGCGGCGTCGCGAGTTCCACGGCCCCAGCCCATGATGAGCACCGCAGGGTAGTCCTGCGTCAGCAGGGCCAGCATCGTGAAGCTCGGGCGTGCCCTGGGGGTGGGCTGATGCTCACCACGCACCACTCACCCCGCCACGCGGATGCAGTTGCGCCCATCCCCCTTGGCCTGGTACAGCGCCTCGTCGGCCAGGGTCAGCCATTGCTCGGGGCTGTCGCTGCCGGGGCTCCAGCCTGCCACGCCGATGCTCACGGTGGCCGCCACGCTGTGGCCTTCGCATTCGGTGGGCTGGCTGGCCCAACGCTGGCGTATGCGCTCCAGGGGAATCAAGGCCTCGTGCGGCGAGGTGGAGGGCATGAAGATCGCGAACTCTTCGCCGCCGATGCGGGCCGCCAGGTCGGTGTCGCGCACCGAAGCGGCCAGCAGCTTGCCAAACGCTTTGAGCACCAGATCGCCGCTGGCGTGGCCGTGCGTGTCGTTGATCCGTTTGAAGTGGTCCAGGTCCATCAGCACGATGGTGGCCTGCCCGCCATAGCGGCGCACCTGCGGAATGTGCCGCGCCACCAGGTCAAAAAACCGGCGGCGGTTGGCCAGGCCCGTCAGGCTGTCCACCGTGGCCTGCTCGCGCCACAGGGCCGCCGCCTTGCTGCGGGCATCTTCGTCGGCCCGGGCCTTGATCAGCGCCCCCAGCATCTGCGCCAGCGGCTCCAGCAGGGCCACCATCTCTTCGGTGTAGCCCTCGCTGCGATTGGCCAGCGCGATCATGCCCACCACCTTGTTCTGGTGGCGCAGCGGCAGCCCCATGAAGCTGTCAATCACCGGGTGCCCGCTGGGGGTGCCGCGGCTGGCGGAATGCCGGCCGTGGTGGTGGCTGATCACCACCTTGTCGTGGGTCACCACATGGCCAAACAGGTTGTCCAGTTGGGTGAACACCAGGCCGCCTTCGGTGTCCATGTGGCTGTCGTGCCAATGCCGAGAGGTCTCGTCCCAGCTCAGGTCCGTCATCGTGGGCACGCGCAGGCTCATGCGCCCATCGGCGGCACGCTGCACCACGCCAATGAAGCCAAAGGGGCTGTCGGTCAGGTCCAGCAGGGGTTCGAACAACAGGTCGAACGCCGCCTTCAGATCCTGGCCATGCAAAAACGCACGTTGGGTGGTGTTGACCAGGTCCAGCACCCGCTGACGTTGGGTGCGTTGCCGCTCGGCCACCTTGGCGTGGGTGATGTCCATCAGCGTGCCCACGGCGCGCAGGGGCTGGCCCTGCTCATCGCGGCTCACCAGCTTGCCATAGCTTTGCACCCACACGTAGCGCCCCTGCTTGTGGCGGATGCGGTATTCCACCGAGAACACCGGCAGCTGCTGAAGTTGCTCGTCGCTCAAGGCCAGCCGCCGCGAGATCTTGGTGCGCACCATGTCGCGGTCGGCGGGGTGGATGAGCTCGGTCCAGTGGGTGTTGTCGCCTTGCAGCTCATCGGGCTCGTAGCCCAGCATGGCGATGGTGCGGGGGCCGTGCAGGCGCTCGCCCGTTTGCAGGTTCAGCTCCCAGGTGCCGATCTGGGCCGCCTCCAGCGCCAGCTGCAGGTGCTCGCGGGTGGCCTCGTTGTGGGCCTCCAGCGCTTGCTGAGCGCTGACGTCCGTCAGGTAAGCCCGCAGCCGGGGCGGTTGCGCCTGGTCGGCGTGCGTCAGCATCCGCACCCAGCGCCCATCGTGCTTCAGGCGGAAGGTGCCGTGGTGGGGCTGGCTGCCCTCGGTGGGCGACATGATGGCGCGCACCACATCGGCGTCGGCCGGATGGCACAGCGCGTTCAGCGGCGCGCCGGCGGCCAGCAGCCGGGCGGCCTCGACGCCCACGATGTGGGGCAGGTTGTCAGAGCGGTGGGCCAGGCGGGGCGTGGGCCCATCCATCATCCACAGCAGCGTGGCGGTGGGCCCCAGGGTGTGCAGGGCGCGCTCCCACTCGGCCAGACGGCGTTGCTGCCGGTTGCGCAGCGCGTCAGAGACCACCTGGGCAAAGGCTTGCAGCCGGTGCCGCTGGTCGGCGCCAAAGTCGCGTCGCGGGCGGCGGTCCAGCACGCACAGGGTGCCGATCACCTCGGTGCCGCTCCACAGGGGCTCGCCGGCGTAAAACAGCAGTTGTTGCGGCCCGCGCTGGGTGAGGGGGTGCTGGCGCCACCGGGAGTCTTTGCCCAGGTGGGGGCACACCACGCCTTGCTGGCTCATGAGCACGGGCTCGCACAGGCTGTCTTGCAAGGGGTATTCGTGCCAGTCCACGCCATGACGCGATTTGAGCCAGAAGCGGTCCTGGTCGGCCAGGGCCACCAGGCAGATCGGCATGTCCAGGCAGGAGGCCACCAGCGCGGTGAGCCGGTCGATGTCGGGGTCGGGCGCGGTGTCCAGCACGTCCAGTTCGTGCAGGGCGTCGAGCCGGCGGAGCTCGGCTTCGTGGTGCAGCGGCGTGAGCAGGGATGACATGCAGACGGTAAGGGCAAAGGGTGCACAAGGCTCAGGACCTCATCCTACGGACCTGGGCCGCCAGTGGATGCACCCCCTTCTGGCCGGGTGCCAGCCTGCGTGAACAATGTCGCCAAACCGGACAATGCGGTAACACGCCCCCCGATAATGCGCCTTGTCGCCCCTTTGGAGCAAGCCCCCATGTTTCTGCACGTTGACGCCTACCCCGGCGATCCCATCCTCACCCTGAACGAAGACTTCCAGAAAGACCCGCGCGCGGACAAGATCAACCTGTCCATCGGCATCTACTTCGACAACGAAGGCCGCCTGCCGGTGATGCGCGCGGTGCGCGAGGCAGAGTCGTCGCTGCTGGCCAAGATTGCACCGAAGCCCTACCTGCCCATGACGGGCCACGTGGGCTACCGCCAGGCCGTGCAGGAGCTGCTGTTTGGCGCCAACCACGAAGCCGTGAAAAGCGGCCGCATCGCCACCATCCAGACCCTGGGCGGCTCGGGTGGTCTGAAGGTGGGTGGCGATTTTTTGAAGCGTTACTTCCCGGATTCGCAGGTGTGGGTGAGCGACCCGACCTGGGACAACCACCGCGCCATGTTCGAGGGGGCGGGCTTCCAGGTCAACACCTACCCTTACTACGACCCGGCCACCAAGGGCCTGAAGTTCGATGCCATGCTGGCCGCCATCGACGCGCTGCCCGCCCAGAGCATCGTGCTGCTGCACGCCTGCTGCCACAACCCCACCGGCGTGGACCTGAACAACGCGCAGTGGACGCAGCTCATCGAGGTGCTGAAAAAGCGCCAGTTGCTGCCCTACCTGGACATCGCCTACCAGGGCTTTGGCGATGGCATCGAAGAAGATGCCTTCGCCCTGCGCGCGCTGGCCGATGCGGGCGTGAGCTTCTTTGTGGCTAATTCGTTTTCGAAGAGCTTTTCCTTGTACGGTGAACGCGTGGGCGGCCTCAGCGTCGTCTGTCCGGACAAGTCACAAGCGCAGTTGGTGCTGGGTCAGTTGATGTCGGCGGTGCGTCGCAACTACTCCAGCCCGCCCACGCATGGGGCGCAGATCGTGGCCCAGGTGCTGCAGTCGGCCGAGCTGCGCCAACGGTGGGCCGACGAGCTGACCGAGATGCGTCAGCGCATCAAGGTGATGCGCCAGCGCCTGTACGACGGGGTGGTGACGCAGCTACCCGGGCGTGACGTGCGCTACTTCATCGACCAGCGTGGCATGTTCAGCTACACGGGCGTGAGCCCTGAGCAGGCCGATGCCCTGCGCACCGAGCACGGCGTGTACGTGCTGCGCTCGGGCCGGATGTGCGCGGCCGGGCTGAACGCCAACAACGTGGACGCCGTGGCCCGGGCCTTTGCGGCCGTGCTGGGCTGAGTTCATCACGCCGCGCCCGCCAGCCTGAAGCGGCCCACCACCTGGGCCAGGGCGTCGGCTTGCTCTTTCAGGCTGGAGGCCGCGGCGGCCGACTCTTCCACCAGCGAGGCGTTTTGCTGCGTGACGTCGTCCAGGCTGGTCATGGCGCTGTGGATGCTGACGATGCCCTGGTTCTGTTCGCGCGTGGCGTTGGCGATCTCGTGGATCAGCCCGGCCACGCGCTCGACCGAGTCGACGATGGACGACATGGTCTGACCGGCGGTGTGCACCAGGTCGGCACCGCTTTCGACGTGTTCGGTCGAGGTCTGGATCAGGGTCTTGATTTCGCGAGCGGCCTGGGCGCTGCGCTGCGCGAGGGTGCGCACCTCACCGGCCACCACGGCAAATCCTCGGCCCTGTTCGCCGGCGCGGGCGGCCTCGACGGCGGCGTTCAGGGCAAGGATGTTGGTCTGGAAGGCGATGCCGTCGATGACGGTGATGATCTCGGTCACCTTGCGGGCGCTGTGGTGGATGGCTTCCATGGTCTGCACCACCTGGGCCACCACCTCGCCACCTCGTTTGGCCTGCTGGGCCGCTTCGGCGGCCATGGCCTGAGCGGTGCTGGACGATTCGGCGTTGTGCTGCACCGTGCCTGACAGTTGCTCCATGGACGAGGCGGTGTGCTGCAGGTTGGCCGAGGTTTGCTCGGTGCGGTGGCTGAGGTCCTGGTTGCCGGCGGCGATCTGCTGGCTGGCCATGGCCACGTTGTCCACACTCTGACGGACATCGTCCAGCGCGCGCCCCAGGCGTTCGCCCATGCCGCGCATGGCCTGAAGCAGGCGGCCGATTTCGTCGCGTCCGTTCATGAGCGCGTGGGGCGCCAGCGCGGCGTGAATGCGGCCATCGGCCACGGCCTCGGCGCGTCGCACGGTCTCGGTGATGCCGCGCCCGATGTCGCGTGCCATGGTTTCGCCCAGCAGCCAGATGGCGGCGCTCAGGCCCATCACCACGCACAGCAAGCCGATGGCTTCTTGCCGGAAGGTCGATTGCAGGTCGTCGATGTACAGGCCTGAGCCCACCACCCAGCCCCAGGGCGCAAAGCCCTGCACATAAGACACCTTGTCCACCGGGGTGTCATGGCCCGGTTTGGGCCACTGGTAGGCCACAAAACCCGAGCCCGCCTGCCGCACCTGGTCCACAAAGGCCTTGAAGAGGTACACCCCGTTGGGGTCTTTCATCTCACCCACGTTCTGCCCGTTGAGGGCCGGTTTGATGGGGTGGTGGATCATGCGCGTTTGCATGTCGTTGATCCAGAAGTACTCGCCCGCGCCATAACGAACCTTGTCGATCTGGCTGATGGCGGCCTGCTGGGCCTGCGCTTCGGTCATGCGGCCGCTGCGCTGTTGTTCGTGGGCCCAGGCGATGAGGCCGTGGGCCACCTGCACCGTCTGCTGCACGGCCAGGCTGCGGTCTGCGAGTTGTCGCTGGTAGTTGTGCCACAACAGCCCCAGCGAGGCGGCCAGCACCGACAGGGCGGCCAGGCCCATGAGCACCCTCAGGCGCAGGGTGACGCTGAATTGTCTGAACCAGTTCTGCATGGTGATACCTGTATCGAAAGCCATTGAAAGGCCTCGGGGCAGGTCATGCGGGCGTGCTGTCCGCCCGGCGAGACTGCTGGCCACGGCACGCTGGTATCACGACAGCGTGCGGCCACACCCCAAGGCGGTGGTCGGTGGCTGCGAACGCGTTCACAGGCCACCAACGTTTCGCATGGTGGCGTCTTGCAGCGGCAGGGAACG
The DNA here is from genome assembly GCF_038069945.1 of Aquabacterium sp. A3. Lineage (NCBI taxonomy): Bacteria > Pseudomonadati > Pseudomonadota > Betaproteobacteria > Burkholderiales > Sphaerotilaceae > Aquabacterium > Aquabacterium sp. A3. The sequence goes on along the minus strand of NZ_JBBPEV010000001.1, from coordinate 1,759,633 downwards.
GTCAAACAGCGTGGCACACCACGGGCTGTTCCGGGTTCAGGTGCGATCTGGCGTCAGGCGTTGGGGCGTGATCTCGACGCTGCCCTGGCCATCGCTGACCCACACGGTGCCGTCCTGCACCGTGATCTGCAGTTGCATGCTGCGTTGCGCCAGGGCTGCCAGGGCCTGGCTTTGCTCGGTGGGGATGTGCCACACCGTCAGGTTGCTGGCGCGTGACACCTTGTTGACCAGGCCGTCCCACCAGATCGGGGTGCTGCTTTGAAACGCGTACACGCTGACGGCCCGTGCGCGACCGGCGGCCTTCATCAGGCGCTTGTCATCGGGCTGCCCCACCTCGATCCAGTGCAGGATTTCATCCGAGAAGTTCTTGTGCCACAGGGCGGGCTCATCGGGCTCCCACATGTCCTTGGCCAGCTCCAGGGTGCCTTCGTTGGTGTCGGCCGGCCAGCCCAGCGCCATCGCCAGCACGCGCACCATCATGCGCTCGTCGGTTTCAGACGGATGTCGGGCGATGGTGGTGGCCGGGTCGGCGTACACATGCCGGTCCATGTCGGCCAGTTGCAACTGGGCTTTGTAGATGGTGGCTTTGAGGGCCATGGTGCGTGTCCTTCAGCAAACCTTCGATCATCCGCCAAAAATGGGCCTGCTGATCAGGCGGCGAAGGTGCGTTGCAGCCAGGCCGTCATCGCCCCCAGCACGTCGGCCTGCTCTCGTTCGTTGAAGATCTCGTGCGACAGGCGTGGCCAGGGCTGTGATTGAACCAGGTGGGCAGGCGCCATGCGTGCAAACTCGGCCGAGCCCTCCGGCGCCACGCAGCGGTCTTCGCCGCCCCACATGATCAGGGTGGGCACCGTCCATTGGGCGGCGCGGGCGCGGGTGAGTTCGCCGGCGGCCTTCATCCACATCGCCAGGCGGCCGGTGATGCGGTCGTGCACGAGGGGGTCGGCCTGGTAGGCGCGCACGGTGGCGGGGTTGTGGCAGATCCACTCGGGTTTGAGCCCGTTGGGCACGGCCACGTCGGGGGTGAGCCGGCCCACGGTGGCCAGCAGGGCCTTTTGCACGCCGCTCAGTGGCAGGGCCAGGGCGGGGGATGACAGCACCAGGCCGTCCACCGCGCGGGCCCAGGGCGCCTGGGTGGGCGTGGCCAGTTCGGCCACAAAGCGCCCGGCGATGGCCCCGCCCATGCTGTGGCCCACCAGCAGCAGGCGCTGCCCAGGATACGCCTGGCGGGTGGTGTCGACCACGGCGGCCAGGTCGTGCAGGAAGTCGTCGTCGTGGGCCAGCTTGCCACGCGCGCCGTCCGAGCGGCCGTGCCCTCGGTGGTCCACGCCCACGGCGGCCCAGCCCTGGGCATTGAGGGCGGCCGCCACATGGTCGTAGCGACCGGCGTGTTCTCCCAGGCCGTGCACGATCAGGGCCACACCCCGGGGTGTGGTGCCGTCAGCCACGGGCCAGTGGCGCAGTTGCAGGCTGAGGCCGTCTTGCGTTTTCAGCGTGGGGGGCGGGGCCGTGGTGTTCATCGTGGGGTGCTCCGGTAAGGGGCCAGCCAGCTCAGGCCCGCCGAGGTGCTGGCGCCGCGTGGGCGGTATTCACAGCCGATCCAGCCTGTCCAGCCCAGGCGGCTCAGTTCGTCAAAAAGCCAGGGGTAGCTCAACTCGCCCCGATCGGGCTCGCCCCGGTCGGGCACGGCGGCGATCTGCAGGTGCGCCACCTGCCCGGTGGGCAGCCACTGGCGCAGGCGCATGCTCACGTCACCTTCGACGATCTGGCAGTGGTAGAGGTCCATCTGCACCCGCAACGCGGGCGAAGCAATGCGGGCCACCAGGTCGTGGGCCTGCGCCTGGTGCGTCAGCAGGTAGCCGGGCATGTCTCGGGGGTTGATGGGCTCGATGGTGAGCACCAGGCCCGCGCGCTGCGCCTCGTGGGCGGCCCAGGCCAGGCGCTCGGTGTACAGCGCCCAGGCGGCGGCCTCGTCACCGGGTGGGCACAGGCCGGCCATCACATGGATGCGCGGGCAGCTCAAGGTGGTGGCGCGTTCGAGGGCTTCCAGCACGCTGCGCCGAAAATCCTGTTCGCGCCCGGGCAGGCAGGCCAGGCCACGGTCGCCACCGGCCCAGTCACCGGGCTCGGCGTTGAACAGCACCAGCGTCAGTCCATGGGTTTGCAGTTGGGTGCGCAGTGCGCTGGTGTCGTGCTCGTGCGGAAACAGGCACTCCACGCCCGCGAATCCGTCGGCGGCCGCGGCGCCGAAGCGGGCCATGAAGGGCAGGTCGGTGTACAGCCACGACAGGTTGGCCGCGAACTTCAGGCGGGAGGTGGGCTGCTGGGCGGGCATGGGCAACACAAAAAGGCGGTTGACACCCCGAGGGGCTCAACCGCCTAGGTTAGCCGATGTGCCGGCCCGGCACTCAGAAGGTTTCCCAGTCGTCGTCGGGCGCCGTGGTGACCACGGTTTTGGCGGTGGCTGGCTCGGCGCGTGGCAGGCTGGGGGCGGCCACCTTGCTGGGCACGCTGGGCTTGGCCACTGCCGTGGTGGTCGGGGCGGTGCGGCCAGGGGTGGGCTTGACGGCGGCCTTGTCGGTGGTCTTGTCCGTGGCCTTGGTGGCCGGCTTGGCTGCTGGTTTGGCGGCCGGTTTGGGCAGTGCCTTGGGCTCGACCTTGGCCTCGATCTTGGATTCGGCTTTGAAGTCCACCGCCGGGGCGGCGTCGGGGGCCATGTCCACTTCGTCCATCAGCACCGGCGGTGTGGGCGCGACCGTGGGGCGCGATGACACGGGCTCGATGGCCGTGATCGGGGTGACCGGCGTGACCGAGGTGATCGGCGCGTGCGCGCGCGGAGCGTGGTGGTGGTCGCCCAGCTTGAAGGCGGCCACGGCCTGCGCCAGTCGGCCAGCCTGGTCTTTCAGGCTTTCTGCTGCGGCCGCGCTTTCTTCCACCAGGGCTGCGTTTTGCTGGGTCATCTGGTCCAGCTGGGTCACCGACACGTTCACGGTGCCGATGCCGTCGCTTTGTTCGCTGGAGGCCGCCGAGATTTCGCCAATGATGTCCGACACCCGCTGCACGCTGTGCAGGATTTCGGCCATGGACGTGCCGGCGTCTTGCACCAGCTTCGAGCCGGATTCGACCTTTTCGCTCGAGGCGTGGATCAGGGTCTTGATCTCTTTGGCCGCTTGTGCGCTGCGCTGGGCCAGGGTGCGCACTTCGCCGGCCACCACGGCAAATCCACGGCCTTGTTCGCCGGCGCGGGCGGCTTCCACCGCCGCGTTCAGCGCCAGGATGTTGGTCTGGAAGGCGATGCCGTCGATGACGGTGATGATGTCGGTGATCTTGCGGCTGGCCGTGTTGATCTCGGACATGTTGGCCACCACCTGCGAGACGATGTGTTCGCCTTGCTTGGCCGCCGAGGCGGCGCCGGAGGCCAGTTGGTTGGCCTGACGGGCGGCGTCGGCGCTTTGGCGAACGGTGCCCGTGAGTTGCTCCATCGAACTGGCCGTTTGCTGCAGGTTCGAGGCCGTGTGTTCGGTGCGCACCGACAGGTCCTGGTTGCCGGTGGCGATTTCGGTCGAGGCCGTGGAGATCGAGTCGGTGGCCTGGCGGATGACGGCGATGGTGTCGCGCAGCTTGTTGGTCATCACCACCACCGAGGCCAGCAGCGAGCTGTCGTCGCCCGGCTTGGCATGCAGTTGCACATCCAGATCGCCGTCGGCGATGCGGCTCACGGTGCGGCGCAGGCGGCTGGGCTCTTCACCCAGGTCACGCCAGACCGAGCTGACGATGGCGGCAGAGGCCACGCCCAGCACAACCAGCACCACCACGCCCGTGATCACCGTGACCCACAGGTTGGTGGCCACGCCGCTGGTGGCGCTGGCCTGGGCGGTGTCGATCGCCTCTTTGGCCGCGGCCTTGTGGGTGTGGAGCAACTCGTCCAGGGTTTTGAGCGAGCTTTGCATCTTGGCCACCTGGTCGCCAGGGGGCTGACCGGTCAGCAGCGCGCGGGTGGCACCGATGGCCGAGGCCTGGTAGGCCTCGAAGGCGCTGCCCAGGGCTTGGGCCACGTCGGCCTTGCTCTCGACCGTCTGCATCTCGCTCAAGGCCGTGCGTGCGGCCTTCACCATGGCATCGGTTTCCTTGAGCTTGTCGGCATCGCCTTCGGCGGCGGCCGTCTGCAGGGTCAGGCGCAGTTGTTCGGCGCTGCGATCCACCACCTGCACCTGGGCCATGTGGGGGTTGTCCACGTCCCGCAGGTGTTCCAGCACCGATGAGGTGCGGTTGCCCACCACAAAGCTCACCGCCACGCCCACCACGAAGATGGCGGCGGCGCTGATGGGCAACATCCAGATTTTGGTGCGAAAGTTCATCGTGCCTCCAGCAAAGAAAGCGGCAAGCCGTGTGCGACCGACACGCTCCCGCTACTTCTATCGGCATGATGTGCGACACGCTGAAGCGCAAAAGTGCGAAAAGTCCGGTTTTGCGGGCTTTGCTGTGTCGCTGGCGCGGCTTTCTACAATCCCCCCATGTCTTTGCCCCCCGCCGAGGCCGCTGTGCGGCCCGCCCTCCATCGCCGCCCGCTGTTCTGGGTGGCCCTGCTGTACTTCTCTGAGGGGCTGCCCCTGGGGCTGTTTTATGACCTGTTTCCCGTGCACATGCGCCAGACAGGGGTCAGCCCGGCCGACATTGGCTTGCTGAGCCTGCTGGGCCTGGCGTGGACGGTCAAATTTTTGTGGGCCCCCGTGGTGGAGGCCTGGCGGGGGCACCAGCGCTGGATGGCCGGCGCCAACCTGGGCATGGCCGGGGTGCTGACCACGCTGGCGATGGCGCCCGAGGCCCTGGCGGCGGGCCAGACCTGGCCGTGGGTGCTGCTGGCGGCCTTCACGGTGCTGTCGGCCACCAACGACATCGCCACCGATGGCTACACCATCGAGGCGCTGAGCAAAGACCAGTACGGCATGGCCAACGGCGTACGCATCGGGTTTTACCGAGTGGGCATGCTGGCCGCAGGGGGCACCCTGGTGGCGGCCAGCTGGCTGGGCACGCGCGAGGCGCCCAACTGGTCGGCGGCCTACCTGCTGGCCGCCGTGGTGATGGTGTGCAACGCCGGGGCCATCCTGATGGCGCCTGCACTGCCGTGGCGCCCGCGCCAGGCCAGTGGCGCGGCTGGGCGCGAATGGCAGGCTTTGCGCCAACAGCCCATCTGGCTGGTGGCGCTGGGGCTGTTCGTGGCCGGCCTGTTGTGGCCGGTGCTGGGCCCCGTGGCCAAAGCCTTGCAATGGCAGGCGGTGCTGGAGGTCAGCGGCACCTGGTGGTTCAAAGGGATGGTGCCTGTGGCCTTCATGATGGGTGGCGCGGGCCTGATGGTGGCCGCCGCGCGCCTGCCCGGGGCGCGTCACATGGCCGAAGGGCCGGTGTTTGGTGCCTGGGTGGAGCTGCTGGCCCGCCCGGGCATGCTGGCGGTACTGGCCTTCATCCTGCTGTTCAAACTGGGTGACGCGGCCATGGGTTTCATGGTCAAGCCCTTCTGGGTGGACGCCGGGTTCACGCCGGCCCAGATCGGCCTGGTGTCGGTCAATGTGGGCCTGGGCCTGTCGATCGCCGGGGGGCTGGTGGGCGGCTGGTATGTGGACCGCGCCGGCATCTTCAAGGGCCTGTGGGTGCTGGGGCTGGCGCAGGCGCTGTCCAACCTGGGTTATGCCCTGGCGGCCTGGTATGTCGAGCCCACGGCCGCAGGCATGCAAGTAAGTATTCACTATCAAGCGGCGGTGTATGCGGCCAGTGGGCTGGAAAGCTTCACCGGCGGGCTGGGCACGGGGGCCTTTCTGGCCTTTTTGATGGGCATCACCAGCAAGGCCCGCGCCACCACCGAGTACGCCATCCTGTCGTCCATCTTTGCGTTTTCGCGCGCGGTGGCGGGCTGGGCTGGCGGGCTGGGCGTGCAGGAGATGGGCTACGCCGCCTTTTTCTTCCTCACCTTCTGGCTGTCGTTCCCGGCGTACCTGCTGCTGCCCGCGGTGCGGCGTATGCTGGGCGAGCCTTCGGCGCGTTGAACCTGCATGCCCCCTTGAAAGCAGGCCCCGACGCCCTATTTCTCTCATTGCCGTCATGAACACTTCAATGTCTGTGTCCACGTCTTTCAACGTTAGCCGCTGGCGAGCGCTGGCCTTGGCGGCCGCCCTGGCCATGGGGGCCGGCGCGCCCGGCCTGGCCCAAGCCCGCGAAGGCGTGACGGTGGAAGAGCCCTCGGTGCTGACGCGCCTGGTGCCGGCCGAACAACTGGAGCGCGCCGCCCAGCAGCAGTACGCCCAGATCATCGAGCAGGCGCGCGCCCAGAACGCCCTGCTGCCAGACAACCACCCCCAGGTGCAGCGGCTGCGCAGCATCGCGCAGCGCATCGTGCCGCATGCACTGCCCTGGAACAAGCGCGCCCGCCAGTGGCAGTGGCAGGTGGTGTTGCTGCGCTCCAAAGACCTCAATGCCTTTTGCATGCCGGGCGGCAAGATCGCGTTCTACACGGGCATCCTGGAGCAGCTCAAGCTGACCGACGACGAGGTGGCCATGATCATGGGCCACGAGATCGCCCACGCCCTGCGCGAGCACGCCCGCGAACGGGTGGCCAAGCAGTCGGCCACCCGCATCGGGGTGAACGTGATCTCGGGCCTGTTCGGCCTGGGCAGTGTGGGCGATGCCGTGCTGAGCATGGGCGGGCAACTGCTCACCCTCACCTTCAGCCGCCAGGACGAGTCCGAGGCCGACCTGGTGGGCATGGAGCTGGCCGCCCGCGCCGGCTACGACCCCCGCGCGGGCGTCAGCCTCTGGCAGAAGATGACGGCGGCCAACAAGGGGGCGCCGCCGCAATGGCTGTCGACCCACCCCTCGGGCAACAACCGCATCAAAGAGATCCAGGCCAACCTGCCCAAGGTGGTGCCCTTGTTTGACAGGGCGGACAAGCCCCCGCGTCGTTTCGACCAGCCGCTGCGCTTCGGTCAGGCTTATTACGACACCCTGGAGCCGCTGGCGTACTGGGGCCGCGCGCAGCCGTCCGAGGCGGCGACCCACGCGCACAGGCATTGACGCTTGGCGGCGGGCGGCGCGGTGTGGTCATGTGACGTCAACGTCGCCCTCGCACCCCCTTCAGGGGGCTTGAAAGGCGGGTTCGTATCCTTTAAACGAGGGGGGCTGGGCCCTCATGTGCCCCAGACGCTCGATTGACGGGTGTCAAGAACCGTGAAGACTTCATAAACTCCCGCGATCTACCTGGGTGTGGAGGGCCTCGCCTTGTCGGCGAGACACGCACCCGGGCTGTTGCCAGGGAGCTCGAATGAAGGCAAAGCGGTCGGCCAAGGGTGTGCCGAGCAAGGTGACGCGGTCTGCGTGTTGGCGGTGGTCAAGCGCCGCGGCGGTGTTGGCGTCGTGCCTGCCGCTGGGGGCGCTGCAGGCCCAGACGACCAGCGTGTCGCCTTCGTCCGACCCGTCCCTGATCCTGCGTCAGGGCAACCAGCCCCCCCGTGAGCCGCCCGCGCCACCCTCTGCTGCGCCCACCAAGCCGCCCTTGACCGCACCCGCGCGCCCGGCCGACGGGGCCGAGGCCGCCCGCGAGGTTCGCTTCGTGCTGCAGAAGGTGGACGTCAGCCCGTCCAGGCTGTTGCCCCTGTCGGTGCTGGAGACCGCCTGGGCGGCGCAGATCGGGCAGGAGGTCACGCTCAAGGACATCCGTGCCATCGTGGCGCGCATCAACCAGCTGTACTGGCAGGAAGGGCATTACGCTGCCACCGCCAGCCTGCCCGCCCAGAAGATCAAGGACGGCGCGCTGAAGATCAACCTGGTCGAAGGCACGGTCGAGCGCGTCACGGTGGAGTCCGACGACCCGCGCGTGGTCCGCCTGGCCGACGACGTGCTGGACCTCAGCGCGGGCGACCTGTTCGTGGGCCCGGCCGTGCAACAGCGCCTGGCCCGTTTCAACCGGGGTTCTGACACGCGCTTTTATGCCGCCCTGGTGCCGGGCAAGCAGCCGGGCACCACCGAGGTGGTGGCGCAGGTCGAGCAAGCGCCCCGCTACGAGATGGCCGTGTCGCTGCACAACGAGGCCACCGACACCCTGGACCGCAAGCAGCTGGACGTCTCCGGGTATGTGCGCCGCCTGCTGACGGCCGCCGACCGGCTGGGTGCCATCGTGCAAAAAACCAGCGGCTCCACCAACGCCCTGGTGCTGTATTCGGTGCCGCTGTCGGCCTCGGGTCTGCGCTTCGGGGCGTCCTTGTCCTCCGGCAGCACCGAGACCACCGATTCCGGCCTGGGCCAGCTGAAGGTGGAAGGCCGCTCACGCGTGCTGGGCCTGAGCCTGACGCAGCCCCTGATCGGCCCGCGCGAGCTGGAGGTGGACGTCTCGCTCAATGCGCAGCACATCACATCGAGCACCCGCATCGCCTCCTTCGATCAGGGCGAGGCCCGCACCCGCTTGTATTCCGTGGGCGTGCAGACCGTCTACCGTGGCACCGGCCACCTGCTGAGCGGCTACACCGCCATCAACGGTGGCAGTTACCAGCCGCCATTCGGCCCGTCCCGCAGCATCCGCACGGTCAACAGCACCGGCTCGTGGGCCATGGTCATCAACGAACAGTGGTGGCTCAACACGCGTGCCGGGGTGCAGTGGGCGTCCGGGGTGGACATCCCCGCCACCGTGAAATTCTCGCTGGGCAACCCCACCGACGTGCGCGGCTACCCGGCCTCGGTGGTCTTTGGCGACAAGGGCCTGTTCGTGTCCGTCGAGGCGCACCGACGCTTCTCCGACAGCCTGGACGTGTTCGCCTTCACCGACAACGGCACCACCGTCACCGAAGGGGTGCCCCGCCAGACCCTGCGCAGCATCGGCCTGGGCGCCAGCAAAACCTGGGGGCGCCAGTGGAGCCTGTCGGGCAGCCTGGCGCATGCGCTGGATGAAGCCGTGCCGGGCCAGTCGTCGGTGCGGGCGCTGGTGCGCCTGACCTGGCAGTTCCAGTGACCCGGGCCACCACACACGCTGAGGGAGACACACGATGAAGACCATGATGATTTTTGACCAGCTGGTCAACCTGCACCGCGAACGTCACCGCCACTTCCGCCTGGACCCCAGCCGGGTGGACCACGGCTTTGCGGCCCAGACCAACTCGGTGCCCATCGCCATGGAAGAAGTGCCCGATGCGGCCCTGTTCTATCCCTGTGTCTTCATCGAGCGTGAGGGCACCCACGCCATGACGGCCCTGCTGGGCCTGCGCGCCCAGCACAACCTGTTCGTGGGCCCCGACCGCCAGTGGGTGGCCGACACCTATGTGCCGGCGCACGTGCGTCGCTACCCTTTTGCCCTGGCCGAAACCCCCACGCCAGACAACTTTCTGATTTGCCTGGACGAGGGGTGCGCCGGCCTGAACGACACCGAAGGGCAGGCGCTGTTCCTGGACGACGGTGCCGAGGGGCCGTTGCTGGCCGAGGTGCGCACCTTCTTGCTCAACCTGCACCAGGCCTTTCAGCGCAGCACCGCGTGGTGCAACGAAGTGGCCGAGCTGGGCCTGCTGACCCCGCGCACCCTGAGCTGGACGGACCACCAGGGGGCGGCTCAAGAGCTCTCGGGTTTTCTGGCCATCGACGAAGAGCGCCTGCGCGCCTTGCCGCCCGAGGTCACGCAGCGCTGGATGAGCACTGGTCTGATGGCCGTGGCCTGGGCGCACCTGTTGTCGCTGGGCCATGCCCGCACGCTGGCCGCGCGCCAGAAGCTGGCCGACACCGCCGCGCCCGCCCCAGCCGCCCAGTGAAGTATTGAAAGTTGTCATCATGAGCCAGCATCGCCAACGCCGCACCCTCCACGCCCGCATGGCCACCCGCCGTGCCGCGACGCCCCAGGCCACCCGCCGTCCCGCCTGGGGCACCGAGGTGGCGCAGGCGATGCCCCAGCCCCTGCCGCTGGCCCTGGCGGTGGCCTCGGCGCTGGGCCTGTCCCAATCGGCGCTGGCGGCCGACAACACGATCACCCTGATGCAAAAGGGTGGCAGCAACGTGACGGGCACCGCGGTGCTGGTCAATGGCAACCGCACCAACATCACCACCACCACCATCAGTGGCAATGCGGCGTTCAATGCCTTCTCGCGCTTTGATGTGGCGGCAGGCAACACCGTCAACCTCGTGGTGCCCGGCGCGGTCAACACGCTGGTGAACCTGGTGGCCAACCCCATCTCGGTGTACGGCACGCTGAACTCGGTGCGCAATGGCACCATCGGTGGGCACCTGGTGTTTGCCAGCCCCGACGGCATGCTGGTGGGCGCCGGCGGCGTCATCAACACCGGCCGGCTCAGCGTGTTCACGCCCAACCGTGCCGACTTTGACGCGCTGGCCGACCGCCTGGGCTCCGGTGCCGGCGACGCACTGACCGCTCAGATGCTGCAGGGCGGCATCGGTCGCAGCCCCACGGGCTACATCCGGGTGCAAGGTCAGATCAACGCCCTGGAGGGCGTGACGCTGGACGCCGGTGTCGATGTGAATGTGGAGGGCGGTGCCGTGATCCGCGCGGGCTCGGATGCCCGCCTGGCGCCCACCTTGCAAGCGGCGGTCAATGCCACCGGCAGCGGTTTGACCGCACCGGCCCTGGTGCAAAAGGCCGGTGGCGAGATCGAGATCGTGGCCGAAGGCGCCGTGACCATCGCGGCGTCCGCGCAGGTCTCGGCGGCCCAGCGGCTGGATGCCGTGAGCGACAGTGAGGCGGCGCAGGGCGGCGGGCGGGGTGGTTCGGTCTCGCTGGCCGGGCGCAGCGTGCGCATCGAGGGCACGGTGGACGTCAGCGGGCAACGTGGTGGTGGCAGCGTGACCGTGGGCCGCGCCGATGCGGCCCGTCTGGCCGGGCCCTCGGAGTTCGAACTGGCCAAGCTGGCCGACGACACCTTCGATGAAAGCCTGGAAGAAGTCGAGGTCTCTACCCTGGCCGCGGACGGCACCTACACCGGGCCCACAACCCCGTACGACGCGGCCGAGGCCGCCGACGTGGTCACGCGCAGCACCACCCTGGGCAGCACCGGCGAGGTGCTGGCCGATGCCCTCAGCCAGGGTGATGGGGGGCAGGTTCGTTACGTGAGCGAAGCCTCGCAGCCGCCGCAGGCCGGCGAGGGCACCGCGATCCGTGGCCGCACGTCGGCCCGTGGGGCGGGTGCGGGTGGCCGTGGCGGGCAGGTGGACTATGAGGGCCTCAACGCCACCGGGCTGAGCGCATCGGCCCAGACCGACCTGTCGCCGGGCGCCGGTGGCACCTTCGGCACGATGACGCTGGGGGCCTTCAACATCCGCATCATCGAGGGCGCGGCCAGCACCAGCGTGGGCTGCCTGACCACCTGCGACATCACCGTGGGCACCATCCAGTCGCTCATGGGCAACGCCAGCCTGAGCCTGGTGGCCTCGAACCCGCTGGGCACCTCCACGCTGGAGCTGGCCGAGGGCGTGAACCTGGACCTGCGAACCCAGATGGGCCTGGACAGCACCAAGGTGCTGCGCCTGCAGTCGCAAGACATCACCTTGCAGGACGACTCCACCATCCAGACGCGTGGCGGCCGGGTCATCCTCAGCGGATTGGGTTCGCTCACGTCCACCATCTCCCTGTTCAGTGGCACGCCGATCGCCACGCAGCAAGAGATCATCAATCCCCAGTCGTTCAACTACCTGGGCGGCAGCTTTGGTGGCACGGTGACGATGAAAGACGGCGCGCGCATCATCACGCGCCCGGTGGCCGCTGGCCAGGACGCCACCACGGCCACCACCTTGCAGGGCAAGGCCGGTGATGTGATCCTGCGCGGCGAGCACATCGATCTGCAGGCCGGCAGCGGCATTTACGCGCACGGTGATGGCGTGCGCCAGGGCGGCACGGTCGAGCTGTCCACCTACGCGGCCGCCAACCACTACCTGGTGGTGTCCAACGCAGGCAGCAGCCTCACGCTGGGCGGCACCGTGCGCGCCGGCACCATCAACGCCACCAGCATGGCCTACGCGGCGGCGGCGGGCACCGAAGAGAAGTTCGCCATGCAGGCGCTGGCCTTCCTGGGCGGCATCTCTGCCGGGGTGGAGATCGCCAAGGCCAACGCCACCACCACCGTCAAGTCGACGGCGGTGCTGCAGGCCGATGGGGACATCAACCTCAACGCCCAGACCACCACCAGCGCGATCAACAAGATCAAGGCCATCAACGCCGGCACGGCCCAAAGTGCCGTGACGCTGAGCGCCGCTTACGCCGAAACGGGTGGCGAGGCCAGGACCGTCATCGAAGGCGGCAGCATCACCGCCGGTGGCGCGCTGAACGTGCTGGCCCTGAACAACGCCACCGCGCGTTCCAAGGTCTCGTCCATCAGCCTGGCGGGCGCACCGATGAACGCGGTGTTCTCCATGGTCAAGACGGACAACAAGGCCACGGCCGACGTGCAGGCCGGCACCATCCAGGCGTCCAAGGTGGACATCCAGGCCATCCAGGTGGGCGACACCTTCAACGCCGCCGCGCTCAAGAAGATCTCGGCCAGTGGCGACTCCGATGGGGTGTCGGTGGGGGCGGCGGTGTCGATCACCAACTTCAGCTCGGAGGCCCGACTGGGTGCCGACCTGATCGGTGTGGGCGACGTGAACGTGCTGGCCAACACCGTCACCTGGCAGAACTACAACAAGGTGGCCGCCAAGGACACCAAGCTGCCCGCCCTGGTGCAGAAGGTGCTGGCCAAGAAGGGCAAGACGGGCCTGGTGGCAGGCAACCCCGTGACGCAGTTCGTGGCGGGCCAGATCGACGATGCGCTCAAGCGCAAGAACACCACGGGGCAGTTTGACCTGCCCTTCCAGGCCAGCGGCACCATGGCCTTTGTGGAGAGCAAGCTCAACGCGACCGCCGTCATCGAGCCCGATGTGCTCATCGACTCCACGGGCAACGTGGCCGTGGTGGGGCGCACCGAGAACCACTCCACCCACAACATCTCGCAGTCGGGCGCCAAGGCCAAGGACGATGTGGGCTTTGCCCTGTCGGCGGCCGTGGCCGTGGGCCTGTACGAGCAGAATGCCCGCACCATCATTGGACAAGGCGCCACCATCAAGGCGCAGAACATCGGTGTGCTGTCCGAGAACGAGCAGCCACTGGACATCACCTGGGATGACCAGTTCGACATCCGCAACAAGCCCTCGAAGATCCTCAAGGCACTGACGCCGCCCAACTTCGGTCTGGCCGATTACGTGCTGACCAGCTACGCCAGCGCCAAGGCATCGCAAGAGGTCGAAGGCGGTGCCGCGATCACCGGTTCGGTCAACTACACCAACTTCAGCAACACCGCCCAGACCTGGATCGCGCCCGAGGCCACGCTGGAGGCCACCGCCACGGTGGACACACCGTGGTCGCTGACCTGGAAGATCCCGGATGCGCCGCCGGCCTTTGTCGACCCGCTGGACAACGACAACCTGGTGGCGCCGCCAGCGGGTCAGATCGAGTCCACCAAGTCGCTGCTGTGCGGCTTTGAGGCCAACCCCGAGCAGTGCCGTGCCGACGCCACCCTGCCACCCGACAAGATCGTGGTGTACGGCGTGTTTCCGGCGGACGTGCCGCCGCCCGTGCTGGGCATCACCCTGGGCACGGCGGTCAACTTTGACCGCAGCCTGAGCGTGGGTGCCACCAGCGAGACCGCCGCCATCACCCTGGCGGGCTCGGCCGCAGGCCTCATTCCCCAACCGGGGGCCAAGGGCGAGAACTCGGCCGGCGCCTCGGTCAATGTGCTGCGTGCGGCGCACAGCGTGTCCACCCTGGTGGATGCCTCGGCCACGCTCAAGGCCGCGGCCACCGTCGATGTGCACGCCAGTGCAGACGACACCCTGGTGGCCCTGACGCCCTCGGGCGGCAAGGCCGAAGACACGGGCGTGTCTCTGCTGGGCGCGGTCGTCCTGACCGACAACCAGGTGCGCGCGCTGGTGGATGCCACCGCGCAGTTGCACGCCCGCAATGTGCTGCTGGACGCCCGCCAGGGCCTGACGGCGGTCAACGTGGCCGCGGCCCTGACCAGCGGCGGCGCGGTGTCGGTGGGCGTGGGCCTGAGCCTGGCCGACATCCACACCGACACCCAGGCCCGCGTGGGCCTGAACGTGGGCACCAGCGAAGACTGGCTGCGCCCCGCCGGTGTGGCCGTGAACCCTTTTTCTGCGCTGCCGACCGCCGAGCAGGGCATCCGCGTCAGCGACACCCTGACGGTCGATGCGCAGACCCAGGCCATGATCGTGTCGCTGGGGGTGATGGCCTCGGACACCAGCAACGACGACCCCAACACCTACGAAGGCCCGGCCAACAAGCCCAGCGCGGCTGCAGCGCTCAAGCAAAAGGCCACCGACAAGATGGCCAGCACCCGCACGGCGGCGGCCGACAAGCTCAAGGCCGTGCCATTGGTGGGCAACACCCTCGACAAGAGCGTGCGTCCCAAGCAGGATGAGCCCCCCAAGGGTTCGCCCAATTCCTTCAACCTCTCGCTGACGGCCAATGCGGCGGTCAACAACGTCGAGATGGTCACCAAGGCGGGGCTGGACAACGTGACGGTGAAGGCCCGCACACCGGCCAGCGACGCGCTGAAGGTGACGGTCAATGCGCTGGAGCAGGCCAACATCGTGGCCGCCTCGGGCGCAGGGGCCCTGTCGCGCGGCAAAGACCCGAAGGTCACGACCAAGGCCGGCGGCGCGGGGGCCCTGGCCCTCAACATCGTGCGCAACACCACCGAAGCCTCGGTGCGTGGCAGCGATGTACAAGACTTTGCCAGCATGGACGTGCTGGCCGATCGCCGTGGCGAAAACGTCTCGGTGGGCCTGGGCCTGGCGGCCAGCACCGGCTCGGCGCAGCAGGATGCGCAGTCGCTGCAGGCGGCGATCTCGGCCTCGGTCACGGACGTGGACAGCACCCTGACCGCCGTGGTCGAGCGTTCGACGCTGAGCGGGCGCGAAGGTGACGATGCCGAAGACCCGGCCACGGCCGACCTGCAGGTGATGGCGCGTGACAGCACCACCACCGGCCTGGGCGGCGGTGCCTTGAGCGTGGGCGGCAGCAAGGGCGTGGGCGCCACCGTGGCGGTGGGCCTGATCAAGAGCGACACCACGGCCGCCATCCGCGGCAGCCAGATCACCCAGGTCAACGATGTGCGCGTGGGCGCCTTCGACCCCACCACCATGGCCGCTGCGGCCGTGGCGGTGTCCGTGTCCTCGGGTCAGTCCTCGTCCTCCGGCGTGTCCATCGCCGGCTCGGGTGCGATCAATTTCGTCAACACCACCACCATCGCCGAGATCACCGACGCGCCCGCCGCCGGTGGGCAGCCCAAGGTGCGCAGCAGCATCACGGCCGATGGCGACATCTCGGTGGTGGCCAGCGACCAGGTCACCACGCAGGCGCAGGCCGCGTTCAATGCGGCCTATGCCGCCCACGCTGCGGGCGCACCCCGTGGCGAGGCCGATGCCGACGTGGGTGAAGACCGCTCGGATTTTGGTGCGGGCTTCCTGGCCAACCAGACCAGCGATGGTCAGGCCAACATCTCGGCCCAGCGCGAAGTGCCCGAGGGCGAGACCGACGACGACAACCCGGCCGTGACCTGGGACACCTCGCGTGCCGGCTCGCTGATGATCGCCGTGACCGGCACGGGCGTGGGGCAGGGCAATGGGGCGGGTGTGGGCGTGTCGGTGTCCGTGTCCGAGAAATCGCACATCGCGCGTGCCTACGACGCCGACCTGAGCGCCAGCACGCTGGACATCGCCGCCAAGGCCTCCACCCTGGCGGTGGACGTGGCCGTGGGCGCCGCCGTGTCCACCGACAACAGCAATTTCAGTGGTGTGGGCTCGGCCGCCGCCACGTCCAATGGCAACGTGACCGAAGCCCGCCTGGGCAAGAGTGGCACCACCACCACGGTGAACCTCAGCAGCACGGCCGACGACGCGCTGAAGGTGCGCGCCGAAGACGACACCCAGAACTGGACCGTGGCTGGCAACGTGGCGGTCAACGTGCAAAGTGGCGCAGCCATCGGCCTGGCGCTGGGCGTGAGCGAAAGCAATGCCCGCACCGAGGCCATCGTGGAGCGCGCCACCGTCACCAACGAAGGGGGCAACCAGGTCACCGCGTCCAGCGACGCTGATTTCTTCACCCTGGCCATCAGCGGCGGTTATGCCGCCGGCGTGGCCTTGAATGGCTCGGTCACCTATGACGACATCGCCACGGCCACCAAGGCCGAGGTGCGCGATGGCAGCCACCTCACGGGCACGGGCCTGAGCATCCTGGCCGGTGACACCTCGGCCGATGGCACCGAGTCGTCTCGCATCTTCTCGCTGGCCGGCACCGGCGCCAAGGGCGGCACGGCCATCGGTGCGGGCATCAACATCAACATCATCCGCATGAGCAACCAGGCGCTCATGTCGGACTCGACCTTCAACATCGGCTCGGGCGGCATCTTGCAGCGCGCGCGCAGCAATGCCGAGATCTGGGCAGCTGCGGTGTCCGTTGGCGTGGCTGACAACTTCGCCTTCAATGGCGCCAGCGCCAACTCGGCCATCGAGAACGTGACCGTGGCCGAGAGCACCGGCGTCAAGCTCGACACCGGGGGCGACTACGTGTTGGCGGCCGAAGACGATTCGGCCTCGCGCACCCTGAGCCTGGGCCTGGCGGTCAGCACCGGCGGTGGCGCGGGCGGCGCGGCGCTGACCGTGAACCACATGGGCACCCAGACCCGTGCCTCGCTGCATGGCGACAGCACGGATGCGGATGCGCATGTCAAGGCACGCAACGTCAAGGTCACGGCCGACAGCGACGGCACCGTGGGCGTGCTGGCCGTGGGCATTGGCGGCGCCTCATCGGGTGCGGTGGCCGGCTCGATTGGCGTCAACGTGATGACCAACCGCATCGTGGCCGAGATCGACCAGGGTGCCCAGGTGGACGCCAACCACAACGTGCTGGTGCAGGCCCGTGACCGTGGCGACATCTCGGCCCTGGCCGGTGGGGTGGCCATCTCGGCCAGTTCGTTCTCGGCGGCGGTGGGCGCGTCGGCGTCGGCCAACGTGATCAGCAACAGCACGCGCGCCTCCATCGGCAACGATGGCGAGTCCGCCACGGTGGTCAATGCCCGCGCGCAAGACAGCAGCGACACGCTGGAAGTGGGCAACGGGCAGCTCACCGAGCAGGTGACCTACGACGGCTTCACCAAGGCCGAAAACTACGCCGCCCCCACGCTGACCGAAGCCACCAAGATCGTGACCGGTGTGGCGGTGAACGCCTCGTCGGTGCGCCACATCAAGGCCATGGGCCTGACCGTGGGCGTGGCGGCCAGCCTGGGCGCAGGCTTCTCGGGCAACATCGGTGCCCAGGTGGCCGGTGGCAGCACCACCGCGCGCGTCACCAACGCCAAACTCAACGTTGACCGTGAACTGGTGCCGGGCATCGATGGCCCGGACACCGTGCTGTACCGGGGCGAGACGGGCCTGGCGCAGAACGTCGACATCCTGGCGTCCAGCCACCAGTACAGCGCAAACTTTGCCTTCTCGGGCGCGGGATCGGGGCTGGCCGGCCTGGCCGGTGCCGTGTCGGTGGACGTCAACAAGGCCGACACCATCGCCGAGCTTCGCCACAGCGAGGTGGACGCGGGCGGACAGGTCAACGTCAAGGCCTCCAGCACGGCCGGTCTGGCGGGGTCGGTGGCCTCGGTGGCCGGCGCTGGTGGCGTGGCGGGGGCGGGCACGGTCGAGGTGGGGGTGAGCAAAGGCACCACGCGTGCCGGCATCTATGACAGCGAGGTTCACGCCACCGGTGTGGCGGTGGATGCGCGCAACCTCAGCGGCAACAAGTTCGTGGTGGGCTCGGGCGCCATCGCGGGCGGATACGCCGGCGCCGGTTCGGTGCTCGTGGCCGTCAGCGAGCAAACCACCATCGCCGAGATCGACCAGTCGCGCACGGGCAGCCGTGCAGGCCAGGCGCGGCGAGTGATTCGCGCCGATGCGCGGGGCGCTGGCATCGACACCGATGGCCAGATCACGGTCGATGCCATCAATGATGTGCGCAACGCCAACGTGGTCGCTGCGCTGGCGGGCGGCTCGGATGTGGGCGTGGCCGGCGTGATCGACGTCACGGTGCACAACAGCACCACCAGCGCCCGGGTGCACGATGCGGAGCTGGACGCGTCCGGACGCAGCGGCGACGCCACGCGTGGCGTGCGCGTCAAGGCCGAAGACAAGGGCAACATCCTGCGTGCGGCCGGCGCGGCCGGCATCTCGTTTGGTTCGGCCGGTGCCAGCGGCGCCGTGTCGCTCATGATCGGGCGCAGCTCGGCGCAGGCCGCCATCACCAGCTCGCTGGTGGATGCGCCGGCCATCACGGTGGAGGCCTTGAACCGCAAGCAGATGGACAACTACACCATCGGCCTGGGGGTGGGCGGTGGCGCGGGCGTGGGCGGCACGCTGTCGTTGGTGATGCTGGGCACGGCACCGGCATCGTCGCAACAGCCTGAGGCCTTCGCTGCCTTCACGGGCAACAGCAAGGGGGGATCGTCGATCGATGCCGCCAGCGACGCCACCTCGGGCATCAAGGGCTACTTTGGCATTGACGGCGGGCCCGATGGGCGCAAGGAAAACGCCTTGAGCAGCGCCGAGCTGGCCGAGCTGCAGGGCTCGTCCAGCACCAGCACCGACATGGGCAGCCTGCTGAGCAGCGGGCGGGCCAACGAGTCCAAGGCCCTGGTGAGCAACTCCGTGCTGCGCACGGACACGCTCAAGGTCACGGCACGCACGGAAACCTCCATCGTCAATGCGGCGGGCGCCTTGGGCGCTGCCGGCGCGGTGGGGGTGGGCGGCAGCATCGGCCTGACCTTCGTCAACAACGCGGTCGAGGCCGGACTGAGCCGCAGCCTGGTGCTGGCCCGCGATGGTGGGCGGCGCCCGGAGGTGACCATCAGCGCGGTGGCCGACAACCTCTCACGCAGCAGCAGCCATTCCGTCAAGGACGGCGACACCCAGGTCGATTGCGGCAAGGACACCACCGTGTGCAACGTCACCGTGGCCGGTGGCGCGGGCGGACTGGTGGGTTTTGGTGCGGCCGTGGCGCACGTGGGCCTGAACAACCAGGTGCTCACACACGTCGATGGCGACCTCACGATCGGCTCGCTGGCGATGACGTCCGAAGACCACAGCAAGGTCGACGTCTTCACGCTGGGCGCCTCGGTCGGGGCGGTGGCCGTCGGGGCCTCGTCGGCCACCGCCACACGCGATGGCACGGTCAAGGCCGAGATCAACCCGGACGTCAATGGCGCGGGTGCGACCTTCTCTGAGGCGGGGTCAACCGCCGGCCTGCGGGGCACCCGCATCGAGGCCAGCGACCAGATTTCGGTGACGGCCCACGCCGGCGGCGTGCTGCGTGCGCGCGCGATCGGCCTGGCCGCCGGGGCGGCTGGCGCCACGGGCGCGGGCACGGGCTTGCGAGACAACATCCACACCATCGCCCGCGTGGGCGACAACGCGGTGGTGGGCAGCCTGTACGGCGACATCGCCCTGACCGCCCGCCACGACGCGGTGCTGTCGGCCGATTCGCTGGGGGTGGCGGTGGCCTCGTGGGGCGCCTTGGGGGTCTCTGCCTCAACGGCCACGGTCAACTCGCAAACCACCGCCGAGATCGACGATGGCGCCGTCGTGCTGGTGCGCACCAGCGTGAACCCCAGCACTGGCACCATCGATGACAACAAGCTGTCGGTGGACGCCATCGACACCTCCTCGGCCAGCACCAACGCCACCGCTGGCACCGGCGCCTTGCTGGTGGGCGCGAATGCGGCCGTGGCCGACACCACGCAGAAGGCCCGCGTGCACACCCGCCTGGGCAACCAGGTGACCCTGGGCTCTGGCGCCCTGGCGCTCAATGCCAACTCGGATGTGCGCGGCACGTCGGTGGCCTCGGGCATCAGCGTGGGCGGTTTGCTGTCGGTGGGCGCGGCGATTTCGCGCACACACGGCCAGACCGACACCACCCTGAGCTACGGCCTGGGCACGCGTTACGAGCAGGTCAATGGGGTCGAGACGGCGGGCAGCCGCGCCAGCCTGAGTGCCATGGGTGAAGCCACCCTGGTCTCGCGCACCCTGGCGGGCTCGGGCGGCATCATCTCGGGCGCGGCGGCTTCGTCGGCCATCGACGACACGGGTCGCGCCAGCGTGAGCGTGCTCGATGGCAGCGGCACCGCCCCCAACGCCCACGCCACGCTGGCCGCCGGCACGGTCGAGGTGGTGGCCGATTACCAGTCGAACTACGGCCTGCACGCCAACGCCGTCAACGCCAGCGTGGTGGGGGCCAGCGGCACCGAAGCCACCTACACCAACAACACTGGCGGCCGCAAGGCCGGCGCCACCATCGATGTGGGGCGCTATGCCGAAGTCGAGGCCCTGGATGGCATCAGCCTGAGCTCGGCGGCGCACGTGCAGCGCGTGGCCGGCACGGCCTCTGCCAGCGACCGTGATGCCGAGTACGTGGCCACGGGCGCCGGTGGTGGCCTGGTCAGCGGTGCGGCCGTCGTGGCCAAGCAGACGCTCAACCACGAGGCGGCCACCCGCGTGGCCGACAACGCCAGCCTGATCACCAGTGGCGATCCGTACCTGCGCAAGGGCAACATCGCCTTGCATGCCCGCGCCACGACGGACGCGGCCATGCACGTCAAGCTCAACACGGGCGGTGCCATCCAGGCGCCGTTCACCAAGTCGGAGACCTTCCTCAACAGCAGCGTGACGGCGTCGCTGGGCCAGAACACGCTGGTGCGCAGCACCGGCGGCTTCGCCCTGACCACCAGCGTGGACCACAAGGTGCTCAATGAGGCCCTGACCAAGACCTATGGCGCCATCGGCATCGCCGGTGGCCGCTCGGTCACCGAGCTGATCGCCAACGAGTTCGTCACCGTGGGCTCGGGTGCCGACATCTTCGCGTGGGATGACATCAACATCGGCACCGGCATGGACGCACAGGGTGCGGCCATCAACCTGATCGGCGCACGCGCCATCACCGATGTCTACAACTACGCCCTGATCCCCATCACGCCCGAGCTGGACGCCGAGGCCTCGGCCGTGGACAACGCCACCGTGACGGTGGCCGGTGGCGCGCGGGTGCGCTCGGTGCGCGATGTGCGCATCGGCTCGCGTCGGGGCCTGTCGGATGCCAAGACCGTGGCCGCCGGCCACAACCCCTACAGCGAGAGCACCCACGAGGTCATCAACACGCCGGGCAACGAGCTGGTGAAGTACGACCACCGCCTCAAGGTGGATGGCAGCGTGATGGCGGGCGTGCGCAGCAGCACCAAGGTCACCATCGACATCAACAACAACCTGAGCTATCGCGTTGAGGATGGCAGTGGTGACGCCTCTGCCGCCGTGGACCCCTTGCTGATCGAGGGTGGGCTGGTTCAGCTCAGCTCGGTGGACACCTTGCAAGGCGAGGCGCCCGACCGCGTGTTCGTCAAGACCACGCTGAACGCGCGTGACTACCTGCAGGACCTGCAGGACGCGACGGACGATCCGGAAGAGGCCGAGCGCCTGGGCAACCTGCTGGCCCTGGTCAACAACAAAACGCTGACCGCCTTCGTGCTGCCTGACCTTCGGGCTTACGGCGGCAGCATCAAGGTCGATGCCGATGTCATCACCGGCAGTGGCTTGCTGCGCGCCTCGGGCGGCGCCAAGATCGATGTCCAGAACGCGGGCAACAACCACCTGTTCATCAACAACCTGTACATCCCTGACGAGCCGTCGGGCGGGCACGTCGACTTTGCCCGTGGCCAGTTGGCCAACCAGCTGTCGGTGCGCGTTCAAGAGTACAACACCGACCGCCAGCCGCTGATCAACGTCAAGGCCAACTACCTGAGCCCCTTGGGTGACAAGAGTGGCACGCTGTTCTTCGTGCCGGGTCGTTTGCTCAATGGCGAGATCAGCCAGGTGTCCAACCTGCAAGGTCGTGTGGCCGTGCAGACCGACGGTGGCGACATCGCCATCACCTCGGCCATCAGCGCGGCCGAGCTCTACCAGGACGCGCCCAACGGGGCGATCTCTCTGGGCACGCCAGACGCGCCGTACTTCACGGGCGGTGACCCGGCGTTTGCATGGCAAGGCGCGATCGGTGCCTTGTCCAGGCTGTCGCCCTGGCAGTCGGACATGGTCCCGGTGCAGATCGCCTTGCTGGCCGCGCGCGAGCGCTTCATCCAGCTGGTGGGCCGCGCGCCCAACAGCACGCAAGAGCTGTCGACCGTGTTGTCCTCGGTGGGCGATCCCTACCTGTATGACAGCAAGCTGGGCAATGGCATCCACAACGACCAGGTGGTGTGGTCGTACGTCAACAGCGGCGACAACTTCGGCCAGATCGCGGGCGATTTTGGCAAGAGCTCGCCGGATTACCTGCGCTGGTACAAGAACCGCTATCTGTTTGCCCAGCACACCCTGTTGTCGCCCACGGCATCCAGCAGCAGCCTGTACGCGGGCTCCAACGCCAGCAACCCCACCGTGCCCACCGGCCTCAATGGCGGGCAGCTGCTGCAGATCAACGCCTCCATCCTCGACCTGAACGGACGCATCAGCTCGGGCGTGTCGGGCAGCAGCTCGGTCACGGTCAGCAACACGGCCAGCATCAACGTGGCGGGCAGCACCGTCACGGTGCTGGACTGCCTGCTGGACCCGACCTGTGTGGCGCGCTCCGGCCTGTCGCAGTTCCGTGATCCGGTCACGGGGCTGTACCGCCTGGACACGATGGGCAACGGCGTGGCGCAGGTGAAGGCCGGTGACCGTGCTGTGCCCATCTGGTTCGACGCCGCCAGCCGGCAACTGGTCACGCGCTCCATGACGGGGGGCAACGGTGGCCGCATCTACTTGTCGGGCCAGATCATCAACTCCAGCCGCCTGGACGGCAGCGGCGCCACCAACGGGCTGATCCAGCTCAACAGCGGGGCGCCACAGTTCGACATCCGCAACAACAGCGGCTTCAACCTGTCGCTGGGCAGCATCAACACGGGTGAGCTGGGCAAGAGCGAGCTGCGCATCACCGACAAGCTCAAGCGTGACGGACAGGGCCGCGCCCTGACCACCTGGTACGTGTACGACCCGGTGGCGGGCGCCAATCAGGGCTTCACGCGTTACCAGTCTTATGGGGCCGATCTGCGCGCGGGGTACGCCAACCTGTCGGGCACCTACCTGGGCCTGGCCCCCAACCTGGCCTATGACCCCATCGCGGGCGCGCGCCTGAACTGGACGCGCACGGCCACCATCGGTCGCACCGTGTACAACCCGGTGGCCAACAGCAACATGTGGTGGGATTACCGCGCCACCGATTGGGGCTTCACCAGCGGCTGGACGAACAACCAGAACTACTCGGTGTCGGTCAACCCGGGTGATGCGGGCACCACCTTGCGTTTGTCCACCGACACCACCGAGCTGAACCGATACGGTGCACGGGTCACGTACTCGTACAACGGCGCGGCCGAGCGCACCTTCTATCTGCCCACCTCCATCCGGGCCACGCAGAGCATCTCGGTCAAGGCCGACACCCCGGTACCCATCCGCGCCGTGGGGGCCTCACAAGGCTACATCAATGTGTTCTCCAAGGGGGGCATCACGCTGGACGGGTCCTTGATCAACCGCACCGGCGACACCATCCTCACCGACCAGGGCCGGGGCATCCGCCAGGGCACCGAGGTTGATCCGACCATCGCGGCGCGCAACCTGCGCATCTCCAGCATCCTGGACGTGGGCGCTGCGCCCGACCTGAGTGGTCTGCGCAAGCCCTTGCGCATCGACATGGCGGTGGATGCACAGGGCAAGCCCCTGGGCAATCTGTTCGCCGAGGTCAGCAATGGCTCGCTGTTCCTTGATGCCGTGGGCCCGGTGCGCACCGAGCGCCTGAGCTCCCAAGGCACCACCTGGCTGCATGCGGCCGGCAACCTGTCCACCATCAACGATGGCGAGGTGTTCGGCAAGGTGGTGGACCTGGTCTCCACCAATGGCTCGATCACGGGCGACAGCCCCACCCAGTCGCTGAACTACCGAGGCGGCATCCTGTCGGCCAAGGCGCGCGGGGACATCCGCATCGACAACCGTGGTGAGGTGCTGCGCATCAACGAGGTCAATACGTCCGAAGGGGATGTGGTCATCAGCTCGGCCACCGGCATGCGCGACGCCCGTGAAGAGCAGCCCACCGACATCCGTTCGGAAGAACAGATCCAGGCCTTGTGGAGCGAGCGTCTGAAGATGACCGACCAGGCCGAGGCCCTGGCCGACGCACAGACACAGACCGTCGACCCCTACCAGCAACGGGTGCGCACCGATTACCAGACCTGGTGGGCCCTGATGGACGCCGGTACGGTGGACGCCTCCGGGCAGTTCACGGTGGGCAAGGTCACCAACGAGTGGCGTGACCGCACGCGCCAGGCCCTGAACCTGGCCAGCACCCCCAGCGACCAGCAGGTGCGCGACTTCATCGTGGACCTGTGGCGCAACCGCGCTCGCAGCGCGCAGGGGCTGCCCAGCGACGCCGCGCTCAGCAACGCCGAGGTGCAGGGCTACGTCAGTGGTCTGTACAGCACCCTGAGCAGTCGCTTCAGTGAGGCCTATGGCGGCCAGGGCTGGCAACAGCAAAGCGCCTTCCAGGCTTATGACAGCGGGTTCACCTATGACATGAGCACCGCCAATGCAGACCTGCGAGACCAGCTGGTGCGCGGCGCGTACTGGGGGGTCGAGCTGCTGACCAACCAGATCCGCTCGGCGGCACTCAACCGCACGGGCACCGAAACCCCGCTGCCCACTTACACCAACATCAGTGGCCGCAAGGTCACGCTGACGACGGGGGCCAACACCTCGGTGGGCCGCTATGTGCAGGACCTGGACATCCAGCTCTACAACACGGACGGCAGCAGCCGCCAGCTCACCAGCACCGAGCTGCAAGCCCTGCTACAGGCCACCTCGGCCAACGACCTGACGGTGGTGAAGGATGCCAACGGCAAGCCCGTCTCGTTCATCGCGCGCCAGAACCGTCCGGTGATCGTCTCGGCCTCCGAGTCGCTCACGGTGGACGCGGGCGTCGATGCCATCATCAGCGCGCGGGGTCAGGCCAAGGTGGACTCGGTCAAGGCCCGCACGGGTCAGGTTCGATTCACCGCCGAAGACGGCATCCTGCGCACAGGTCTGGGCACCACCTTCACGGCGGGCACCGGCATGATCCTCAATGCCGGCCGCGGCAGCATCGGCACCTTCGACCCCGCTCAGGGCAACCGGGCGGTGCTGGTGGGCAGCACCCAGGCGAATGCCGACGTGGTGCTGGAGCAGGTGCGGGCCTCCAACGGCGAGATCCGCATCGAGCGGGCCGACGCTGGCGATGTGCTGTTTGACGAGATCACCGCGGCCGATCGCGCCCACTTCACCGTGGCCAACGGCGACCTGTTGGCCCGTGACGGCGCCCTGGGCATCGTGGCCAGCGAATTGATGGTCAAGCTGCCGGCGGGGCGTTTCGGCGCCGCGGCGGCCGACGGTGCCGCGCTGCTTCAACTGAATGCGGCGCAGGCCGATGCACAACAGCCGGGCCTGTTCGGCTTCAGCGTGCGCGACGGCGTGAACGTGGCCCTGGCGGCAGGCAAGGGCCTGACGCTGACCGGCTTCAGCAGCGGTGGGGCCACCACGGCCAGCGTGGCCGACAGCTTCATGCTGGACGCCGGCACCACCGTGCTGGGCGACGGGCCACAAGTTCGCCTGGAGGGCGAGCTCATCACCACCCGGGATGCGCGTGTGGCGGGCGACAGCCGCTTCATGGTGGGCGCGGGCCGCTTGCAGAGCCGCTCTGGCCGCGTGACGCTGGACGTTGGGCAGTACACCAGTGGCGGCACCGCCGCCGCCGAACTGCAGGCGGCCGAGTCGGTCATCCTGAAGGCCAGCGAAGGTGATGTGCGGGTGGGCAATGTGTCTGCCAAACACATCGCACTGGACGCGCCCGTGGGCCGCATCCTGGCTGCCCAGGCCGATGGCAACCGCCTGACGGCCACCGACTTGGTGGACCTCAATGGCGGCGGCGCCGGCTTGGGCATTGGTGAGTCTTCCGACAAACCCGTGACGGTGGATGCACCGCGCGTGGCCGCCAGCTCGGCGGCGGGCAATGTGTACCTGCGTTTGCTGGGTGACGACGTGACGGCCGAGCGACTCAACGCCCCCGGGGGCGTGTTGAACGTGGCGGCCGCCAACAACCTGCGCGTTCGCAGCGACGTGCTGGCCCGCAGCATCCAGCTGCAGGCCGCTGGCTTGCTGGACAGCACCGGTGTGGCCATCCGCGCCACGCTGGCCGATGGCGACCTCAGCCTCGTGGGCGGGCGTGTGCTGGCCGACCGCGTGCTGCACGACAACGGCAGCGTCGTGATCCAGGGCACGCAAGGCGTGAACGTGACCGGCCAGCTGCTGGCTGGCACCGATGCGCTCATCACCTCGGACGAGGGCGACGTGACCTTGATGGCGGCTCAGACGGGCGGGCAGTTCAAGGCCGTGGCGGGCGGGGATCTGTTGGTCACCGCGCTGGAGGCCGGTGCCAACGCCGAACTCCTGGCCGGTGGCGCGCTGAGCGTGACCCAGGCCCAGTCGGGCCAGAACATGCTGCTGCAGGGCGTGGGCCCGGTGCAGGCCGACACACTGCAGGCTGGCGGGGCGCTGGAAGTGCGCTCCACCGAGGGCGACGTGGCCCTGGGCCAAACCACCAGCGTGGACGACACCACGGTGTTGGCCGCACAGCACCTGGTGTTCGATGCCATCGAATCGACCGCTGGTTCGGCCCAGCTGCAGGCGGGCGCCCAGTTGACGGGCGGCAGCCTGAAGACCGCGCAGAACGCCCAGGCCACGGCCGGCGGCGACCTGTCGATCACCACGCTGCAGGCAGGCGGCAACGCCGTGCTGATGGCCGGTGGCGCGCTGAGCGTGACCCAGGCCCAGTCGGGTCAGAACATGCTGCTGCAAGGCGTGGGCCCGGTGCAGGCCGACACGCTGCAGGCGGGCGGGGCGCTGGAAGTGCGCTCCACCGAGGGCGACGTGACCCTGGGCCAAACCACCAGCGTGGACGACACCACGGTGTTGGCCGCACAGCACCTGGTGTTCGACGCCATCGAATCGACCGCCGGGTCGGCCCAACTGCAAGCGGGCGCCCAGTTGACGGGCGGCAGCCTGAAGACCGCGCAGAACGCCCAGGCCACGGCCGGCGGCGACCTGTCGATCACCACGCTGCAGGCGGGCGGCAACGCCGTGCTGATGGCCGGTGGCGCGCTGAGCGTGACCCAGGCCCAGTCGGGCCAGAACATGCTGCTGCAAGGCGTGGGCCCGGTGCAGGCCGACACGCTGCAGGCGGGCGGGGCGCTGGAAGTGCGCTCCACCGAGGGCGACGTGACCCTGGGCCAAACCACCAGCGTGGACGACACCACGGTGTTGGCCGCACAGCACCTGGTGTTCGATGCCATCGAATCGACCGCCGGGTCGGCCCAGCTGCAGGCGGGCGCCCAGTTGACGGGCGGCAGCCTGAAGACCGCGCAGAACGCCCAGGCCACGGCCGGCGGCGACCTGTCGATCACCGCGCTGCAGGCGGGCGGCAACGCCGCGCTGATGGCCGGTGGTGACGTGTCCGTGACCACCTTGACCGTGGCCGGACACACCGACGCCAGCGCCGGTGGCGACATGTCGGGCGACACCTGGCGCCTGGGGCAAGGCCTGACGGCCAGCATGCGCGATGGCCAGTTTGGCACCCTGATCGCCGACGATGGCGACATCGTGCTGGACGCTCGCCGAGACCTGAGCCTGGGCGTGGTGCGCGTCTTGAGCGCCGATCACGGCCTGCGTGCCTCGGCTGGCCGCGACATCCGTGGGCAGGACATCCGTTCCGCCGGGTTCGTGGACATGTACGCAGGCAACACCCTGTCGGTGGTTGAGCTGGAAGCGCCGCGGGTGCGCCTGGAAAGCCTGGGCGCCATGACACTGGACGTGCTGCGCGCAGACCGTGCCGAGCTGCTCAGTGCCACCGAGCTCTTGCTCAAACAAGGCCGCATCGGCTCGGCCCTGGGCATGTACTCGCCGCGCATCACCGCCAGCGTGCAGCACACCCGCAGCAACGCGCCCATGGCATTCCGCATCGGCGGCTACGGCAGCAACCCGCTCATCGATCAAGCCGACATCACGGTCAGCAGCGCCCAACCGCTGAGCATCCCGTCGTTCGACATCACCAACGGCATCTTCCGCCTGAACGTGCCCTTTTACCGATTCGAGGGCATGTTGGTGGGTGAGGTGGTGAACGTCATCAGCGGCGATGTGCACACCCTGATCGACAACCTGGTGCCCAGGTTGCCGGGCAATGGTGTGGACCTGACCCTGTACGACCCGGGGCGCCGCTTCATGCTGATGCAGCAGCCCACGGGCATGTACACCACGGCGTATGCCGTGGCAGGTCGCGTGGCGCTGCCGGTGTTCATCGGCAACTACACCTTCGAGCGCGACCCCGAGCCACTCAACGCGTCAGGCACCACCGTCATCACGGTGAACACCTTGTTGCCAACCTACCCGGCCGATCTGGGCTTCTCGCGCCAGATCCAGCTGGCCGACAACCTGCGCGTGGACGATCGCTTTGACGTGGCCCTGGACAAGGCCCTGAGCCAGCCGACCGCCGCCGGCCCCGCGGTAGAGACCGAAGAGGAAGACGAGCCGCTGATCGAAGTGCAAACCAGCAGCCTGTGACCCAGGCCTGCTGTGGCAGGCGCCGCTTCAGCCCCGCAGATAGGGGTTGAAGCGGCGTTCTTCGCCCAGCGTGCTTTCGGGGCCATGCCCCGGCGTGAACGTGACGTCATCGCCCAGCGGCAGCAGCCTTGTCTTGATCGCGTTGATCAGGTCGGCGTGGTTACCCAGCGGAAAGTCGGTGCGGCCGATGCTGCCGGCAAACAGCACGTCGCCCACAAACGCGTGTTTCAGCTCGGCCGAATAAAACACCACGTGGCCAGGCGTGTGGCCAGGGCAGTGCAGCACCTGCAGCGTGCTCTGGCCGATCTGCACCGTGTCGCCCTGGTCCAGCCAGCGTGTGGGGGCAAAGCCTTCGGCCTGCGGAAAGCCGAACATCTGGCTTTGCTGCGGCAGCGCATCGATCCAGAACTGATCGCCCGGGTGCGGGCCGATGATGGGCAGCGCCAGTGTGCGCGCCAGCGTACCGGTGCCACCGGCATGGTCGATGTGCGCGTGCGTGAGCCACAGGGCCTTGAGCGTCAGCCCGCGTTCTTCCACCGCTTGCAACAAGGTGCCGATGTCACCACCGGGGTCGATCAGCGCGGCCTCGTTCGTCTCGTTACACCAGACGAGCGAGCAGTTTTGTTCAAAGGCGGTGACGGGGAGGGTGAGGCGGTGGAGCATGGCGCCAAGCGTAGCACCGAGCACGCAAAAAGACATCTGACGCCCCCGGCCAGCACAAGAATCGGGTGGACAGCCCTTGAGGCCCCGCTAGCATGGGCGCCATGAACGACACCGGCCTGTCCAACCCCGCATGGCTGGCGCAGCACGCCGATTACCAGCGTGTGCGCCAGGCCATCGAGTTCCTGTCGGCGCACTGGCGGCGCCAGCCCGAATTGGCCGAGCTGGCCGCGCACCTGGGCCTCAGCGAGGCCCACCTGCACAAGCTGTTCAGTCGGTGGGCCGGTGTGAGCCCCAAGCGTTTTGTGCAAAGCCTGACCAAGGCGCACGCCAAGGCGCTGTTGCGCCAGCACTCGGTGCTGGACACGGCCTTGGCGGTGGGCCTCAGTGGGCCCAGCCGTTTGCACGATCTGATGGTGGTGCACGAGGCCGTCACCCCGGGCGAGTACCAGCGCCAGGGGGCTGGCCTGTGCGTGCGCTGGGGCGTGCATCCGTCGCCCCTGGGTGAGGTGCTGCTGGCGGTGGCGCCCCGCGGGGTGTGCTTTCTGGCGTTTTTTGACACCCCTGACGAGCGGCTGCAGGCTGAGCACGACCTGCGCCAGGCCTGGGGGCGGGCCCTGCTGGTGCACGAGCCCGAGGCCACCGTGCCGTGGGTGCAGCGGGTGTTTGCGCCCTGGTCGGCGGCTGAGTGGGGCACATCACCCCGGGCGCCGCTGCCGGTGTTGCTCAAGGGCTCGCCGTTTCAACTGCAGGTGTGGGAGGCCCTGTTGCGCCTGCCGCCCGGTGGTGTGTGCAGCTACGGGGATCTGGCTGCGCGTCTGGGCCAGCCCAGCGCCACCCGGGCGGTGGCCAGCGCGGTGGCGCGCAACCAGATCGGCTGGCTCATCCCGTGTCACCGGGTGATCCGCGCCAGCGGCGAGGTGCACGACTACCGCTGGGGCAGTGACCGTAAAAAAGCCTTGCTGGCCTGGGAGAGTGCGACTGGCGCGCAGACCTGATCAAGGCAGGCTCAGCACGTGTTGCGCAGCCAGCATCCACAAGATCACCAGCACGAGATTGCTGGCGGCAAACACCACCAGGCGGTGGATCACATGGTTGTAACTGAGGTGCACCATGCTGTGCGCGATGCGCAGACCCACGTAGGCCCAGGCAAGCGTTTGCGTGATGGGCGTCTGGCCGTTCGTCACATACAGCATCAGTCCCACCACATAAAACAGCATGGGCAGTTCCAGCAGGTTCATGTAGTTGCGGTTGGGCAGGCTCACATGGGGCGGCACCTGGGCTGATTCGCCGTACTTGAAGTCGTCAGGCCGGATCTCGCCTTTCAGGCCGGCGCGGATGCGGACGACCGGAATGAGCAGGAGCACCAGGCTGGTCCAGGCGGCCAGTGCCAGCAGGGGCCACAGGATGGTGGTTTGGGTCATGACATGAGGGCGCCGGACTTGACAGCCCGGCGGGCTGCGTTATGGTTGAGCGGTGCAATGTCGCACAGACTTCAGTCACTGAACAGGAGCAGTCGATGGCAGGATGGTTCGAACTCAGCAAGAGCAGCGATGGGCAATTCCGCTTTGTACTCAAGGCGGGCAACGCCGAGACCATCCTGAGCAGCGAGCTGTACAAAACCCGTGCGGCGGCCGAAAACGGCATCGCCTCGGTGCAGAAAAACGCCCCTGACGACACCCGTTACGAGCGCAAGACCGCCGCCAACGGCAAGTTTCACTTCAACCTCAAGGCGGCCAACCACCAGGTCATTGGCAGCAGCCAGCTCTACGCCTCCGAGGCGTCGCGCGACAACGGCATCGCCAGCGTGCAGACCAATGGCGTCAGCACCACCGTCAAAGACCTGACCGCCTGACGGCGGCCCCAAGCCGGGGGGCTGGCCGCAGGGCGCGCAAGGGAATCTGAGATGATGTGAGCACATGCTCAACCTGGATTTCCTCAGCCTGCCCTTGCTCACCGCGTCGGTGTTGTTCTTCGCCAGTCTGCTGGTGGGGGTGTTCTCGAAACGGGCGGGGTTCTCATTCCTGCTGGCCTTTCTGTTCACCGGCATCATGGCCGGCGAGGACGGCCCCTTCGGTGTCCGGTTCAATGATTACCGGCTCAGCTTCTGGGTGGGCAACATCGCCCTGGCCATCATCTTGCTGGACGGTGGGCTGCGCACCAGTTTCACCACCTTCCGCACGGGCCTGAAGCCCGCCCTGTTGCTGGCCACGGTGGGGGTGGCGCTCACCTCGGGCTTCACGGCGCTGGCCGCCCGGGTGTTTCTGGACCTGTCCTGGCCCACGGCGTTTTTGCTCGGGGCCATCGTCGGCTCGACCGATGCGGCGGCGGTGTTTTCGCTCTTGAAATCGGCCGGGGTGCGCCTCAATGAGCGGGTGGCCACCACGCTGGAGATCGAATCCGGCATGAACGACCCCATGGCCGTCTTTCTCACGCTCACCTTCATCGGGGTGGCATCGGCGGGGGGGCTGGCCGGGCTGGGCGACACCCACACCGAGCAGGTGCTGGACGTGATCACCTCGCTGGGCTCTCAGTTTGGCTGGGGCACGGTGCTGGGCATCGGGGCCGGGCTGGGCTTTGCCTGGGGGCTGGGCCGCCTGGGGCTGCTGACCGAAGCGCCCGATGGCGTGCTGGCCCTGCTGGTGGCCTCGGCCGGTCTGGTGGTGTTTGCCTTTGTCACCTGGTTCGGGGGCTCAGGATTCCTGGCGGTGTACCTCTTCGGCATCGCGCTCAACAAGAAGATCGGCCCGCAACTGGAGTCGTCCCTGTCGGCGCTGGACGGCTACGCCTGGCTGTCGCAGGCGTCGATGTTCTTGCTGCTGGGCCTGCTGGTCACGCCGTCCAGCATGCTGGAGACCTTCTGGCCCGCGCTGGCCGTGGCGCTGGCCATGATGTTCGTGGCCCGCCCGCTGGCGGTGTGGTTGTGCCTGGGCCCCATGGGCTTCACCCGCGAAGAGGTGGCCTACATCGGGTGGGTGGGGTTGCGCGGCGCGGTGCCGATTGTGCTGGCCATCTTCCCGTTCATGGCGGGCGTGCCCGATGCCCATCTCATCTTCAATGTGGCGTTTTTGGTGGTGCTGGCCTCGTTGATCCTGCAGGGCGCCAGCATCGGCTGGTTTGCCCGTCGCATGGACGTGGCGCTGCCCGACGATGCCAACGAGTCGGCCATGCGCCTGGTGTTTGGTGACTTCAACCTCACGGGCGAAACCATCGTGGCCGATGTGTGCCTGTTTTACGGTTTGCGAGAGCCGGACGACGCCCACCTGCCTTTGGGCAACTGGATGGCGCGTTCATTCAAGCGCCCCCTGGTGGTGGGCGACCACGTCATGCTCGATGGCGCCGAGTTGAGCGTGCGCAGCATGGACGGCGGCCGCGTTCAGTCGGTTGGTCTGAGGCTGCCGGACAGCCCTGCCGAGTCGCAGGCCTGATCAGGCCACCACGGTCTGGTTGCGTCCCGCCCGCTTGGCCTCGTACAGGGCCTGGTCGGCCCGGTCGATCGTGGCCTCCAGTGGTTCGCCGGGCACCTGCTGGGCCAGGCCGGCCGAGAATCGCACGCCCAGGTGTGGCAGGCTGGGGGCGAGCGACTCCATGCGCACGGCGTCATGCAAGCGGTCCAGGCTGTGACGCGCCTGGGGCAGTTGGCCCGCCGGCAGCATCAGCAGGAACTCTTCGCCACCCCAGCGCGCCAGCAGGTCGCTTTCGCGGATGCAGCGCAGCGACACCTCGGCAAAGCGCCGCAGCACCTCGTCGCCCACGCCATGGCCGTGGGTGTCGTTGATCTGTTTGAAGTGGTCCAGGTCGATGAGCGCCACGCAGAAGGGCTGGCCGGTGCGTTCGGCCAGCGCGCGCTGCACGCGCAGGGCCTCCATCATGTGGCGCCGGTTGTACAAGCCGGTCAGCTCATCGCGGGTGGCCAGCATCTGGATGCGTTCCAGGGCTTGCATCAGCTCCTGCTTGCGCGATTCCAGCCGCTTGCGCAGCATGCCCAGTTGCGCCGACAGCAGCGAGATGGTCGGCAGCGAGGTGCAGGCAAACAGGAAGTGGATCAGCTCCTGGCTGAAGGGGTGCTGGGCGGGATGGCGGTGGTGCAGCGTCAGCATCACCGCGCCCAGCGAGCCCAGGGCGAACACCGTGGCCCCTCGCGTGGCGCGGCCCGACAGGTTGAACATGCCAAACGTCAGGATGAGCGCCAGCAGGATCAGGGCGGCCCCCCGCGATTCATCCAGGATGGCGTACGACCACACCACCGCCACCAGGGCCAGCAGGATCTGCGGCAGGGTGAGGGAGGGGTCGGCATAACGCTGGGCGACACCAGTGCGCAGCAGCACGTAGATGCCCACCTCGCTGGCCACCATGAAGCTCAGCAGGGGGATGGCGGCGTCCCACGGCACCCGCCCCTGGGCCGCCATGAACACCAGCAGCCCACCAAAGATCACGTAGTTGATGGCCGCGACCATGAAGCGCTGGATGCGCAGCCGCTGTTTGGGGTCGGCCGTCATCAACCCGCGACACAGGGTCGAGAGGGTGGAGTTGGGGTCGGCAGGTTCAAACACGGACGCCATCCGGTGCATTTCGGCAGGCCGGTGGCGTTCTGTAGCCCTTGTTCAGGGGGGCGCCGGAACGCCGCTGGCCTGCTGCTCAGTGGGGATCTCGCGTCAGGCGCTCGGCAAACGAGATGCCGATGGCCGACAGCACGAAGGTGAAATGGATCACGGCCACCACCGCCACCACCTGGATGCTCTCCAGCGACAGCTCGCCGCTGAGGTAGGTTTTCAGCGCGTGCACGCCCGAGATCGAGATGATGGCAAAGGCCAGCTTCAGCTTGAGGTTGTAGGTGTTGACGTGGTCCAGCCAGTCGGGCTTTTCCATGTCGGTTTTGTTGAAGTGCCCGGTGGTGACGAACAGCGACACGCCCGCCAGGGCCACCACCCACACCAGTTGAGCCACCATGGTCATGTCCACCAGCTCCAGCACCTTGATGATCAGGTCGATCTTCTCCAGGTTACCGACGAGCAGGGTCTCCATCAGCTTGTAGGTTTCCAGCACGAACTTGCCCAGGATGCCCAGGATGATCGCCACCAGCCCCACGTAGAAAAACATCATGGTGAAGCGCATGCCGTACAGCAACGATCCCACGGCAGAAAGCAATTTGTCCATCTTGGTCAACCACAGTGCAAAGATTCAGCGCGCTTACTGTAGCGGTTTGTGGGCCGCCCTGCAGGGCCAGGGTTCACAGCGAGAAGTCGTAGTCGATCGTCAGAGGCGCGTGGTCGCTGAACCACTGCTCTTTGTAGATGCTGACCGCGCGGGCGGTCTCGGCCAGGGCGGGGGTGGCCAGGTGGTAGTCGATGCGCCAGCCCACGTTCTTGGCCCGGGCCTGGCCGCGGTTGCTCCACCAGGTGTAGCAGGCGTCGGTGGTGTCGGGGTGCAGGCGGCGGTACACGTCCACCAGGCGGGTCTCGCCCGCCGGGTCCAGCAGGCGGGTCATCCAGGCGCGCTCTTCGGGCAGGAAGCCCGAATTTTTCAGGTTGCCCTTCCAGTTCTTCAGGTCGGCCTCCTGGTGGGCGATGTTCACGTCGCCGATCAGGATGAACTCGCGCTCGCCACGCAGGCGCGCCAGGTGGGGGTGGATGAGGTCCAGAAAACGGTACTTGGCCGCCTGGCGCTCGTCGCCGCTGGAGCCGCTGGGGAAGTAGCAACTGATGAGCGACAGCTTGCGCCCCGGCTTGTCAAAGCGGGCCTCCACGTAGCGGCCTTCGGCGTCGAATTCGCCCGTGGGATCGCTGGCGCCCAGGCCGATGATCACGTCAGACGGCTCGTGCCGGGTGTAGAAGCCCACGCCCGAATAGCCCTTTTTCTGCGCATGGTGAAAGTGCCCCTGCATGCCGGCCACCTGGCGCAGGGGCTCGGGCATGTCGTCGGCGTGCACTTTGATTTCCTGCACGCCCATACAATCGGCCGAGAGGGTTTCAGCCCAGGGCACCAGGCCCTTGGTGGCCGCCGAGCGGATGCCATTGAGGTTGAGCGAGACCAGACGAAACACGAGACACCATCCACATCATGAGCAACACCCCATCCCACAACACGCTGGCCCAGGAGTTCGTGGCCTTCGCGGTGCAGTCCCAGGTGCTGCGGTTCGGGGAATTCAAGACCAAGGCAGGACGGTTGTCACCGTACTTCTTCAATGCCGGCTTGTTCGACGACGGCGCCAAGCTGGGCCGCCTGGCTGAATTCTATGCACGTCGGCTGGTCGAGTCCGGCCTGCAGTTCGACATGCTCTTCGGCCCGGCCTACAAGGGCATCACGCTGGCCGCGGCCGTGTCGATCGAGCTGGCCCGCCTGGGCCACAACAAGCCGTTTGCCTACAACCGCAAAGAGGCCAAGGACCACGGCGAAGGCGGCGTGCTGGTGGGCGCGCCCGTGCAAGGCCGGGTGCTGATCATCGACGATGTGATCTCGGCGGGCACCTCGGTGCGCGAGTCGCTGCAGATGATCCGGGCCGCGGGGGCCACCCCTTGTGGCGTGACGATTGCCCTGGACCGTCAGGAAAAGGCCACGCAAGACGGGGCCGACAGCCCCCTGAGTGCGGTGCAACAGGTGGAACAACAGCATGGTTTGCCGGTGATTTCCATCGCCACCCTGACGGATTTGCTGCAGTATCTGTCTGTGCAGTCCGATCCCGGACTGTCGGCTTTCCTCGCGCCGGTGGAGGCCTACCGCACCCGCTACGGGGTGTGAATCCTCTGATGGCAGGCATGTAATCCGCAACCTCAAGGCATGAGCACCGACGACCGTCTCGTCTTCCTGAGGGCATCCGGCCTGGGCCGCATGCTGGGGGCGTTCGCGCTGGCCTGGGTGTGCCTTCACGCCGGGGCCGGGCCCGCGGGCATTTACACCTGCGTGGATGCGCAGGGACGGCGCCACACGTCGGACCGGCCCATTCCCGAATGCCTGGACCGCGAACAGCGTGTGCTCAACCGAGATGGCTCGCAGCGGCAGGTGGTGCCCCCGCGCATGACGGCCGAGCAACGCGCCGCCGCCGAAGAGCGCCGCCGCCAACTCGAGCGCCAGGAGGCGGCCCGCAAGGACGCCATCCGCCGTGACCGCAACCTGTTGCACCGATTCCCGGACGAACCCACCCACGCCCAGGCGCGGTCCAACGCCCTGGAGGTGGTGCGGCGCGTCATCCAGGGGGCCGAGCGGCAACTGGTGGAGCTGGACGCCGAGCGTCAGCGCCTGGACGCCGAGGCCGAGTTCTACGAGGGGCGCCGACTGCCGCCCCGGTTGCGCAGCCAGGTGGATGCCAACGACGCCCAGCGGCAGGCCCAGCGCGATGTGATCCAGACCCAGCGCGGCGAACTGGACCGCATCAACGCCCTGTACGACGTTGAGCTGGAGCGGCTGCGGCGCTTGTGGGCCGGTCAGCCGGCGGGGTTTGACGCCGCCCCGTGAGTGGGGCGGGGGCTGTCAGCCCGCGAGCTTCTTTTTGAGCAGCTCGTTGACCGTGGCCGGGTTGGCCTTGCCCTTGGTGGCCTTCATGGCCTGACCCACGAGGGCGTTGAAGGCTTTGTCTTTGCCCGCGCGGAACTCTTCGACCGACTTGGCGTTGGCCGCCAGGATGTCGTCGAGGATCTTCTCCAACTCGCCGGTGTCGCTCATCTGCTTGAGTCCCTTGGACTCGATCAGCGCATCGACGCGGGCCAGGCCCTCTCCGGTGCCTTCGCCGTTCCACAGGCCGTCAAACACCTGCTTGGCGCCGGCGTTCGAGATGGTGCCGTCGCTGATGCGCGAGACCATCGCGGCCAGCAGCTCGGGTGACACCGGCGAGGCCTCGATGGTTTGCTCGGCCGCATTCAGGCGGCGCGAGACCTCGCCCATCAGCCAGTTGCTCACCAGCTTCGGGCTTCCGCAAGCCTTCGCTGCCGATTCGAAGAACGCACCAAAGGCCTTGGACTGCGTCATCATCGTCGCGTCGTAGGCCGGCAGGCCGTAGTCGGCCACGAAGCGCTCGGCCATCACGCGCGGCAGCTCGGGCATCTGTGCGCGGATGCGTTCCACCCACTCCGGCGCGATCACCAGCGGTGGCAGGTCGGGGTCGGGGAAGTAGCGGTAGTCGTGCGCGTCTTCCTTGCTGCGCATGGCGCGCGTCTCGCCCGTGTCGGGGTTGAACAGCACCGTGGCCTGCTGGATGGGCAGGCCGTCTTCGATCTGGTCGATCTGCCAGTTGATCTCGAAGTCGGTGGCCTGCACGATGTGCTTGAAGCTGTTGAGGTTCTTGATCTCGCGGCGTGTGCCCAGGGGTGCGCCGGGCTTGCGCACCGACACGTTCACGTCGCAGCGGAACGAGCCCTCTTGCATGTTGCCGTCGCAGATGCCCAGCCACACCACCAGGGTGTGCAGGGCTCGGGCGTACTCGGCGGCTTCGGCGCTGCTGCGCAGGTCGGGCTCGGTCACGATCTCGATGAGCGGCGTGCCCGCGCGGTTGAGGTCGATGCCCGAGGACTTCTCGCCGTTGAAGCCGATGAAGTCGTCGTGCAGCGACTTGCCCGCGTCTTCTTCCAAGTGGGCGCGCACCAGGCGCACCGTGTGGGGCTGATCGCCCACGAAGAAGCTGACCGCGCCGCCTTGCACGACGGGCACTTCGTACTGGCTGATCTGGTAGCCCTTGGGCAGGTCGGGGTAGAAGTAGTTCTTGCGCGCAAAGATCGAGCGCGGCGCGATCTGTGAGCCCACCGACAGGCCGAAGGCGATGGCGCGCTCGACCGCGCCGTGGTTCATCACGGGCAGGGTGCCGGGCAGGGCCAGATCGACCGCGCAGGCCTGGGTGTTGGGCTCGGCGCCGAAGCGCGTGGAGGCGCCCGAGAAGATCTTCGACTGCGTCGAGAGCTGGACGTGGGTTTCGATGCCGATGACGACCTCGTAACCCCGGACAAATTTGCCACTCATGGTGTGTGTCTCAGGTTCGGGTTCAGGCCAGGGCCGTGGGCTTGCGCGCATGCCAGTCGGTGACCTGCTGGAAGGCGTGGGCCGTGCGCAGCAGTTCGGCTTCTTGCCAGTAGTTGCCCACCAGTTGCAGGCCCACGGGCAGGCCACGCTCGCCAAAGCCGCAGGGCACGCTCATGCCGGGCAGGCCGGCCAGCGAGGCGGGCAGCGTGAAGATGTCGGCGAGGTAGTCCTGCACCGGGTCGGTTTGTGAGCCGATGGGGCGGGCCACCGTGGGCGACACCGGGCCGGCGATCACATCGCACACCTTGAAGGCGGCCTGGAAGTCGTCGGCGATCATGCGGCGCAGCTTCTGGGCCTGGAGGTAGTAGGCGTCGTAGTAGCCGTGCGAAAGCACGTAGGTGCCGATCATGATGCGGCGCTTGACCTCGGGGCCGAAGCCTTCGGCGCGGGTCTTGCGGTACATGTCGTTGAGGTCGCTGTACTTGGCGGCGCGGTGGCCGAACTTCACGCCATCAAAGCGGCTCAGGTTGGACGAGGCCTCGGCCGGCGCGATGATGTAGTACACGGGGATGGACAACTCGGTGCGCGGCAGGCTCACGTCCACCAGGGTGGCGCCCATGGCTTCGAGCTGGGCCAGGGCGGCTCGGGTGGCGCTCAGCACGTCGGCGCTCACACCGTTGCCGAAGAATTCTTGCGGCACACCCACGCGCAAACCTTGCAGGGGCTGGTCGGCGGTGGCGCCTGCGCGCGGCGTGGTCAGCGCGGCCACGAAGTCGGGCACGGGTTGCTGGGCGCTGGTGGCGTCGCGCTCGTCAAAGCCGCTCATGGCCTGCAGCAGCAAGGCGCAGTCTTCGGCGGTGCGGGCCATCGGGCCGGCCTGGTCGAGCGACGAGGCAAACGCGATCATGCCGTAGCGCGAGCAGCGGCCATAGGTGGGCTTGATGCCGGTGATGCCGGTGAGCGCGGCGGGCTGGCGGATCGAACCGCCGGTGTCCGAACCCGTGGCGCCAGCCACCAGGCGACCCGACACGGCCACGGCCGAGCCACCGGAGGAGCCGCCGGCGATCTGTTCGAGCATCCAGGGGTTGCGGGCCACGCCATAGGCCGAGTTCTCGGTGGCGCCGCCCATGGCGAATTCGTCGCAGTTGACCTTGCCCACGCTCACCGTGCCGGCCGCTTTCAGCCGGGCCACGATGGTGGCGTCAAAGGGGCTGAGGTAGCCCTTGAGCATCCTGGAGGCCGCCGTGGTGGGCATGCCCTGCGTGACGAAGATGTCCTTGTGGGCGATGGGCACGCCGTCCAGCGGACCCAGGGTCTGGCCGGCGGCGCGGCGGGCGTCGGCGGCGGCGGCCTGGGCCAATGCGCCGTCGGTGTCCACGTGCAGGAAGGCGCCCAGCTCGGTGTGGCTGGCGATGCGCTCCAGCACATGGCGGGTCAGCGCCACCGAGGTGGTCTGACCGTTGGCCAGGGCCTGGCTTTGCTGCGCCAGGGTCAGGTCATGCAATGCAGTGGTCATGGTGCTCATTCGATCACCTTCGGAACCAGGAACAGGCCCTCGTCGCGGGCCGGGGCGTTGGCCATGTTGGCCTCGCGCTGGTCGGGCTCGGTGACGGCGTCCTCGCGCAGGCGCAGGGTGACGTCTTCGATGGCCGACAAAGGGGTGTACAGCGGCTCGACGCCCGAGGTGTCGACGGCGCGCATCTTCTCGACGATGTCGAAGAACTCGTTCAGTTGGGTCAGCATTTCGGCCGCCTCGTCGTCGCGCAATTCGAGGCGCGCGAGCTGGGCGATCCGGCCAACGTCGTCAGCGGTGAGGGACATGGTTGTTTCTGGGGGGTAAACACGACGGGCAACGCCTCGAAAAGACGGCCCCTTGGAGTATTATCCTAGGTTATCCACAAGGATCTTTTTCGCGCAGCTGTTTGCCTTTGAGGTCGCCTTCGGGTTTGATCCAGGTTTTGACTTCGAGGCTGGGGCTGCGCGAGCTGTTTCTGCGATGGCGGTGGCCGTGGCGGTGTCGGGCGGATGTGCGGTGGTGGTGCTCGCCAGAATGTGCTGGAGCGCCGCGCCCGGGGCCCCACGCACGTCAGCCGACCCATCTCCCCCCGGAGCTTTGCTGCATGTATTCGATGTTTCGAAAGTACTTTTCCACCGATCTGGCGATCGACCTGGGCACCGCCAACACGTTGATTTACGTGCGCGACAAGGGCATCGTGTTGGACGAACCCTCGGTGGTGTCGATCCGACACGAGGGTGGCCCCAACGGCAAAAAAACCATCCAGGCGGTGGGGGCCGAGGCCAAGGCCATGCTGGGCAAGGTGCCCGGCAACATCGAGGCCATCCGCCCGATGAAGGACGGCGTGATCGCCGACTTCACCGTGACCGAGCAGATGCTCAAGCAGTTCATCAAGATGGTGCATCCGCGCTCGGTGTTGAAGCCGTCGCCCCGCATCATCATCTGCGTGCCCTGCGGTTCCACCCAGGTCGAGCGTCGGGCCATCCGCGAGTCGGCCCTGGGCGCCGGCGCCTCCGAGGTCTACCTGATCGAAGAGCCCATGGCCGCAGCCATCGGTGCCGGCCTGCCGGTGTCCGAGGCCTCCGGCTCGATGGTGGTCGACATCGGCGGTGGCACGACCGAAGTGGGCGTGATCTCGCTGGGCGGCATGGTCTACAAGGGCAGCGTGCGCGTGGGCGGCGACAAGTTCGACGAGGCCATCATCAACTACATCCGCCGCAACTACGGCATGTTGATCGGTGAGCCCACGGCCGAGGCCATCAAGAAAGAAATCGGCAGTGCCTTCCCCGGCTCCGAGGTCAAGGAGATGGAAGTCAAGGGCCGCAACCTGTCTGAAGGTGTGCCCCGCAGCTTCACCATCTCGTCCAACGAGATCCTGGAAGCCCTGACCGACCCGCTCAACCAGATCGTCTCGGCCGTGAAGAACGCGCTGGAGCAGACCCCGCCCGAACTGGGCGCCGACATCGCCGAGCGCGGCATGATGCTGACCGGGGGCGGCGCACTGTTGCGCGACCTGGACCGCCTGCTGGCCGAAGAAACCGGCCTGCCCGTGCACGTGGCCGAAGACCCGCTGACCTGCGTGGTGCGCGGTTGCGGCATGGCGCTGGAGCGCATGGACCGCCTGGGCAGCATTTTCACGTCCGAGTAAGCCTGAGTAAAACGCCCGTGCCCGCGCCTGCGCACTGCAGGCAGTTGGGCCGATTTCTGGCTGGCCTTGACCTCTTGACATGCCACTGGCCACACTAGACCGATCGCCGCCGCCCTTTTTCAAGCAAGGGCCGTCGGCGTTCACGCGTCTGATGTTTTACGCGGCCCTGGCGGTGTTTCTGATGGCGGCGGATGGCCGATGGAACCTCACGCAGCCGCTGCGCGCCGGGCTGGCCACGGTGCTGCACCCGGTGCAGCAGGTGCTGCTGGCGCCCATGCGGGCGCTGGAGTCGATCTCACACTACGCGTCGGGGCTGGAAGAGGCCCGCGATGTGCAGCAGCGCGCTGAACGGGCCTTGATGGCCCAGGCCGATCGCGTGATGCGGCTGGAGCAGGTTCAGATCGAAAACGACCGCCTGAGGGCCTTGCTGGATCTGCGGGCCCGCACAGTGGTGCCCACCCTGGCGGCCCAGGTGCAGTACGACGCCCCCGACCCGTTCTCGCGCAAGGTGGTGATCGACCGTGGCGCCCTTCAGGGCGTGAAGCCGGGGGTGCCCGCCATCGATGAGCACGGTGTGCTGGGCCAGGTCACACGGGTGTACCCCTTGTCGGCCGAGATCACCCTGGTGACCGACCAGAACGCCGCCGTGCCCGTGGTGAACCTGCGCAGCCAGCAGCGCGGTGTGGCCTTTGGCCAGCCCAAGACACGCGGCATGGAGTTGAGGTTCATGGCCGGCAACGCCGATGTGCAGGTGGGCGATGTGCTACAGACCTCGGGTCTGGACGGCATCTACCCCTCGGGGCTGCCCGTGGCCACGGTCGTGTCGGTGGACCGCCGGGCGGAAACCTCGTTTGCGCGCGTGCAGTTGCGCCCGTTCGCCCAGGCCGAGCAGCCGCGCCACGTGCTCTTGCTGCTGACCGTCACCGACGCGCCCAATCCGGTCAGTTCGGCGTCGGCGGCCTCTGCCGCGGCCGCGGCTTCCGTGCCCGGAGGTGAGCAGCCATGATGCCGCGCGGCAATGAACTGCTCTTGCCGGTGAACCCTTTGTTCATCTGGCTGTCCTTGCTGGGGGCGCTGGTGCTCAACCTGCTGCCCTGGGGGCGTTGGGCCGGCATGCCGGACTTCCTGGCCGTGGTGCTGGTGTTCTGGAGCGTGCATCAGCCGCGCCGCGTGGGTGT
This sequence comes from Aquabacterium sp. A3, assembly GCF_038069945.1. Taxonomy (NCBI): domain Bacteria; kingdom Pseudomonadati; phylum Pseudomonadota; class Betaproteobacteria; order Burkholderiales; family Sphaerotilaceae; genus Aquabacterium; species Aquabacterium sp. A3. The sequence goes on along the minus strand of NZ_JBBPEV010000001.1, from coordinate 1,716,960 downwards.
GGGGGCGGCGTTCATCTTCGGCCTGTTCATGGACGTGCATGAAGCCGCCTTGCTGGGACAACATGCCTTGGCCTACACCCTGCTGAGCTTTTTTGCCATCACGGTGCACCGGCGCTTGTTGTGGTTCACCGTCGGCTCGCAGGCCTTGCAGATCGCGCCGCTGTTCGTGGCTGCCCACGCCGTGTCCTTGCTGGTTCGCCTGGTGGCCGGCGGGGTGTTTCCGGGCTGGTGGCTGTTGCTGGCCCCTGCGCTGGAGTCGCTGATGTGGCCGCTGGCCACCGCCATCCTGCTCGCACCGCAGCGCCGTCCGCCGGTGCGTGACAAGAACCGGCCGCTGTGATGCGTCGGCTTCGAAGGTGTCACGACCGATGACCGAGATCCGCAACCTCGAGCAGGAACTGAGCCGATTGCGCCTGCGTTTGTGGGCGGCGGTGGGTTTCGTGCTGCTGTGTTTCGGGCTGCTGGTGTTTCGCATGGTGGTGCTGCAGGTGGTGCGCCATGACGACTACGTGCAGCGCGCCGAAAACAACCGCATCGCGGTGGTGCCCATCGTGCCCAACCGGGGCCTCATCGTGGACCGCCACGGCGTGGTGCTGGCCAACAACTACGCGGCCTACACCCTGGAGATCACGCCGTCCAAGGTGGACGATCTGGACGCCACCATCGACGCCCTGGCGCAGTTGGTGGACATTGGCCACCGCGATCGCCGCCGGTTCAAGCGGCTGCGCGAAGAATCCAAGAGCTTCGAGTCCATCCCCATCCGCACCCGATTGAGCGACGCCGAGGTGGCCCGCTTCACGGCGCAGCGGTTTCGTTTTCCGGGGGTGGACATCCGCGCACGGCTGTTTCGGCACTACCCTTATGGCGAGACGGCCAGCCACGTGCTGGGCTACATCGGGCGCATCAGCCGCCGCGATGCCGACGCCATCGAGGAGTGGCCCGAAGAAGACCAGGCCAACTACCGTGGCACCGAGTACATCGGCAAGCTGGGCATCGAGCAGGCCTACGAGCGCGAGCTGCACGGCATCACGGGCTTCGAGCAGGTGGAAACCAGCGCGGGCGGCCGGGCCGTGCGCAGCCTGCGTTCGAACCCCGCCACGCCGGGCAACACGGTTCACTTGTCCATCGACATCAAGCTGCAGCACCTGATCGAGCGCCTGTTTGGCGATCGCCGTGGGGCCCTGGTGGCCATCGACCCCCGCAATGGCGAGGTGCTGGCCTTTGTCAGCAAGCCCACGTTCGATCCCAACCTGTTCGTGGACGGCATCGACCACGAGAGCTGGAAGGCGCTGAACGAATCGCCCGACAAGCCTTTGCTGAACCGGGCCCTGCGCGGCCTGTACCCGCCGGGCTCCACCTACAAGCCCTTCATGGCCTGGGCGGCCCTGAACACCGGCAAGCGCACGCCGCAAACCGCCATCATGGACAACGGGGTGTTCGTGTTCGGGGGGCATCGCTTTCGCAGCCCTGAGAACGAGCGCGGCGGCCTCATGGACATGCGCCGCTCCATCGTCGAATCCAGCAATGTGTACTACTACACCCTGGCCAACGAGATGGGGGTGGACCTGATCCACGACCAGATGTCCCAGTTGGGCTTTGGGCGCCACACGGGCATCGACATCAAGGGTGAGCTCAAGGGCATCCTGCCATCCACCACCTGGAAGCGCGAGAACTACCGCCGCCCCGAGCAAAAGCGCTGGTACGCGGGGGAGACCATTTCGCTGGGCATCGGGCAGGGCTACAACAGCTTCACGATGTTGCAGATTGCCAAGGCGCTGGCCACGGTGGTCAGCGACGGCCAGCGGTACCAGCCCCGGCTGGTGCGAGAGATCGAAGACATGGTCAGCCGTGAACGGCGGCCGCCCCCGCGTGAGCCCCTGACCCCGCTGGCCATCAAGCCCGAGCACGCCGAGGTCATCCGCGAGGCCATGTATGGCGTCACGCAGCAAGGCACGTCCACCCGGGTGTTCATGGGGGCGGGCTACACCAGCGGTGGCAAGACGGGCACCGCCCAGGCCGTGGGCCTGCGGCAAAACGAGCGTTACAACGCGGAGCGGATCGATGAGTACCGACGCGACCATTCGCTGTACGAGGCCTTCGCCCCGGCGGACCGGCCTCGGGTGGCGCTGGCGGTGATCGTGGAGAACGCTGGCTTTGGTTCGGCGGCGGCCGCACCCATCGCCCGCCGGGTGCTGGATTACCTGCTGATGGGCCTGTACCCCAGCGAGGAAGACATCCTGGCGGTGCAGCAGGGGCGGGCGCCCGCACCCATCGGCACCCCCCGGCCCGTGCACGAGGTGCCCCTGCCCAGAGGCGTCAACGCGTTTGGCACCGAGGTGGATGGTGAAGTGGTGGGCCAGCCGTCGGCGCCAGATGACGAGGTGCCTGGTGGCACGGGAGATTCGCCATGAACGTGGCCTTCGACAAACCATCGTTGTGGCAGCGCGCGCGGCCCATCTTTGGCGGGTTTGACCTGCCCCTGGCCTGCGCCGTGCTGTTCCTGGTGGCGCTGGCCATGGTCAACATGTACTCGGTGGGCTTTGACCACGGCACGCGGTTTTTCACCCATGGGCGCAACATCCTGCTGGCGCTGGGGGTGATGTTCCTGGTGGCACAGGTGCCGCCGCAGCGCCTGATGGTGCTGGCCGTGCCGCTGTACACGGTGGGTGTGCTGCTGCTGCTGGGCGTGGAGTTCGCCGGCATCACCAAGAAGGGCGCCACCCGGTGGCTCAACGTCGGGGTGGTGATCCAGCCCTCCGAGATCATGAAGATCGCCATGCCCCTGATGCTGGCCTGGTGGTTCCAGCGTCGCGAGGGGCAGTTGCGCACGCTGGACTTTGCCGTGGCCGCGGGCATCCTGATGCTGCCGGTGGCCCTGATCCTCAAGCAGCCCGACCTGGGCACCGCCTTGCTGGTGATGGCCGCAGGCCTGTACGTCATCTACTTTGCGGGCTTGAGCTGGCGGCTGATCCTGCCCGTGCTGACCGTGGCGGTGGTGGGCATCACCTTGGTTGTGGCCTTCGAGTCCGACCTGTGCCAGCCTGACGTGCAGTGGGTGGGCATGCGCGATTATCAAAAGAACCGGGTGTGCACCTTGCTCGATCCGATGTCCGACCCCCTGGGCAAGGGCTTTCACATCATCCAGAGCATGATCGCCATCGGCTCGGGCGGGGTCACGGGCAAGGGCTTCATGCAGGGCACGCAGACCCACCTGGAGTTCATCCCCGAGCGCACCACCGACTTCGCCTTTGCGGGCTATGCCGAAGAGCACGGGCTGCTGGGTGTGCTGGTGCTGATGGGGGGATTCCTGTGGCTCATCTTTCGCGGGCTGCAGATTTCGGCCCAGGCGCCCACCCTGTTCGGGCGGCTGATGGCCGGCGCCCTGTCGCTGAACTTTTTCAGCTACGCCTTTGTGAACATGGGCATGGTCAGCGGCATTCTGCCGGTGGTGGGCGTGCCCCTGCCGTTCGTGAGCTACGGCGGCACCGCCATGGTCACGATCGGGCTGGGCCTGGGTGTGCTGATGTCCATCGCCAAGAGCCGGGGCTTGATGCAGCGCTGAGGGGCATGCCCTGAACCTGATGCGTCGCAACACCGGGGCCGACCGGTGCGGCTAACATCGCACCATGTCTGAAGCGCACTTCACCCCGTTTTCTGCCACCCGCGTGGAAAGCCACGCCCCCCGGCCTGTGCCGCACGACGCCGTTGATCGGCTCATCATGGCCGCCGACGCGGCCCTGCGCACCTGCTTTGCCAGGCACACGGCGGCCCGGCCCTGCCCGGTGTCGGCCCAGGACGACGGCCCCCTGAGCGCCGAGGACAAACGCCTGTCGGCCGCCTTGATGCGGGTGAACCACGTGGGCGAGGTGTGCGCCCAGGCGCTGTACGCCTCGCAGGCCTTTGGCACCGATGACCCCACCTTGAAGGCCCAGTTTGCCCATGCCGCCCAGGAAGAAACCGATCACCTGGCGTGGACCGAGCAGCGCCTGAACGAGCTGGGCGGGCGCACCAGCTGGCTCAACCCCCTGTGGTACGGCGGGGCGTTTGCCATCGGGCTGCTGGCGGCCAAGGCCGGCGACCAGGTCAGCCTGGGTTTTGTGGTGGAGACCGAACGCCAGGTGGAGCACCACCTGAACGGCCACATGAGCCGCCTGCCCGTGGGCGACGAGCGCTCACGCGCCATCGTGGCGCAGATGCGCGACGACGAAGTGGCGCACGCCGATGCCGCGCTGGCGGCCGGGGGGGCGCCCTTGCCGGCGCCGGTCAAGGGCCTGATGCGCCTGGCCGCCAAGGTGATGACCACGGTGGCGCACCGGGTCTGAGCCTCAGGCTCAGACGGGGGCTCAGGCCGCCACCACCTCGAAGCTGGTGGTGATCTCGGCGGTCTTGCCGATCATGATGCTGGCCGAGCAGTACTTCTCGTGCGACATCTGGATGGCGCGGGCCACGGCCGCCTCAGGCAGGTTCACGCCGGTCACGATGAAGTGCATGTTCACTTTCGTGAACACCTTGGGGTCGGTCTCGGCCCGGTCGGCCTGGATCTTGACCTGGCAGCCGCGCACGTCGTGGCGCCCGCGCTTGAGGATGAGCACCACGTCGTAGGCGGTGCAGCCGCCGGTGCCGGCCAGGACGGTTTCCATGGGCCGGGGCGCCAGGTTGCGGCCGCCGCCTTCGGGCGCGCCGTCCATGTTGATGATGTGGCCGCTGCCGGTTTCAGCCATGAAGGCCATGCCGGAGGCCGGCTGCCAGTGGATGGTGCATTCCATGAAAAATTCGTCCTGTGAGCGTCGGCGGGCGGGAAACCCCGCGCACGGCCGTGAAATATGCCACGAGCCTGATGCAAGACGCATGGAACTTTTCAGTTTGTAAGCACTCTATCCCTCAGTTTTGCTTGTTTCTCTCTCTCCACATGCCTCCCGTGACGGGGAAGGATTCCAGCCCAAGGCCTCACCGCCTTGGGCTTTTTTTTGGCCATGGCGGTCACGCAGGCCACTCACCCCGCCACCGGCCCCCGCGCCTTGGCGGCCAACTCTTCGCGCAGCCGCCGCAGTTTCTCGCGGGGGTCTTCTTTTACGCCACCTTCGCCCAGCTTCATCTCGGCCACAAAGCGGCTGGGCATGGCCTGGATGTACTCGCGGCCCTTCTTGCGGCGCTTGAGCACGCTCACGCCCAGGGTTTCGCGCGCGCGGGTGATGCCCACGTACATCAGGCGGCGCTCTTCTTCCACCTGCTGAGGCGAGATTTCGCCTTCTTCGCGGCTGAAGGGCAGCAGGCCCTCGTTCACCCCGGCCAGCACCACGTGCGGCCATTCCAGGCCTTTGGAGGCGTGCAGCGTGGTCAGGGTCACCACGTTCTGCTCTCCCTCGCGCTCGGCCAGGGTGGTGATCAGCGCGATGGTCTGGGCCACTTCCAGCACGGTGCGGCGTTCGCTTTCGGTGGTCATGCCGCCGTCGGCCTCCACGTCGCCGCCACAGCGCTTGGCCACCCAGTCCACAAAATCCAGCACGTTGCTCCAGCGCGCGGCGGCCACCTTCTCGTTGTCTTCGTTGTCCAGCAGGTGCTGCTCGTAGCCGATGTCTTTCAGCCAGTCCATCAGCAGCGCCTTGGCGTCTTCCGAGCCTTGCGTGTGGCGGGCGCGGTATTCCAGGTCGTTCACGTAGCGGCCAAACTCGCGCAGGCCGTCGATGGCGCGGTCGCTCAGCGCGGTGGACAGCGACTCGGCAAACAGCGCCTCGAACAGGCTCACCTTCCACTTCGCCGAGAACTCGCCCAGCTTGCCCAGCGTCTGGTGGCCAATGCCGCGCTTGGGCGTGGTGATGGCGCGCAGGAAGGCCGGGTCGTCGTCGTTGTTGATCAGCAGGCGCAGCCAGGCACACAGGTCGCGGATTTCCGCGCGGTCGAAGAAGCTCTGCCCGCCCGACACCTTGTAGGGGATGTTGGCCTTGCGCAGGGCCTGCTCGAAGATGCGGGCCTGGTGGTTGGCCCGGTAGAGGATGGCGAAGTGCTTCCAGTCGCCCTTGTCGGTGGCCGGGAAGTCGTGCAGCAGGCGGTTGCGCACCAGGTTGAAGTGGGCCACGGTGCGCTCGGCCTCGTGCTCTTCGTTGTCGCACTCCATCAGTTTGACCGGCTCGCCTTCGCCCAGGTCCGACCACAGTGTTTTCTGAAACAGCTTGGGGTTGAGCTGGATGACGTTGTTGGCCGCGCGCAGGATGGCGCTGGTGGAGCGGTAGTTCTGCTCCAGCGGGATGACCTTGAGGTTGGGGTAGTCCTGCGGCAGGCGCTTGAGGTTATCGAGCGTGGCGCCGCGCCAGCCGTAGATGGACTGGTCGTCGTCGCCCACGGCGGTGAAGATGCCGTCTGGCCCCACCAGCAGCTTGAGCAGTTCGTACTGCGTGGCGTTGGTGTCCTGGTATTCGTCCACCAGCACATGCCGCAACTGCCGCTGCCACTTGGTGCGCACGTGTTCGTGCTCGGACAACAGCTTCAGCGGCAGGCCGATCAGGTCGTCAAAGTCGACCGCCTGGTAGGCCAGCAGGCGCTCTTCGTACAGCGCCATGATCCTGGCCGTCAGGGCCTCGTCGTCGCTGCCCGCCTGGCTGAGGGCGTGGCCGCTGGTCAGGCCCTGGTTTTTCCACAGGCTGATCTGCCACTGCCAGCTGCGCGCCAGCTTGGCATCGGTGGTGGCGCCCGCGTCGCGCAGGATGCTCAGCACGTCGTCGCTGTCCAGGATGGAGAACTTGGGCTTGAGCCCCACGGCCTCGCCATCTTCACGCAGCAGGCGCACGCCCAGCGAGTGGAATGTGCACACCAGCAGCTTGCCGGCGGCCTTCGGCCCGATCAGCGCCTTCACCCGCTCGCGCATTTCGGCGGCGGCCTTGTTGGTGAAGGTGATGGCGCCGATTTGTGAGGGGGCGAGGTCGGCCCCGTGGCCCGGTTGCAGCAGCCGGGCGATCTTGTGCGTGATCACCCGTGTCTTGCCCGAGCCCGCGCCTGCCAGCACCAGGCAAGGGGAATCCAGGTGCTGAACCGCCGCCATCTGGGCAGGATTCATGGTAGGGGGTATAGTTGGTGACATATTCACGAAATCACAGGCACAAAAGCGGACAGCCCCCTGGCTCAGGGATGAGAGGATACTGGCATACGCTGAGCCGTGTTCTTACAATCCGTTGCTGTTGTGGTGTGGCTTCGTTAGGCCGTGCCCGACCTCAGGAGACATCATGCCCTTGCCTCACTTGGTTGAACCGTGCACGCGCGCCGTCGTGGCTGCGGTGCTGGCATTCGCCGCGATGAGCGCGAGTGCGGCCGAATATCGCTACAGCTTCTACACCTTCTTTGACCCCACGACGGCGGATCTCTACGATACGCGCTCCGTGGCGCAGGCCGCAGCCACGCTGACACTGGCCGACGTGGAAGGTGGTGTGCGTTTCAGCCTGGCACAACCCGAGCACGACCTGGTGGCGGCCTCCGAGGCCGGCACCTTCGTGCAAAGCCTGTGGATCAATGGCCCAGCGGCCACGCTGACCGCCCTGGATGGCGTGCCGCTGGCCAGCACCAGTGGTCGCTTGAGTGCCCCGGTCACCCTGGACGGGGGCTTGTCGTACCGGTGGCGTTTTGATTTCGCGCCCGGTTCGTTTGGCGAGGGGCAGTCTGCGTCCTGGACCTTGACCGGTGCCGGTTTGAGCGCCAGCAGCCTGTCGACGTCCGCTGGCTGGCCCCAGCTGACCCTCACCGGCGTGGGCGCGCCGTTTGACGTGCGCCCTCAAGGAGCGCTGAACTTTGTGGCCCTCACGCCCGTGGTGGCGGTGCCAGAGCCCGCATCGTGGCTCACCTTGGCCATGGGCCTGGTGGCCCTGGCCAGCCTGCAAGGCCGGCGCTCTCTCAAACGCCCGCCACAAACTCACCCAGCAACTCGGTGAAGGCCTCGGGCTGCTCCACCGCACTGAGGTGGGCGCAGCCATGCAGCGTGGCCAGTTGCGCGCGCGGGATGCCGCGCACCAAGGCTTGGGCGGTTTCGATGGTCGAGCTCTCGTCCAGGTGGCCCGCGATCACCAGCGTCGGCACCTGGATCTGCCCCAGTCGTGGCCACAGGTCGGCCTCGCACAGGGCTGCTGCGCAGGCGGTGTAGCCTTCTGGATCGGTGGACTCCAGCAGCCGCTGGTGACGCGCCACGGTCGCGGCCTGCGTTTGCCGGAACGCTTCACTGAAGAACCGGTTCATGGTGCCGGTGGCGATGGCGCTCAGGCCATGGGCCTCGACGGTGGCGATGCGTTGACCGATGGCCGTCTGCCCCAGCTCGTCGTAGCCGGCGGTGGTGTTGGCCAGCACCAGGGCCCGCACCTTGTCTGGAAAGCGCATGGCCAGCTCTTGTCCGATCATGCCGCCCATGGACAGACCCACCCAGATCACGGGGCCGCCGCCGGCCAGTTCGTCGATCAGGCGTGCCGCATCGGCCGCCAGTTCGGCCAGGCTGAGCGGCTCTGATGGGGTCTGAGAGCGCCCGTGGCCTCGGGTGTCCGGGCAAATCACGCGGCAGGTGGCCGCCAGTTCGTTGGCCACCGCATCCCACATGCTGCCGTCCTGTCCCAGGGCATGACTCAACACCACGGTGTGTTCGGCGCTGCCGCGGCGTGCTTCGCGCACGGTGGCGTGCAGCTTGGGCCGCGTGTGGGTGAAATACGAGCGGCCCACCCCGGGGTGCCACGACTGATCGGCCGGGTGGGGCGGTGGCTCCATGCCCAGTTCCTTCATGATCCCCACGGCGCGGGCGAATCCGGTGTTGGCGGCGGGCACCCCGGCGTAAATCGCGATCTGGATCAGGGCTTCGCGCACTTCTTCGGGCGTCAGGGTGTGGGCATTGCCGGGTGTCAGCGCTCCGCGCAGGTGGATCTCGAACTCGTCCCAGCGGCCCAGGGCGCTGGTCACCGCCAGCACGATGATGCGGCGGGTTTTCCAGTCCAGCCCCGGCCGCCCCCACACCCCGTGCCAGGCGTAGTCGGTGATGAAGTGCTGAAAGCCGGCGTTGAAGGCGTTGGCCTTGGCCACGGATTTGTCGACCCAGGCGTCACCCAGGGCGGCACGGCGGTTGCGCATGCCGCGCTCGAAGTCGAAATCAAAGGGAGGTTTCGGCTGGTTGGACATGAAGTGATCCGGGCAAAGTCACGAAGCAGACTGTGCATTGTGCATGCAGGTGACGTGCCTGGCCGAGCGCCCTGGTCGGCCCCTCCTGGTGGATCGCACCCTGGTGCCTGACGCGGGCTTGGTTTATCGTGCCGCCATGCACCACCTTGCCATCAACGCGCAACACACGCGAGGCCAGCGCACTCGCCCTCCTGGTCGAGTCCTGGCCTGGCTGGGGGGCATGGCCTTGGCCGGGGTGCTGGGCCTCAGCGGCTGTGCCAGCGGTCCCACCGGGGGGGCGGGGCAGGCGCAGTCGTCCCGTGATGGCGGGCCCTCGTTGCCGCCACCCCCATCGGTCTGGGAAGCGCGCCCGGTCGAGCCCCAGGTCGAGCCCATCCGGGCGGGCGGGCCGAACAAGCCTTATGAGGTGCAGGGCGAGCGCTACGAGCCGCTCACGCAAGACACGCCCTGGAGCGAAGCCGGCCTGGCGTCGTGGTACGGCACCAAGTTCCACGGGCGGTCCACCGCGAGCGGCGAACTCTACAGCATGTACGGCATGACCGCAGCGCACAAGACCTTGCCCATCCCCAGTTATGTGCGGGTGCGCTCCAAGGTCAATGGCGAGTCGGTGATTCTGAGGGTCAACGACCGTGGCCCCTTCGTCAAGGGGCGGGTGATCGATGTCAGCTACGCGGCCGCCATCCGCCTGGGCCTGGTGGGGCGTGGCGTGGGTGAGGTGGACATCGAGCGCCTGACGTTCGATGACATTCGCTCTGGCGCCTGGCGGGGCACCGAGGCCTTGCCGGTGGCGGTGGCGGTGGCGCCTGTGCAGGCGCCGGTGGCCGAGCCTGTCGCGGCACCGGTGATGCCGGTGCCAAGCGCAGTCGCGGCAGCAGCGCCCGCCGCGCCAGCCGCGGTCTCTGCCCCGTCCACGGCCCTGCCCACCAGCCTGGCCGGCACCCCGGCTGGTCGTGGCTTCTGGGTGCAATTGGCCGCGCTCAGTCAGCGCGACGGTGTGGACCGCTTGCAGCAGCGCGTGGCGCGCGAGTTGTCCAACCTCTTGCCCATGCTGGGCGTGTTTCGAGAACGGGCCTTGTACAAGCTCAAGATCGGGCCCTTCGCCACCCGTGCCGAGGCTCAGGATGCCCTGTCGCGTGCGCGCGATGCACTGCAACTGGAGCCGATGCTGGTGCAGCATCGCTGAGGCTTGGCCTCAAGATTCAGGGCGCACGGCGTACCATCGCGCCCTTGTCTGTTGATGCGTGGGTGATGCATGCCGTACCTGGCCCTGGTGTTCAATGCTCTGGTGTGGGGGCTGTCGTGGTGGCCTTTGCGCGCCCTTCAAGTCCAGGGGCTGCACCCCATCTGGGCCACGGTGGTGTTTTTCGCCGTGGGCCTGGTGTCGGTGCTGATCTGGCGGCCCTCGGCCGTGCTGGCCGTGTCTCGGCGCCCTTTGCTGTGGGCCCTGGCGCTGGCCGCTGGTTTCACCAATGCGGCCTTCAACTGGGGGGTCACCACGGGCGAGGTGGTGCGCGTGGTGTTGCTGTTCTACCTCATGCCCTTGTGGGCGGTGCTGCTGGCGTGGCTCCTGTTGGGCGAGCGTCTGGGGGCCGGGGCCGCAGGGCGCGTGGTGCTGGCCCTGGTGGGCGCCGCGCTGGTGCTGCAGCCCGATGAGGGGGGCTGGCCGCGCTTCAATGGGCTGGCCGACTGGCTGGGTCTGTTGGGCGGGCTGGGGTTTGCGCTGACCAACGTGCTGCTGCGCCAGCAGGCGGCGACGCCCGCGTCCGAGCGCGCGGCCGCCATGTTCATCGGCGGTTTGGCCCTGCCGGCGGCCTTGGGTGCCGTGTTGCAGCACCACGGCATGGTGCCGGGCTGGCCGCCTTTGCACGGCGACTGGCTGACGCTGGCGCTGGGCATGGGGGCCCTGTTCGTGGCATCGAACCTGGCCCTGCAGTACGGCGCGGCGCGGGTGCCCGTGCAATTGGCCGCCGTGGTCATGCTCACCGAGATCGTGTTCGCGGCGGCGTCGGCCGTGTGGCTGGCCGGCGAGCAGCTCTCGCTGGTGCAATGCTTGGGGGGCGGTTTGATCCTGCTGACGGCCATCCTGGCCGCGCGTGCGCCCTGATCAGCCCCGCAAGGTGCGGCTGTGGCGGTGCACCGTGTCCACCAGCACGCTCACGCTCTCCGGAGGGGTGAACTGGCTGATGCCGTGCCCCAGGTTGAAGATGTGACCGCTGCGGGCGTCGTGGCGGCCAAAGGCGTCCAGCGTGCGGATCACCTCGGCTTCCACCTGTTCGGGCTTCGCAAACAACACGTTCGGGTCCAGGTTGCCTTGCAGCGCCACCCGGTCGCCCACCATTTCCCGGGCCTTGCCCAGGTTCATGGTCCAGTCCAGGCCCACCACGTCGCAACCGGTGTCGGCGATCTCGCTGAGCCACAGGCCGCCACCCTTGGTGAACACGATGTGCGGGATGCGCACGCCGTTGTGCGACTGCTTCAGTTGCGTCAGCACCCGGCGCGTGTAGGCCAGGCTGAACTGCTGGAAGGCACCATCGGCCAGCACACCGCCCCAGGAGTCGAAAATCATGGCGGCTTGCGCCCCGGCTTCAATCTGCGTGTTCAGGTACAGGGCCACGGCATCGGCGTTCACTTCCAGGATGCGGTGCATCAGGTCGGGGCGCTGGTACATCAGCGTCTTGACCAGGCGGTAGTCGTCCGAGCCGCCGCCTTCCACCATGTAGCACGCGAGCGTCCAGGGGCTGCCCGAGAAGCCGATCAGCGGCACCTTGCCCACGCCGTTGGCGTCGGTCAGTTCGCGGCGGATGGTGCGCACGGCGTCGAACACATAGCGCAGCTTGTCCATGTCGGGCACGGCCAGTTTGGCCACGGCGGCCTCGTCGCGCACCACGTGGGCAAACTTCGGTCCTTCGCCCGCCGCAAAGCTCAGGCCCAGGCCCATGGCGTCGGGCACGGTCAGGATGTCGGAAAACAGGATGGCTGCGTCCAGGTCGTAGCGGCGCAGCGGCTGCATCGTCACCTCGCAGGCCAGCTCGGGGTTGGTGGCCAGGCCCATGAAGCTGCCGGCCTGATCGCGCGTGGCGCGGTACTCGGGCAGGTAACGACCGGCCTGCCGCATCAGCCACACCGGGGTGCAGTCGGTGGGCAGGCGCAGACAGGCGCGCAGGAAGCGGTCGTTGTGCAGCGGGGGCAGGGGGGCAGCGGGATGAGCGTTCATCCCTGGATTGTAGGCAGCGTCATCCCTTGTCTGCCGCCGCCGCCTTCATCTGCATCAAGGTGTGCTGGTTTTGAGGTGGCCGGCAGGCACAAAGGGCGCCGGCCCATCAAACAGGTGCATGGCCATGTCTTTGAGTGTGCGCTTCTGGTAGGCCGGCTTGGGCAACTGCGCGCGGATGCCCTGCAAGGTCAGCAGGGGCGCGCGCGTGGACACCAGGTTGGCCAGCCAGGTGGGCACGTGTCCGCCCAGGTCCACCTGCGTCTGGAACTCGATCCGGGTCCATTCACCAGGCATCGGGGTGAGGGTGAAGGTGTTGCTCAGCATGGGCATGCGCACACGGTCCGGGTCGGGTGGCAGGCCGTCCACGGCTTCGCTGCGCACGTGCACGATGCCATCGGGGGTCTGGCTCACGCGGGTGCGCAGCAACACGTCGCGCGGCGACGCCGGCCAGATGCCCTTGAACTGCAGGTACATGCGGTCGGCGGGCAGGCCTTCGGGGGACGATGAGGTGCTGCACTGGAACACCCAGTGCTTCATGTTGGGCACATCGGACAACAGCGCCAGCACCGACAGCACGGAGTACGGCACCTCGGTCTCGCCCCGGAACTGGTTGACCGCCTGGCCCGGCACCGAGCGCGACCAGGTGCGGATGCCCTCGCGCCCTTCGCCTTGTTCCAGCGGCTGCCAGGCCTGCGCGCAGGCGACCGACATGGACAGCGCGCCCAGGCCGCCGACGATCCATTGGCGGCGGGTGAGGGCACGGGTGAAGGGGTGGGGCGTGGTGGTGTTGCGCATGAGATTCCTCCTGAAGGTGGCCGCATCGGGCCTTGGAGGCATCCTAGGCCCCGGGGCGCTCGACGTCAGCCCCGCAAGCCCCGTGAAGTCTCATGCATGGGTTGAATGTGCGTCGCTGTCGCTCACGCGGAACACCGCCACGGCGCGCACGAGGGCATCGGCTTGCTGACGCATGCTGTCTGCTGCCGCAGCGCTTTGTTCAACGAGGGCGGCGTTTTGCTGGGTGCTCTGGTCCATCTGGCTGATGGCATGGCCCACCTGCTGCACGCCGTCGCTCTGGTCCTTGCTGGCCATGCTGATCTCGTTGACGATGCTGGAGACCTGCTGGATGGCGCGCACCACCTGTTGCATGGTGTCGCCCGCCCGGTCGACTTGGGTGCTGCCCGCCTGGATCTGCTCCACGCTGGTGGAAATCAAGGCCTTGATTTCTCGTGCCGCGGTGGCGGACCGCTGGGCCAGGCTGCGCACTTCGGCGGCCACGACCGCGAAGCCGCGTCCCTGCTCGCCGGCACGTGCAGCCTCCACGGCGGCGTTGAGCGCCAGGATGTTGGTCTGAAACGCGATGCTGTCGATCACGCCCGTGATGTCGGCGATGCGCCTTGAACTGTCGTTGATGCCCTTCATCACGGCCACCACTTCATTGACGGCCTCGCCGCCTCGCTGGGCCACCGTGCTGGCTTCCTGAGCCAGGGTGTCGGCGTGGCGCGCACTGTCGGCGTTTTGCACCACGGTCGATCCCAGTTGCTCCATCGATGCGGCGGTTTGCTGCAAGGCACTGGCTTGCTGCTCGGTGCGCGACGACAGGTCGCTGTTGCCCTGTGCGATTTCCGCGCTGGCGGTGGCCACGTGCTCGGAGCCCTGGCGCACATTGCGCACCACGTCGGCCAGCGCCTGCTGCATCGCCTGGAGGCTGGCCATCACGCTGTCGTGATCGCCGGGCTTCAGCTCGATCCGCTGGGCCAGCTGGCCCTGGGCTACCCGCTTGAGCACCTGGGCCACGGCCGTGGGCTCACCGCCCAGTTGCCTCAGCAGGTTGTGCGTCAGCGCCCAGGCCAGCAAGCCCCCCGCACACAAGGAGATCATCAGCACGGCCGCCAGCGCCACCAGGGTGCGGCTGTAAACCGCGTGCGCGTTATGGCCATCTTGCCTGGCTTGTTCGAAGGTGTAAGCCGACAAGCGGTCCAGCGCCAGGATGGCATCGTCCATGTTGGACTTGCCCGCGCCTTCGCTGATGTCGCGGGCATCGTCTTGCAAAGACTGCCTCCCCAGGGTGAGCACCTTCTGGTGGGTGTCCTTGTAGGCCGACCAGGCCTTGTCAAGGGCGCCTCTCAGCTCGCGCTCTTCCGCACCTTCCAGCAGGGCGTGGTGTGCCTCAAAGGCCTCTGTCACCCGGGCCATGGCGCTGGCCGTCTTTTCTTCATATTCCTCCATGTAGCCTTCGTCTTCGGCGCGCGTGTGGCGCACTTCGAAGTCGCGTGTCTCCAGCATGGCAATGCGCGCTTTTTCAAGGTGGCTCAATGAAGGCAGCCAGCGCTGTGCCAGGTGCTGCGCATCCTGGTTCACACGCTCAAGCGCCCACAACCCGGCGGCGCCCAGCGCCCCTGTCAGCATGATCATGACGGCGAAGGCCGCCCCCAGCTTGGACGCTGTGCTCATCCGGTCCAGCGTCTGACCGATTTGCCGCAGGGGCTTCATGGCTGTCTCCGCGTCAGGTCAACCGATCATCACTTCTTGTAACCCACGTAGGTCAGGCCGATCACCTGGCCGGCGCCATCCTTGATCGGGTTGTAGCAAGTGCTGAAGGCGGTGCCCAGCACATCGGCATCGCCGCAGTACGCCTGGCCTTTGCTCACGGCCTCGTACACCTTGTTGCGTGCCAGCTGGGTGCCCACGCCACGCTTGCCTTCGGGCGTCAGCACGTTGGTGCTCACGCGCACGAACTCGTCGCCGTCTTTCACGAACACGGTGGCCGTGGCGCCCGACTTTTTCTTGATCTCGTCGACCACGTCGTAGTTGCCATTGATCTTGCGCTTGCCAAAGAAGATCACCGGGGCTTCGCGGTCGCCCACTTTGGTCACTCCATCCAGGCGGGCCGCCCCCAGCTTGTTCAGCCGGGCATCCAGCTCGGCTATGGTGGCTTTGGGGTCGTTGGCGTATGCCCCAGTGCAGGTGAAGGACAGGGTCAGTGTGGCGATGCTCAACAGGCGCAGTTTCATCATGGGCTCCTCAGACGCGAAAGTGGGTCGTGAGGACTCTTTCGGTCAGTGGCGCCGCAGGCTGAGAGGGTGTGCCCACGCCGCCGCGCACTTTTTCAGTGGCGGCGCGCAGGAATGCACAGGCTTTTGCCGGCGCGCACCTTCACGGTGCGTGCCCTGCCTGGGCCAGTCTGATCAGGCCGAGGGGATCAGCTCAGGCGCAAAGAACTTGCAATGCTCCACCAGCCGCGTCTCGAAGCCAGCCTTCTTGGGCAGCGGAGAGCATTCGACAAATGACCATGTCAGATCACCAATGGCCCATTGATCGGGCCGGTCCACCAGCGGGCCGATCGTCACGCGGGCGATCGCACCCAGGGTCAACTGGCTCAGGCCGGGCACATGCCGATAGGCCATGCCAAACGCCAGGTTGCCCAGTGAATAGGCCGCCAGTTTCCGCACGCCCGAGGCATCGGTCTCTGCGGTGATGGGCTGGGGGTTGTGGCTGTGGTGGCCCAGCACGGCGTCGAAGTGTCCCAGCCACGAGCGCATCAGCGCCACCATGCTGGGCCGTGGGAACAACTCCAGCTCGTAGCCGCAGTGCGGGAACAGCACATTGAACGCGCCGGGGCGCACGTGTCGCTCGACCCCGTCGAGCCAGGCCAGGTGCGGCCCCTTGCGGTTGCTCCACTGCGTGCCGGTGGTGATGCGCACCTGGGGCGACAGGTCGATGAACGGCGTGTCGATCACGCCGAAATGGGTGAAGCCTTCGCGCTCCAGCAGCTTCAGGCATCGGCGGCACTCGGCTTCGCCATAGTCGGCCGTGTGGTTGTTGGCCATGGACAGCACCAGCTTGTCCTTGGGGGCCAGTTGCGCCAGCGAGTCCAGCACGGGGCGGGTGTGCTTTTGATCGGGGGCGTACTGCGCGTGGTCGGTGATCACGCCTTCAAAGTTCAGGATGACGTGATCACAGGGCGCGAAGAAGTCCACCACCCCACGGTCAAACCGCAGCGGCTTGCCCCACATGGACATGGCATCGCCCGTGAAGCCCAGCGTGGACTGGGGCGTGATGCGGTTGAGCTGCACCTGCCGTGGCAGAAAGCGCAAGCCCTCGGGGTTGGCCTTGCTGCCACCGATGACGAAGCGCCACATCATGTGCAGCCCCTCGGCCAGCGTCGGGTAGGGGTTGGCCGTGAAAGGGCGCACCATGCGCTGATGGAACCATGACGGGTTCCAGTCGTCCGTCGGTGAAGGATCTGTGCGTGACATGGGTCAGCTCAAGGTGCGTTTGTAGCTCTTGACGGCCAGCAAGGTGAAGACCAGCCCGGCCAGCATGATGGGCCACAGGTGGGGCCACATGTCCATCATCGTGAACTCTTTGAGGAACACGCCCCGTGAGCCCACCACGAAGTACGACATGGGCAGCCCCTTGGAGATGACCTGGGCCCAGCCCGGCATGCCGCTGTAGGGGAACATGAAGCCCGACAACAGGATGGAGGGCAGGAAGTAGAAGAACGACAGCTGCATGGCCTGCATCTGCGACAGGGCCAGGGTGGAGATCAGGATGCCCACCGACATGGTGGTGATGCCATACGCCAGCAGCAGCACCAGCAGCGCCAGCGGATCGCCGGTCAAGGGCAGCTTGAACAGACCGAAGGCGATGACCAGGATCATGATCACCTGCGCCACACCCGCCAGGAAGGTCGGGATGGACTTGCCGATGATCATTTCCCACGGCCGCAGCGGCGTCACCAGCAGGAACTCCATCGTGCCCTGTTCTTTTTCCTTGGTGATCGACATGGCCGTCATCATCAGCACCGACACGTTCAGGATCATGCCCACCAGCCCTGGCACGATGAAGAACGTCTGTTCACCCTGGGGGTTGAAGCGCCGCTGTACCCGCACTTCCAGTTGCGGGCTGCCATCCATGGCGGGCTCGATCCCGTCTTGCCGAAACACGTGGGCCGCCGTCATGCGGGCCACCTCGCTGGTGGAGCTGATCGCCCCGTTGAGCGACACCGGATCGGTGGCGTCGGCCTCCACCAGGATGGTGGCGGGCAGGCCGCGCATCAGGTTGCGCGTGAAGTCGGGCGGGATCTCGATCACCACCGAGGTCTGCGCCTTGCGCAGCATCTCGCTGGCCTGATCGGACGTCAGTTGCCGGGGGTCGATCTCCAGGTAGACCGACTCTTGCAGGGCCGCCCTGTACAGCCGCGAGAACTCGCTCTTGTCGTGGTCGACCACCACGGTGGGAATGTGTCGCGGATCGGGGTTGATGGCGTAGCCGAACACGACCACGTACAGCACGGTCATCAGCATCAACGAGCTGAAGGTGAGCCGGTCACGCACCATGTGGTGCATTTCTTTGGTGGCGATGGCGCGGATGCGCTTGAACGACGAGAGCATGGCCTACCTCAGAACCGCGTACCTTCACCCTGCTGGCGCAGCGTGAGGTAGAAAAACACATCTTCCAGTCCTACATCGATGTCGATGGGCGTGCCGACCTGGTCGCCCAGGTCGCGGCACCACGAGCCGATGTCTTCGTGGCTGCGTGCCACCACGCGCAGGCTGTTGCCTTGCAGGGACAGGCGCACCACCCTTGGGTCGTGCGACATGGACCGGTCATTGAACGGCCGGGTCAGCGGGATCTGCGCCGCCACCAGCTCTGACTTCTGCAGCACCAGCTCCGGCGCATCGTCCACCAGCAGCCGGCCGTACAACATGTAGGCAATGCGGTTGGAGCGCATGGCCTCATCCATGTAGTGGGTGCTCACCAGCACCGACACGCCCGAGGCCGCGATGTCTTGCAGAATGTCCCAGAAGGCCTCACGGGCCTTCGGGTCCACGCCGGCGGTGGGTTCGTCCAGCAGCAGGATGCGCGGGCGGTGCGCCATGGCACAGGCCAGCGCCAGACGCTGTTTCCAGCCGCCCGACATGGTGCCCACACGCTGGTTTTCTCGACCCTCGGTGTTGAAGGCGAACTGCTTGACCAGTTCATCGACGCGAGCCTTCGGGTCTCGCAGCCCGTACAAGCGCGAGACGAACAGCAGGTTCTCGCGCACCGTCAGGTCCTTGTACAGACTGAAGTGCTGCGTCATGTAGCCCAGCAGCGGCTTGATCTTGTCGGCCTGACGGGCGATGTCGAAGCCCAGGCAGTGGCCCTGACCCGAGGTGGGCGGCACCAGGCCGCACATCATGCGGATGGCCGTGGTCTTGCCCGAGCCATTGGGGCCCAGGAAGCCATACAGCTGGCCCGGCGCAATCTGCATGTCCAGCTGGTCGACCACGGTCTTGTCACCGAAGGTCTTGGTCAGGTCCTTGACCTCGATGATGTTCTCGACGGCGGCGGTCACGATGCCTGCTTCCCCTGCTGCGGCACCAGCACACCCACCGGCGTGCCCGGCGGGGCCGTGCAGGTGGAAGACGCGGCCAGTCGGGCTTCGGTCAGGAAGCTGAGGCGGTCACGCAGATCTTGGCTGAACATCATGGGTTGTGTGTATTCGGGGCGTGCGCTCACCCGGGTGATGGTCGCCTCCAGCGGCGTGTCGCACCCCGAGATGCTCACCTTCACCTTGGCGCCGGGCAGGTACTGAGGCCGCAGGTCGTTGGGCACAAAGAACCGCACCCGCAGCGTGTCGCTGTGCAGGATGGTCATGGTGGTGGCGCCTGGCTGCGCGTACTCGCCCTGCCGCACATACAACTCCTGCACCACGCCGGCCACTGGCGCCGTGACCTGCTTTTGCTTGAGCAGCCACTCCACCTGCGCCACCCCGGCCGCGGCAGCGTCCACGCCGGCGTCGGCTGCGGCGCGTTCATCTTCACGGGCGGCCTGTTGGGCCGTGCGCAGGGCGGCATTGGCGTCTTCCACCTGGGCTTGGGCCAGTTGCACCTGGGTGCGCTCTTGCAGGCTCTGGATGTCCGACACGAAGCCGTTGTTGCGCAACTGTTCGGTGCGGCGCAGCTGCGTGCGTGCCTGCTCCAGTTGGGCTTCGGCATAGCGCACCTTGGCGCGCAGTTGTTCGATCTCGGCCGCGCGCGCGCCCTTGCTCAGGTTGCGGCTCTGGGCGGCCGCCTGGGCCTTGACGGCCTGGGCTTCTGCCAGCTTGGCCTCTTCCTGGGCAGACTCCAGTACATACAGCAGATCGCCTGGCTTGACCAGTTGCCCTTCTTTGACCTGCATCTGCTGCAGCGTGCCCGCCACCGGCGTGGCCACCGCCGTGATGTCGGCCTCCACATAACCGGGCAATTCCAGGGTGGGCGCCCCTTCCAGGCAGCCCGTCAGGCTCAGGCACAGGCCAGCGGCCACGGCCGTGGTCGCTGCGGTGCGGTTCATGATTCGGTACTTCATCGTCGGCCTTTGAGGCATGTGCATGTGTTCTGTGGGCCCGGCGGACTCAGAGCCGGCCCAGCTCCATGTAGAGGGGTCGATCATCAATGCCGGGGCGTGGATCGTCGTCACCGAAGGTCAGCCACAGGTGCTCGGAAAACAGCTTCTGGCGCTTGTAGCCGCGAGGCACCTCCACCAGCGGGTCGCCATGCGTCACACAGGTGGCCAGGGCATCCACCTTCTTGCCCTGGTGGGCCATCACCCAGTCGATCAAGGCCTGGTAGATGGCCGGCTCGTCCTTGGCGATCAGCACGTTGGCCAAGGTCAGGTAACTCAGGATCCCGCCGACGGGCGGCAGCTTGAAGCCGCCCACCACCCCGACGTACAGGTTGTACAGCGGGCGCAGCACGCGTGCCGCCGGATGAAAGCCCATGATGCGGGTCTGTTTATAGGCTTTCTGGTTCCAGGCCGCCAGCATGCCCACGATCTGCCCGTCGCGCAGCGCGAGCGTGTAATCACCAATCGACAGGCCCGCATAGTACGGATCGCCCGCCATCAGCTTGCTGAAGTCATACGCCGGGTAGCCATGGCGGCGAGGGGCCTCACGGTCTTGAAATGCCTGCATGGCCGGCACATCCGCGGCCGTCGCGGCACGCAGCGTCACGCCCGCCGGCACACGGGGCGCGCCCTTGCGGATGAACATGAAGCTGGTTTCGATGGTGTGGGTCAGCCAGAAGTCGAAGATCTTGTTGTCGGCCACGCGGCGGCCTGCTTCCAAGGCCCGGGAGTTGCCCTTGATGATCACGCCTTGCACCAGGTCGGTGGGCTGGTGGTGCTTTTTCTGCTCGACGAACATGCCCCCGCCGATGCCTCTGCGGCGGTAAAAGGGGTCCACCCGGGTGTCGCCCGAGTAGTACACGTAACGCTTCTCGCCGTTGATGAAGACGTGGCGCCCGGAGATCACCGTGAGGCCGGCCAGGGCATCGGGGCGCTCATCGTCGTCCACCACCACGATGGTTTGCGATTCACCGATCACCTTCGCCCCGATGAAAAAGTCGGGCTGGCGTTGAAAGCACATCTCGGCCGGGCCGGGCATGGTGATCTTGGCCACCAGATCCTGCATGCGGGGGTTGTCGGACGGTTGGGCCAGTCGGTAGGTCAAGGCCATGAAAAAAACTCCTCGGAAGCAGGTCAGGCACGCAAAAGCGGCCGCAGTGAGTCAGGCAGGGTGCCAGGCCAGTGTCGCAGGGGCTCGACCTTGATGTTGCCCTCGATCATGCCGCGCTGGCGACACAAGTCCAGGTACAACTCACGCATGTCGGCGCACAGCAGGCATTGTGCCGGTTGCAACTGCCCCAGCTCGCGCGCCAGTTTGTAGTGAAAATGCCCTTGCAGGGCAGACTCCAGATGGTCTGACAAGGCTTGCGCTTTCGTCGCAACCGCTTGGTTCCCAAAGCTCTCGGCCAGCAGCACATAGCCCGGTCGCCCGCCCTCCATCTGATCGATGGCCAGCAGGGTGACGGGCAGCACGCTGTCGTCTTCGGGCAGCCCGTCCAGGATGGACTGCGCCGTGGTGGCGCTGATCTTCTCGCCCACCAGGTCCACCCCATCGTTGCGGCCCAGGAAGGTGAAACACGGCACCTGGCCGAGGAAGTCGCTCACGCGCAGCACATCGTTCATGCGGTAGCGTGCCAGGCCGCTGCCGGTGGTGAACACCGGAATCACGTCCTGACCCTCGCGCAACTGCCAGGGCGCCAGCACGCGCTCGTCCTGCGCATCGATGAACTCGTAGACGTGGCTCAGGTAGGCCAGCGGGTACTTGCCCTGGAAGGGGAAGGTCACCACGCCTTCGGTGGCCCACAGGCCCTTGCCCTGGAAGCCCGCGTGGGGCAGCTTGTTCTGCAAGGCCTTGGCCCAGGGGGCCGCCGCGGCCGTGTCCCAGGCGCTGACCACCGCCAGCTTGGGCCACAAGGCCTGGAAGAACCCTGGGTCCAGCTCGCCATTCCATTGGCGCAGCAGCCGAGCGGCGCGGTCGGACCGGGGGCAGCGCACCCCGGCCATCCGTGCGGTGCGCGCGCCCCACTGCCCATGCAACAGCGCTTCGGCCAGCTCCTGGCGCCAGGCCGACATGTGCTCCAGCAGGTTGAGCCCGAAGGTCGGGCTCCACACCGAAATGAACCCCAGGCTCTCATCGGCGCACAGGTACGCCACCGTGGCAAACAGCGAGTCTTCCAGCGTCTCCGCCAGGGCCACTTCCTGTGGCACGGCTTGTGTCAGGTAGGCCAGCGCACGCTTGCCCCACGACAACATCTTCATGTCGTCGTTGATGTCACCGGCCGTCTGGGCGCGCAAGGCGGTGGGGATCCATGACAGCGACCAGTAATGGGTGCCACCGGCTTGCCCCGGGTACTGCGCGTACAGGTCGCCCACCCATGCGCTGATCACCTGGTCCAACTCGTCCAGGAACAGCTTGGTGTAGGGAATCCACTTCACGGCCGATGTCGAGCCGCTGGTGGGCTGATAACGGGCCACCGGCGAATCGATCAGCCAGGACTGCTGGCGCTCGCGCTGCTCGGCCAGCCCCTCGGCGTAGTCGGCGTAGGTGGAGATGGGAATGCGACGGACAAACTCTTCCCACGACCAATCGGCGCGCAGGCCGTGCTTCTGCCAGGCCGGGGCGCGCGATGCTGCCGCCAGCCAACGGCTGAGCCTGGCGCGCTGCACCGATTCCAGTTCACCCAGGTGCCGCTCGAAGCGTTGGCGACCCGGGTTGACCAGCAGTTTGAGGAGGTGGTGTCCGAAGGTGATGCCGGCCCCCATCTCAGGAGGCCCCACCTTGCTTCAGGCTGTCTTCGTCGTCTGCCAGCCAATCGGCCTGGGCGGGGGCGGGAGACTTGGCGGCGGCGCGGTTGCGTGCCAGCTTGGGGTCCAGCTCGGTGCCAGGGCGGCGGTGCGTGCCCAGGATGTGCTTCTTGATCCACTTCCATGGCACATCGACGATCGAGCGGAACAGGCTTTCGTAGTCGCAGGCCGCCAGGCAAGGCACCTCGTGGCCCTCGCGCCAGCCCGGATTCACCTTGTCGAAGAAGCCGATGTGCTTGTTGGCGGCGGCCAGCTCGGGCGTGATGTCGGCCACGTCGCCCTTCAGGCGCACATAGGTGTTGCCGAAGTCCAGCACCATCTTCTCGCGGTCAAAGGCCTCCGGGAACAGGGCTTCGCAGTAGGCCTCGGTGATGCGGCGGAAGCGCTCGTCCATGCCAGGGCGGTTGCCGTTGACCTTGGGGTAGTAGTTGTAGAAGTTGTTCGTCATCAGCAAGTAGGTCTTGTAACCCTTGGAGATGAGGAACCAGTAGAAGGGCACGAACGGCTGCTTGATGCGCTCGATGATCAGGCGGCGATAGAACGTGTTGGCCAGGGCATTGTTGCCCCAGTAGGCGGGCTCGACGATGGTGTCGCCACTGAAGATGCCGCGCACGCGCTTGCCATCGACCACCAGGTTGAAGAAGGTCTGCGTGGAGAAGCCCACGATGCGGTTGTCTTCCTTGCGCGACACCAGGATCACGCCGGACTTCTTGGCCAGGTCGGTCAGGAAGATGTCCAGCGAGGTGTTTTCATAGAATGAAGAGTACAGCCCATACATCTGCTGAATTTCGCGCGCCCCGATGCGGTCGATGGGGCAGAAGTAAGTGCGGACGGGATCTTTCTTGGCCTGGACGGTAGACATGCTGTACTCCTGGTGCACGCCGGTGGGGGTTGCTCAGCGGGCGGTGCCTGAGGGTGGGGCGCAAAGCGCTGAACAATCAAAGAAGGCGTTGGTGACGTGTGCCCATTGTTTGGTGTGCGATGCCGCAAATGTCACCGGGCTTGCCCTAGAGCTCCCTTACATGGGGGATGTGTAACGGTTTGGGTTAACCCCTGTTTGTGGTCCCTGGGCCACGCTGATGTCGCCCGGTGACCCGCACATCCGGGGGTGTTTGCGTCCGTTTGGGTGTAGGGGCTTGGTGTCTTGCGGGTAAGTGCTTATAATCTTTAGGTTTTGCCGACGCGTGGTCGGCGTTTTTGTGTCAGTTCGCCAGCGTGGGCGTGCCGTCACCCGGTTGAATATCGGGTTGAGGTGCTTGCGCTGGAGGGCGGATCGTTCAGCGGTTACCAAGCGCATGCAGCAGCCTCCACAGCACAACGCCGCGGCTGGCCAGGGCAGGCAGCGTTGGCAGACCTTTGAAGAATCCGACCTGGACGACTGGCACAAGGATGCCGAAACCCCGGTCCGGCCGCTGACGCGGTCAGAGGCGCAAGCCTTGATCGCCAAGCACCCTCGAGTGTCGGTGTGGCGCGTGATCGCCATGCAAGCCGCCTTCGGGGTGCTGGTCGCGCTGGTGTGGGGGGCGCTCACGAATCGGGCCGAGGCCGTGCTGTCTGCGTTGTACGCGGTGGGCGTGGTGGTGCTTCCCAGCCTGTTGATGGCTCGGGGGGTGTTTGGCCCGAATGCGGGGCGCAGCGTCGGTGGCCTCCTGTTCTGGGAGGTGGCCAAGCTGGGGTTGTCCGGCGCCTTGCTGGCGCTGGCGCCGGTGGTGCTCAAGCCCGTCGACTGGGCTGCGCTGCTGGTCACCCTGATCTTGTGCCTCAAGGTTGTGGTGGTGGTGCTGCTCTTCGGGCTGCGCCGCTCAAAGAATTCGGTTTGACTAGAGTTTGACGATGGCTTCTGAACACGCACCTACCGCGCCCGAGTACATCGGGCACCACCTGCGCCACTGGCAGAACCACGCTGAGCCCCAGGCCATCGTGGACTGGTCGTACATCAACTACGACTCGGTTTTCTGGTCTTTCGTCATGGGTGCACTGGCTGTCTTCCTGTTGTGGCGTGCCTCGCGCAAGGCCACCTCCGGCGTGCCGGGCAAGTTCCAGGGCTTTGTCGAGCTGCTGGTCGAGATGGTCGACACGCAAGCCAAGTCCATCATTCCCAACGCCACGTCGCGCAAGGCCGTGGCACCGCTGGCCCTGACCGTGTTCGTGTGGATCTTCTTCATGAATGCCATGGACTTGATCCCGGTGGACCTGCTGCCGCGCCTGTGGACCGAGTACTACGCCGCCACCGGCCACGACCCGCACCATGCCTACATGCGTGTGGTGCCCACCGCCGACCTGTCCATCACCCTGGGCATGTCCATCTCGGTGCTGCTGGTCTGCCTGTACTACAACATGAAGATCAAGGGTGTGGGCGGCTGGATCAAAGAGCTGTTCACCGCACCGTTCCACGCGCACGGCGCCGTGGGCACCATCTTGCTGATCATCCCCAACTTCTTCCTGAACATGGTGGAGTTCGGCGCCAAGACCATCTCTCACGGCATGCGGCTGTGGGGCAACATGTACGCAGGTGAGCTGGTGTTCATGCTGATCGCCCTGCTGGGTGCGGCTGTGGGCACGGCCCTGACAGCCGGCGGCGCTGGCCTGTGGGTCCTGCACCTGCTGGCCGGCTCGGCCTGGGCGATCTTCCACATCATGGTCATCACCCTGCAAGCCTTCATCTTCATGATGCTGACCCTGGTGTACATCGGTCAGGCTCACGAAGGCCACTGATCTCTGTTTCTCTCGTTTTCTTTCCTGTCCCTTTCCTTTTCTTAACCAACCTTTCTTTTAGGAGCAATCATGGAACTGGTGTTGGCAAACGTCGCTCTGGCTTGTGGTCTGATCATCGCCCTGGGCGCCATCGGTGCCTGTATCGGTATCGCCCTGATGGGTGGCAAGTACTTCGAAGCCACCGCTCGTCAGCCTGAGCTGATGAACGAACTGCAAACCAAGATGTTCCTGCTGGCTGGTCTGATCGACGCCGCCTTCCTGATCGGCGTGGGTATCGCCATGCTGTTCGCCTTCGCGAACCCCTTCATCGCTTCGCTGCCCCAGTAATCGGTCTTTCTCGACTGAACATCCCATTTAAACGAGAAAGGTCCGAGCCGTGAATCTGAACGCAACGCTGTTCGCGCAGATCGTGGTCTTCGGGATCCTGTGGTGGTTCACGATGAAATTCGTGTGGCCGCCGATCACGAAGGCGCTCGACGAGCGCGCCAACAAGATCGCGGACGGTCTGGCTGCGGCCGACAAGGCCAAGCTGGAACTGGCGAACGCCAACAAGAGCGTCCAGGAGCAGCTCTCCCAGTCCCGCGACGAGATCGCACAACGTCTGGCTGACGCTGAAAAGCGTGCGGCCGCGATCGTGGAAGAAGCCAAGGCCCGCGCCTCGGCCGAAGCCGCCAAGATCGTCACCGACGCCAAGGCCGAGGCTGATGCCCAGGCCGTGCAAGCCCGCGAGGCCCTGCGCGAGCAGGTCGCCGTGCTGGCCGTCAAGGGTGCTGAGCAAATCCTGCGTCGCGAGGTGTCAGCCGAGGTCCACGCCGACCTGCTGTCCCGCCTGAAGACGGAGCTGTGATCATGGCTGAGCTCGCCACCATCGCACGGCCCTACGCCGAAGCCCTCTTCAAAGCCACCCCGGTGGCTGAGCAGGCCGCTTGGCTGGAGCAGGCGCAAGCCCTGTGGGTGGTCGCTCGCGACCCCCAGCTGCAGGACTTCGCCGACAACCCCAAGGTCACGCAGGAGCAGGTCTTCGACGTGATCGCCGGGGCAGCCAAGGTGGCTCTGGCACCAGCCGTGGCCAATTTCCTGCGTACCGTTCTGGAGAACGGCCGTCTGGCGGCGCTGCCGCTGATGGTCGAGCAGTACCAGTCGCTCGTGCAAGCCCGTCAGGGCGTGTCTGAAGCGCACATCGTCAGCGCCTTTCCGATCTCGGACGCCCAGGTGGCCGAGATCCTGGGCCCCCTGTCGACGCGTTTCGGTCGCCAACTGACTGCCAAGGTCGAGGTCAACCCCGACCTGATTGGTGGCGTGCGCGTGGCCGTGGGCGATGAGGTGCTCGACACCTCCGTCAAGGCCCGTCTGGAACGCATGAAGTCGGCTCTCCTGGCGTGAACCAGCCTCCGACCTCCAAGCAAGAACCGTCGCTAACCCCGCCGGCGGCGAACCCGTCGCCGGCTGTTGTCAACGAGGTATGCCTGAGTGCAGCCCTTGACCAGCCTGGGAGCAAAGCATGCAACTGAATCCCGCAGAAATTTCCGAACTGATCAAGAGCCGCATCGAAGGTCTCGGCGCGGCTGCCGACATTCGTAACCAAGGTACCGTCATCTCCGTGACCGACGGTATCGTGCGCGTCCACGGCCTGTCCGATGCGATGCAAGGCGAAATGTTGGAGTTCCCCGCCGACGCCTCGGGCGTCCCCACCTACGGTCTGGCCCTGAACCTGGAGCGTGACTCCGTCGGCGCCGTGATCCTGGGCTCGTACGAGCACATCTCCGAAGGCGACACCGTGAAGTGCACGGGCCGCATCCTGGAAGTGCCCGTCGGTCCCGAACTGGTGGGCCGCGTGGTGAACGCCCTGGGTCAGCCCATCGACGGCAAGGGCCCGATCAACGCCAAGCTGTCTTCTCCCATCGAGAAGATCGCCCCCGGTGTGATCGCGCGTCAATCCGTGGATCAACCCCTGCAGACCGGCATCAAGTCCATCGACTCGATGGTGCCGATCGGCCGTGGTCAGCGCGAGCTGATCATTGGTGACCGTCAGACCGGCAAGACCGCCGTCGCCATTGACGCGATCATCAACCAGAAGGGCCAGGGCGTCACCTGTATCTATGTCGCCATCGGTCAGAAGGCCTCGTCGATCAAGAACGTCGTGCGCTCGCTGGAGCAAGCCGGCGCCATGGACTACACCATCGTGGTCGCCGCTTCGGCCTCTGACTCGGCTGCCATGCAGTTCGTGTCGGCCTACTCCGGTTGCGCCATGGGCGAGTACTTCCGCGACCGCGGTCAAGACGCCCTGATCGTGTACGACGACCTGTCCAAGCAGGCCGTGGCCTACCGTCAAGTGTCGCTGCTGCTGCGCCGTCCGCCCGGACGCGAAGCCTTCCCTGGCGACGTGTTCTACATCCACTCGCGCCTGCTGGAGCGTGCCGCTCGTGTGAACGCCGACTACGTCGAAGCCTTCACCAACGGCGAAGTGAAGGGCAAGACCGGTTCGCTGACCGCCCTGCCCATCATCGAAACGCAAGCCGGTGACGTGTCCGCTTTCGTTCCGACCAACGTGATCTCGATCACCGACGGTCAGATCTTCCTGGAAACCAACCTGTTCAACGCTGGTATCCGTCCCGCCATCAACGCCGGTATCTCGGTGTCGCGCGTGGGTGGTGCTGCTCAGACCAAGGTCATCAAGAGCCTGTCCGGCGGTATCCGTACCGACCTGGCCCAGTACCGTGAACTGGCTGCCTTTGCGCAGTTCGCTTCCGATCTGGACGCGGCCACCCGCAAGCAGCTGGACCGCGGTGCCCGCGTGACCGAGCTGCTCAAGCAGGCCCAGTATCAGCCCCTGTCGGTCTCGACGATGGCCGCCACCCTGTTTGCCGTGAACAAGGGCTACATGGACGATGTGGACGTCAAGAAGGTTCTGGCCTTCGAAGCCGGTCTGCACCAGTTCCTGAAGACCAGCCACGGCGCCCTGCTGGCCAAGATCGAAGAGAAAAAGGCCCTGGACAAGGACGCCGAAGCTGAACTGCAATCGGCCGTCGTCGCGTTCAAGAAGACCTTCGCCTAAAGGAGCGCACCATGGCCGTAGGCAAGGAAATTCGCAACAAGATCAAGAGCGTCGAGAACACCAAGAAGATCACCAAGGCCATGGAAATGGTCGCGGCTTCGAAGATGCGCAAGGCGCAGGATCGCATGCTTGCGGCTCGGCCCTACGCTGAAAAGGTGCGCAACATCACGGCGAACTTGGCCAAGGCCAACCCCGAGTACGTCCACCCCTTCATGCTGCCCAGTGCGGGAGGCAAGAAGGTGGGCTTCATCGTGGTGAGCACGGACAAGGGTCTGTGCGGTGGCTTGAACACGAACGTGCTGCGTGCCGTGACCAACAAGCTCAAAGAGCTGGACGGTCAGGGCATCAAGGCCGACGTGGTCTCCATCGGCAACAAGGCCACCGGCTTTTTCAACCGCATCGGTGCCAATGTCGTCGCGCAAGTCGTCGGCATGGGCGACACGCCGCACATGGAAAAGCTCATTGGCCCGGTCAAGGTGCTGCTCGACGCTTACACGGCGGGCGAACTCAGCGCGGTGTACCTGTGCTACACCCGCTTCATCAACACGATGAAGCAAGAGCCTCAGGTGCAGCAACTGCTGCCCCTGGGTGCCGACGAGTTCGCAGGCGAAACGACTCATTCATGGGAATACATCTATGAGCCGGACGCCAAGCTGGTGATCGACGAGTTGATGACCCGTTACGTTGAGGCGCTGGTTTACCAGTCTGTGGCAGAGAACATGGCTTCGGAGCAGTCGGCTCGCATGGTCGCCATGAAGGCCGCGACCGACAACGCTGGCAATGTGATCAAGGAACTGAAGCTGGTCTACAACAAGACCCGCCAGGCGGCGATCACGACCGAGCTGTCCGAGATCGTGGCCGGTGCGGCTGCGGTCTGATCCGAAGATTTTGATTTGAATTGAAGGAACGAAAAATGGCTGACACGCAAACAGTGGGCAAGATCGTTCAGTGCATCGGCGCCGTGGTGGACGTGGAGTTCCCGCGTGACCGCATGCCCAAGGTGTACGACGCCCTGAAGATGGACGGCTCCGCGCTGACCCTCGAAGTGCAACAGCAGTTGGGTGACGGCATCGTCCGCACCATCGCGCTGGGCTCGTCCGACGGCCTGCGCCGTGGCATGCAGGTGTTCAACACCAACGCACAGATCACCGTGCCCGTGGGCCAGGCAACCCTGGGCCGCATCATGGACGTGCTGGGCAACCCCATCGACGAACGTGGCCCCGTGGACCAGACGCTGACCGCGCCGATCCACCGCAAGGCCCCGGCCTACGACGAACTGTCGCCCTCGACCGAGCTGCTGGAAACCGGCATCAAGGTGATCGACCTGGTCTGCCCGTTCGCCAAGGGCGGTAAGGTGGGTCTGTTCGGTGGCGCCGGTGTGGGCAAGACCGTGAACATGATGGAGCTCATCAACAACATCGCCAAGGCTCACTCGGGTCTGTCGGTGTTCGCTGGTGTGGGCGAGCGTACCCGTGAGGGCAACGACTTCTATCACGAAATGTCTGATGCAGGCGTCGTGAAGCAAGACAACCTGGCCGAATCCAAAGTGGCCATGGTGTACGGTCAGATGAACGAGCCGCCGGGCAACCGTCTGCGCGTCGCCCTGACCGGTCTGACGATGGCCGAATCCTTCCGCGACGAAGGCCGTGACGTGCTGTTCTTCGTGGACAACATCTACCGCTACACCCTGGCCGGTACCGAAGTGTCCGCGCTGCTGGGCCGCATGCCTTCCGCCGTGGGTTACCAGCCCACCCTGGCCGAAGAAATGGGTCGTCTGCAAGAGCGCATCACCTCGACCAAGGTCGGCTCGATCACCTCGATCCAGGCCGTGTACGTCCCTGCGGACGACTTGACCGACCCGTCGCCTGCCACCACCTTCGCCCACTTGGACTCCACCGTGGTGCTGTCCCGTGACATCGCTTCGCTGGGCATCTACCCCGCTGTGGACCCGCTGGACTCGACCTCGCGTCAGCTGGACCCGCACGTGGTGGGCGACGAGCACTACACCGTGGCCCGCGCCGTGCAGAACACCCTGCAGCGCTACAAGGAACTGCGCGACATCATCGCCATTCTGGGCATGGACGAACTGGCTCCGGAAGACAAGCTGCTGGTGGCCCGCGCTCGCAAGATCCAGCGCTTCCTGTCGCAGCCTTTCCACGTGGCCGAAGTGTTCACCGGTGCCCCTGGCAAGTACGTGCCCCTGAAGGAAACCATCCGTGGTTTCAAGATGATTGTGAACGGCGAGTGCGACAGCCTGCCCGAGCAAGCCTTCTACATGGTTGGCACGATCGACGAAGCCTTCGAAAAGGCCAAGGCCCTCAACTGAGCGGCGCGCTCGGCCGTGACTTGGCGTTGCCGTGCGCACCGTAGCCTCAGCTACGGTTGTGTGCGGCGCCTTGATTCACGACCGATCGCTTGCTCAGTTCGGCGCTTCAAGTACCCCTCGGGGCTTGGATGCCGGGCGCAGCAAGAACCGCATTTTTTGAAAGCACGATATGTCCACCATTCACGTTGACGTCGTCTCGGCCGAAGAGTCGATCTTTTCGGGCGAGGCCACGCTGGTGTCCCTGCCAGGTGAAGTGGGCGAGCTCGGCATCCTGCCGCGCCACACCCCGCTGATCACCCGCATCAAGCCGGGCGCCGTGCGCATCCAGCGCGCCGACAACAACGAAGAAGAGTTCGTCTTCGTTGCAGGCGGCATCCTGGAGGTGCAGCCTCACTGCGTGACCGTTCTGGCCGACACCGCCATCCGCGGCAAGGACCTGGACGAAGCCAAAGCCAACGAGGCCAAGCGCCTGGCCGAAGAGGCCGTGCAGAACGCCAGCGGCGAACTGGACCTGGCCAAGGCCCAGAGCGAACTGGCCGAACTGGTGGCCCAACTGGCTGCCATCCGCCGCCTGCGCAAGAAGTGATGACCGTGGGGCTTGTGTCCCACCGATCGCGCCTCATCAGCCCGCCTCCTGGCGGGCTTTTTTCTGGGCGAGCCGCGCGCCTTCGTTTCGCCATTTGTTCCACCGCGCTGTGCGCGTCTGTGACGATTGCATCAGGGTGTTTCCGCATGGTGTTAATCGGCAGGGACAGGCGTGGCGGGATGCGTCAAGATCCGTGATCAAATTCACGAACACGGAGTGGGCATGCAGTCAGCGCAGGAGCGCAGCGCCATGGGCACGTCACCGAGGGACTCGGTGGCGCTGCCTGTCGCCCCTCAGCAGCCCCCCAGGCGCCACGGTGCCGACCTGAAACGCAGTCGTGCCATGGCGGCCCGCCTGCGGTGGATGATCGACGGCGATCCTGAGCCCGACGCCAGTGACTGGCAGGCCATGGGCATGGCGCTGTGGGACGGTGACCCGCTGGCCGACGAGGTGGCGGCATGGATGCTGGCGCAAGGTGGTGCACGGGCGTGGCCCCTGGTGCAAGAGGCGCTGGGCATGGACCCGGCCTCCGCGGCGCAGGATGCGCGGGTGCCGGGCTGTCTGGCTCGCCTCATCAGCCGGGTGCACGCCCGGCCGGCCTGGCTGGACGAGGCCCGGCTGCGGCGAGGTGCACGTGTGTTGCAGACCTCCGGACGCTTGGGCACGATGGTCTTGCGCGACGCCGCCCTCATGGCCGGCTACCAGGCGTCGGCCATCAACCAAACCTTGTTGCGCACCGGCCAGCTGCAGCGTGGCGCGCCCCAGCGTATCGCCGAAACGGCGCTGTGGTGGTTGATGTGCACCGACGACGGTGGTCTGAATCCCGGGGCGCCGGGCCATGTGATGACCGTCAAGGTGCGCCTGATGCACGCGCTGGTGCGGGTGCGGCTGCAGCGCGCCCCCGACTGGGACGCGGCCGAACTGGGCGTGCCCATCAATCAGCTGGACATGCAAGCCACTTACCTGGCGTTCAGCGCTGTGCAATTGCTGGGCTTGCGCATGACCGGCGACATCTTCTCGCGCCAGGATGCCAATGCCGTGATGCACCTGTGGCGTTACGTGGGCTGGCTCATGGGGGTGGACGAGTGCTGGTTGTGTGACGATGAGCAGACCGGGCGGGTGCTGCTGTACCGCAATCTGTTGAGCCAGGCGCCATCGGATGCGTCGAGCGTGGCCCTGGGCCGGGCCCTGATGGACGAGCCGCTGTCTCGGCCCTATGCCTGGGGTGCGCGCTGGCGCGGGCGCTGGGACCGGGCGTGTCACCTCAGCCTGGTGCGCTGGTTCATTGGCGGGCAGGGCATGCACAACCTGGGCTTGCCGGCGGCCTGGCCTTGGTACCCGCTGCTGTTGTGGGGGCCGCGCTGTCTGCGGTCGCTGAGCATGCGCCTGCTGCCGTTCACGCGGCCGTGGTGGCGTCGGTGGGGTCGCTGGCAACAGCAGGCGTTTCGGCGCGCCACGGCCCAGGCGCTCAATGAGCATGGATTGACGCGGCCGGTGCCTTAGACTTGAGCGTTTTGCTCGTCCATTGTCCGGAGCTCTTGTCCATGCCTGCTGCGCGCACCACCAAGAAGAAGACCGCGCCTTCGTCGCTGAGCCTGCACGATTACCTGCAGCGCATCCTGACCACCCGGGTCTATGACGTGGCCATTGAGAGCCCGCTGGAAGAGGCGCGCACCCTGTCGCGCCGCCTGGGGCACCACATCTACATGAAGCGGGAAGACCTGCAGCCGGTCTTCAGCTTCAAGCTGCGCGGGGCTTACAACAAGATGGCCAAGCTCAGCCCTGCCCAGTTGGCCAAGGGCGTGATCTGCGCCTCGGCGGGCAACCACGCGCAAGGGGTGGCCCTGGGGGCCAAGCGCCTGGGCTGTCAGGCCACCATCGTCATGCCGGTCACCACGCCCCAGGTGAAGATCGACGCGGTGCGGCACTTTGGCGGCGAGCATGTGCAGATCGTGCTGCACGGCGAAAGCTATTCGGATGCCGCGTTGCACGCCAAGGCGCTGGAGCGCAAGAAGGGCATGACCTTCGTGCACCCCTTTGACGACCCCGACGTGATCGCGGGCCAAGGCACGGTCGCCATGGAGATCTTGCGCCAACACCAGGGCCCGATCGACGCCATCTTCGTGGCCATTGGCGGTGGCGGCCTCATCAGCGGGGTGGCGGCCTACGTGAAGGCCGTGCGCCCCGACATCAAGGTGATTGGTGTGCAGACGAGCGATTCAGACGCCATGGTGCGCTCGGTCAAGGCGGGTGATCGCATCACGCTGAGCGATGTGGGCCTGTTCTCTGACGGCACGGCCGTGAAGCTGGTGGGCGAAGAAACGCTGCGCCTGACGCGCGAGTTGGTGGACGACTTCGTGGTGGTCAACACCGACGCGGTGTGCGCAGCCATCAAGGACATCTACCAGGACACGCGCGGCATCGTCGAGCCGGCCGGCGCCTTGGGCGTGGCGGCCATCAAGCAGTACGCGGCACGCCATGGCGGGCAGGGCAAAACCTACATCGCCATCAACTGCGGCGCCAACATGAACTTCGACCGCCTGCGCTTCGTGGCCGAGCGGGCCGAGGTGGGTGAGGAGCGCGAGGCCTTGCTGGCCGTGAGCATCCCGGAGGAGCGTGGCTCGTTCAAGCGCTTTTGCGAGGTCATCGGGCCCCGCAGCGTCACCGAGTTCAACTACCGCATCTCGGATGAGCGTGAGGCGCATGTGTTCGTGGGCCTGAGCACGCGTGAGAAGGGCGAATCACGGCAGATCGCCAAACAGTTCGAGGCCGAGGGCTTCCGCACGGTGGACCTGACCCACGATGAGCTGGCCAAGACGCACATTCGCCACATGGTGGGTGGGCGCTCCAGCCTGGCCGAGGGCGAGCGCCTCTACAGCTTTGTCTTCCCGGAGAAGCCGGGTGCCTTGATGAACTTCCTGACCAGCCTGCCGCCGGGCTGGAACATCAGCCTGTTCCACTACCGCAACCAGGGTGCGGATTACGGCCGCATCCTGGTGGGCCTGCAGGTGCCCAAGGGCGAGGTGGCCCGCATCGGGCAGGTGCTGGACCAGCAGGGTTACGTGTACGTGGACGAAACACGCAACCCGGTGTACCGGCTGTTTTTGCGCTGACCGTTCTTGACGCCGCGTTGGCGGCTCAGGATTCGCCATCCGGGCCGGGAGGCGGCTCCGGATTGTCGGGCGGGGTGGCGACCGGCGGCATGGCCGGTGGCGGCGGCACGGCGCTCGGCGGGGGGGTCAGGGTTGCGCCGCTGGGCGGAGGCAAGGTGCTGGTGGCCGCCGGGCTCAGGCGCGGCAGGTCGATGCGCGCCAGTGTCGGCCCGCCCGTCGGGCCGATCTCGGCCTGGCGCTGGTTGAGGGCCAGCAACACCATGTCGCCATCGATGGTCTGGCCGATCTTCACCGCCCGTGCGGGCTTGCCATCCAGCGACAGCAGCGCCACGCCGTCATCACCCGAAGGCGTGCCGGGCGCCACCGCGCCGATGATGCGGATGCGGGACAGCAACTGGCTGGCCGCGCTGGGATCGATCGCCGGCCCTTCGTCAGCGGTCGTGGCGCTGGCAAACAGCCGACGGAAGTCGCCAGGCACCTGGCCGCCCAGCTTGACCGAGGTGGCCGAAGCAGGCACGCCCACCTGGGGCGCCAACCAGCGCAGGCCCCAGTAAGCGATGCTGGCGGCCACGGCGGCCCAGATGATGAATGCAAAGAAGCGAGATGCCATGATCAGGCCATTATGATGGCTGTTGAACGTTTTCAGCATGGTGAACTGCCCGAGGATCCCCGGGTAGATCCTGCGTCTCGGGCCCGGTGGGCTCAGGCATGCTGTTGGCCTGGGGGTGGCCGGTCTGGCGCCCCCCGTTTTTTTCTCAGACAGCTGGTATTGGACATGACGATGTTTGCGCGCTTTTCGGGTCGCGTCGGGGGATTGGCCCGGCAGGTACAACGTGGCTTTACCCTCATCGAGTTGATGGTGGTGCTGGTGATCATTGGTTTGCTGGCGGCCCTGATCGTGCCCAATGTGCTGGACCGTGCCGACGACGCTCGCGTCACGGCGGCGCGCACCGACATCGCCAACCTGATGCAGGCCCTCAAGCTGTACCGTCTGGACAACCAGCGTTATCCCACGGCAGAGCAGGGCCTGGAGGCGCTGGTGGCGCGGCCTGCGGCACCGCCCGTGCCCGGCAACTGGAAGCCCTACCTCGAAAAGCTGCCCAAAGACCCGTGGGGCAGCGCTTACCAGTACGTCAACCCCGGCGTGAAGGGGGCGGTGGATGTGTTCAGTTTTGGCGCAGACGGCCAGACCGGCGGCGAAGGCAGGGATGCCGACATCGGTTCCTGGGAGTGAGCGCGGCGGGCGTCATGCCCGTGGCTTCACCCTGCTGGAACTCATGGTCGTGGTGGCCATGATCGCCATCACCACGGCGGTGGTGAGCTTTGCGGTGCCCGACCCGGCCGCCACGCGCCTGGAGCGTGAGGCGGCCCGACTGGTGGCCCTGCTGGAATCCGCCCGCACGCAGGCCCGGGCCGGTGCCATGACGGTGCTGTGGATTCCCCAGGGCCAGGAGGCCGAGGCCGACTACCAGTTCCTGGGCCTGCCGCCCGCCATGATGCCGTCCCTCAGGTGGCTGGAGCCCGAGGTGCGTGCCGAGGTGGTGGGCGGGCGCAGCATCGTGCTGGGGCCCGAACCGGTGATTGGCGCACAAAGCGTGATCCTGCGGCTGGATGCCCGCCAGATCATCATCGGCACCGATGGGCTGGGGTCTTTTGACGTGATCAATGGCGACGGTGACACCACGGCGGAGGGCCGCAATGCGAGCCGATGAGCATCGGGTGACCCCGGACAGCGGCATGACGCTCATCGAGGTGCTGGTGGCGTTGGCCATCGTCGCCATCACCCTGGCGGCGGGCATCAAGGCCGCGGGCGGGCTCACCGTCAATGCCCAGCGCATGGACGATCTGCTGGTGGCGCAGTGGTGTGCCGAGAACCAGCTCTCGGCGCTCAAGCTGGGCAAGATGTACCCGCCGGTGGGCGACAGCGATTTCGCCTGCGTGCAGCTGGGCCGCCAGTTGCCGGGCAAGCTGGTGGTGCGGCCCACGCCCAACATCAACTTCAGGCGGGTCGATGCCCAGGTGCTGGACGAGCAACAACAACCCATCGTGCGCCTGTCCACGGTGTTGTCGAGGTTCTGACATGGCGATGCATCGTGGGCACCTTCCGCCTCATGGCCGTCACCCCGAACCCGCCAGCGTGCAGGGCTTCACGCTCATCGAGGTGCTGGTGTCGCTGCTCATTCTGGCCGTGCTGGCGGCCACCGCCTGGAAGGGCATGGACGCCATCGCCACGTCCCGCCAGGTGGCCGATGGCAAGCTGCGCGAAACCCTTCGGCTGCAGTCCGTCATGACCCAGTGGGAGGCCGACCTGGGGCAGGTCATCGACACCCTGATCGTGCCAGGCCTGCAATTCGATGGCGGGCACTTGCGCATGACGCGCCGCACGACCGGCGGGGTGCAGGTGGTGACCTGGCTGGTGCGCGGTGAGCGCCTGCTGCGCTGGGCCAGCCCCGAGACCACGCGCGTGGGCGACCTGCAGGATCACTGGCAGCGGTCGTTCCAGCTTCAGGGCACCGAGCCCGGCACCTTGGTGGCCCTGCAGGGCGTGGGCCAGTGGCAGGTGTTCTGCTTTCGCAATGCATCGCTGAGCAACTGCCAGTCGAGTGGCAATCTGGCCCAGGCGTTCCAGGGGACGCCCACGCCGGGTCAGCCTCCGGTGCCCACCGTGGTGCGCGAGCAATTGCCTCAGGCTGTGCGTGTTCAGCTCAGCCTGGGGCCTGGCAGCGGGTTTGCCGGCAACCTGTCGCGCGACCTCCCGGTGGCCCCTCAGATGGTGAACTGAACGATGCCGCGTCATTGGCCCTCCTCATTCAGCCGCCAGCGTGGTGCCGCGTTGTTGTCGGCCATGGTGATCGTCACCCTGGTGGCCACCCTGGCCTCGTCGATGGTCTGGCAGCAGTGGCGTGCCGTGCAGGTCGAAGGCGCCGAGCGCGTGCGCAGTCAGGCCGGATGGGTGCTGCGCGGTGCCCTGGACTGGGCGCGCCTCATCCTGCGCGAAGACATGCGCAGTGGCGGGGCCGATCACCTGGGCGAGCCCTGGGCCATTCCGCTGGCGGAGGCCCGGCTGTCCACCTTCCTGGCCGCCGACAGCAACAACAACGCCGACCAGGGCGACGACAGCGTCGAGGCCTTCCTGTCGGGGCGGGTGGAAGACGCCACCTCACGCTACAACCTGCGCAACCTGCTGGACGCCGACGGCAATATCATCCCGGAAGAGCTGTTGACGCTGCGTCGCTTGTGCGAATACGCGGGCCTGTCGCCCACCCTGGCCGAAGCCGTGGCCGATGCCTGGCGGCGGGGCAGCCTGGCCGTGCAGGCCGTGCAACTGGACGACCCTCAATTGCTGGCGACGCTGGGCGGCTCGGATGGCTTGCGCAGTGCGCCCTTGTTGCCGCAGACGGCCGAGCAACTGACCTGGCTGGGCCTGGACGCGGCCACGGTCGAGCGCCTTCGCGCCGTGGTGACCGTGCTGCCTGACGCCACCAAGGTGAATGCGAACACCGCCCCGCGCGAGGTGCTGGCGGCCGTCGTGGAGGGGCTGGACCTGGGGCAGGCCGGCCGCATTGTGCAGGCCCGCCAACGCACCCCCTTCAAGGCCACGAGCGAGCTCAACAACGTGCTGGGTCCTCGCAACTGGAATTTCAACCGCCTGGCCGTCACCTCGGATTTTTTCGAGGTGCGGGGTCGGCTGCGTTACGAAGATCACGTCATCGAGCAGCGCCACCTGGTGCAGCGCAGCGGCGGCGATGTCGTCGTGTTGCACCAGTCGCGTTTTTCAGGCATGGACCTTGGGCCTGCTGCGCCCCCCCAATAGGGTTAGACGGGGGCGCATGGGTTGCTGTAATGACACTGAACGCAGGTATTCATCCTTAAAGGGTGTTTATTTCCACGCTCCTACAATCCGAATGCCAATAAGCTTGGCACCATTTCACGTTCCCCAGAGCTTCACCACCCGGGCATGAGCACTCTCATCATCCAATTGCCAGCGCGACCGCGCCTGAGCACCGAGCCCGACGGCACCGACCGGGCGT
The DNA here is from genome assembly GCF_038069945.1 of Aquabacterium sp. A3. NCBI lineage: Bacteria > Pseudomonadati > Pseudomonadota > Betaproteobacteria > Burkholderiales > Sphaerotilaceae > Aquabacterium > Aquabacterium sp. A3. Next base: position 1,678,606 of record NZ_JBBPEV010000001.1, on the reverse strand, counting down.
CATCGGGCGGGCCGCGTGAGTACGCCTATGTGCTGAGCCCGGATGGCCTCAGCCTGGGTCGCCAGGGGCACTGCGTGGCGGCCATGCTGCCCCGCGCCGACAACGTGGTGGCCGTGATGGCCCCCCAAGACCTGAGCTGGCACCGCCTGACCTTGCCCAAGGCGCCAGCCGCCCGGCTGCGCGCCGCCCTGGCCGGACTGCTCGAAGAAGCGGTGCTGGACGACACCGAAGACCTGCACCTGGCCGTCTCGCCGCAGGCCAAACCGGGGCAGGCCTGCTGGGTGGCCGCCTGTGATCACACTTGGCTGACCAGCCAGCTCATGGCGCTGGAAAAAGCCAAGCTGCGCGTGGACCGCGTGGTGCCGGGCCTGGCGCCCGACGAGCCCGCCACGGCCTTTTTTCATGAAAGCGAATACAGCGACGCCGACCCGGGTGCCGACCAGGGCGGGGGCGTGCTGCTGAGCTGGTCCACGCCAGAGGGCGTGGCGTCCTGGCCCTTGCAGGGCACCTTGTCGCGCAGCCTGTTGCCCGACCCCCTGCCGCCCATGACCCGCGTGCTGGCCACCCCACCGGTGGCCGCCCCGGCCGAACGCTGGCTGGGTCAGGCCGTGACGGTGCAGGCCCCGGCCGAGCACATGCTGCTGGCCGCACGCTCGCTGTGGAACATCCTGCAGTTCGAGCTGGCCCCGCGCAGCAAGGGCCTGCACGCCGTCAGTGACCAGTGGCGCCGTTTGTTGAGCCCGCAATGGCGGGCCGCCCGCCTGGGCGTGGCGGCCCTGGTGGCCGTGCAGGTGCTGGGTTTGAACCTGTGGGCCTGGCACCAGGAGCGCGAACTCGATGGCCAGCGCCGACAGATGACCGCCTTGCTCAAGCAGGCGCATCCGCAAGTGCGGGTGGTGCTGGACGCCCCCGTGCAGATGCAGCGTGAAACCGAGGCCTTGCGCCTGGCCGCGGGCGTGCCTGGTGAGCGAGACCTGGAGTCGCTGTTGTCGGTGGTGGCGCGTGCGTGGCCCGACGACCGCGTCGTGCCTGCCTGGCGTTACGACGCCTCGGGTTTGACCGTGGCCTTGCCGGCCACCTGGGGCGGTGGTGAGCGCGATGGCTTCTTGCAGCGCGTGGTGCGCGCGGGCCTGACCGTGCAGGACCTGGGCGATGGCCGGGTTCAGATTCAGGCGCCCGTACGGGCTGCCACTGACAGGGGGCCCGCATGACGACCTCTCGTGACACCCTGGCGCAGTGGCGTCAACAGTTTGATGAACGCTGGTCGGCCATGGCGCCCCGTGAACGGCTCATGGTGCGGCTCATGGCCTGGTCCCTGTTGATCGTGCTGGTGGTGATGCTGGGACTGCGACCCGCCTGGCGCAGCCTCACCGAAACCCCCGCGCAGTTGCAGGCGGTTGAGGTTCAACTCGAACAGATGCGTCGTTGGGCCCAGGAGTCTCAACAACTGCGTCAGCGGCCGCCTGTGCCGCCCATTCAGGCCGAGGCTGCCTTGCGTGCGGCATCGGCACGCTTGGGGGCCTCGGCCAGGCTGAACATCCAGGCTGACCGCGCCACCCTGAGCTTCTCGGGGGTGTCGGGCGGCGTGCTGGCCGACTGGCTGCAAGAGGCCCGAAGCGCGGCGCGTGCGCGGGTCGTGGAGGCCGATGTGCAGGCCGTGGGCAACGGGTTCAATGGGTCGTTCGTGCTGGCGCTGTCGTCGGCACCGACGGGGCAGTGAGGACGCAGCCACATGGCCGGAATACCTTCGTTCAAGCGCCGCCCCGCCTGGTTTGATGGCGCCACGGCCCTCACCACCCGGTGGCTGGAATCCACCCTGGAGGTGACCCGCTGGGAAAACATGCGCAAAGCCGGCCGTCGCTGGGGCTGGTGGGGCGTGGGCGTGGGCGCACTGCTGGGGGTGGTGGCGTATGCCCCTGCCGCCTGGCTGGCGCAGGGCGTGCACTGGCTGACCAGCGGGCGCCTGCTGCTGGCCGAGTCGCGCGGCACTGTCTGGCGCGGCGATGCTGTGGTGGTGCTCACGGGCGGTGCGGGCAGCCGCGAAGCGCGCGCCCTGCCGGGCCGCATGACCTGGCAACTGGGCCTCGGATTGCAGGGGCCTCGCCTGACCTTGCAGCAAGACTGCTGTGTGACGCAGCCTCTGGCTTTGCGCTTTCAGCCCCGCTGGGGTGGTGTGCACGTGGCGGTGGGGCCGGCCCAGGCGTCGGCAGAGGCAGCAGGGCCGGCCGAGCTGGGGCGCTGGCCCGCGGCATGGTTGTCAGGCCTGGGCACGCCCTGGAACACGCTGCAGTTGCAGGGCGTGGCACGGGTGTCGGCCCAGCAATTGAGCTTCGAATGGGTGCAGGGCCGCTTGCGCATGCAGGGGGCAGCCGAGCTGGCCCTGGACCATGTGTCGTCCAGCCTGACCACGCTGGACGAGCTGGGCTCGTACCGCCTCGTGGTGCAGGCCGGCGGCCAGGGCCAGGCCCTGATGCGCCTGGACACCGAAGAAGGCGCTTTGCAGCTCTCGGGTGAGGGTGAATGGCGGCCGTCGGGGGTGTACTTCCGTGGCGAAGCCCGCGCGGCGCAGGCCGAACGCGAGGCACTGGACAATTTGTTGAACATCATCGGGCGCCGCCAGGGCGAGCGCTCGATCATCTTGATCGGATAAGGCATGAAGCACCACCTCCTGACACGCCATCGCACCACCGTGCTGCTCACGGCGTTGGCCATGGGTCTGGGATCTGCCGGCCTGGTGTCGCTGAGCAGTCCGGCGCTGGCCGCCCCCGTGGTCAAAAAGGGCGGCCCCTCGGTGACGCTCAATTTTGTGAACGCCGAGATCGAGGGTGTGGCCCGGGCGATGGGTGCCATCCTCAATCGGCAGATCATGGTGGACCCTCGTGTCAAGGGCGCCATCACGCTGTACAGCGACCAGCCGCTGACCCCGCGCGAGGCCTACCTGAACTTCCTGGCCGCCTTGCGGGGGCAGGGCTTTGCGCTGGTCGAGGTGGCCGGACTGATCAAGATCGTGCCCGAGGCTGAGGCCAAGCTGCAAACGGGCACGGTGGACGTGGGTACGGTCAAGCGCAGCGGCGATCAGGTGCTCACCCAGATCTTCCGCCTGCAGCATGAAGCGGCCAACAGCCTGGTGACGGTGCTGCGCCCCCTCATCAGCCCCAACAACACGATCAACGCGAACCCCTCCACCAACACCCTGGTGATCACGGATTACGCCGACAACCTGCAGCGCATCGGCCAGATCATCGCGGCCATGGACGTGCCCTCTGTCAGTGACACCGAGGCCATTCCCTTGCAGTACGCCATCGCGGCCGACATCGCGCCGATGGTGCAGCGGCTGGCCGACGGCGGCGGCACGGCGGCGCCAGGCGCTGCGGGCACCCAGGCCACCCTGGTGATGGCCGACTCGCGCACCAACACCTTGCTGGTGCGATCGCCCAGCGCGGCCCGCATGGCCCTGGTGCGCCAGCTGGTGCGACAGCTTGACCGCCCTGGCTCGGCCGGCATCGGCGGCAGCGGCATTCACGTGGTCTACCTCAAGAACGCCGACGCCGTGAAGCTGGCCCAGGTGTTGCGCGCCGCCTTCCCGGCCAGCGGAGGCTCATCAGGTGGTGGCGGCTCAGGGGCCTCGCCCACGCCCAATTCCACCAACCCCGCAGCGGGTGGTGCCAACAGCAGTGGCGCCGGCAACACCGGGGCGTCGTCGCAGTCCACCGCGCCGGTGGCGGCGTCTGCCCAGCCGTCCACCGGGGGGTTCATCCAGGCCGATCCGGCCACCAACTCGCTGATCATCACGGCCACCGACTCGCTGTACCGCCAGTTGCGTGCGGTCATCGACCAACTGGATGGCCGCCGTGCCCAGATCTACATCGAAGCCATGATCGTGAAGGTGGATGCCAACAAGGCCGCCCAGCTGGGGGTGCAGTGGGCAGCAGCCTCGGGCGATCGCAATGTCGTGGGGGCGGCAACGAACCTGCCCTTGAAAGGCTCCTTGACGAACATCCCGGGGCTGGCCTCCACGGTGGCCGGGGGCGCATCTGCGTTGACAGGGCTGGAAGGTTTCAGCGTGGGGCTGGCCCGCAGGCTCAGCGATGGCACTTACAGCCTGGGGGCCCTGGCCACCTTCCTCAAGACCGAAGCTGGCGGCAACATCCTGTCCACGCCCAACCTGGTCACGCTGGACAACGAAGAGGCCAAGATCGTGGTGGGTGAAAACGTGCCCATTCCGACGGGCAGCTTCACCAACACCGGCACCAGCAGCGGTTCGGTCAACCCCTTCCAGACCATCGAGCGCAAGGACGTGGGCCTGACCCTGCGCGTGCGCCCGCAGGTGGGCGAGGGGGGCACCGTGCGCATGACCATCTTCCAGGAAGACGCCCGCGTGAATGCGGCCACGGCCACGGCCACCAACGGGCCGACCACCTCCAAGAGCTCCATCGAAACCACGGTGGTGGTGGACGATGGGCAGGTGCTGGTGCTGGGTGGGCTGATGAAAGACGAGTATGGCGATGGCGAGTCCAAGGTGCCGTTGCTGGGCGACATCCCCGTGCTGGGCAACCTGTTCAAGAGCCAGCAACGCAGCCGGGTCAAGTCCAACCTGATGGTGTTCTTGCGCCCGGTGGTGATGCGTGACCAGGATGCGGCCAACGCCCTCACGATGGACCGCTACGACTACATGCGCCAAAAGCAGATCGACAGCACCCCGCAGGCCAGCACCGTGCTGGGCATCAACGAGGTGCCCGTGATGGACCCGCTCAAGCTCAGCAACCGCTTGAGCATGCCTTCGGTGGCCCAACCGCTGGACGAACCCGGTGCGCCAGCCCCCACGGTGGTGATGCCGGCCGAGTCGGGCTACACCCCTCGCCTGGTGCCAGTGACGCCTCCGGCGGCCAGCGGCGCCACGGCGCCTTGAGTGCGGAGGCCCCATGCCGGTGAGACATCCCCTGCCATACGCCTATGCCCGCGCCAACGGCATGTTGCTCGAGCATGACGGCGAGCGCCTGACCTTGTGGGCCAGCACGGCGGTGTCGTCCGCTGCCTTGTCCGAGGTGATGCGCAAGCACAGCATCGACGCCATCGAGATGGACCCGCCCGAGGCCATCGGTCAGCGCATTGCCACGGCCTATGCGGCCGGTGAGGGCAGTGCCGCGGCGGTGGTGGGCGAAGTGGAAAGCGCCGTCGACCTGTCGCGCATGATGCAGGACTTGCCGGCGGTGGAGGATTTGCTGGAAGCCAGCAACGACGCGCCCATCATCCGCATGCTCAACGCCTTGTTGACGCAGGCGGCCAAGGACGGCGCGTCAGACATTCACATCGAGGCTTACGAGCGCAACTCGGTGGTGCGCTTTCGGGTGGACGGCACCCTGCGTGAAGTGGTGCAGCCCAACAAGGCCTTGCACGCGGCCTTGATCTCGCGCCTGAAGATCATGGCCGAGCTGGACATCTCTGAAAAACGCATGCCGCAAGACGGCCGCATCAGCCTGCGCATTGGCGGGCGGGCGGTGGACGTGCGGGTGTCCACGCTGCCCTCGGCCCACGGTGAGCGCGCCGTGCTGCGGATTCTGGACAAGGGCGATGCCAGCAAGTTCACGCTGGAGGCCCTGGGCATGAGCGGCGAGACGCTGGACCAGTTCAAGCGCCTGCTGCGCCAGCCGCACGGCATCGTGCTGGTGACCGGCCCCACCGGCTCGGGCAAAACCACCACGCTGTACGCGGGTCTGGCCACCGTCGATGCGGCCACCACCAACGTGCTGACGGTGGAAGACCCGGTGGAGTACGAGCTGCCCGGCATCGGCCAGACCCAGGTCAACCACAAGATCGACCTGAGCTTTGCCAAAGCCCTGCGCGCCATCCTGCGGCAAGACCCGGACGTCATCATGATCGGCGAAATCCGCGACCTGGAAACGGCCCAGATCGCCGTGCAGGCCTCGCTGACGGGCCACTTGGTGCTGGCCACGCTGCACACCAACGACGCGCCGTCGGCGGTGGCGCGTCTCATCGACATGGGCATCGAGCCCTTCCTGTTGTCCTCTTCATTGCTGGGGGTTCAGGCCCAGCGCCTGGTGCGCAAGCTGTGCGTGCATTGCAAGCGCCAGGATGACCAGGGCCGCTGGCACCCGGTGGGCTGCAGCGAATGCGGCATGAGCGGTTACAAAGGCCGTACCGGGGTCTATGAGCTCATGGTGTGTGATGACGAGATCCGCGCGCTCGTGCATGCGCAGGCGCCCGAGTCCAAGCTCTTCGAGGTGGCGCAGCTCAACGGCATGAAGACCATGCGCGACGATGGCGACCGCCTGGTGGCCCAGGGGGTCACTTCGCTGGAAGAAGTGTTGCGCGTGACCAGAGAGTGATGTGCCTTGGCCTGTGACCTGACCGTTTTCTGACGCCCCGACCGGACCTGCCCCATGCCCGCCTTTCGTTTTGAAGCCCTGGACGCCAACGGCAAGACCGTCAACGGTCTGGTGGACGCCGACAACGCCAAGGCCGCGCGCGCGCAGCTGCGGGCCCAGGCCCTGGTGCCCCTGCAGGTCGATGCGGTGATGGTGCAGGGCGGGGGCAAGTCAGGCGCATCGCGGCAGTTGTTTCAGCGCCGGGTGTTCAACCCCACGGCCCTGTCCATCTGGACCCGCCAGCTGGCCGGTCTGGTGGTGGCCGGATTGCCGCTGGAGCGGGCGCTCACGGCCCTGGCCGATGAAGCCGAAGACCCTCGCCAGAGCGAACTGGTGGCCCACCTGCGCGCCGAGGTCAATGCCGGATCGCCCTTTGCCAGGGCCCTGTCCAGTTCGCCGCGCGAGTTCGACGAAGTGTATTGTGGCGTGGTGGCCGCAGGCGAGCAAAGCGGTCAATTGGGCACTGTGCTGGACAAGCTGGCCACCGATCTGGAAGAGCAGCAGGCCCTGAAGTCCAAGCTCATCGGGGCCACGCTGTACCCGGCCATCGTGTCGGTGTTTGCCGTGGTCATCGTGGTGGCCTTGCTGGTGTTTGTGGTGCCCCAGGTGGCCCAGGTGTTTTCCAGCAGCAAGCGGGCCTTGCCCATGCTCACGCAATTCATGCTGGGCCTGAGCGCGTTCATGCAGAACTGGGGCTGGCTGCTGGGCTTGTTGCTGGTGGCGGGCGGCGCCGGCCTGGCCGTGGCTTTGCGCAATGAAGACTTTCGTCAGCGATTCGATGCGGGCTGGCTGGAGCTGCCCGTCATCGGGCGCCTGTCCCGAGGGTACAACGCCGCGCGCTTTGCCGGCACGCTGGCCATGCTGGCCGGTTCGGGCGTGCCCATCCTGAAGGCGCTGCAAGCGGCCGCTGAAACCTTGTCCAACCGGGCCATGCGCGCCGACGCCATGGATGCGCTGGTGCAGGTGCGCGAAGGTGCACCCCTGGCCTCGGCCCTGGCCGCCAAGAAACGGTTTCCGGGCCTGTTGTCGATGTTTGCGCGTCTGGGCGAGCAGACGGGGCAGTTGCCTCAGATGTTGCAGCGGGCAGCGCAGCAGTTGTCCACCGAGGTGCAGCGCAAGGCCCTGGCCATCGCCACCGTGCTGGAGCCGCTGCTGATCGTGTCGATGGGTCTGGTGGTGATGTTGATCGTGATGTCGGTCATGATGCCGATCATGCAGATGAACACCTGGGTGAAGTGAGTGAATGAAGCTTTTGCTGGTTGACGATCATGGACTGTTCCGGGAAGGGCTCAGCCTGCTGATCCAGCAGCAGATGACGCTGCAGGACAAGCGCTTGCCCCTGTGCCACGTGCTGGAAGCGGGCAGCATGCGTGAAGCCGTGGACACGGCGCACCGCCATCCGGATCTGGGCCTCGTGTTCCTTGACCTTGGTCTTCCCGACGGGCAGGGCCTGGACACCCTGGCGCAGTGGCGCCAATGGCTGCCACAGGTGCCGGTGGTGATCTTGTCGGCGGACGACCGTCATGACACGGTCATGGCCGCGATCGAGGCCGGGGCGTCGGGCTTCATCTCCAAGACGGCGCGATCGGCGGACATGTGCGACGCCGTGCAGACCGTGCTGTCTGGCGGGGTGTACCTGCCCGCCGTGACCCGAGCGGCCCATGACGCCGGGATGGTGGGACTGGGCGCGGGTGACGATCGCACCGAGTCGGACCTCGGCCTGTCGGCGCGGCAGCTGGACGTCCTGCGTTTGCTGGTGGATGGCCGGCCCAACAAGGACATCTGCCGGGTGCTCAACCTGACGGAGTCGACCGTCAAGACCCACCTGGCGGCCATTTTCCGCAAGCTGGGCGTCAACAACCGCACGCAGGCGGTGGTGGCGGTGGCGCGCCGTGGGGTGCGTTTGCCCATGTCACCGGGTGACGACCTGATCGGCGGCGCCTGAGCGCCTCTGCATGGGCGCTCGCGATGGGCGCAGGCATTCGGCCAAACGGACGATGGTTGGCGCACTTTGCACGGTTTACAGTTCGTGCACGTTTCATCAACGCTGTCATCACGTCCTCAGGGCCATGGTCTCCTCGACCATGGCCCTTATTTTTTCAGGCCTGAACGGCTTGTGCAACACCGGCACATTCAGGGCGGCGAGCTCGCGCAATTGCTCGGGCGCGGTGTCTCCCGTGATCACCAAGGCGGGCAAGTCAGGCTGCTGCCGTCGGGCCCATCGCAGCACATCGCCGCCAAAGCCATCAGGCAGCCGGTGGTCGCTGACCAGCAGCTGCCACGGGCCCTGCGCCTGTTGCTTCAGTTCGCTCAGGCTCGCGCAGGCATCCACCTGCCAGCCCCAGTCCTGGAACAGCAGGGCCAAGGCCTGACGCAAGGGGGCTTCGTCTTCCACCAGCAGCACGCGACGCCCTGATGCGGGCTGGGCCGACGATGGTGCCGTGGGTGTGTCAGAGGGTGCGTCAGATGGCGCCTCAGATGCCGAGGTGCGCGGCAGCGCCGAGCGTGGTGTGCGGACGCCCAGGTCTCGTGGCACGTCCAAGCTGAAGCAGCTGCCACGGCCAGGCCTGGAGCGCAAAGACAATCGGGTACCCAGCAGGATGGCGGCCCGGCGCGCGATCGCCAGGCCCAGGCCCAGGCCCTGGCTGTGGCCTGACCCGGTGCCCAGTTGCACGAACTCGTCAAAGACCCGTCGCTGGTCGTCCACCGCGATGCCTGGTCCGGTGTCCCAGACCTCCACGCGCAGCCTGTTGCCCTGCGTCCTCACCCCCACCAGCACGCCGCCGCAGCGCGTGTGCCGCACGGCGTTGCCCACCAGGTTGCGCAGCACCTGTTCCAGCAAAACCGGGTCTGCCCAGGCTTGCAGGTGCTTGGGCGCGTGAGCGCGCAGCCGCAGGCCTTTGTCACGTGCGTTGAGTTGCTCGTGGCTGAGGATGCTCTGGCACAGCGTTGACAGGCACACCCTTTGCGGGCGGGCCACGATGTCGCCGGCGTCCAGCCTGGACAGGTCCAGCAGGCCCTTGAGCTGGTTCTCCATGGAGATCACCGCCTCCGACAGCCGCTGGGTCAAGCCTTGTTGCTCGGGGGTCTGTACCCGTTGCGTCAGCAACTCGGTCATCAGGCCAATGGCCGCCACCGGTTGCCGCAGGTCGTGGCTGGCCGCCGCCAGAAACCGGCTCTTGGCCAGGTTGGCCTGTTCCAGCTCACGTGTGCGTTCGGTCACTTGCTGCTCGAGCGACTGGTTGATGTGTTCGAGTTGGTTGAAGGCTTGCACCACCCTGGCCAGCAGCATGGCCGAGAAGGCAGGCATGATCGTTGGTATGCCCCAGATCAGCCAGTTCCTGCTGCTGATGTCGCCTTCCATGCGAAGCGTTACAAAGTCATGGACCCCACTGATCAGGATGATCGCTGCACCGATCATCAAGCCCAGCAGTAAAGGCTCCATCCGAAACTGCCGACGCGATTGCCACAGCAGCCACAGGGTGGGCAACATCAAGCCAATCAGGATGGGCTGCAGCACGTTTCTGGTCTCAACCAAGGCGGGGTCCCAGGGCAAGGCCAGCAGAGACACCACAGGGGCCCCCACGCTGACCGCGATCAGTGTGCGACGCAGCCACAGGGGGTGGCGGTTGGTGATGTGCATCACCAGCCATCCCTGCGTCACCGCGGTGGCCGTGTGCGCCATGAAATAGAGCCAAGAGCTGAGTGCCAGTGGCAGCCCGATGTCTTCAATGACAAAGTGGCTGACGTTGCGCGCAAAGGCCACACCGATGAGCAGGCCGAACAGGCCGGCGGCCACCTCTTGCCGCCGCACCCACCATAGAAACAAGACGAACGTCGAAAATGCAAAACTGGCCAGGTTGACCGCCAGCAGTGCATGCCGGTGAAACACCTCTTGCCACAGGTGAGTGGTCCACATGGCGCTTTTGGGCGCCAGGCTCGGAGCGCTCAGCCCACCCTGGATGTGGTGCCAAACCTCTAGCACCAACTGGTTCTGTCCTTTGTGCAGCAGCGTGGGTGGCACAGCGATCAACTGGGTGCTCATCCCGTCACCCTCTTGGCGTGCAGTGGTGTTGTCTGACAGCAGGTGCCCGTTGAGCCACAGGCGGTGCTCGTGACTGACGTCCTGAAACCGCAGTGCCCACAGCGTTTGCGTTTCATCAGCATCGGCAGGTGTCCATGTGAAAGACACCGAGTACCTCGCCGCACCCCACTGGGGGTGTCCGTGATCGGTCCACTGGTCTGGCAAGGAGATGATTTCAGTGTGCCCTGCCTTGGCGTTGGGCGTGTCGCTCAGCCAGGTCCTGCTGATGTGTCCCCACTGAATGCTGGGGCTGGACGGCGGGGAGGGCATGAGCGCCCCGATCAGCCAGAGGCTGGCGATCAGCGACATCAATAGCCAGGTGCCGCGATGCAACCATCGTGGGGCATGCTGATCTGACAAGGAGGGGGCAGCCGCTCGCTGATCGTGAACTTCCATTGACGGCATTATTCACGGACCAGGCCATGGCCCGGGCGTCAGCGCCAATGACTGTGGACTCAGTTGGTGATAAACAGGATTTCGTCCCCCCTGTTCAAGGGCTCGCACCCGGGCAGGCTTTGTTGCAATCATCCATACCAAGCGTGGTTGTCTGGAGGGCTGATATGAGCAGCTGTACCGATCTCGTTCCCGTGCAACGGGACGACTTCCAAGGGCGCATTCCGATTGCCCACATGCGGCATGTCTACAGCTTGGATGCGGTGGAGAAACGCCTGGGCAAACTGCCCCCTCGCGAGCACGAATCGCTGCGCGCCACCTACGAGCGCATGCTCGAGAAGGGGCCCGAGCGCTTCCAGGTCAAGCCCTCGGGCCTGCCGGCCATGGAGCACCTCTACGACGAGCTGCCTAACTTCCACGAGGTGCTGGACGATCTCAAGCGCCAACTGGCGCTGTGCACCGACAGCAGCGACGCGCTGGAGATCACGCCGATGCTGTTGCTGGGCCCGCCCGGGGTGGGCAAGACCCACTTTGCGCGCGAGGTGGCCCGCCTGCTGGGCACGGGGCATGGCTTTTTGTCGATGAGCGCCATGACCGCCGGATGGATCTTGTCGGGCGCCTCCAGCCAGTGGAAGGGCGCCCGCCCAGGCAAGGTGTTCGAGACCCTGGTGGATGGGCAGTACGCCAACCCGGTGATGGTGGTCGATGAGATCGACAAAAGCAGCGGCGAGCACAGCTACGACCCGCTGGGGTCGCTCTACAGCCTGCTGGAGCACGACACGGCCGGCAACTTCACCGACGAGTTTGCCGAAGTGCCCATCGACGCCAGCCAGGTGATCTGGGTGGCCACGGCCAACGACGCACGCGGCATCCCTGACCCCATCCTCAACCGCATGAATGTGTTCGAGATCGAGATGCCCGACGCCGAGGCCGCGCGCAAGATCGCGGCCAAGTTGTACCGGGGCATTCGCGCCGACCACGCTTGGGGCCAACGCTTTGACGAAGAGCCCGGTGAGGCGGTGCTGGAGGCGCTGGGCAGCCTGGCGCCGCGCGAGATGCGACGCGCCCTCATGGTGGCCTTTGGCAATGCCAAGCTGGATGGGCGCGGCGCGCTGGAGGTGCGTGACCTGCCGGAGCAGGGGCAGCGCCGCACGCCGATCGGGTTTGTGCAGTGAGGTAAGGCCCGCGACGTGGTGAGGCGGGCCTTGCGTGCGTGCGCTGATCGATTCAGCGAGCTGATTGAGCGAGCTTGCGGCGGGCGCTGAGCGCCACGCCAACCAGGCCTGCAGCCAACAGGGCCCAGCTGCTGGGCTCAGGGACGGCCATCGCCATCGAGGGTGGCGAGAATGCGAACGGTGGCGCGTCAAGTGTGCTGTCGGTGATCCAGACGTTCAGCGACCCGTAGTTCGACGCGGTGGCGGCAAACCCGGCTTTGAGCAAGGCCAGGGCATCCAGGGACGAGGTCATTGCATTGAGGGCGTCACCACTCAGCGCCAGCTCAGACAGCTGGATGTTGAACTGTCCCTGAGCCCACTCGGTCGGGTTGTAGGTCATCGACGGGAGATTGAACAAGACGCCAGCGTAGGACACGCTGATGCCGCTGTCGGTCTGGCCCTGGATGGTGCCTTCGATGCGTTGATGTTGAAAATCGATGTTCAGGTTGTTGACTTCGAACCAGCCGCCGCCAGAGACGCCGGTCATCTTGTTCGTCTCGACGCGGTAGCCGAACGTGGTGCTCAGGCTCAGCACTTCGCCGGTGCTGCCCTCGTAGCTGAGTGAGGTGCCGCTCAGTGGGAGCTGTGCCGAGGTGTAGTCCCCGGGGTGGCCAACGATGCCCACGTTGAAGTAAGGCGGCACGGCGGTCAGCGTGGCGGCTGCGATATCGAACGAACTCAGCGTGTTGTCGCTCAGCGTCAAGGTGGCGCCGGCCACGATGGGCGACAGGCCCGACGAGAGGTCGATGGTTTCGGTGGCGGACCACGCCGACGAGGTGCTGGCGAATGCGATGGCGGCCGCCATCAGCGAGTGTGATGTACGCATGATTTCCCTTGTGTGAAGTTGAGTGCGCGGATGATCCGCGCGTTCATCTTAGGGATATCGGTCATGCCCGGGCAGGCACTGTGGCGCCTTTTCACCCAGCCCTTTGGCCGGTGAGTGTCGTATCAAATGTGTGCGCGCGTTACTTGTTGTGGATGGTGACGGCGCACCGCCACCACACCCATCAGCCCCAACCCCATCAAAGCCCAGGTGCCGGGTTCAGGCACGGCCACCGCCAGGGTCGGAGGGGTGAACAGCATGGTGTCGGGTGGATCCAGGGTTTGGTCAAAGATGGAAACGTTCATCGAGCCGAAGTTGAATGGCATGCCTTCTATGGGCAATGTCCCGAGCAGGCTGCCCAGTGACGAGGTCATCGCTCCCATGGCTTGCGGATCCAGCGTGATGGCATTCAGTTGAACACTGTATGTGGGCGACTGCCATGACGCCGGGTTGTACGTCATGAGGGGGATGTTGAAAATGGTGCCGGTGTAAGACACCGTGGTGCCGCCGTTGGACTGTCCCTGTATGGTGCCGTCGACACGTTGCGCGCTGAAATCGATGGCCAGACCACTGACCTCGAACGAGCCGCCAACGAGGATCCCAGCCACAGGGCCGGCCTCCACGCGAAAGCCTCCTGAGGTGCTCAGGCCCATGATTTCCTTCGTTTCGTCGTCATAGACCAAGGAGGCGCCCGGCAGACTGAAGCTGGCCTGGGTGTAGCCTCCGGGGTATCCAATGATCTCGCCTGTGCCAGGGGATACCTCAGACAGTTGGGATGCGCTGATGTTGAAGAGGGTGTCCAGCGCGTCCGCTGAGAGCGTCAATGTTGCAGAAGCCGAGGTGCTGAACGAGAGGTCGTCGGTGGTGGGGGCAGCCCCCGCAGTTGAACTGACGGCCAGGATGGTGATGGATGCCATCACATGGCTTGGTGTGCGCATGCGATCCCCGTTGACGTTGATTGAATGGTTCGCGAGGCACGCCCGAGGTTGTGCTCCGCCCTTGAATCAAGTGTCGCAACACCATCTTGTCAAGGCAAGCGCCAGAAAGGCGCAATGTCGCGTTTGCTCCCGTGTTTGGGGCATGATCTGGATCGCGCGCTTGTGCGCGAATGACCTGCCTTGAGCCATGCCCGCCAGCCTCACCGGCCGCCTTGTGGTGGCCATCTCATCCCGCGCCCTGTTCGACTTCGAAGAAGAAAACCAGGTCTTCGAAGGCTCGGACGACCGCGCCTACATGCAGCTTCAGCTGGACCGGCTGGACGTGCCGGCGCGGCCTGGCGTGGCGCATGCGCTGGTGCGCAAGCTGCTGGCCTTCAACACGCCCGAGCTGCCGCTGGTGGAGGTGGTCATCCTGTCGCGCAACGACCCAGTCTCAGGGATGCGGGTGTTCCGCTCGGCCCAGCGCGATGGCCTGCCCATCGACCGGGGCGTGTTCACTCGCGGGGCCAGCCCCTGGCGTTATCTGAAGCCCTTGGGCGCGCATCTGTTTTTGTCGGCCAATGAGGCCGATGTGCGCTCGGCCTTGGCCGCCGGGGTGCCCGCCGCGCGTGTGTTGCCGCACGCAGCCAGGGCGGGCGATGCGCACCCGCATGAAGTGCGCATTGCCTTCGATGGCGACGCCGTGCTGTTCTCGGACGAGGCCGAGCAGGTGTTTCAGCATGGCGGGCTGGACGCTTTTCACCACCACGAGGTGGAGCGCGCGGCCCAGCCGTTGCCGGACGGCCCCTTCAAGCCTTTGCTGACGGCCTTGCACGAGTTGCAGCAACGCGCCGCTCAGGGGGGCGTCATGCGCGTGCGCACGGCGCTGGTCACGGCGCGCAGCGCGCCAGCGCACGAGCGCGCCATCCGCACCTTGATGAACTGGAACATCGACGTGGACGAGGCCATGTTCCTGGGCGGGCTGCCCAAGGGGGCTTTTTTGCGCGAGTTCGAGCCGGACTTCTTCTTTGACGACCAGACCGGCCATGTCGAGAATGCCGCGCCCCATGTGCCGTCCGGGCACGTGGCCGCCGGGGTCACCAACGTGGCGCGTCTGCAGGCCGTGACCGCAGCCAGCCAGGAGGGTGAGCATGAGCGACGAGCTGTCTGACTTTTTTGCCCTGCCGCCTTTCAAGGCGGATGAAGCCCTGGTCAAGCTGCGCCGCGACCTGCGCGAGCTCAAGTCCCTGCAAGAGCAGGGCTCTGGCGCCACGCCTGCGCGCTTTGCGCTCAAGGGCGTGACGGTGATCGAGTTGCAACGGGCGCCAGAGGCCACAGCGATCCAGGCCCGTGTGGCCAAACGGCCGTCGCCACGCCCCGAGTGGGTTGTGCACACCTTGGGCAGCAGCGCCGAGGTGCGCAAGTGGCTGGATGGCGTGCGGCTGGCCGTGAAGCGCTGGGACGACGAAGACTGATCCGTTCAGGGCGTCAGTCGGCCTTGCGCCCGCGCATCTTGGTCTGGAACAGCTCGCGGATGCTCACGTCGCGCGGGCCGGGGATGAGCTCATAGGTTTCGCCCGCCGCGATGGTGCCGGGCTGCCGCACGGCCAGGTAAAAGCCGCAGTAGCCCGACTGGGCCATCATCTTCACCGCTTGCGGAAAGCCCATGACGGCGGCGAACTTGAAGCACGGCTGGCGGGGCTCGCTGATGGCCAGGGCGCAATCAGGAAACGCCAGCACGTCGCCGATGTAAGCGTCTGCTTCCAGCAGGCCGGTGATGGTGAGGTTCTCGCCCAGCATGCCGTGGGGCACGGTCTCGTCCCAGAGCTGTGCTCGGGCTTGAGCGCGCACCGTCTGCCAGAACGCGTAGTGTTCGTGGGGGTAGGCGTACACGGCCTTTTGCAGGCCGCCGTGCACCGTGGCGTCGGCCTGCTCGTCGCCGGCCAGGCCCAGGGGCCGCACCTCGATGCGCTGTGGGGCCTCGGGGGTGGACACCGCGCGCTTGCCAATCGCGCTCATCACGCGACGACCGTTGATGTTCAAGGCGGTGGCGGCGGCCACATTGACCGACAGCAGTTGGCGTTTGGGCAGTGACATGTGGCGCAGTGTAGGCCAGTGCGCGCAGCGGTGCCGCTCAGCGCCAGGCCGACACCGCCAGTGCCATGGCCTTGAAGCTCACCACACAGGGCTGGCCGGGCGACCAGCCCATCTGCTGGATGGATTTGCGCGTGAGCAGCCCCCACAGCGGCAGGCCGGGCAGCACTTGCGGGTTGAGTGGGTCGACCGAGCGGTCCAGCTCGATCCCCACGGCGCCATACACGCCATGCTCGCCGGCCAGCATGATCTGGGTGATGCGGCCACGGACGTGGTTGGTGCAGCTCGTGTCGACGGGGACGTCTCGGTGCAGGGTCACGTCGCGGGCCCTGAGCTTCACGCGCACCTTGGTGCCCACCGGGTGCAGCATGGCCGGCACGCTCACGCGCTGGCCCCCCAGGTCGACCTCGCTGAGCAGCCATTCGATGTCATGGCGCTTGACCTCGCCTTCGAGCACGCTGCCGGCGTGCAGTCCCTCCAGGAAGGTGGACAGCGACACGTCCGACAGGATCTGTGCGGTCGGGCCTGCGCTGGCCACGCGGCCTTCGTGCAGGATGACGACGTCATCGGCCAGGCGGATGACATCGTGCATGCGCGGGCTGACCAGCACCACCGGCAGCCGGAAGCGCGCGGCCACGTCGGCCAGCAGGTCGAGCAAGGCGTCGTGCTCGGCCTCGGGCACCTGGCCCAGCGGATCGTCCAGCAGCAAGGCGTTGGGCGACGAGATCAGGGCGCGGCCCAGGGCCAGTTTGAACCGCATGGCCGCGGGCAATTGGTGTGGCCGCTGCCCCAGCACCCCGCCCAGGTCCAGCCAGTTGACGATGTCGTCGGGCACCACCGTCAGGGCGCCCACATGCGGGCTGCCCTGGGCGCCAAACAGCAGGTTCTGGCGCACGCTGAGGTGGGGCACCAGGTGCCCATGGCCATCCAGCCAGGCCAGCTTGCGCTGATGGGCCGGCAGGTCGATGCGCGCGGCCGAATCGTAGACCGCATCGGCCCCCAGGGCCACCCGGCCGCCCTGCGCGGGCATCATGCCGGCCACCGCCTTGAGCAGACCCGACTTGCCCGAGCCCGCGCGTCCCACCAGGGCGCACACCCGCCCGGGTGCCACCCGGAACTGGGCCCGCACGTCCAGCCGGGAGGCGCGCAGGCGCAGCTCCACGCTCAATGGCTTCATGGGTCGGGTGCCCACGCTCATGCCATGCCCCGTTGCGTGCGGCGCTGCCGTCCCAACTGGCGACGCCAGGCCCGCCGGCTCCATTCGCTCAGCGTGATGCCCAGCAAGGACACGGTCAAGGCCACCGCACCGAGGGCCCACCAGGTTTGCTGGTGCGTCAGCAGCAGGCGCAGGCCACGGGCCAGGCTCAGCCAGTCCGGGCTGGCGCGCAAGGTGTCCGGTGTGAGGGCCGCCATCACCAGCAGGGCGATCAGGGATTCGCTGAACGACAAGGCGAAGCCCATGGCCATGGCCGAGGCCAGGGCCGGGCGGGCCATGGGCAGGGAGATGCGCCACCACGTGCGCCAGGGCGACAGGCCCAGGGTGCGTGCGGCGGGCACCAGCCAGGGGTCGACCTCTTCAAACGCCGGGCGCAAGAGGCGGATCATCCAGGGCAAGGTCATCAGGCAGCAGGCCAGCAGCGTGGTCAGCATGAAGTGCGCGGGCGTCCATCCCGCCAGCGCCTCCCACAGCCAGGCCAGGTCCTGCTGTCGCCAGCCCAGCCACAGCGCCAGCGCCACCAGGGCGGGCGGCAAGCCGGCAGGCAGCAGCACGGCCACGTCCAGCAAGGCGCTGGTGCGCCACCGCTGGCGTCCCATCCAGGTGGACCAGGCCAGTGCGGGGGCGGCGCACAACAGCACCGTGGCCAGGGCGATGAGGCCGCTCCAGCCCAGCACGCGCAGCACGCCAAAGTCCATGGTGCTCAGGCCCCCGGCAGGCGCCAGCCCGGGGCCAGGGCGCGCACCTGACGGCGCGCCAGCGGCGCCTCCAGCCACTTGACCAGCAGGCCGGCACCGGGGTGACTGCTGCGGAACGAGCGCGCCACCTGCAGGCTCAGGGCCTGCTCGGGGGCCGTGCTCAGCCAGACCTTGCGATCGCGCTCGGCCGAGGCCCGCCAGGCCGCACGAGGCACCACCGTGTAGGCCACCGAATCGGCCGGCGCGGGGCGGCTGGCCGGTCGCACGAGGGCGCCCTGCCGCGTGAAGCCCTGGCTCCACTGGTCGATCCAGGTGGCCAGGGCATGGCTGGGCGGCGGTGCCTCCCAGTCGGCCACGCCCGCCACACGGGCAGACAGCACCTGCATGATGGCGCGCGCCCAGTCGGATTCGCCGCGCAGGCCCGCCAGGTCGTCCTTGGGGCCCACCAGCAGCACATCGGTCAGGGCCAGGGTGCGCCGGTCGTGGATGAGGCCGGAGCGGTCCAGGGCGTCGGCCTCGGGGCCGCCCAGGAAGACCGCCATCGGCAGCGAGCCATCTTCCAGCATGCGCAACAGCACCAGGCTGTCGTGGGCTTGCCATTGGGCCTTCCAGCCCATGTCCTGGCGCATGGCCGTCGTCCAGCGTGCCGTCAGGCCAGAGCGCAGGACCAGCGAGTCCACCCCCACGGGCGGGCTATCGGCCCGGGGAGGAACGCGGGGCGCTGCCAGCACCGGTGTTTGCGCGCAGGCCAGCAAACTGAGCGCACCCTGCAGCCACCGTCGGCGGTCCAGAAGCGTGGGCACGGCCGCCGGGGGCATGTCGTGAAGGTATGTCATCAGGCCACCAGCATACAAAAAATGTCGCGCTTCGTGACCGGGTGCTCACCCGGGCGCCCCTGAAGTGACGCAGACCCTCGGACGAGGGGGGAACCAGAAAATCCCAGTCTGGACTAAACTACGCGGTTACCACTGTGACGTTTGCGTGACGCGAAATGAGGCGTTGGCGCATCGTATCAGGCGGTGAATGCGGGGTGTCGACAGCGTTGATGAGCCGGATCGGTGGCAGGCGTTGCACGCAGATCAAGGCCACAGAGCGTTGTCGAGACCCTGTTTTTTACTTTTGGAGCTTCTCATGACGACGACTGCTGCACAGGTGAACGCACCTGCCTACGTCAAAAACACCAAGCTGATCGCCTGGGTGGCCGAGATGGCCGCGCTGCTGCAACCCAAGGACATCGTCTGGTGTGATGGCACCACCGAAGAGTACGACCGCTTGTGCGCCCAACTGGTGGCTGCCGGCTCGTTCAAGAAGCTCAACCCCGAGCTGCGCCCCAACAGCTACCTGGCCTGGACCCATCCGTCCGACGTGGCCCGCGTGGAAGACCGCACCTACATCTGCTCGGCCCGCAAAGAAGACGCTGGCCCCACCAACAACTGGTGTGACCCCGCCGAGATGCGCGCCAAGCTGCAGACTGGCGAGCAAGCCCTGTTCAAGGGCGCCATGGCCGGCCGCACCCTGTACGTGGTGCCGTTCTCGATGGGCCCCCTGGGCTCCGACATCGCCCACATCGGTGTGGAGCTGTCTGACTCGGCCTACGTGGCCGTGAACATGAAGCTCATGACCCGCATGGGCAAGGGCGTGATCGACGTGCTGGGCACCGATGGCGAGTTCGTGCCGTGCGTGCACACCGTGGGAGCGCCGCTGGCCGAAGGTCAGAAGGACGTGGCCTGGCCTTGCAACCCCGACACCAAGTACATCGTTCACTACCCCGAGACCCGCGAAATCTGGTCCTACGGCTCGGGTTACGGTGGCAACGCGCTGCTGGGCAAGAAGTGCTTCGCCCTGCGCATCGCCTCGACCATGGGACGCGATCAGGGCTGGCTGGCCGAGCACATGCTGCTGCTGGGCGTGACCAACCCCGAAGGCCAGAAGTTCCACGTGGCGGCCGCCTTCCCCTCGGCCTGCGGCAAGACCAACTTCTCCATGCTGATCCCGCCCGAGGGCTACAACGGCTGGAAGGTCACCACCATCGGCGACGACATCGCCTGGATCAAGCCCGGACAAGACGGCAAGCTGTACGCCATCAATCCCGAGGCCGGTTACTTCGGCGTGGCCCCTGGCACCAACCTGCACACCAACTTCAACTGCATGAAGTCGCTGGACCGCGACGTGATCTTCACGAACGTGGCCCTGACCGACGACGGCGATGTGTGGTGGGAAGGCATGACCGACACGGCGCCTGCGCACCTGATCGACTGGCAGGGCAACGACTGGACCCCGGCCATCGCCAAGGAAAAGGGCACCAAGGCCGCCCACCCGAACGCACGCTTCACCGTGGCCGCCACCAACAACCCGGTGCTGGACCCCGAGTGGGACAACCCCGCTGGTGTGCCCATCGACGCCTTCATCTTCGGTGGCCGCCGCTCGACCACCGTGCCGCTGGTGACCGAGGCCCGCGACTGGACCGAGGGCGTCTACATGGCCGCCACCATGGGCTCCGAGACCACCGCTGCGGCCTTTGGCCAACAAGGCGTGGT
Organism: Aquabacterium sp. A3; assembly: GCF_038069945.1. Classification (NCBI taxonomy): domain Bacteria; kingdom Pseudomonadati; phylum Pseudomonadota; class Betaproteobacteria; order Burkholderiales; family Sphaerotilaceae; genus Aquabacterium; species Aquabacterium sp. A3. The sequence goes on along the minus strand of NZ_JBBPEV010000001.1, from coordinate 1,658,244 downwards.
GCGCCGCGACCCCTTCGCCATGCTGCCCTTCATGGGCTACAACATGAGCGACTACTTCCAGCACTGGCTGAGCCTGGGCGGCAAGCTGCAAACCGCTGGTCACGCCTTGCCCAAGATCTTCTGCGTGAACTGGTTCCGCAAGGGCGCCGATGGCAAGTTCGTGTGGCCGGGCTACAGCGACAACATGCGCGTGCTGGAGTGGATGCTGGGCCGCCTGCAAGGCAAGGCCAACGGCGTTGAAAACGCCTTCGGCATCAGCCCCACCTATGAGGACATCAACTGGAACGGCCTGAACTTCACCAAGGAACAGTTCCAGTCGGTGATCGGCATCGACACGGCCGCCTGGCAGCAAGAACTCAAGCTGCACGACGAACTCTTCACGCAGCTGTCGTACAACCTGCCTGCCGAAATGCCGGCCACCAAGGCCAAGCTGGCGCAGCGTCTGGCGGCTTGAGCCGCTGCGGCATCGCTGCCGCATCCATGAACAAGGGGCCCGACGGGCCCCTTGTTCGTTGTGGGCCACCCTGGTGTGGGTGGCCGCAGGCGGGCTCAGACCAGGTCGCCCAGGATCACATCGGCAAACCAGTCACGCAACAGGATGCGTTGCGAGGTGGGGTTGTCCTCAAAGGCGCGGATGGGCGTGCCTTTGCCGTCCAGCAGGTTGTCCACGAAGGTGCCCACCGACAGCAGGCCCTTGTCCAGGATGCTGGTGCCACCGAAGGTGACGATCGTCAGGCAATGCGAGCCGTTGAGTTCGCGCTTGTTCGGGATGTAGTAGCCCACATTCGGCTGCGTGTTCATCTGGGCGATCCACGGCGTGATCTCCTGGCGCCACTTCTGGTTGAGCAGCGACAGGCGGGTGGCCTCGTCGGGTGCGTTGGCGATCTCGGGGTAGAACTTCTGGTACGAGAAGGCAGAGAAGTTGGTGTCTTCCTGGAAGTTGGCGTAGCCGATGCGGTCGTTCGGGAAGATCTTGCCGATGCCGGCGGTGATGCTGCCCAGGTTGTCGGCGGTACCGGCGTTGGGGTACTTGCCGATCAGTTTGGTGACCAGCCCGTTGGGGCCGTCCAGTCCCCACACGCCACGGATCTTGTTGTGCAGCAAGACCGAGGGCGCCTGCTCGGGGGTGGCGTTGCGCGGCACGTCAAACAGCGGGCCGGAGTCGGCCAGCAGGGCCATCTTGCGCGGTTTGATGGTTTCGCGGAAGTCGGCGTACAAGGCCGTGGAGCCCACGCCGCCAGCCGAGAAGCCCGTCAGCAGCAGGTGAGCGGGTTGCTTGGGCAGGTTGTTGGCCATCCACTTGGCCACGGCCTGCGCGTTGACGGCGCCGCGGTGGTAGTAGCTCAGGGGCTGGGCAGGATCGACGTTGTCGTACACGGCGATCTTGTTGCCGGTGTGCACGTCGCCGGTGCAGTACGTCAGGTAGACGATGTTCCAGCTTTGGGTCTGCACGCTTTGCAGCGGGTGCAGCCGGGCCGTGAACGGCGTGACCAGGCCGAGCTTGGCCTGGCGGTTGAAGTCGCTCATGTAGTTGGTGGGGATGCCGTCGGGGTTGACGGCGTCCAGCAGCGTGCCGCCCTTGCAGGCCGCCTGGTCCCAACAGGCGCCGCCGCCTTCAAACATCACCACCGCCTTGCTGGTGAAGGGGGTGCGGTTGACGAAAAAGCGGTACGGGGTGCCGTTGCCGCAACTGGCGCCACTGGAGGCGGGCAGCTCGACCATTTCCCATTGGAAGTAGCCGGCGTGGGCTGCGAGGCTGAAGGCCAGGCTGGCCCCAAGCACCTGGCCGGTGCGGCGGATGATGGATGGCAGGGTCATGGGGTACTCCTCGGTACGTGGTCTGGTGGTCGTTGCACCCAGTGTGGTCGCCCGGCGGGCGCCGCTGTGGTGTGGTCATCCCGGGTGCTGGCGTGATCCTGCACCCCGTTCACGGGGGATGACTGTCGGGCGCTTGACGCTTGGCGTCATTGGCGCCTCGGGTTTACACCGTGGATGCACCGCAGGCGGCTTCATGGCACCATGGCGCACCATGACAAATCACGCCGCAGTGGAAGGCTGCTCGCGACGCTGCTGGGTGCTGGGCGCCGGTGCGGCGGTGCTGGGCGCCTGGGCGCCGCGTGCCGCAGCGGCCGAGGCCTTGCCACTGGCCTTCGATGCCGCCAGCCCGCCCACCATGTACCTGGATGAGGCCGGACGCTGTGCCGGCGTCTACCCGGCCATCGTGGGCGCGGCCCTGACCCTGATGGGCGACAACGCCCGGCTGGAGGGCTGGCCATTCAACCGCGTGGTGCAGGCCTTTCAGCAGGGGCGGATGGGCGCAGGTGCGGTCATCGCCACCCCGGCGCGGCAACAGATGGCTGATTTCAGTGCGCCGTATTTTCAGGAGCGCCTGCGCCTGGTCGTGCGCCCGTCATGGTCGGGGCGGGGCATCTCTCTGGAAGCCTTGCAAGACCAGGTGTTGGGCGTGATCCGTGGCTGGTCGTATGGCCAGGCCTTTGACGAGGCGCGGCAACAGGGGCGTTTGCGCTGCATCGAGTTCAACAGCGACCTGGCGGGCCTGATGGCCCTGAAGCGCCAGCGCATCGACGCCATGGTGTGCACCGAGCCGGCGGCCCTGGTGTGGTTGCGCTGGCCTGCCTTGTCGAGCCTGTGGATGGCCGAGGGCGAGCTGTTGAGTTTTGGCATGCACGTCGCCTTCCGCAAGGGCTTGGCGCAGCAGGACTGGCTGCGCCGTTTTGACGAGGCTGTGGTGCAACTCCGGGGCAGCGGCCGTCTGGACCAGGTGGTGGCTGCCGCCTTGCAGCAAGCCACGCTGCACATGCATGAGCGATTGCTTGGCCCGCCCTGAGGCGGGCGTGGCCGGCACTCAGAACGGGTTGACCGCCGGCCGTCGTTGCAGCACCCCGATGGGCGGCGCCCAGCGCGCGCCCTTGGGTTTTTTGGCCGTCACCAGGGTGACGTCGGCCGGCTCGAACACCTCGACGTTGTGCGTGATGGGCGTGGTCAGCACGTACTGCGCGCGCGTGCTGCGCAGGAAGTGGCCCACCAGCTGGATGTTGCGCACGTCCAGGTGGGCGAAGGGTTCGTCGATGAAGACAAAGCCGCCGGGGGTTTCGTCGTCCTTCATCAGCCCTACCAGCAAGATGAGCGACTTGATCACCTGTTGGCCGCCCGAGGCCTCGCCGTCGTTCAGGCCAATGGCCCCCTTGCCGTCGAAGTTGAAGTGCACCTTCAGCTCGGCCTGGCGCAGCAGGCCGTCGTCGCCGTCCAGGTGGGGCAGCTCGGCGTTCACCTCCACGCCGGCCAGTTGCCCCAGCTCGACGATGTTCTTGCGGTAGCGACGCACCGTGGCCTTGAGCACATCGGTGTAGCGCTCGCGGGCGTTGTCCACGGCGATGCCGGCGGCCACGTTGCTGGCCTTGCGCTGGCCCAGCTCGTCTTCCTGGCGCATGACGTTGGCGTTCATCAGCGTGAGTTGCTCGATGACGGTGGCGTCCGTCTCCCACTGGCCCTCGTGGAGCTCGCGTTCGACCGCCTCGGCCCGCAGGCGGGCCTGGGTGGCGTTGCCATAGTGGTCCAGCATCTCGCGCACACGCTCGGGGCGGCGCCAGTGCGCAGGCTGTGAGAGCTTGACTTCGCGTGACATCACGGCCTGGGCCATGAGGTCGTCAAAACGTTGCTGCCACTCGCGCTCGTGCTGGGCGCTGCGCCCCTCCAGGTGGGCCAGACGCTCCTGGGCTTGTTTGTAGGCGTGCTGCGCGTTGGTCTGCTCCACCACAGCGTGTTTGAGCTGGCGCTCGGCCTCTTGCCAGCGCTCGCCGGCGTCCACGCGGGCCTGCTTGAGCACGGGCAACTGGCGGCGGGCCTCGTTGAACTCGGCCTCGCGCTCCAGCAACTCCGCGGCGGCGGTGAAGCCTTGTGCGGCCTGTCGGGCGTCTTGCAGTTGCCGCTCAAAGAAGGCCTGATCGCGCACCACGCGCGTCATCTCTTCATCGAGCTGCGCCAGGCGGGCTTCGATGGAGTGGCGACGCGCGGCCACGGCCGAGGCACCGAATTGGTACTGGCCCGGCTCGACCCACACGCTGCGGCCGCCGCGGCCATCGCGGTGGTAGGCCTCAGGGGTGATCCATTCGCCACCCAGCTTCACGCCCGCCTCGGTGTTGTCCACACGGCGGATGTTGGCCAGTTGGCGCAACAACCAGTGGGGCAAGGGCGCGCTGACCTTCAGCACGGCCAGCAAGCTGCTGCTCTCGGGCTGGGCGGGGGCGTCTTCGGCATCGGCCACGATGTAGTGGCGATAGCGCTCTTTCTCGGCCAGGGCCATGGCCTGGGCTTCGTGGCGCGGGTTGGCCAGCACCACCACCCAGCGGCTGCCGCGCAGCACGCCTTCGGCGGCGGCCCGCCAGCGCTCATCGGCGATCTCGATCACATCGGCGATCACGTGGTGGGCGATGCCCGCCTCATCCAGCACACGGCGAAATCGCTGCACATCGTGGGGCGGCGGTGCCAGGCGCTGGCCACGCAAGCCGTCCATGGCGCGCTGCGCATCGTCGCGCTGGTCTTTGAGGCGCTGCCACTGGGCCGAGAGCTTCTGCTTGTGTTCGCTCAGTTCGGTAATCCGGGTGGTGAGCTTCTCGGCATCACCTTCGACCACGGCCAGGCCCTGCAGCTCGTCGGCGCGCTTGACCAGGGCTTCCACCGGGCGCTCGGCATCGCGGGCTTCTTCTTGCAGGCGGCGGGCGGTACGAACCTGGGCTTCGAGCGCTTCCACGCGCTCGGCGGCCGCGGTCTGGTCGTGCAGGCGTTGCAGCAGGTCGGCTTTCACCTGGGCATGCTGGCGGCGGTCGTCGGCCGATTGCAGGCGCTGGCGGTGCAGCTCGCGCAGCTTGTTCGCCAGTTGCTTGCGCGTCTCCACATTGCTCAGCACGGGCACCACCTCGGTGGCCAGGGTTTCGCGCTCGGCGCACTTCAGCTCGTACTGGCGGTACAGGTTCACGCGGGATTCGAGCTCGGCGCGCTGGGCCTTGCCGTGCGAGAGCTCGCGCTCGGCGGTCTCCACCTCTTGCAGCAACTGCTTCTGGTGGGTGCGGGCCTCGTCGTAGCGGTCCAGCACCTCCTGGTCGCCGAACACATCGAACACCAGGCGCAGCAGTTCTTTGGGGCTGTACTCGCACAGGCGGTCGGTCTGGCCCTGCTCCAGCGCCAGCACCTTGGCGATGGCGCGGCTCAAGCCGGCGCCCTCCAGGCGCTTGCGCCAGTTGTCGATGCCCAGCCAATCCCGCTCGCCGGGGCTGCCGCGCTCGATCAGCTGCTCGATGCTCACATCGCCTTCGACCATGATGTAGCGGCGCGTCCAGTCGCCGCCATTGCGGTCGATGCGGCACACGAGGGTGACCACATCGGCGTACAGCAGGCAGCGCGCAAAGGGCCGGTTGCTGGACTGGCGGTTGCGGGGGCGGTTGTCCACCGTGGCGCGCAGCCAGGCGCTGTCGGCGTTGGCGTGGCGCGCGTAGGTTTTGTAGCTGCGCCCGCCCGAGCACTCCAGGCCCAGCAGGGTGCGCATGGCGTCCAGCAGGGTGGTCTTACCCGAGCCATTGGGCCCGGCCACGGTGATGATGCTGCCGTCCAGGGGCAGGGTCAGGCGCTGGCAGTAATCCCAGTGCAGCAGTTCGAGGCTTTGCAGGTGAAACATGGGGCAGGGAGTCCGGACATCGCGGCGAACTGGCGATTGTGCCGGACTCTGCTGGCGTCACAGTCCCAGGGCTTCAAACACGCTGTCTTGCAGGCGGCGGCTCAGGCTGCCCCACCAGCTACTGTCGGGCTCGCTGGGCGAGGCCTCGGCTTTCATCACAGGCCCCTGACCGTCGATCAGGTCGTCGATGAAGTCGGTCACGCTGTGCGTGCCAGCCTCTGGGATGCCGGTGTGGTCGAACGTGAGCATCGTGGTGGTGTGCGACTTCAGCACCCGGTCACGGCGGTATGGCACATACAGGCCGATGTTGCTTTCTGCGCGCAGCGGTGTCGCCCAGGCCTCGACCTCCTGGCGCCAGCGGCGCAAGCGCTGGGCGTCGCGTTCGGCGATGGTGCTGCCGGCGCGGATGTCCGGATGAAAGTTGTCGTAGGCAAAGGCTGCAAACAAGGCGTCGCTGCGCGTCAGCGAGTAGCCGATGCGGTCTTGTGGAAAGACCCGGGCGATGGCGGTGTTCAGGGACCCCAGGTTGTCCGGGTCACCACCGGCTTGAGGGTAACGCGCCAGCAGGCGGGCGATCAATCCATCGGCGGCGTCCAGGCCCCAGGCGTCGCGGATGGTGGCGTGCAGGGGGGCTGAGGGGGCATCGGTCGGCGAGGCCTGCCGCGGCACGTTGAACAAGGGCCCCGAGTCTGCCAGCAAGGCTGACCGCTGAGGGTTCATCTGTTCGCGCACATAGGCGTAATTGGCGGTGGCGCCGGCACCGCCGGCCGAGAACCCGGTGACCAGCAGGTTCTGCGGACGGCGCATGTTGGCACCCAGCCACCGGGCCATGGCCTCGGTGTTGATGTTGCCGCGGTGGTGATACACCAGGGGCTCGCCGCCTTCGGGGTCGGGGTAGACTTTGATGCGGTTGCCGGTATAGACGTCGCCGGTGCAGTAGGGGGCGTACACGATGTTCCAACCCTGCGTCTGTACGCGCGAGGTGTTCAGGCGTGACGCCAGGGGCGTGATGTAGCCGAACAGGGCCGAGTTGAACACGCCCAGGGTGGTACCCGCGTCGTTGGGCAGGCTGGGTGTCAGGCGCGTCATGTAATCAGTGGGCACGCCATTGGGGTTGATGGCGCCCAGAAAGCCGTCCTTGTAGAGGCAGGCGTTCTTGTCATAACAGGCGCCGCCGCCTTCAAAGATCACGATCGTCTTGCTGGTGAAGGGCGTGCGGTTGACGAAGAAGCGGTAAGGCGTTCCGTTGCCGCAGGTGGCGCCCGTGGAGGCTGGCAGTTCGACCATGTCCCATTTGAAGTAGCTGGCGTGCGCCGCACCGGTGATGGTGGTCAGGGCGGTGCCCAGGGCCAGGGCGGCCAGGGTGTTGATGGTGTGTTTCATGGTGATCACTCTCCGAGGTGTTCGCGTCGGTACAGGCGCGGTAAAAAATAGGGCAGCATCTGGAACTCGCGCAGGGCGTGGCGGCCCAGATCGTCAAAGAAGGTGCGGCTCAGCAGTTGCACCAGCGCCGTGTTCTCGAACGTGGAAGTCAGCACCACGCCATCACCACGGGGGGTGGGCCGCCAGCTGTGCAACAGCCCGTTGGGTGGCAGCAAGCCACCCACCCAGGGCGGGTTGGCCAGGGCGTAGAAGTAACCTTCGCCAGCGGTCAGGGGCACAGGGGGCGGCCTGAGGGCCGGATCGGCCCCGGTGATGTCCAGCGACCAGGCGCTGCGACCGATGGTTTCACGCACGCGCTGCACCGCGCCGATGTCGTACTGCATGTCGGGCTGGGTGGGCGGCACGCGCCAGCTGAAGCTGAGGTGGTCGATGGGCTGCCACAGCTTGTAGCGCGCGGTGTTGCCAATGTGGTCCCACCACCAGGCCAGCATGTCGGGGGTGATCCCCTTGATCTCTTGCACCACCGTCAGGCGCTTGGTGAGTTGTTTGCTCAGCGCACCGATCTGGTAGCTGCCGCGCTGCAGAAAGACCTGGTTGAAGTAGCGCTGGTCCAGTTCGTTCATCACGGTGGGCTGCAGGCCTTGCAGGGTGCGGCCGATGACCTGGATGACCGCTGCAGCCACAGCGGGTGCCTCATGTGGGTTCAGGGCTTCGATGCGCACCGCGCAGTGCTCGAAAGCAGCCCCCGTGGCCTCGTAGTGCACCAGCACCTGCACGGCGGCGCCGCCATCCACGCGCACACTCAGGGCCAAGAAGCTGTAAGGCTTGGTGCCCAGGAAGTTGTCGGAGGGCACCTGGCCTTGCACCGACTGGTAAGGCAGGTAGGCCACGTCCAGCACGTGCTCGACACCTTCCCAGCGCACCCGGGCCTCGAAGCGGGCCCCGGCCGAATAACCCAGGTGCTCGGGTGTGGTGGGCGCTTGAATCCATCGGAAGCCCCGGTGGTCGGCGTGGGCGCGCTTGAACAGACCCTCGTCCAGGTTGTCCCACAACCAGTTCAGCGCTTCGGGCCGCACGCCCGACAGCGTGAAGGCGATGGTGGGCGCGCTGCTGGCGTGAACCTCACTGGTGGTGCTCAGGTTCAGGCCCACAGCCACCGGCGCCAGGGGCACGATGCTCAAGGCCAGGGCGCGCAGCCAGCGCTGGGGCCCGAAAGGCAGTCTGTCGAAAGCAGGCATGGGGTGTCCAGTTCTCTACAAAAGTAGAGGTCAACTCTACAGGTGTAGATGACGCAGGGTGATGGTGAAAACCCGTGGTGCAAAACCCGATACGCTTGCGCCTGATGGAACCCGACCGCAAGACGCTGATTGCCGATGCCGCCATGGCCATCCTGGGCACCCAGGGCGCCAGGGCGCTCACCCACCGTGCCGTTGACGCCCAGGCGGGCCTGCCGGCTGGATCAACCTCGTTTTATTGCCGTACCCGGCTCGAACTGCTCAAGTTGACGCTGGCTCGCCATGTGGCCCTGGACCTGGCCGATCTGGCCGCCGATGCGGCAGCATCACCAAGCCACGACACGCCTTTGGCCTTGGCTGATTTGCTGGCATTGCTGCAGCATCGGCTGCGTGATTGGCTGACGCCGCCCAAGCGGGTTCGGCTGGTGGCCCGTTTCGAGCTGTTCCTGGTGGCGTCCAGAGAGCCGGAGCTGTCGGCCATCCTGGGCCCGATGAGGGACCAGTTTCTGGCGGCCACTGAAGCCGCCCTGGCACGCTGTGGCCTGCGCGACACCGGCTCACGAGCCCGTTTGCTGCTCTCGGTGGTGGATGGCCACTTGCTGGACTGCGTGCGCAGCGGCAGTGACGCGCCACTCAGCGAAGGCCAGATGGCCCTGCTACTGCACGCGCTGCGCGAGTGATCAGGCAGGCGCGCTGTCTTCGTCCGCAGCCTCGTCTTCGATGATCTCTTCCAGCGGGGGCTGGGTCATGGCCTGGGGCAGGTGGGCAAACAGCTCGCGCGCCTGGGTGAGCACGTCGCTCAGCGCGCCTTGCAGGATGCGTGGGGCCAGGGCGTCGTAGTCCAGCAGCAGGTCCAGCAGCGGGCCTTCGGCGATGTCTTCGCCTTTGCGCGTGATGAAGCCGTGGTGTTCCAGGCGTTTGAGGTTGGTGTCCAGACGGGTTTTTTTGCCCAGTTGCACCCCGAAGTCGGCCAGCAGGGCCCGGTAGGGCACCAAGGGGCTGACGCTGGCGGCCGAGGGCACGGGCTTGTCCTTGCCGAACATGTCGTTTTGCAGTTCGCCCTCGGCCTGCGCGGCACGGGCTTGCTGGCGTTCGCGCTTGGGCAGGATGATCAGCGCCCACAGCACCACCAGCAGGGACACGGCATCGCGCGGCAGGTCGATGTTGTTGTGGCTGTTGAGGCCGGCCTCGCCAAACACGGCGGCTTCGGCCGGACGCAGCAGCGCCACGGCGATGTGGTCGGCGTAGAGGTTGTCGATCAGGCGCAGGCCCACCTGGGCCAGGCGCTCTTGCGTGGCGGCCCACAGGTCGGCATCGATCAGGGCGCGCTTCACGCGAGGGTGTTGCCGGGGCAACCAGCGTCGGGCCAGCAGTTCGGCGGCCAGCAGGGCCGCATCGTCAAGGTGTGCGCTCATGGGGCAGGGGTGTCGTCAACAGGCCGGGGGCTGATCACGCCTTCGCTGATCAGGGCCACGGCCTCGTCGGTGGTGGTCTGGTGGCGGGCTTCAAACGCCCATCGCCAGGGCGCGCGGGCCAGATCGCCGGTCAGGCCTTTGAGGGTCTGGGCCTGGGCGTCGCCCACCAGCGGCATCAATTGCATGCGGTAGGCGGCCTGGGCAAAGCGGCCGCCCAGGATGGCATCGGCCAGGGGGCGCTCTTGCTGGGGCGCCTGGGTGTGCCAGCGGGCCAGCTGGTCGATCAGGCCACCCAGCTCGGCGGGCAGGCTCAGGGTGTCCAAGGCGCCCTCGGCGGCTTGCGTGGCAGGCGGCAGGCCGGTGGCCTGGTTCGGGTTGGGGCGGTCGCGCTCGAACTCGCCCTCGGCCACGTCCACCAGGTCATGCTGGCTGACCAGCACCGGTCGCACCGGCAGGTTCAGGGCCTCGCCCATCAGCTCGTGCAGCGCGGGGTGGCTTTGCAGCCAGGCGCGCACATCTGACGTGGTCAGGCCGGTGGAGCCCAGGGTCAGGCGCTGGCGGTCGGCCTGCTGCAGGGCACGGGTGAACTGGCTGGCCATGGCCAGCAGCCGGGCCTGGGCCTGGCCGATGGCCCGGGCCTCTCGTTCCAGCCGGGTGTCTTCGTGTTCGGCGCGGATGAGGGCCGTCAGCGCCTGCCCGGCGCGGTCCACCAGTTGCAAGGCGCGGTCAAAGCGGGGCTGGGCGGCGCGCAGGCGCGCTTCCGAGCCGCTGGCAATGGCTTCGCCGAATTCGTCGTGCAGTCGCGCCAGCTGCGCGTGCAGGTGCTTGAGCTGGTTGGCATTGACCAGCCCCAGTTGCTGGGCGCCGGCCACCTGGGCCAGCAGGTCGGCCATTTCGTCGGTGGCATCCCCTTGGGGCGGGGTGCTCAGGCTGGCCAGCAGGCCGTGCACCTGCTGCGCCAGGGCAGAGAGGTGGTAGTCCTGTGCCGTGGCGTCCCACACGAGCAAGTCCAGGTCGCGCAGGCGCTTGAGTGCGCTGTCCAGCGAATCCGGCAAGAGCATGTGAAAGAGCCGGTTCACGTCATCGCGTGACAGGCGGCCTTGTGGCTGGCTGGCCAGCTCCAGAAAGCACCACAGGCGCAGCTGCACCCCGGCCTGCGGGCCGCTGAACAGCCCCCGCAGGGCCTCAATCAAGGGCGCACGCTGGCCCAGTGCCCAGGCCAGTGGGTGGGCAGGGGCTTCGCCAGGGTCGCGGAAGTGGCTGTCGAAACTCGCGCTGTCGTTCGAGTCGGGGGTGAGCGCGTCGGTCATGGGGGTGGATTGTGCCGGAGTCATGGAAGGGCCCGGTCTGGGGTGATCCTGTGTGTGCGTGGCGCGGGGCGTCAAACGCCGCTACCATCGCGACTTGTCCTTTTGGCTGTGGTCTGGCCGCAGCTGGTGCCCCTTGTCCATGTCCGATGCCCTCATGCCTGTCTCTTCCCCCCACGTCATCATTGTGGGAGGCGGGCCTGCAGGCCTGATGGCGGCCGAAACCCTTTTGCAAGGTGGCGCCCAGGTCGAGCTGTTCGACGCCATGCCCTCGGTGGGGCGCAAGTTCCTGCTGGCGGGGCGCGGGGGGCTCAACCTCACCCACGCTGAACCCTACGATCGTTTCGTGACGCGCTATGCCGAGCGCGCCGAGCGCGTGCGTCCCTGGCTGGATGGGTTTGGTCCGGAGGCCTTGCGCGAGTGGGTGCACGGCCTGGGCATCAGCACCTTCGTGGGCACCTCGGGCCGGGTGTTTCCCACCGACATGAAGGCCGCCCCCTTGCTGCGGGCGTGGTTGTCGCGCCTGCGTGCCGCGGGCCTGCGGGTGCACACCCGTCATCGCTGGCTGGGCTGGCAAGACGATGGTGGTCTGGTGTTCGATTCATCTGCGGGGCGCAGCACCCGTCGGGCCGACATCGTGGTGCTGGCCCTGGGCGGGGCCAGCTGGGCCCGGCTGGGCTCGGACGGCGCCTGGTGGCCGGTGCTGGCGCAGCGGGGGGTGGGGCTGGCGCCGCTCAAGCCCTCCAACTGTGGTTTCGAGGTGGCCGGTGGCTGGAGCCCCTTCCTGCGTGAGCGTTTTGCGGGGCAGCCGGTGAAGCCCGTGGTGGCCTCCATCAGCCTGCCCCATGGCGCCGCGCTGCGCCAGCAGGGCGAGTTCGTGCTGACCGACACGGGCGTGGAAGGCAGTCTGATCTACGCCCTGTCGGCCCGCCTGCGCGACGCCATCGAACGCGAGGGCCGCGTCACCCTGACGCTGGATCTTTTGCCCAACCACCGCCCCGAGCAGGTGCTGGAGCTGGTGCGTCGCCCCCGCGGCCCGCGCAGCTGGACCACGCACCTCAAGAGCGTGCTGGGTTTGCCGCCCTTGAAGCTGGCGTTGCTGCACGAAGTGCTGGGCCCACACGGGGTGGACGACGCCCTGAGGCTGGCGCTGGCCCTCAAGGCCTTGCCGTTGACGCTGGTGGCCACCCGGCCCGTGGACGAGGCCATCAGCACCGCCGGCGGCGTGCTGCTGGAGGCCATGACCCCTGAGGGCATGCTGCAGGCCCTGCCCGGGGTGTTTTGCTCTGGCGAGATGCTGGATTGGGAAGCCCCCACGGGCGGCTACCTGCTCACGGCCGCCTTGGCCCATGGGCGCTGGGTGGGGCAGGGCGCCCTGCGCTGGTGGGCTCAGGCCCGTGCCACCTCCACGGCACAGTCGTAAAACGTGGGCGCCTGGCCCAGGTCGGTCAGGTGCTGGCTGGTGAGCTCGTTCACATTGGTGCCCTTGGGGCCGTCCTTGCGCCACCAGATGCCCAGGCCATTGACCACGCCAGGGCGTGCGCGCGGGCCCACCACCGCCGTGCAGTGGTACTCGCCCCGGTCGTTGAACACCCGCACCGGGTCGCCATCGTGGATGCCGCGTGGCGCCGCATCGTCGGGGTGGATCTCCAGCACGGGCGTGCGTTCGATGTCGCGCAGGCTTTTCAGGTTGGCAAAGCTCGAATTCAAGAAGTTGCGCGCCGGCGGCGAGATCATGGCCAGGGGATGGCGGCCGCCGGCCTGAGGCGTTTCGTGGTTGGGCAGGAAGTCGGGCAGGCCATCCAGGCCTTGCACGGCCAGCCGCTCGCTGAACAACTCGAAGCGCCCCGACGGCGTCGGAAAGCCGCCTTGCGCAAACGGTGCATCCGGCACGGGCAGGGTCACATGGCCGTGGGCCAGTAACTGCTCGAAGTCGATCGCCCCGCCATAGGCCTGTCGGCACAGGGCCTCGTCGTCATCGGCAAAGCAGGGTTGGTCAAAACCCCAGGCGGGCCCCATGCGCTGCGCCAGGGCCCTGAAGATGGCGGTGTTGGGCCGGGCTTCGCCCACGGGCGCGATGGCTGGGCGGTTCAGCAGCACATCGGTGTGGCCATACGAGGCGTGCACATCCCAATGCTCCAGTTGGGTGGTGGCGGGCAGCACGTAGTCGGCCAGATCGGCCGTGTCGGTCATGAAGTGCTCCAGCACCACGGTGAACAGGTCGTCACGCATCAGGCCGCGCGCCACCTTGGCCGATTCAGGCGCCACCGCCAGCGGGTTGCTGTTGTAGACCACCAGGGCCTCGATGGGGCGCTGGGCGGTGTCGGGCTGCAGGCCCAGCAGCGCATCGCCGATGGTGGACATGTTGATGCTGCGCGGCAGCCGTTCGCCCAACAGATCGGGGCGCCCCAGCGCATCGCGCTGCACCGGGAAGTGGCCTGAAGCGCTCATCAGCAAGCCACCGGCGGCCTCGCGCCAGGCGCCGGTGAGGGCGGGCAGGCAGGCCACGGCCCGCACGGCGTTGCCACCCCCACGCGTGCGCTGCATGCCGTAGTTCAGGCGGATGGCTGCGGGCCGCGTGGTGCCCCAGGCCTGGGCCAGCTCGCGGATCACATCGGCTTCGATGCCGCACACCTGGGCGGCGCGCTCGGGCGTCCACTGCAGGGCGCGTTCGCGCAGCGCGGGCCAGCCCGTGGTGTGCTGGGCGATGTAGTCGTGGTCCAGCCAGTCGTGGGTGATCAGCTCGTGCATCATGGCCAGCGCCAGGGCCGCATCGGTGCCGGGCCGCAGGGCGATGTGCTGGTGGCACTTCTCGGCGGTTTCGGTGCGGCGTGGGTCGATGCACACCAGGCGCGCGCCACGGCGCTTGGCCTCTTGCGCATAGCGCCAGAAGTGCAGGCTGCTGCCCACGGGGTTGCCGCCCCAGATCAGGATGAGGTGGCTGTGCACGAACTGCTCCACCTTCATGCCCACCTTGGCGCCGATGCTGTGCACCAGCCCCATGCCGCCGGCCGAGGCGCAGATGGTGCGCTCCAGCAGCGAGGCGCCCAGTTGATGAAAGAAGCGGCGGTCCATGCTTTCGCCCTGCACCAGGCCCATGGTGCCGGCGTAGCTGTAGGGCAGGATGGCCTCGGGGTCGCGTGCGGCGATGGCGGCCAGCCGCTGGGCGATGTCGTCCAGGGCCTCATCCCAACTGACTTGAACGAACTGCCCCGAGCCCTTGGGGCCCACGCGCTTGAGCGGGTGCAGCACGCGATCAGGGTGGTAGGTGCGCTCGGTGTAGCGCGACACCTTGGTGCACAGCACACCGCCGGTTTGCGCATGGGCGGGGTCGCCCTGCACCTTGATGGCCACGCCGTCTTGCACGGTGGTCAGCAGGGCGCAGGTGTCGGGGCAGTCGTGCGGGCAGGCGCCACGGACGGTGACCGTGTGGGGTGGGGTGGTGGGCGTGCTCATCAGGGTGGCCGGTGGTGATGATCGTGCAGTGACTGTGGCACAGATTGCCGGTGAACGCTGCCATTCGCCGCTACCATGCCGCTGCATGAATGACCTTGACGCCCCCTGTGTGCACGTGACGCTGGACGGCCAGCCCTGCAGTCTGCGCTGGCTCAGCGAAACCGGTGCCCCGCCCCCCAAGACGGTGGTGCTGGCCGACGACACGATCTCGGCCGACCGGGCCTACCGGCTGGCGTGCGAAGGCACGGGCTTGCTGTGGCAGGGCGACTATCAGAATGCCAGGCAGTTGCTGCAGGCCCTGGGGCGCCGGATGGACAAACGCATGGACAAGCGTCCGCAGCGCAAGCCCGCGCCCGCAGTCGGGGCTGCCGATGGCCACGCCGACATCACCCAGGTCTTTCACCTGCACCGCAAGGCGCAGGCCGAGCGTGCGCGCATCTTGTCGCGGGTGTTGATCCCGCTGGAGGCGGACCACGGCATCCTGCTGCGCCGCGCGCCCGATGTGCGCCTGGCTTGCACCGAGGCTTATGGGCCCGCACAGGGCCCGGCGGTGGTGCCCTTGCGCGAGTTGCAAGGGGTGGTGGGAGCGCACGAGTGGCGCAAGAAAGGCGTGCCTGTGGCCGCGTTGGGCGGCGCACACATCCACCCCCACCATGGCGTGTTTTCGCCGGTGCGGGGTGAGTACCTTGACCTGGTGGCCCAGGCCCCTGTGCCTGCGGCCCTCGACCTGGCGGGCCCCGAGGCGGCCGCCTGGGACATTGGCACCGGCACGGGCGTGCTGGCCGCCGTGCTGCTGCGCCGGGGCGTGCCGCAGGTGGTGGCCACCGAGCTGGCGCCTCGCGCCCTGGCCTGCGCCGACGACAACCTGCGCCGCCTGGGCCTGCGTGAGCGCGTGCGCCTGACAGCATGCGACCTGTTTCCTCCGGCCGACGAGGGGTGCTCGGCCCTGATCGTGTGCAACCCGCCGTGGCTGCCTGGCAAGCCCAGCAGCGCGGTCGAGCAGGCAATCTACGACCCCGATCACCGCATGCTGCGTGGCTTTCTGAATGGCGTGGCGGCGCGCCTGCTGCCCGGCGGCGAGGCCTGGCTCATCTTGTCGGACCTGGCCGAGCACCTGGGCCTGCGGCCGCCGGGGCAGTTGCAGCAGTGGATCGAGCAGGCCGGCCTGCAGGTGCTGGGACGGCTGGACACCCGACCACGCCATGGCAAGGCGCAAGACCGCGACGACCCGCTGCACGCGGCGCGCTCGCGGGAGCTGACCTCGCTGTGGCGCCTGGGGGCGCGGCTCAACCCAACTTGAACACCTTGACGGTGTTGGCCAGTTCGCTGGCCTGGCTCTGAAGGTGCCCCGAGGCACTGGCGCTTTGCTGCACCAGGTCGGCGTTTTGCTGGGTGGTCTGGTTCAGCACCTGCAGCGCCTGCCCCACCTGCGAGATGCCCGACTGTTGCTCCACCGAGGCGTTGGTGATGCGGGTGATGAGCGTCGTCACCTGCTGCACCTGGGTGACGATCTCGTCCATCGCCTGGCCGGCGTTCTCCACCAGGGTGGAGCCGTTTTCCACCTTGCTCAGGCTGTTGTGGATGAGGTCCTTGATCTCGCGCGCGGCGTTGGCCGAGCGTTGCGCCAGCCCTCGCACCTCTGAAGCCACCACCGCAAAGCCGCGGCCCTGCTCACCGGCACGGGCGGCTTCCACGGCGGCGTTCAAGGCCAGGATGTTGGTCTGAAACGCGATGCCATCGATCACGCCAATGATGTCGGCGATCTTGCGCGACGATTCATGAATGTCGCGCATGGTTTGCACCACATCGCTGACCACCATCCCGCCCTTGGTGGCCGCTTGCGAGGCCTTGCCGGCCACCAGATTGGCCTGGGTGGCGGTTTCTGCGTTGGTCTCCACCGCCTGGGCCAATTGCTGTGTGGCACTGGCGGTTTGCTGCAGGCTGCTGGCCTGGGCCTCGGTGCGGCGGCTCAGGTCCGTGTTGCCCGAGGCGATCTGCGTGGTGCCCTCGGCCACGTTGCCGGCGGCCGCGCGCACTTGCCCCACCAGTCGGGACAGGTCTTGCTGCATGGCCCCCAGCGAGGCCAGCACACTGCCCTGGCGGGCGTGCCGCGCTTCGGCGATGGGCTGCAAATCGCCTTGCGCCATGCGCATCGTCACGGCCTCCAGTTGGGCAGGTTCGGCGCCCAGCTGGTTGAGCACACTGCGGCTGATGCGCCAGGCGGTGGGGCCGCTGACCAGCAGCGCCAGGGCCACGGTGCCCAGCATCACCATCAGGAAGCTGGAGGCCTGTTGCAGCGCCAGCTGGCCCTGCGCCTGGATTTGCGCCTCCTGGTGGTCGATGAGTCGGTTGATGGCCGCCAGCCACGCCTCGTACTGTGGTTTGGCGTCTTGCCACAGGCGTGCCTGCGCTTCATCGGCACGACCTTCTTCCAGCAGGCGCTGAATGGCCTGGGTGGTGCTCACCGTGCGTTGCTCAATGTCCTGAATGTCGGCGTAGAGCGCCTTGAGGGCCGGGTCGGCATCCGGGGCCTCGATCAAGGCCTCCAGCGGCGTGGCCGACTTGGCGTAGAAGCTGGCCAACTCGTTGATGCGCTCGGCCTCGCGCTGGCGATCGGCCGCATTCTGGGCCAGCACCTCGTCGCGGATGGCGATGGAGCGGTCGTGGGCCGAGCCCCGAAAGTTGATCGCGTAGCGCTGGATTGGCACATTGATCTGGCTGTTTTCTGTCAGGGCATGCCGGATGGAGGACACCTGCCGGGTGGCCACGGTGGTCACGGCCACCATCAGCACGATCAGCAGGCCAAAGCCCAGGTACAGCCGGTTGGCAATCGACATTCTTGCGAGCATGAAAAACTCCTCAGGTGAAGTGACAGCGCGCACGACCTGCTCGCATGGCCTGGCCGGCCCGGGTTCGTGACGCCTGACGCAGTATCGACACGGGTTTGTTCACCTTGATGCCCCATAAACACGGCTTAGACGCACCATTTCGATGCAGGCCTTCAGGCGAGGCTGCTTGTCCAATCCCTGTCAATGACCAGGGTCTGACACCGGCATGACATGGCACCGACACAGCGTTGACACATGGGGCCATCACGCTGTCGCCTGAGCCACCGACCAGGCTTTGGGCGTGGCGATCGTTTTTTGGAGCTCCTGTCATGACCCGCACGTCCACCCTCCGTCACTGGCGCCCCTTGCTGGGGGCCGCCGTCCTGGCCTGCCTGGCCTGGCCCGCATCGGCGCAAACCATCCAGGCCTCAGGCCGCAGCTTCACTGTTCAGGGGCTCGTGGGTGTGGGCACCTTGCCGGCCAACCTGCGCGACGAGCACGGTGAAACCTTTGGTTCGGTCTCGGGCCTCTTTGCCGACGCCAGCACCTGGCAGCGCGTGGGCAACAGCTACAGCGGCACCTTCCTCGTGTCGCCCGATCGCGGCTACAACATCGCCGGCACCATCGACTACGCACCGCGCCTGAACGAGCTGGCCGTGCAGTTCACCCCGGTGTCGACCGGCAGCGCAGGCCATGGGATTGGCCAGATCCAGCTGACCCTGACCCAGGCCACCCGCTTGTATGAAAGCCTGCCGGATGGGGGGCAACGCCTGTTCAGCGGGCTGGACCCGGTGCCCGGTGGCGTGGCTGCGGGCGGTGCACGCCCGGCCACCAGTGCCTGGCCCGAGTTGCCCCAGGCCAGCAACGGCAAGCTGTCGCTGGACGCCGAAGGCGTGGTCATCCTGCGCGATGGCTCGCGCCTGGTCAGCGATGAATACGGGCCGTCCATTTACCGATTCTCGGCGGCAGGCCAGTTCATGGGCGCCTTGCCTGTGGCCAGCTCGGTGCGTCCCATCCGCAATGGGGTGAGCGACTACAGCTCCAACAACCCCGGGCCTGGTCAGTTGGCACCCACACCGGGCAACCCGAGCTTTGGCCGCCAGAACAACCAGGGCTTTGAGGGGCTGTCTCTGTCGCCCGATGGCCAGACTTTGTTCGTCGCGCTGCAAAGCGCCGCCCGCCAGGACGGCGGCACGGGCGGCTCCAGCGCCACGCGCGACCACACGCGGCTCTTCACCTACGACATCAGCAACCTGGACGACGTGCAGATCACCGGTGAGTACGTGGTGCAGTTGCCGTCCTTCCAGCAAGGCAGCGGCACCCGCGTGGCCGCGCAAAGCGAGATCCTGGCGGTGTCCGACACCGAGCTGCTCATCCTGCCCCGTGACAGCAATGGCTTTGCCGTGGGCACCGAGCAGTCGCTGCTGCGCCGGGTGGACGTGATCGACCTCGATGGCGCCACCAACATCCTGGGCTCGGCCGACGAGGCCATCATCGCCCCGGGTGGCGTGCTCAAGGACGGGATCACGCCAGTGCAATACCAGGCCTGGCTGGACATCAACGACGCGGCCGAACTGGCGCGCTTCGGTCTGAGCAATGGCAACCTGCCGGGCCTGCGCAACCTGTCAGAAAAGTGGGAGGGCCTGGCGCTGCTGTCTGCGCAGGACCCGGACCACCCGGACGACTACTTCCTGTTCGTGGCCAACGACAACGACTTCGCCACCACCGATGGCTTTCACGCGGGCGAAGCTTATGCCGATGCCGTGGACATCGACACCATGTTCCTGGCTTACCGCGTGACCATCACCACCCCGGTGCCCGAGCCTCAGGCCTGGGCCCTGCTGCTGGCCGGCTTGGGGGTGGTGGCTGTGGCACGGCGCCGTGCGCGCCAGATCAGCCCCGTCAGTCCCGTGAGGGCCAGCGCCCAGGTGCTGGGTTCGGGCACGGGTGTCAGCACGAAGTTGTCCACGCCGATGCGCTGAGTGTTGCCCAGCTCGAACCGCACGCTGGTCTGATAAACGTCTTGCAGGGTCTGCGCCCATGACACGCTGCCTGCGCCATCGGCCAGGTCGGTCACCCAGCCGTTGGCCAGGGCTTCGGTGTCTGTCCAGTCGGCATCGAAGGTGACGGTGTAGGTGGTCCAGTCGGTGTCCAGCTTGTCGCTCAGCTGGTAACGCCAACCATTGAAGCCCGGGCTGCTGTAGCGCAGACGCAGCCAGGCATCCTGGGTCTTGGCGCCAAAGATGGCCTCCAGCAAGCGTTCTTCGGGCGTCAGCAGGCGACTCAGGTCCACCGACACCGTCCAGGCGCTGCCACTGAAGTCGCCCGTGGCGGCCGGCAGGGTGGTCAGCGCCGAGGTGCCAAACTGCGTGTCCAGGCGACTCACTTCGAGGTAGTCGCCCGGGTTGCTCACGGCGCTGGAGGTGGTGCCCGCGCTCCAGCCGGCCAGGCTGCCGTCGTTCCAGGTTTCGCTGTAGGCTTGCGCGGCCTGAGCGCTGGGCCCCCACGGGCTGGCCACGCCGGCCAGCGCCACGGCGACCGTCAAGGTGAGGGAAGGCAGGGACGTGGGCAGCATGGCGAACTCCTTTGCATGAACATGTGGCGTGCAGTATTCACGCCCGCGCCCGCGCTGCCCATGCCAAAGCTTAGGGATGGACCACCCCCTCATTCAAGGTTTTGTGGCGTCATGGCCGCATTGTTTGGCAGACGCCAAGGGGCCGCTTGTGCGATAGTGAATCCACGGTTTTGATCCATTCGGATCAGACACTGGCGAGAGGAGGTTGCCATGAAGCTGCTCGACGAGATGCTTGTGCTCCAGTTGCTCACGCCCGACCAGCACGCCGAAATCGGCGCGTGGGTGCGTGATGCCCGAACGCCAGAACGCATCCTCCAGATGCCGCCCCACCTGTGGAAGCTGGTGGAAGGCGCCAGTGCCTTGATGGACTGGGAGCCCCGGCAGGCGGCCTTGCACTGAGGGGCCGCACTGAGGCGGTGCCCGCCCGTGCGGGCCGGCTCAGCGCACCGTCTTCACCACCTGCCCCACGGCAGGCTGCCGGTTGGCGCCATACAGGCTGTTGATGAGCCGCAGATGGGCCTCGGCCTGGGGGCTCAGGGGTGATTGCCGTGCCAGTTCGGCAAACCCGCCCTTGGGAAATGCCACCGTGCGCACGCTCCAGGGTTGGGCTGCGCGGCGGTCGGCCGCCGTCATGGCCCTGAAGCTGCCCTCTGCGGCCTGCACCTGGGCCAGCGCGCCTTGCAAGGCCTGCGCGTTGCGCGCCACGTAGCGCAACAGGTAGGTGCGACCACCGGGGCCGCTGACCACGGTCGCGCGGGCCGCCGACTGGGCCCCTTGCGCCGTGCGCACCACACCGTTGAAGTGCGTGGCCTTCAGGCCATTGAGCGTGCGGGTGCTGGTCTGTCCGCTGACCGGCTGCAGCATCTGGCGAATCACGGCGCTGTGGTCGCTGCCGGCCTGCGCGGGCGCCAGCTGCATCACCAGCCCTGCATCGCCGGCGGCGTTCACCAGGGTGACGGCGTCGCTGCCATTGATCACCTTCCACCCCGCCGGGGCGGTCAGTGCCACGTCCAGCTCGGGGTGTAAAAACGCCTGTCCGCGCACCAGCCCTTGCGCCGGGCTGTCGCCAAAGCGCATGCCATTGATCGCATTGAGGTAACGGGTGCGGCCGTCGTCGGTGTACTGTCCCTTGTAAACATCGGCCACCGACAGGATGTGGGCCAGCCGCTGATCGTTGCTGGGGTGCGAGGCCAGCCAGCTTGGGCCACTGGGCGGCTGGCGCCCTTCGGCCCGCGCCAGTTCGGCGGCAAAGCGTTCCTGGTTTTTCAGCAAGGCGATCACGTCCACCATGTTGCGGGGGTCATACTGGGTGCGTGCCAGGTACTCGGCACCCAGTTGATCGGCCTGCAACTCCTGGTCGCGGCTGTACGAGGCGATGAAGCCCGCCGCCGCGGTTTGCGACACCTGGCTGGCCAGGTCGGTGGCGCCCCGCACGCCCTGGCCCTCCAGCACCGCGCCCAGCACGGTGGCCGCCAGCACGCCCAGACCCGCCGTCTGCTGGCGCGTGGCGCGCTGCGCCCCGTGGCGGGCCGTCACGTGGCCGATCTCGTGGCCCAGCACCCCGGCCAGCTCGGCCTCGCTGTCCATGTAGGCCATGATGCCCCGCGTCACGTACACATAGCCCCCTGGCAGGGCAAAGGCATTGATCTCGGGGCTGTCCAGCACCGTGAACGTCCAGCGCAGGTGCGCGCGGTGCGATTGCGCCGCCAGCTTCTGGCCGATGCCGTTCACATAGTTCTGCAGCGCGGCGTTGTCGTAGCGCCCGTACTCTTGCAGCACCTGCTGGTGGGCCTCTTGGCCGGCCTTCACCTCGGCCGCTTCGTCCATCACGGTGCGCTCGGTTTCGCCGGTCACCGGGTTGACCATGGGGGTGCCGCACCCCGCAATCAGGGTGGCACACAACAGGGTGATCAGGCGCAAGCGAGGGGCGAACATGGTCGACTCCGGGATTTTCAGATGAGAGAATCAGAGCCCGAAGGTTAGCGCACCCGCCCCCGTGCGCGGCCACCGGTGTTCACAACACATGCCTCAAGACAAGCGCTCACTCACATTGCGGGGGTGGTTTCGACTCATCGCCATCTGCCTGGTGCTGGCCATCCTGGTGGTGGTGTCGCGCCTCATGCTGCTTGAATGGCGGCAGTTCGATCGCGCAGAACAGGCCCAGCAGGCCGTGTCCCGCCTGCGGCTGGCCTTGCTGGCCTCTGAGATGGTGTCGCGAGAGCGTGGGCCCGCCAACGCCATGCTGGGGGCCGATGAGGCCCGCGGCACGGCCGCCCAGCGCGAGAGCCTGCACATCGCGCGCCTGCGCACCGACGTGGCCTATTCGCAGCTCAACGCCGTGCTGCGAGACACCGCCGTGACGGGCTCGTCGTACCGGGCGCGTCAGCAGGTGGCGGCCTTTCGGCTGGCCTTGACCCAGGCCCGCACCCGGGTCGATGCCCTGGCCGCCAAGCCCCGCGCGCTGCGCGAGCCAGGCGAGATCCGCGCCGCCGTGCAAGGCATGGTGCAACTGGTGCCCATGCTCACGCCCTCGGTCATGCTGTTTGCCGACATGGCCCAGCAGGCTGATCCCATGCTGGCGCCCAGCGTGCTGGGGGCGCGGCTGGCGGCCGAGCTGCGTGAATACGCCGGCCTGCTGGGCTCGCTGTTCACCCCGGCGCTCACCCGTCAAAGCCCCTTTCTGCCCGATGAACTGACGGGCATCCAGCAGGTCAAGGGCCGCATCGCCCAGCTGCACGACCTCTTGCACGTGCGCATGAGTCTGGGCGAGCATTCGCCCGGCGTTCTTCAAGCCCATGCCCGCATGGACCAGGACTACTTCGGGCAGGCCGGCGCCTTGTTGCGCGAGGTGCTGGACGCCGGCCACAGCCATGGCCTGTATCCGGTGGATGCCGGCCAGTTTGCCGCGCGTTATGTTCCGCCCATGGACGCCATCGTCGCCCTGCGCGATGTGCAGCTCACAGAAGCCGATGCCCGCAGCGCTGCGGCCCAGGCCCAGTCGCTGCGCACGATGGTGATGGTGGGCGCCATGACCGCCGTGGGCCTGGTGTTGCTGCTGTGGATGCTGCACATGGCCTACCGCCGTTTCGTCAACCCGCTGTCCCAGGCGGCCCAGGCCTTGCACGCCCTCGGTCGGGGTGACCTGAGCCACCCTCTGCCGGCGGGGCCCTCGTCGGAAGAGTTGGGGCAGATCGTGGTCGGCATCCAGACACTGCGGGTGGCCACCCAGTCGCGCGACGCGCTGGAAAAAGAACGCGATCAGCTGATCGACAGCCTGCGCGCCCAGTCGTCCACCGACTTCCTCACGGGCTTGCCCAACCGCCGCTCGTTTTTCGAGGTGGCCGAGGCCGAACTGGCACGCGCCCGTCGCCACGAGTTCAACGTGGTGGTCATGCTCATCGATGTGGACCACTTCAAGCGCGTCAACGACAGCGTGGGCCATGCCGGTGGCGACCATGCCCTGGTGGCCATTGGCCAGACGCTGCGCAACAGCATGCGCCAGGGTGATGTGGTGGCCCGCCTGGGCGGTGAAGAGTTCGTGGCCCTGCTGAGCTACTGCGAGCCCGAAGACGCCGAGCGGTTTGCCGATCGGCTGCGTGAAGCCGTGGGCAGCCAGTGGGTGGAGGTGGGTGACAACATCCCGCCGGTGCAACTGACGGTGAGCATCGGCCTGGCCGATGCCCGCACCCACGGCCTGGACCTGAACCGCCTGCTGGCCCGCGCCGATGACGCGCTGTACGCGGCCAAGGCCGCTGGCCGCAACGCCACCCGGGTGGCGCGTGTGCGGGCCTGAGGGCGACCATGCCCCTCACCTTGAGCGCGGCGGTTCACAGCGAACTGGTCATCAAGAAAAGCCGCTTCATTGGCTGTGTGCAGGCCGTGCCCGACCGCGCGGCGGCCCAGGCCATCGTGGCGGCGCTGTGGGCCGAACACCCCACCGCCACGCATGTGTGCTGGGCCTTGCTGGCGGGTGGGCAATCGGCGGCCGTGGACGATGGCGAACCCAGCGGCACCGCCGGGCGCCCCATGCTGGAAGTGCTGCGCCGGCAAGACCTGGAAGGCGTGCTGGCCACGGTGGTGCGTTACTACGGGGGCACGCCCTTGGGCGCGGGCGGTCTGGTGCGCGCCTACACCGACACCGTGGCCCAGGCCCTGCTGCAGGCCGAGAAGGTGCCCATCGTGCGCCGACGGGCGCTGGTGTGCGAGGCCCCGTATGCGCTGGAGGGCCTGGTGCGGCGAGAGCTGCAACTGGCCGGGGCCACCTTGACCGAGGTGCGCCATGGCGAGGCCGTGAGCTTTGACTTCGAGGTGGATGAGCCCCTTGCCTCAGGCTTGCAGCAGCGCCTCAATGAGGCGGCGCATGGGCGATTGAGTTGGCTGGATTGAGTGGTCGATAGGTTAAGGGGTTGAGAGCATCAACTGATCAAAGACCAGCCTCAAGCCGTCGCTCGATAGTCGCATTTCGCCCGGTTTGACGTAAGGTCCCGCCATGACGGTGGCGACGTCGGTCCATGCAGGCGCCGTGGCGCGTCTGTCCAGACGCTTGATCTTCGCCATTCCGGAGTTGCCCCAATATATGGCACCGTATATGACATCAGCATCACTGGCTTCGACGTCATAGACAAGGGCGTCGGGCTCGATGGAGAAGTGCGGGATAGTGTATTTGAGGCTTAGGCCGTCAACGCACGTGATGATTGTGCTGCCGGTGGAAGCGCCGCACAGTTCATCGCCCGACAGCACAACGGCCAGATCAGACAGTCCTTGAGTTGACGGCCACTGGATGTAGTCAGAGGCTGTGAGCACATAGACCTCGCCGCTGGCGGTTTTTCTGAAAGCCAGTCTGTGCCCGATCCGAATGCCTGACCACCTGCTCAACAGATGGTAGCCGACGTCTCCGGCGCGGCTGACGGCGTATCGATCGATACCCATCAGGCCATTCATCATGCCTGCCAGACGACCCGTATCCGGTTCCAGGAACATGGTGCCATGGCAGTTGGACTGCACCAAGTAAGCGGTGTTTTCAACACGAACCTGGAGCATGAGCGGGAAACCGTCATATTCGCCAGTGCTGTTGCTGGCATCGAGTCGATTGCATTTGTAGCGGTTGATCAACTCCAAGCGCTCGCCATCGAACACGTGGGTAGTGTATTGCGAGTCATAGACGTAAAGCCGCTGCCCATCGTCCGACGGCAGTACCTGCCAGACTGGGTTGTCAAAGGTCAGTGTGCGTTCTGTCTGGCCTGAGTACACGTTCACTGCCAGCACCTGTTTGTCCTTCGGGACGTACAACCATGGCCTGAGCGGATCGGCCACTCGTTGCATGTAATAAGGTGACGTCTTGCTGGCACCTGTGCCGGAGGCCAGTTCGCTGGCAGGGGTTGCTGTCGAGACGAAGAGCCCGACCTTGACGGGCACAGAAACATTGTCCGGATGCCCCGGCGAGCTCAGCGTGACCGTTGCGTAGTGCATGCCGGTTGACAGCCCCGCGGGCGAGGCGTTCAGTGACAGCACGCCATTCGCTGTGTCCGTGAAGACGTTCAACCAATGGGCGTCCGTTTCTGCGATCCAATCGCCATCAGAGCCTGACGGCGGGGTCACGCTTATGTTGTGCGAAAGACGACTGTGTCCGGGGGCTTGAGTGAAGGCCACCGCGCGCTGAGAGACCGAAAGCGGTGTTGGTGGCGTTTCGCGACGAATGGTGTACTCGACCTGAATTTGCTTGGGACTGCCAGGTACCTGACTCTTGCAAGAGGTGTCGTAGCACGCATAGACCTTGATGGTGTCTTTGTACGTGCCAGGGCTCGGGGAGCGGTTGTAGTTTGCGGCTTTAAGGCCGAACCAAATAAAACCGCTGGTGGTTGTGCGGGCTTGGCGGGCGCCAGCCCACGCGACGGCAGCGTCGTTGTGCTCGACGTAGAACGTGACCGGTGCATTGGCACCCACCACACTTCCCCATACGATTTGAGGGGCTGGTTCCTCTCCCTCTTCCACGGTCACGGCGATGCTGGTGGTTTCCAGGTTGAATCCTGCCGCGGTACTCACCCGGTGGCAAACCACCTGTAATGTGGTCTCCGGAAGGTCTCCAACATGGCCGAGCACTTCACAGGCTTGCCCGACAGGTTGTTGACCAACAACCACGTAGCCGTTGACGCTGCCACCAGCAGAGACGGTGGGCGCGCGTTCAAACGCGAATGACTTGGCCGTAGACGGTACGATGCTGGTTTCCAGCACTTCCCCATCGTTAGATAACAATTGAAGGTGCAGGCCTGAAGCGCTCAATCCAGAGATTGATCCTAAAACGACTGGCAGCGTTGGCAATGCCAGTGGATCGATCTTGAGGTCTTCGCAAACCACCTTGGCTGTGGGCGGCGCGGCGCTGCTGACGACGCCTTCACCCCCCTCTGTGACTCCGCACGTTTGATATCGCGGGTTGCGGCGCACCTCAATGGAATAGCGTTCCCCCTTCTTAACTGATGTGGGGAAGCGGGCGATGCGATCCGCGTTGACCACAATGTCCTGCGAGCCATTGAGGGTCAGGATGAGTGAGGGTTGAGTGAGACCTTCGACGTGGGCGCCCGCAGAGACCCAAATACCTTGTGCGGTCTCTGTTGTCTCCGCAGACGGCCGGGTTGAGTCTCCGCTGTCTGGAGTATCGCCCCCACCACCGCCGCATGCCGTCAATAGGCACGCCAGTGCTGCCAAGCACGCGCGGTGCCACCATCCCCTAAACTTTTTATGCATGATCAGTACTACCCGATTGATGTCAGACGTATTCTGAAACGTTAGGCGTGCGAGTGAGCGCTCGGCTCACCCCGTGTCCGGGGGGGCTGGTGTCGGAGCGCCTCAGGTCGTTTTGTCGACGCGGGCCCCATACGGGCAATACCCCGGCCGAGGCCCCACCTGCGGGTGCTTGCGGCAGGTGTCGGGGCGGCGCTCGTACACCGTGCAGCGCCGTGAGCGGGCGTCCAGGTACTGGCAGTCACCGCTGGCGCGGCGCGCCATCGTGAAGATGCCGTGCTTGATGTTGAAACGGTCGATGGCCCCAATCTTCAGAAGGCGCTTGGCAATCTGCTTGGGCTCTTCATGGTCGGCCTCGAAGGGGTCGACCAGGCCCAGGCGCACCAGGTCGGGCAGCTTCACTTCCAGTGGCATGGTGCAGCAGTTGGCGGCGCAGCGGTCGCACAGGCCAGGGCGGTAGCGCGACCAGGTCTCGACGCGGTCCACGTCGACGATGTGGATGGATGAGCGCATGGTCTGGTTCAGCCAAATCGGTACGAGCCCATGTCCACCGCCAGCGCATGCTCCAGCAGCACGCGCTGCCCGGGGTCGTCACCGGCGGCGCCCGCCACCACCATCAGGGGCAGCAGGTGGTCTTCACGCGGATGGGCCTGGCGGGCGCCGGGCGCTTGTGTCCAGTTCATCAAGGCCTGGTGGCGCGTGGCGGCCGAAGGCATGGTGACGACCTCGTGCAGAAAGTGCTCGAAGGCCTGGGCGACGGGTGTGGACGATGGTTGGCCGAAGCCGCGCATGTTGTGGAAGGTCAGCCCGCTGCCCACGATCAGCACGCCCTCGTCGCGCAGGGGCGCGATGGCCTCGCCGGCCTTCAGGTGGGACGCCACGTCGTAGCCGTGCTTCAAGGACAGCAGCACCACCGGCACATCGGCCTGGGGGAACATGAAGTGCAAGGGCACGAAGGTGCCATGGTCGTAACCCCGGGTGGGGTCGCCCACGCACGACAGGCCATGCGCCTGCATCAGGCTCATCACGCGCGCCGCCAAGGCGGGGTGGCCCGGCGCCGGGTATTGCAGCGCGTAGGTGTGCGGCGGAAAACCGCTGTAGTCGTAGTCCATGGGCGGGTGCTCGCCCGTGGACACGGCAAAGCCGGGGGCTTCCCAGTGACCGGTGATCATCAGCACGGCCTTGGGGCGCTGCGGCAAGGTGCCGGGGATGGCCGAAAACGCCTGCGCCGATCGCGCAAACAGATCACGCATGCCGTCCACCCAGGGCCAGGGGCCACCGCCGTGGGACAAGAAGTAGGTGGGAAGTCGGCTCATGGTGTGCAGCGCATGTTCAGGCGATATTGTCGGCCCAAGCGGCCACTAGAATGACCTGATGCCCCTCATGCCCATTCAACGCATCAAAGCCATGCTGCCCGCCTGGGCCGACCCCTGGTTCGACCTCATCGTGCTGGGCGCGCAGGTGGTGCTGATCGTTCTGGTGGCCCTGTTGGTGCGCCGCTTGCTGCACCGTTTCGTGCTGCGCCTGGCTGACAAATACCGACTGCCGCTGGAGCTGGCGGTGGGCGCTCGCCGGGTCGGGGGCTTCGTCATTTTCGCCAGTGTGGTGCTGCTCATCCTGGACCGCTTTGGCGTCTCTGGCACGGTGCTGTGGACGGCGTTCACGGGCTTTGCCACCGTGGCGGCCGTGGCGTTTTTTGCGGCCTGGAGCGTGCTGTCCAACATCTTTTGTTCGATGCTGCTGTTCACCACCCGGCCATTCCGCCTGCAAGACCACATCGAGTTGCTGGAAGGTGGAGAAAAGCCCGGCGTGGGCGGCGAGGTCATGGACATCAACCTGATCTACACCACCCTGCGTGAGCCCGCCACAGAGGGCGAGGCCCCTGCGGTGCTGCGCGTGCCCAACAGCCTGTTTTTCCAACGCATGGTGCGGGTGCGGGCGGTGCCGCACGACAGCGATCTGTTCTCAGCCGATTGATGGGGCTGCGCGCCAGGTTCATGGTCCAGCAGACCATCGCGGCAGCGTATAGCCCGTCCACAGCGCCGCGATGCGCAACAAGGCGCTGACCAGGCCCCCGGCCAGCATGGCCTGCCAGGGCTCGGCGCCCAACCAGGGCAGGGCCACCACCACCCAGGCCCCCACGAAGGCGCAGACGGCATAAGGCCGATGGTCGCGCAGCAGGGCCGGGATCTCGTTGCACACGATGTCGCGCAGCACACCGCCAAAGGTGGCGGTGATCACGCCCATCAGCACCGCCACCAGGGCGGGCGACCCCGCCTGCAGTGCGATCTGCGTGCCACTGGCCGTGAACAGGCCCAGGCCCAGCGCGTCGGGCCATTGCATGGCGCGCTCGGTGGGGGCCACGTGCTGTGTGCGCATGAAGAGCATCACGGTGGCGCACAGCGCCAGCAAGCCCCACAGCCACACCGCGTTCTCTACCCAGAAAAAGGGGCGCCGGTCCAGCAGCACGTCCCGCAGGGTGCCGCCGCCAAACGCCGCCAGTCCGGCCACCACGCACACGCCCACCGCATCCAGGCGTTTGCGTGCGGCCTCGAACACGCCTGACAGGGCGAAGGCGATCATGGCAGCCACTTCGATGGCCGTGAGCAGGTGGTTCATGGGGCGGTGGTCCTGAGGGGCGCGCGTTCGCCGAGCGCGTTGGCGATCTGAGCCAGATTCTGCACGGTGGGGGTGTTGCAGTGGTGCGGCCAGGCCAGTGCCAGACTGGCCTTGGGGGCCGTGCCGTGGATGCCCAGGTAGCGCACGCCAGGCAGCTGGATCTGTGTCAGCGAATCAGGCACCACCGAGACCCCCATGCCGGCGGCCACCAGGTTGATCACCGACGACAGCTGCAGGGTTTCGGGACCGCGCAGCGGCTCGAAGCCAGCGTCTCGACAGGCCTGCACCACGGCATCGTGCAGGCCCGGGCCCACCGAACGCGGGAACAGCACAAATGGCTCTTTGGCCAGGCGGTGCAGGGCGATGCGGCGTTGCCCGGCCAGGGGGTGGCTGGCGGGCAGCACCACTTTCATGGGCTCGTCCTTGAAGGGTTGCAGCCGCAGTGCGCCGGGCGCCTGGCCGCCGGGGCGCACAAAGGCGGCATCCAGGGTGCCGGACAAGAGCGCCTCACTCAGCCGCGTGGTGTTGCTTTCTTCCAGCAGCACCTGCACCTCGGGCCAGGCCGACCGAAAGGCCTGCAAGGAGCCCGTCACGACGGGGTGGAAGGCGGCCGAGGTGGTGAAGCCCACCCGCAGCGTGCCGGTGTGCCCCTGGGCGGCGCGCAGGGCGGCCTGTCGGGCGTCCTGCGCCGCCTGCAGGCTGCGTTGTGCCTCGGTGCGAAAGGCCATCCCTGCGGCGGTCAGCGTCATGCCCTGCGAGGTGCGTTCGAACAAGGTCACGCCCACCATGCGCTCCAGCTCTTTGATCTGCTGGCTCAAGGGGGGCTGACTGATGTGCAGGCGCTCGGCGGCCCGTGTGACGCTGCCCTCGTCGGCCACCGTCAGAAAGTAGCGCAGGTGTCGAAGCTCCATGGATATACGCAGTACATATGAAAGTATCTCTGACAATATATTGGACGTATTCACGAGGCAAGGCAAGAATGCCGGCACATGAGCCAGTCTTCCATCGGCCAGACCCAGGGCGCCATGTTCCTGGTGGGCTTCGTCACCTTCGCCTTGCTGTACGCCACGCAGCCGCTGCTGCCCACGTTCGCGCAGCAGTTCAGCATCAGTGCGGCCGACAGCGCCCTGGCCTTGTCCCTGTCCACCAGTGCCTTGGCGCTCACCATCTTCTGGGGTGCGGTGCGCACGCCGGCGCTGGACCGGCGGCGCCTGATGTTGGCCGCCCTGAGTCTGGCGGCCGTGTTCAATGTTCTGGCGGCGTTCAGCCAGACGTGGATGCAGGTGCTGGTCTGTCGCACCCTGCTGGGCCTGTGCCTGGGGGCTGTGCCGGCCACGGCCATGGCCTATGTGGCCGATGCCGTGCCGGGGCACAAGATGTCGTCGGCCATGGGCTTGTACGTGGCCGGCACGGCCATGGGCGGCATGTGCGGGCGGGTGGGCGTTGGCGTCAGCGCCGACCTGGTGAGCTGGCCAGTGGCGCTGGTGGTGGTGTCCGCGCTCAGCCTGATCGCCATCGTCCTGGTGGCGCGGGTGTTGCCGGCCCAGTCGGTCTCGCCTGCTGCCTCAGCCTCCGCTGGGGCTTCGGCCTGGGTGGGCTGGCGCACCTGGCACGCCTTGCTGAGCCATCCGCGCCTGCCGCGCTTGTTCGTGTGTGGTGGTCTGGCCTCTGGCCTGTTCGTGGCGGCGTACAACTACGCCAGTTTTCACCTTCAGTCCCCGCCTTTTGATCTGCCGGCCACCCAGGTGGGGCTCATCTTTGCGTGTTACCTGGCCGGCGTGGTGTCGTCGGGCATCAGTGGTCGCCTCACCGCGCGTTGGGGCCTGTACCGTGCCGCCATGCGCATGGCCGCCGTGACGGCCGTGGGGCTGGGTTTGGCGCTGGTGCCGTCCTTGCCCGTGTTCGTGCCAGGCTTGGCGGTGATGACGTTTGGCTTTTTTGCGCTGCACGCGGTGTGCTCGGGCTGGGTGGGCCGCGAGGCGGGCGCCCTGAAAAGCCAGGCCACCGCCTTGTACCTGCTGAGCTATTACGTGGGTGGCAGCCTGCTGGGCTACCTGGGGGGCTGGTTGTGGCAGCACGGGGGCTGGCCGGTGCTCACGATGGGGCTGCTCGCGGCCCTGGGCACCATCGCCTGGCAGTTGTGGCGCCTGCAAGCGGCCCATGCTGCGCGCGAAGCCACGCCAGAAACCGCGTAGCATGCGCGGCATCGATCACCGCCACAGGACACCCCCATGAAAGCCATCTGGAATGGCGTCGTCATCGCCGAGAGCGACGACATCGTCACCCTCGAAGGGAACCACTACTTCCCGCGCCACGCGCTGAAGGATGAATACACCACCTTCAGCAACCACCGCAGCAGCTGCGTGTGGAAGGGGCAGGCGCAGTGGCTGAGCCTGTTCGTCAATGGCGAGATGAAGCCTGACGCCGTGTGGTTCTACCCCGAGCCCACCGAGGCCGCGCAAGAGATCAAGGGGCGCGTCGCCTTCATGCCGGGGGTGGTGATCTCCGACTGATGGCCAGGAGATTGCTGCGCGCCGCGCGGCAATCGGCGACAATGGCGGTGAAAGAGTTGGTCGCGTTCGTGTGTGGCCCTGGAGATTCCCTTGGTCCGCATTGAACTGTCCATCGACCTGCATTACGAGGTCGCGCCCCCGGGTGCCGATTTCGTCTTCAACATCCACGGTGCGCACACGCGTTGTCAGGTGATCCACAGCGAGTGCCTGAACATCAACCAGGCCGTGCTGCCTCAGCTGTTTGCCGACCCGGTCAGCCTGAACCGCTACCTGCGCCTCAGTGCCTGGGCCGGTCCCCTGCGGGTGAACTACCACGCCACGGTGGATCTGCACCACCACCTGTGTGCGCCTGAGTTGATCGCCGAGACCCCGGTGGCCCGCCTGCCCACCGAGGTGCTGAGCTACATCTATCCCAGCCGCTATTGCCAGTCGGACCTGCTGGGCCCTTTGGTGATGGCCGAGTTTGGCGGGCTGCCCCAGGGCTACAGTCGCGTGGTGGCCATCCAGGATTGGGTGCGGCGTCGCGTCAAGTTCGAGGGCAACACCACCACCAGCGCCACCTCGGCCATGGACACGCTCAACGAGGGCCGGGGCGTGTGCCGCGACTTTGCGCACCTGATGATCGCGCTGTGTCGTGCGCTCAACATCCCGGCGCGCTTTGCCACCGGCATCGACTTTGGCGCCGATCCGGCCTTGGGCCCCACCGACTTTCATGCCTATGTGGAGGTCTTTCTGGGTGGGCGGTGGTACATCTTTGACCCCTCGGGCACCGCCATTCCCATGGGCTTTGTGCGTTTTGGCACCGGGCGTGATGCGGCCGATGTGTCGTTTGCCACGATCTTTGGCTCGGTGCAATCGCAGGCGCCACGCATCAGCGTGCGGGCCGTGCAGGATGCGCAAGGCCTGTGCGAAGTGCCCCGGCACCGCAGCGAAGCCATCTCGACCGACGCGCCGGCCCATTGGGGATGATGGGGCTGAATCACATGAACGACGACGTTACTCAAGCCGCACGCAGCGGCCCCTCTTTCGGGCAACTGCCCTTGTCCGAGGTCATGCAGGCCAATCTGCAAACCCTCGGCTACGTGGCGATGACGCCCATCCAGGCGGCCAGCCTGCCGCTGGCCTTGGCCGGCAAAGACCTCATTGCCCAGGCCAAGACCGGCAGCGGCAAGACCGTGGCCTTCGGCCTGCCCTTGCTGGCTCGGCTCAACCCGCGCTTCTTTGGTGTGCAGGCCCTGGTGCTGTGTCCCACGCGCGAGCTGGCTGATCAGGTCACCACCGAAATCCGCCGCCTGGCCCGGGCCGAAGACAACATCAAGGTCGTCACCCTGTGTGGCGGCAGCCCGATCCGGCCGCAACTGGCCAGCCTGGAGCATGGCGCGCACATCATCGTGGGCACGCCGGGCCGGGTGCTCGACCACCTTGCGCGCGAGTCGCTCACGCTCGATGGTTTGCAGACCCTGGTGCTGGACGAAGCCGATCGCATGCTGGACATGGGCTTTGCCGATGACATCGCGCAGGTGGTGGCGCAGGCGCCCAAGCAGCGCCAGACCTTGCTGTTCTCGGCCACCTACCCCGAAGGTGTCGACAAGCTGGCGCGCCGCTTCATGCGCG
Source organism: Aquabacterium sp. A3 (assembly GCF_038069945.1). Lineage (NCBI taxonomy): Bacteria > Pseudomonadati > Pseudomonadota > Betaproteobacteria > Burkholderiales > Sphaerotilaceae > Aquabacterium > Aquabacterium sp. A3. The sequence goes on along the minus strand of NZ_JBBPEV010000001.1, from coordinate 1,624,869 downwards.
ATCCGCAAGAGGTCAAGCTGGCCGAGAAGCACGACACCTCGCGCATCCGCCAGCGCTTTTATGAGGTGAAAGAGTCCGAGCGCCTGCACGCCGTGGGCCTGCTGCTCGATCACTTCCGCCCCGCCAGCACCATCGCCTTTTGCAACACCAAGCAGCAGTGCCGCGACCTGGTTGATGTGCTGCAGGCCCAGGGCATCGTGGCGCTCGAATTGCACGGCGATCTGGACCAGCGCGACCGCGACCAGGTGCTGGTGCGCTTCGCCAATGGCAGTTGCAGCGTGCTGGTGGCCACCGACGTGGCCGCACGCGGGCTGGACATCGCCAACCTCGAAGCCGTCATCAACGTGGACATCACCCCTGACGTCGAGGTGCACACCCACCGCGTGGGCCGCACCGGCCGTGCGGGCGAATCGGGTTGGGCCTTCAGCCTGGCCAGCATGGACGAGATGGGCCGCGTGGGTCGCATTGATCAGATGCAGGGCCGTGCCAGCGAATGGCACCCCTTGAGCGAGCTCACCCCATCACCTGAGCGCGAGCCGCTGCGCCCACCGCGCGTGACGCTGCAGATCCTGGGCGGCCGCAAAGAGAAGATCCGCCCCGGTGATGTGCTGGGCGCGCTCACCAAAGACTTGGGGCTGGATGGCGCCAAGATCGGCAAGATCAACGTCAACGAGTTTTCGACCTACGTGGCGGTGGACCGTGACATCGCTGCCAAGGCCCTCAAGGGCCTGCAAGGCGGCAAGGTCAAGGGCAAGTCGGTGAAGGTGAGGGCGCTGTGAGCGAGGTACCTTTGAACGCGCTGGGCCTGTTGCCCTCGCTGCAGCAGGCACTGGCCGATGCCGACCTGGTCGACGCGACGCCCGTGCAGGCGGCGGCCATTCCGGCGGCGCTGGCCGGGCGCGATGTTCTGGCCCTGGCGCCCACCGGCTCAGGCAAGACCCTGGCCTATGTGCTGCCCCTGCTGCAGCAGATCGAAATCCGCTTCGAGGCCTCGGGCCGGCGCCTGACGCCTGGCCGCCGACCCACGCAGGCTCTGGTGCTCGTGCCCACGCGCGAGCTGGCCTTGCAGGTGGGCGAAACGCTGCGCGACCTGTCGGCCCACATTCAGGCGCCGCTGCGCTGGGGCTGCGTGTTCGGTGGGGTGTCCATCAACACGCAGATGCTGGGCTTGCGCGGTGGGGCCGACATCGTGGTGGCCACGCCCGGTCGCCTGCTGGACCTGATCGAGCACAACGCCCTGAGCCTGGACGGCGTGCAGACCCTGGTGCTGGACGAGGCCGACCGCCTGCTGGACAAGGGCTTTGAAGATGAGCTGAACCGCGTGCTGGCCTTGTTGCCCGCACGCCGGCAGCACCTGCTGTGTTCGGCCACCTTCGAGCCGGCCATCGAGGCCCTGGCCGCGCGGCTGTTGACCGATCCCGTGCGCATCGACCTGAGTGCGTCCACCGTGTCGGTGCCCGACATCCACCAGCGAGCCATCCAGGTGGACGCGGCCCAGCGCTCGCCGCTGCTGCGCCATCTGATCAAGCACGAAGGCTGGCGCCAGGTGCTGGTGTTCGTGGCCACGCGTCATGCGTGCGACATGGTGGCCGCCAAGCTGGTCAAGCACGGCTTCAGGGCGGCGGCCTTCCATGCCGACGCCAGCCAGGGCGCCCGCCGCGAGGTGCTGCGCGCCTTCAAGGCCGGCGAGTTGCAGGTGGTGGTGGCCACCGACCTGGCCGCCCGCGGCCTGCATGTCGAGGCCTTGCCGGCCGTGGTCAACTTCGACCTGCCGCGCTCACCCGACGACCACATCCACCGCATTGGCCGCACCGCGCGCGCCGGTCACAGCGGCGTGGCGATCAGTTTCGTCAACGCCGATACCGAGGCGCACTTCCGCCTCATCGAAAAACGCCAGGGCCTGCGCGTGCCGCGTGAACAATTGCCGGGCTTCGAGATGACGCAGACCGAGCCCACCCAGCCACCGCCCTTGCGCAACCCGCTGACCGACCCAGACGGCACGGGCGGCATCAAGGGCAAGCGCAAGAGCAAAAAAGACAAACTGAGAGAAGCGGCCTTAAAACCGTGAACATTCCGTGGCCAGTGCTGCGCCCGACTCAGGTCTGACCTGTGGCTGTCGATATGCCGTCAGATAGGCATCCTTGGGACATCGGCCATGCGGTTTTTCCATCACATGAAGATCGGCGCTCGTTTGGCTTGGGGCTTCGGCGCTGTGTTGTCGCTGGTGCTGTTGGTGTCGGCGCTCTCGTGGTTGGGCTTGCGGGTCACGAACACCGAGGTAGACATGGTGCTGCAAGACCGCTACCCCAAGGTCAAACAGGTGCACCAGATCCGGGCTGAGTTGAACCTGCAAGCCCGCATCGTGGGGGATCTGGCGTTTTTGGAAGACCTGCAGATTCGACGCGATGAGTTGGCCGCGCTCGACACCTCCCGGGCCAAGGCGTCTGATCTCTACCAGGCCTTGCACACCACCATCCACAGTGAGCGGGGCAAAACACTGCTCACCCAGGCCGAAGTCGCCAGGCAGGCGTACGCACACGCTCTGGAGGCCTTCATCGCGGTGGCGACCGCGCACGACCAAGATGCCGCCTCCGATCTGTTGATCAGCCAATTGCGCCCCCGCCTGCAGGATTACGAACGCCACCTGGCAGAGCTGACCACCTACCAGGAAGACCTCATGAACCAGAGCGGCGTTGCCGTCGATCACACCCTGGGGCAACTGCAAAGTGGTTTGCTGCTGGTGTGCGTCTGCAGTCTGTTGACGGCCGGTGGTTTGGCCTGGCTGGTGACCCGCTCGGTGACAGCGCCCCTGCTGAACGTGATCGGGGCGGTGGACCGCGTGTCACGCGGGGACTTGACGGTGGCGGTACGCACCGACCGGGCCGATGAACTCGGCGACCTGCAGCAGGCGCTGCTGCGCTTGAAAGACGCGCTGTCCAGCGCCGTGGGCGTGGTGCGCCATCAAGCTGAAGGGGTGGCGGGCGCCAGCTCTGAAATTGCCCAGGGCAACCTGGACCTGAGCCAGCGCACCGAAGAGCAGGCCAGCGCCTTGCAGCAAACCGCAGCCACCATGATCCAATTGAGCGAAACCCTGCGCCTGAACGCAGAAAACGCCTCGCAGGCCGACCAGTTGGCCAAGAGCGCCACCGACGCGGCCACCCAGGGCGGTCAGGTGTTCTCGCAGGTGGTGAACACCATGCGGGGCATCAACGACTCGAGCCGCAAGATCGGCGACATCATCGGCGTCATCGATGGCATTGCCTTTCAGACCAACATCCTGGCGCTCAATGCGGCCGTGGAGGCGGCCCGCGCAGGCGAACAAGGGCGCGGGTTTGCCGTGGTGGCAGGCGAGGTGCGCAGTCTGGCCCAGCGCAGCGCCGAAGCGGCCCGCGAGATCAAGAGCCTGATCACGGGCAGCGTCCAGCAAGTCGAGCAGGGCGGCACCCTGGTGGATGAGGCCGGTCAGCGCATGCAGGACATCCTGGCCGCCATTCGCCGTGTCAATGACATCGTGGGCGAGATCAGTTCAGCCAGCGGCGAACAAAGCCGCGGGGTGTCGCAGGTGACGGACGCCGTCAATCAGATGGACCAGGTCACGCAGCAGAACGCTGCACTGGTGGAACAAAGTGCCGCTGCGGCAGAAAGCCTCAAGCAGCAGGCCGACCGCATGGTGCAGGCCGTGTCGTTCTTCAAGATGGTTTGAGGCTCTGGCGAGCCTGCCAGGCCTTCATGGCCTGACGGTATTCCGCCATGGCCATGTCGTGCAGATCAAAAATGCACGGATCGCAGCCGTTACCGCAACAGGCGTTGAGGTCTGGCGGTTCGGGCTGCTGGGGCATCGGGTCGACCGCAAGGTCAGGATCGGGAGCTGGCGACTGGTCCATGGGTCATGATTGTCGCGCAGCCCCCGAAAACCCGTGTGCCGGGTTGGGCTTGATCAGTAGCCGCGACGGCCACCGCCGTAGCCACCACCGCCATTGCCGCCGCCGTAGCCGCCGCCATTGCCACCACCGAAGCCGCCACGGGGACGGTCTTCACGGGGACGGGCTTCGTTCACCACCAGGGCGCGGCCGTCAAACGACTGACCGTTCATGCCGCGGATGGCGGCTTGAGCTTCCTGGCCCGAACCCATTTCCACGAAGCCGAAGCCCTTGGAGCGGCCGGTGTCGCGATCGGTCATGACCTTGGCAGAGGCCACTTCACCGAACTGGGCGAAGTGCTGTTGCAGGTCGTCGTCGCGCATCGAGTAGGGCAGGTTGCCGACGTAGAGCTTGTTGTCCATGGTTGGACCCTTTCAGAGATTTCAAGAGAGAGATTTGCCGCTGGAATGAGAGGGCCTGCCGCGGCCAGCAGGCCCCAGGTTGAGGTATCACCTTGCGGGGTGAACCCTCGCAACTGGTTCAGAACCGACGACGCGGTGCCTGGGGTGCGCCACCCGAGCGGGGCTCGAGGTGACGGAAAGTGATGCGACCCTTGTTGAGGTCGTAGGGCGACAGTTCGAGCGAGACCTTGTCGCCGGCCAGGATGCGGATGCGGTGTTTGCGCATCTTGCCGCCGGTGTAGGCGATCAGGCTGTGACCGTTTTCAAGGGTGACGCGGAAGCGCGAGTCGGGCAGCACTTCGTCCACCTGTCCGCGCATTTCAATGAGTTCTTCTTTGGCCATGATGAATGGATGTGGGCATGCCGGGCCTGGAATCAGGCGGGCAATGCGGGTTGACGGGTGTAGTGCATGCCCTGGGCCAGCGCGTACTGAACGGCGGCGAGGGATGTGGGGAACAGCGGGATGAACCGGAACACCCGGTCATGACTGGCGGAACCCCGACCACTGCGGATGGACAGCGAGGCGGTGTACTGTCCGTCATCGGTCTGACGTGAGACCGGCGACAGCACATAGCGCCCCACCTGTTGACGGTGAGGAAGGAGATCGTTCAAAGGAAAAGAATGCAAGCGGGCAGCGCCACCCGAAGGTCAGGCCAATGCCCAGGAAAACAGAGAGATCAGGAGCCTGCTTGAACAAGACGCCCGTACCAGACGGGTGAGCAGGACAACGGGATCAGACGACGCTTGCCTGAAGAGAGCAGGAGCCGGAAACAACAAGCCGGTGCTGCGAAGAATGCGGGTGCTGGGCGTCAAAGGACGCGGCCCCACAGGGCGACAGGTGCTGCGGAGGAAAGCGAAACAGCATGCACCTAAACCCACTATAACAGGGAAGCGCGTTGTGTGGGAAATTCATTTCAGCTGGCGGCAGCAGCTCGCCACGACAGGACTCCTGGTGCGCTCCCCCCAGCATGACGTGGTTCAAACAGGTCGCGGTGTGGTCTCGAACAAGGTGGCGGCCCATTCAACAAAAGCCTGCACCCGCGTTGAGAGATGCCGGTTCGATGGGAAAACCACGTGCACGGGCATCACGCCGGCACACCAGTCGGTCAGCACGGGTTTGAGCGCGTTCTCACGGCCTGGTGTACGAAGCACCAACTCAGGTATCTGGCCGATGCCCAGCCCTGCCATGCAGGCATCATGGTAGGCGTTGGAGTCGTTCACGGCGAGGGTCCCTGGTGGGGTGAGCGACAGTGTCTCGCTGCCCCGCTGAAACTCAAAGCTTGCATGCTTGCCTCCTGGCAAGAAGTAATGCACGCACCGGTGCGCGGATTGCATCAGGTCGCTCGGGTGGGTGGGTTCCCCGTGTTGTGCCAGGTACTTGGGTGAGGCCACCGTCACGAAGCGCATGTCGCCCACGCGGCGCGCTACCAGGGTCGGGTCGCGCAACTCGCCCACGCGCAGAACGCAGTCCACGCCCTCATTGACCACGTTGATGAGCCGGTCGGAGCAGCCCAACTCCAGTTCCAGGCCGGGGTAGCGGGCCATGAATCGCGGTATGGCCTCTGGCATCAGGAGGCTGGCCAAGCTGGTGGGCATGTCCACCTTCAGTCGCCCCTCGGGCTGTCCATGTCGCGAAGACACCGCCTCATCGGCCTCGCGCAGGTCGTCCAACACGCGGGCACAGCGCTCGTAGTAGGCCGCGCCTTCGGCCGTCAGGCCCACCCGGCGCGTGGTGCGTTGCAGCAGGCGCACGCCCAACTGGGCCTCCAGATCCTGCACCAGGGTCGACACCGTGGCTTTGGGCATGCCCAGGGCATCGGCTGCCCGGGTGAAGCTCCCCAGGTCCACCACGCGCACAAACACCTCGATGGCTTTGAACTTGTCCATGCTTGATTGTTCACCAATGTGAACAGTCATTTCGTAAAAATGGTATTTATCCAGTCAGGGCGCATCTTTACAGTCTGCAGAACGCCGGTCATGGGGCCGGTGCTGGGTGTACTGCACATGCCTGACGCGTCTGTCCTGTCTCTCGATCCTTCTGCGCCGATCAGCGAACTGGAGTGGCCTGGCCACAGCGGGCCGCTGCGCCTGCGCCTGTACCGCAGCGTGGCCAGCAAGCCGGCGCTGATGGTGTTTTTTGCGCCGGGGGGCTTCGTGGTGCCCGACCTGGACGAAGCCAACAACTGTCTGCGCGTGATGGCTGACGTCTGTGGTGCCAACATCCTGGCGCCCACCTATGCAGTACAGCCTGAGCGCGCGTTTCCCGCACCGGTGGAGGATGCCCACGTGGTGTTGTGCATGGCCTGGCAACACCGCAACCGCCTGGCCAGCCGTGGCGCGCCCCTGTTCGTGGGGGGCTGCGAGGCCGGTGGCAACCTGGCGGCGGTGTCGGCGCTGGTGTGTCGTGATCGCCTGGGGCCCAAGCTGTCCGGACAGGTGCTGGTGATGCCCATGCTGGACGCCAGCATGGGGTGTGGCTCCATGCGCTGCGCGGCCAATGACCCTGATCAACGCGAGCTGGCCCAGGCGGCCGAAGCCGCCTACCGCCTTTACCTGCCCAACCCGGCCGACCGGCTGCACCCCTATGCCAGCCCGCTCAACGCCCGGCGCCTGGGTGGCTTGCCGCCAGCGCTGATCTTTCACACCGAGGGTGATCCGCTGGCCGATGAGGCCAAGGCTTACGCCGCCCAGTTGCGCGAGGCGGGCAACGTGGCCCACGACGTGGCCCTGCCACCGGCCGACCACCTGCGCGATGCCGCAGACCGTTGCGAGCTGACCGCCGACGACCCTTGTGTGCTGGCCATGCGCGATTTCATCGCGCATCCAGACAGCGCGCCTCTCACTTCACCAGAACACCGCAACCTTTGACTCCACTTCAGGGAGTGTCCACATGACCGAACTGTCCACACGAATCGCTTTGACCATGACCTTGGCGCTGGCCGGCCTGCTCGCTGGCTGCGGCCCCGAGCAATCGGCGCAAGCCGCCCCCTCCGAGGGCGGTGCCCCACCCGCCATGCCGGTGAGCGTCGCCGCCGTCATCGCGCGGCCCGTGGCCGATGAGCGCGAGTTCTCGGGCCGCGTTGAAGCCATCGAGCGCGCCGACATCCGTCCCCGCGTGGCCGGCACCATCGAGCGCGTGCACTTCCAGGCGGGCTCGCTGGTGCGCAAGGGCCAGGTGCTGTTCACCATCGACCCACGCGCCTACCGCGCCGAAGTGGCCCGTCTGGAGGCCGCCGCCGCGGGCTCTCGGGCCAAGGCCGACCAAAGCCAGACCGAACTGAACCGCGCGCGCCAACTGCTGGCCGACAACGCGATCGCGCAACGCGATTACGACGAGCGCGCGTCCACCGCCCGGCAGGCCGAGGCTGCGTCGGGTGCCGACCAGGCTTCGCTGGCGGCGGCCCGCCTCAATCTGGAGTGGACCAGCGTGCGCGCGCCGTTTGATGGACGCGTGGGCAAGGCCGAAATCACCGAAGGCAACCTGGTGGATGGCAGCCAGGTGCTGACCACGCTGGTGTCCGCCAACCCGGTGTATGTCAGCTTCAACGGTGATGAGTCCACCTTCCTGCAGCTGGGCAAGCTGGCCCGCAGCAACCCGGGCGCCCTGAAAGTGAGCGTGGGCCTGGCCCATGAAGAGGGCTTCCCGCACGCGGGCAAGCTGGACTTTGTGGACAACCAGATCGACCCGCAAACGGGCAGCCTGCGCTTGCGCGCCGTGGTCAACAACCCGGATGGTGTGCTCACCCCGGGTTTGTTCGCCAAGGTCAAGCTGGGCACTGAGGCCGGCGGTGTGGCCTCGGCCCTGGTGGCCGAGAAGGCCGTGGGCACCGACCAGAACCGCAAGTTCGTTTACGTGGTGGCCGCCAACAACCAGACCGAGTACCGGCCAGTGCAGCTTGGCGCCACCGTGGGCTCGTTGCGGGTCGTCACCGCCGGGTTGAAGCCGGGTGAGCGGGTCATCGTTGATGGCCTGCAGCGTGTGCGCCCCGGTGCACCGGTGGCCCCGCAAGAGGTGCCCATGGAGGGCGCCCCCACAGGTGCTGCCAGTGCTGCCCAGTAAAGAAAGGCCCACCCCATGAACATCTCCACACGCTTTGTGGACAGGCCGATTTTTGCTGCGGTCTTGTCCATCCTCGTCTTCATCGCGGGGGTCATCGCCATCTTCAAGCTGCCCATCTCGGAGTACCCCGAGGTGGTGCCGCCTTCGGTGGTGGTGCGCGCGCAATTCCCGGGCGCCAACCCCAAGGTCATCGCTGAAACCGTCGCTGCGCCCTTGGAGGAGCAGATCAACGGCGTCGAGAACATGCTTTACATGTCCTCGCAGGCCACCACCGATGGCGTGATGACGTTGACGATCACCTTCAAGATCGGCACCAACGTCGAGCAGGCTGAAACCCAGGTGCAAAACCGCGTGCAGCGCGCCTTGCCGCGCCTGCCCGAAGAGGTGCGCCAGATCGGCGTGACCACGGTCAAGAGCTCGCCCAACATCACGATGGTGGTGCACCTGCTCTCGCCCAATGGCACGTACGACGACGTCTACCTGCGCAACTACGCCACGCTGAACGTGAAGGACCGTCTCTCGCGTCTGCCAGGCATGGGTCAGGTCGAGGTGTTCGGCTCGGGCGATTACGCCATGCGCATCTGGCTGGACCCGCAGAAGGTGGCCCAGCGTGGCCTGACCGCTGCCGACGTGGTGGCTGCGATTCGCGAGCAGAACGTGCAGGTGGCCGCGGGCACCGTGGGGGCTCCGCCCGACACCACCGCACCCTTTCAGTTGTCGGTCAACACCCAAGGTCGCCTGGCCACCGAAGAAGAGTTTGGCAACATCATCGTCAACACCAACGCGGCCGGTGGCGTGACCTACCTGCGCGACGTGGCCCGCATCGAGCTGGGCTCGAACCAGTACGCGCTGCGCTCGCTGCTCAACAACAAGCCGGCCATCGGCATGGGCATCTTCGAGGCGCCTAACGCCAATGCGCTGCAGTTGTCTGCAGACGTGCGCGCCGTGATGGACGAGGCCAAGAAGGACTTCCCGCCCGACGTGGACTACGCCATCGTCTACGACCCCACGCAGTTCGTGCGCGATTCGATCAAGGCCGTGATCCACACCCTGATCGAAGCCGTGGCGCTGGTGGTGATCGTGGTCATCGTCTTCCTGCAGACCTGGCGCGCATCGATCATCCCGCTGCTGGCCGTGCCAGTGTCCATCGTGGGCACGTTCGCGGTGCTGCTGGCCTTTGGTTTTTCGATCAACACGCTGTCGCTGTTCGGCCTGGTGCTGGCCATCGGCATCGTGGTGGACGACGCCATCGTGGTGGTCGAGAACGTCGAGCGCAACATCGCACTCGGTCTGTCGCCGCGTGACGCCACCATCCAGGCCATGAAGGAGGTCTCGGGGCCGATCATCGCCATCGCGCTGGTGCTGTGTGCGGTGTTCGTGCCCATTGCCTATGTGTCGGGCCTGACGGGTCAGTTCTACAAGCAGTTCGCGCTGACGATCGCCATCTCGACCGTGATCTCGGCCTTCAACTCGCTGACGCTGTCGCCCGCGCTGGCCGCCGTGCTGCTCAAGCCGCACGACGCGCCCAAGGACAAGCTGGCGCGTGGCATGGACTGGTTGCTCGGTGGTTTCTTCAAGCGCTTCAACCGCGTGTTCGACCGCGCCTCGCACGGCTACCAAGGTGGCGTGCAGGGCACCCTCAAGCACAAGAGCCTGACCATGGGCGCCTACCTGTTGCTGTGCGTGGCCGCGTTCTTCGTGTTCAAGCAGGTGCCGGCCGGTTTCGTGCCCGCGCAGGACAAGCAGTACCTGGTGGGCTTCGCGCAATTGCCCGATGCCGCCTCGCTGGAGCGCACCGACGCGGTCATCCGCCGCATGACGGACATCGCGCAGTCGGTGCCCGGTGTGAAGGAATCGGTGGCCTTCCCCGGCCTGTCGATCAATGGTTTCACCAACGCGCCCAACGCTGGCATCGTGTTCTACACGCTCGATGATTTCGACAAGCGCAACAGTCCTGAGCTCTCGGGTGATGCGATTGCGGCCGAGGTCAACAAGCGCCTGGGTGCGATCCAGGACGCCTTCATCATGGTGTTCCCGCCGCCCGCGGTGAACGGCATGGGTGCCATCGGCGGCTTCAAACTGTTCGTGGAAGACCGCGGTAACGTGGGCCACGACCAGCTGTATCAGGCCGTCATGGCCCTGCAGATGAAGGCCTGGCAGAACCCCGCGCTCGCTGGCGTGTTCAGCAGCTACCAGATCAACGTGCCCCAACTGTTTGCCGACGTGGACCGCACCAAGGCCAAGCAACTGGGCGTGCCGCTGGCATCGATCTACGACACGCTGCAGATCAACCTGGGCTCGCTCTACGTGAACGATTTCAACCGCTTCGGTCGCACCTTCCAGGTCGTGGCCCAGGCCGATGCACCGTTCCGCAACAACGTCGAGGCCATCTCGCAGCTCAAGGTGCGCAGCAACAGTGGCGACATGGTGCCGCTCTCAAGCCTGGTCAAAGTGAGCGACAGCTACGGCCCCGACCGCGTGCAGCGCTACAACGCCTATGTGTCTGCCGACATCAACGGCGGCGCAGCGCCGGGTGTGTCATCGGGTCAGGCCCAGGCCATCATGGAGCAGATCGCCGCCGAGACGCTGCCCAAGGGCGTGAGCTACGAGTGGACCGATCTGACCTACCAGGAGATCCTGGCCGGCAACACCATGGTCTACGTGTTCCCGCTGTGCGTGCTGCTGGTCTTCCTGGTGCTGGCCGCGCAGTACGAGAGCTGGACACTGCCGCTGGCCGTGATCCTGATCGTGCCGATGTCGATGCTGTGCGCCCTGGCAGGCGTGTGGTGGACCGGCGGTGACAACAACATCTTCACGCAGATCGCGCTGTTCGTGCTGGTGGGGCTGTCGGCCAAGAACGCCATCCTGATCGTCGAGTTCGCCCGCGAGCTGGAGCACCATGGCAAGGGCATCGTCGAAGCGGCGCTGGAGGCTTGCAAGCTGCGCTTGCGTCCCATCTTGATGACATCTTTCGCTTTCATCATGGGCGTGGTGCCCCTGGTGTTCTCGACCGGCGCGGGTGCCGAAATGCGCCATGCCATGGGTGTGGCCGTGTTCGCGGGCATGCTGGGCGTGACCCTGTTCGGCCTCTTCCTCACGCCTGTCTTCTATGTGCTGGTGCGCAAGCTGGCCGAACGCATCAGCCCCACCCAGCCCGCCACCACCACAACGACCCCTGTGCTGAGCAGCGAGGTGCAAGCATGATCCGATCCATTCGTTGGTCCATGACCACCCTGGCCACGGCAGCCCTGCTGGCGGCCTGCAACACGGCGCCGGTGGCGCAACAGGCCGCGGTGGACGTGCCGGTGGCCTACAAGGAAGCGGCGGCCGCTCAGAGCCGCTGGAAGAGGGCTGAGCCCGCAGAGGCCCAGCCGCGCGGTGAGTGGTGGCGCGCTTTTGGCGATGAGCAGCTCAATGCCCTGCAAGCACAAGCCGATGCTGGCAACCCGGGACTGGCGGCCGCCGCCGCCCGGGTCAAAGCCGCGCGAGCGCTGTTGGGCAGCGCCGAGGCCGACCGCTCGCTGCAGTTGGGGGCGCAGGCGGGCGCGACCCGCCAGAAGCTCTCGGCCGTGGAGGCCGGCGAGTCCGCTGGAACCCGCGTGCCGGCTGCCACCGCATGGCAGTTGGGCGTGGGCGCCAGCTACGAGGTGGACCTCTTCCAGCGCGTGGCCAATGGCGTGCGCGCCGCTGACGCCGACGCGCAGGCCACCGAGGCCGCCTTGCGCTCGGTGCGTCTGGCCCTGCAAGCCGACGTGGCCCAGGCCTACTACCAAGTGCGTACGCTCGACGCCGTGGCCGATCTCTTGAGCCGCACGCTGTCGCTGCGCGAGCAGACGCTGGATTTGATTTCCAAGCGCTACAAGGCGGGCGATGTATCCGAGTTGGACCTGGCCCGCGCCCAGGCCGATCGCGCCAGCACGCGCGCCGAGCTGCAGGCCGCGCAAGGCGACCGCCGCCGTGCCGAACAGGCCCTGGCGCTGCTGCTGGGCAAGACCCCGTCGGCCTTCAGCCTGGCGGCCCAGCCTTTGCCAGCGGATGTGGCCGTGCCCCAGGTGCCGGCCGGCCTGCCGTCGGCTTTGCTGGAGCGCCGCCCCGACGTGGCCGTGGCCCAGGCCTGCATGGTGGCGGCCAACGCCCGCGTGGGTCAGGCCCGCTCGGCATTGTTCCCAGCCTTGGTGCTGACGGCCCAAGGCGGACAGGCGTCCAGCGAACTGTCGGATCTGTTCACCATGAGCGCGCGCAGCTGGCTGGTCAGCGCCGTGTTCAACCTGCCCATCATTGATGGCGGGCGCAACCGCGCAGCCATCACGCGCTCTGAAGCCGCGCTGGAAGAGTCGGTGGCCGACTATCGCCAGTCGGTGTTGCAGGCCTTTGGCGACGTCGAAGGCCAACTCAGCGGCCTGACCGCCACGCGTGAGCAGGCCGGATCGGTCGATGAGGCCTTGGGCGCCGCCCGCCGCTCGGCCGACCTCGCCGACAAACGCTACCGCGCGGGAGAGGACAGCTACCTCACGTTGATCGACGCTCAGCGCAGCCTGCTGAGCGCCGAGCGCCAGGCGGTGCTGCTGCGTGGTGCCTGGGCGGGGCAGACCGTGGGCTTGGTGCGGGCCTTGGGTGGTGGGTGGTGACGACGCCCGACGGTCAACCGCGTTTGCGCTTGGCCGCCACCAGCAGGCCCAGCGCTCCCATCACGCCCAGGAGGGCCGTGCTGGGTTCTGGCACGGCAGGGATTTGATAGTTCGGGAGTACCGAGGTGTCGCCGGCGACCCAGAGAGAGCCAAAGTCCTGGTAGGCCTGATTGTCCTGGTAAGCGAACAGGAATCCGTAGACAAATGGGTCGTAGGGCAGGTCGTTACCGTCGATGAACGGGCTATTGGGTGCAAACTCCAACGCAAAGAACCAGATGCCCTTTGAGGACAGATTGCGGAAGCCTTCGTTGTAGTAGTAACCAGGAATGGTCACGTAAGGGCTGTCAGGGTCCAGGCCACTGTTGAGCGACACTGTTTTACCCTGATGAGTCATGGTCATGCTGATCCCACCGTCAAGCCACGTCGAGGTGGCGTTGAGGGTAGAGGGCGAGAACGATGAAATTTTGTCGGAGTCGATGGTGATGGTGTGCAGCACATCCAGCGACTTGTCTTGTGAACTTTTAAGCGCGTCGGGATTGGCAAGGAACTGAAACTGGTACAGGTTGGCGGATGCCGCAGTGGTGAACACTGCAATGCCGGCGCTCAGCACAGATTTGACAAAAATGGCAGATGTTTTCATGTGGGGCTCCCTTTGGATTAATTGAGCTGAAAGCTTACTGCAAGCTGAGCAACACTTTGATGACCTCAACCCATCATGACCTCATCCGTTTGGCTGAACGCTGACTTCTCGCTTCGAGTGGTCATCAACTCCGAGACCAAGCCCTGGGTGCCATCGCCCCAGCCCGGCGTGGAGCGCCGCATGCTCGACCGCATCGGCGACGAAAAGGCGCGTGCCACCAGCATCGTGCGCTATGCGCCTGCGGCCAGCTTCCCGGCGCACGAGCACCCGGGTGGCGAAGAAATCCTGGTGTTGTCAGGCACCTTCGCTGAAGGGTCAACGCTGCACTCCGCGGGCACCTACCTGCGCAACCCGCCCGGTTCGGCCCACCAGCCTGGCAGCCCCGCGGGGTGCATCATCTTCGTCAAGCTGTGGCAGATGAACCCGGCCGACCGGGCCACGGTGTGCGTCAACACGCGCGATGCCACCCGTTGGCACCACCTGATCGACCGGGCGGTGTGCCCCTTGTATGAGGGTTTTGGCGAGCGGGTGCAGGTGTTGCGGCTGCAACCTGGTGCCTTGCTGCTGCCCGAGGGCAACGACGCGGGGGCTGAACTGCTGGTGCTGCAGGGCAGCCTGCTGGAGGCAGGCCACACCTTGCCCCAGGGCGCCTGGCTGCGGCTTCCGCCGGGCGACGGGCTGGGGGTGGAGGCGGGCCCGGAAGGGGCCGAGCTGTACCTGAAGGCCGGGCACCTGCGCGAGCTGATCGATTTGCCACCTGCACGATGAGCACTGACCTGTCGGCCCGCGTGGCCATCATCGGCGGCGGGCTCAGCGGCTTGCTGGCGGCCTGGCGCTTGCAGTCACAAGGGGTGCGCGAGGTGCTGGTGCTGGAAGCGCGATCACGCCTGGGTGGGCGTGTGCACACGCTGCAGGGCATGGACCTGGGCGCCACCTGGTGCTGGCCCGAGATGCAAGCCGATCTGCAGGCCCTGCTGGTCGAGTTGGGCGTGCGCACCTTCGTGCAGCCCGATGAGGGCGACATGGTGTGGGAGCGATCGACCGCCCAGCCCCCCATGCGCGTGCCTGGCATGCGCAGCGCGCCGCCATCGATGCGTCTGCATGGTGGCATGGGGCGTCTGGTGGACGCCTTGCACGAGCGTCTGGAGCCCGGTACCGTGCGCCTGGGGTGCACGGTTCAGCAGGTTGCCCGAAGCGAGCACGGCCTGCGGCTGGACATCAAGGTGGATGAGGGGCCTGGCCAGGTGCAATCGCAGGCCTGTGTGGCGCAGCACGTGCTGCTGGCCCTGCCGCCCCGCCTGGCCGCACAGTGCATCGAATGGCAGCCAGCCCTGCCGCCCGAGCTGCATCGGGCCTGGCAGGCCTGCGACACCTGGATGGCGCCGCACGCCAAGTACCTGGCGACGTATGACCAGCCCTTCTGGCGCGATCAGGGCCTGAGCGGCAGCGCACGCAGCGCCGTGGGGCCCATGGTGGAGCTGCATGACGCCTCCATGCCGGGCGGGGCGGCCGCGCTGTTTGGCTTCATCGGCGTACCGGCCGCAACGCGGCAGCGTGTATCGGCCCAGGCCTTGCAAGACCTGGCCCGGGCGCAATTGGTGAGGCTCTTCGGCCCCCAGGCGGCCACGCCGCGCCATGAACACCTGATGGACTGGGCGCAAGAGCCCCTGACCGCCACGGCGGATGATGTGCGCGCAGGTGGTGCCCATCCGGAGCCGGGCCTGCCCACGATGGCCGTCACCGGCCCTTGGGCCGGGTGCGTGGCGGGGGTGGGCAGCGAGTGGTCGGTGAGCTTTCCGGGCTACCTGGCTGGGGCGGTGGAGGCGGCGGAGATGGGGGTGGTGCACTACTTCAAGTGCGCCACCTTGGCTTAAACCGCCGACAACACCTCAAACTGCTGCCGGTGCGGGCCAACCTGTATCGACACCTCATCGCCTTCGCACTTGCCCAGCATGGCCTGGCCCAAGGGTGATTCGTTGCTGATGACTTGAATGCGCTCATCGCCGCTGAGCAAGGTCATGCTGCCGCCGGGCGGGCCCAGAAACAGTTGTTGGCGCTGCTCATCGGCATCCACCAGGCAGACCAGCGCCCCCAGCTGGATGCCCTGGCGGTCGTTGTAAGGGCGGGGACAGAACTGGCGCCAATTCGCCATCGCTTGACGAATGGCCTCCGCACGACGCGCCTGACCCGTGGCCAGGTAAGAGGCCTCCAGCCCCAAGGTGTCGTATTTGTTTTCGGCGATGTTTTCTTCGTGCGTCGCCGTTTCGTGGGCTGCCCGCGCGGCCTGCTCGGTGTGCAGCAGGTCGTCGGCCAGCCGTTGCAACACCTGCTGCTGCAGCGAGGATTTGTCCATGATCAGGGCATTTTGCCTCACTCGATCACGATCTGGCCACCTCCCGGCAGTTGGCTCACCAGGCCGGTGCCCATCAGGCGCGATGGGGTGGTGAACCCCGCCGGCGCATCGTGGGTCAGCAGGTGATTCGTCACGGCCAGCGCCCCAGGCACGGTCAGGCTGTAGCCATTGACCGTTTGCACACGCGCTGTGCGCCGCTCGCCGCGCGCGTTGAGGGCCTCACCCCACACATAGGCGGGCATGCGGGCCCGGGCGGCTTCATCGGGGCCCTTGACGGTCTTGGTCACCAAGGCGGCCAAGAAGCGCTGAACCACTGGCAGCTTCAACAACGGCCCCAAGACGTTGCCCAAGCGCATGCCGACCACGCCCAGGCGAGTGGTGGGCACGAACACCGTCACGTTGGGGATGCCGGTGGAGTGGAACGCGGTGGACACATCGCCCCAGGGCACGGACGCCGCCAGGCGCTCGCCCCGACCAAAGTCGATGCGGCGGACTTCATGTGCCAGCGGCACCCGCTTCAGTTGTCCATCGCGGCGAACCCGGCCACCCTGTGGCGTGCTTTCCAGCGTGGTCTTGAGGGTGCCTGGCGACAGGCTGACGGTGGTGTCGAAGCCCAGGCGCAGCTCCACCGCGTCCGGCAGGGCTTGCTTCAGCGCCGCTGCCACGCAATCGGTCGGGATCACATCGAAGCCCACGCCCGGGCAGAGCACCACGCCGGCCTGGCGCGCCTGGGCATCACAGCAAAACACCTGCTCGAACACATCGATCTCGCCGGTGATGTCCAGGTAATGCGCGCCGGCCTGGATGCAGGCCTGAACCATGGGCTGGCTGGTGGCCGAGAACGGCCCTGCGGCCAACAAGACCACCTTGATGCCCGCCAGTTGGGCTGCGATGCGGCTGGGGGTGTCCAGATCGAAGGCGCGGTGTTCCAGCTTCAGTTCTTGGGCCAGACGCTGAACCTTGTCCTGGTTGCGCCCCGCCAGGATGGGGCTCATGCCCCGTGCTGCGGCCTCACGGGCGATGAGTTCGCCGGTGTAGCCATTGGCGCCGTAGATCATCCATGCCATGGGGTCAGCCGTGTGTCATTTGAAGGGGTTGAAGGTCTTGCCCATCAGGTAGCCCATCCACAAGGGCATGGGCCGCATGATGGCGGCCAGGAACTTGTTGACTGTACCGGGTACGCACACGGGCTTGCCCTTCATCACGGCACGGATCGATTCAGCGACCACATCGTCAGGCTGTTGCCATAAGATGGCTGGCAAGCGGTTGGCCGTGTCTCGCGTGCCCATCACATCATGGAACTCGCTGTGGGTGAAGCCCGGGCACAGCGCCGTCACGTGCACCCCGTGCGGCTTGAACTCCATGTCCAGCGACTGCGACAACACCAGCACGTAGGTCTTGATGGCCGAGTACAGCAGGCTTTCGCCGGGTGGCGAGAGCGCGGCCAGCGACGACACGTTGATGATGCGCCCCCAGCGCCGCTCGATCATGCCGGGCGCGATGCTGTGCGTCAGCTCGGTCAGGGTGGTCATCATCAGCTGGATCTCGCCGCCCAGCGGGGCCCAGGGCGATGCCGCGAACTTGGAGTGCCCCGACAGCCCCGCGTTGTTCACCAGAAAGTCGATGTGCCAGTTCAGGTGCGCCAGGTGGGCCATGACCGTGGCCGTGGCGCCCGGGCTGGCCAGGTCCACCGACAGGACTTCGCACTGCACCTGATGCCGTTGGGACAACTCTTGGGCCAGGTCTTTCAGGCGGTTGCCACGGCGGGCGGCCAGCAGCAGGTCGTAGCCCTGGGCGGCCAACTGCCGGGCGAAGGTGGCGCCAATGCCGGCGGATGCGCCCGTGATGAGGGCTTTGCGACGAGGAGTGTTCACGGTGATCAGCCTTTCTGCCTTGCGGTGTGCCTTAAAGCGGGAATCTCTTGGTGGATGTTGAAGCCTTGCTTGCGACGGCCGATGTGCCCCGCATAAGGGGCGATGGGGCCGCGCAGCACAAAGGGCAGCGGCACCTGGCGTTGTCCGTCGGTGAAGCCCCAAGTGCCAATGCCGAGGTAAAGCCCGGGCGCCACCTGCCGCACCTCATCCACCATGTGGATGGCGCCGCACATGGACGAAAACGCCGCGTAGACCAGGGTGTAGGCCGGACGCCCGTCATAGCGAGAGGGTGCGATCAGCGTCTGCATGGGGTAGCGCCGCACCGTGCGGCCCAGGTGCGCGAAGCTGTTGTAGCCCTGACCGCGATCAGCCGACACCGGCGTGAAGGCCTTGCACAGCCAGCGCCCCGGCATGAGCGGGTTGTTGACCGTCAGGTGGCCGATGACCTGGGCCACGGCATTGGGCTGCGCCAGCAGGCGCGCGGCGAACTCGCCATCCATGTCCTGCAGGGACGGCGCCGGCAGCCGGCCAAACAAGGCCATGAGGTCCTTGAAGCGCATGGCCCGGAGGTCTGATTCGGTCAGGTCAGTGACGGGTTGGCGGACGGCGTGCATGATCTTGAATGGCGTTCAACACGCCGCGACTATAGCACTTGTTGAATGGCATTCAAGATGTCGTTTAAGATGCCGCCCATGGCCCGAAACAAGCGCGATGTCGATGCTGAAGTGAAGCGTGAGCAGATCGAGGAAGCCGCCTGCGCGCTGTTTTTGGCCGACGGCTACGAGGCCACGTCGATGGCGGCGGTGGCGAAGGCTGCTGGCGTGGCGCCCAACACGCTGTACTGGTACTTTGCCAGCAAGGACGACCTGCTGGTGGCCACGCTGGACCGTCTGGTCAACAAGGCCTTGCTGCAAGTGGCAGGCATGCAAGAACAGTCTTTGGGCGTTCAGCTGCGTTGGCTGCTGGGCGAGTTTCAGCAGGCCAGCAAGCTGATCTCGACGGTGCATTCGCGCCTGGATCGCTCAGAGACGGTGCGCGAGTGGCACGACCGCTTTCACGAGATGCTGGACGCGATGCTGGTGCAGCAAATGGTGTCCAAGGGCATGTCGCGCACGAAGGCGTCTGTGATGGCGACGGTGGGCACCTATGTGGTCGAGGGCTTGTTGTCTCACCCGCATACCTCGCAGCAGTTTGACAAGGTGGTGCAGTGGCTGGCGGGCAATGGCAAGTTGTGACGGGCTACACAGCTTCGGTCTGAGCGCCACAGCCCCACCGGGCACCCCACGCCGCTCATGTCCCCCGCGCCCGGCGGGGCTGTGTGGTGACGTATTTTTTCCCAGCGATGTTTTGTGTGTGTTACCCACTCGGGGTGTAGCTGGTCGCGGGCAAGCCGTTCCCAGCAATTGTTACTAAAGCAAGAACTGATTTCGGACGGAAAGGTGGCCTGTCGAAAAGTGGGGGCTTGTATATGAAGCGCACTGTATGCCGAAGATGATTGCGTTGGCGGCAGCCATTGCATTCTCCGTTTTTGACTTATAAGATGCGCTGCATCGCACATACGCCAATTCGAAATTTTAAATTCGCTAATCAAATGCTCAATTTTGGAAGGTGGGTGAGTGATTGGCTAGTTTGCTGTCAATGAGTGCGTCAGGTCAACCTTGCTGATCAGTGTTGATATATTAAAATCGAAGCGATGGAACGCGTGAGGTGGGGTATGTTCCAGCATGCTGAGTAAATCACGTGCGTGAGTTCCGGTGTGGCTTGTGGTGTTGGTTGCGTTTTTTAGTCCTTCAATCGTTCGTGTTCTTCGCTCTTGGTCGCTGTCTCCCTTTATTAAGTAGGCTTCTATTATTAGGCCTAGCCTGCTTTCTCTAAATGACTTCCCCCCTCTTTGATTTTGAACGTACTCCATGGCGCCTCTAGGCTCGATGTGTCCGCTTGCAAGGTCGTTGAACACGTCGATGTTATGGGTTCGCAATATCACTAAGAAGGCGGCGAGGATTGGGTCTAGAAATTGTGTATTGGGGGTTTGGTGGCAGACCAGTGCTATTCTGCTAATTACTCGCTCAAGTGTGCGTAGGGAGATGTTGAATGTGGTCGCGAGTTCCGCTAGGGCGGAGACTAATTGGTCGTCATCATCTCGAGTTTGTTGGGAGTTCTTTCGGCCTTCCAGGTATGTATTTATTTCAAGGGAATTCATCTGCGCCCTAATAAATTGCTTTTGGGGCGCTGGGGGGAGACTGAACTCCATATCGAAGAATCTCCTGAGGTATTCTTGGGAGTCAATTCCTTCTCCATATATTGAGGCAACAGATGATTGCAGTTGTCTTTTGTCGATTGATAGAATGAAGACAAGGTTTCTTGTGTCGAATAGGTGCTTTATTCGCTCCAGGGTTTCTATGGCAAATGATGGGCGGCACCTGTCTAATTCGTCTATAAAAAAGTAAATTGGTTTTCCTTGCTTCTCTGTGCTGCATTCTGATATGGCTTCTGAAAGCTCCTGCCGTAATTTTTCAAGAGATTCATTCTCCTTTTGGAAGGAGTCGACGATATTTTTTGTTACGTCGCCAGTGAAATCCGAAGCGATGCTTTCTAATGGATCTTCTAGATCTAGCATTCCCAAGGTGGCAGCTTTTGCGGCCGCTATGACGCCGTGTTTGGCTACCGAAGTGGTGAGTTTTTTCACCGTGTTCATGTGCCCCCTGAACTTGTCCATGGTATTCGCATCTTTCGGAGCGACTTTGTCAATTGCTGCCACGAGTGCGACAAGTGGATCTGTCACGTAGTCCACCTTCCATGCGTTGAAGTAGATGTTCGTGGCGCCCTCGTTTTTGAGTTTTGCTTGCAGCATCCGAATCAAGGTGGTCTTGCCTGTGCCCCATGGCGCGTCGATAGCAAGTACGAACGGACCATCTAGATCAAGCAAAAAGCTGGAAATGAATTCAACGACCGGCCTTCTTTGCAGCGCATCGTTTTTATAAATGTCGTCATCCGGCACTTCAATTTCGCTACCTCTGTACTTCATCATGACTCCTCGTGGCTTCGTTGATGGTTCTCAGGATATCTTGCCTTACGTCGCAAATAATCTGACGCAAGCTACGAACCTGTAGGCCCACCCCCCGGCCCGCCCGGCGCCGTCGATGGCGCCGAGAAGCGCAGCAGGTCGGTGGGCGCGCGCAGCGCGCTTCGTCCATCAAACTTGCCGAGGATGTTTGAGCGCAGCGGCTGGAGGCCGCGTAGCGAGTTCCTCGGCACCACCGGCCTGAGAGCATCGCCGGGCAGTCCCGCTCACGGAGCGGGACCGGCATCGTCAAGCCGGGCGGGCCGGGGGGTGGGCCTGGGCGCGCGGCACCCAAAAGCGTTCAGAAGAACGCCTGAATCCCCGTCTGCGCCCGCCCCAGGATCAAGGCATGCACGTCATGCGTGCCTTCGTAGGTATTCACCACCTCCAGGTTCACCAGGTGGCGGGCCACGCCAAACTCGTCGCTGATGCCGTTGCCGCCCATCATGTCGCGCGCCAGGCGGGCAATGTCCAGCGCCTTGCCGCAGTTGTTGCGCTTCATGATCGACGTGATCTCCACCGCCGCCTTGCCCTCGTCCTTCAAGCGCCCCAGCCGCAAGCTGCCCTGCAGGCCCAGCGCGATCTCGGTCTGCATGTCGGCCAGCTTCTTCTGCACCAGCTGATTGGCCGCCAGCGGCCGCCCAAACTGATGACGGTCCAGCACATACTGCCGCGCCCTGAACCAGCAATCCTCGGCCGCGCCCATCGCGCCCCAAGAAATCCCATAGCGCGCGCTGTTCAGGCACGTGAACGGCCCCTTCAGCCCCCGCACCGTGGGAAACGCGTTCTCTTCCGGCACAAACACATCGTCCATCACGATCTCGCCCGTGATGCTGGCGCGCAGCCCCACCTTGCCGTGGATGGCCGGTGCGCTCAGGCCCTTCCAGCCCTTCTCCAGCACAAAGCCCCGGATCTGGTCCTTGCCATCTTCCTCGCACTGCGCCCACACCACGAACACATCCGCAATCGGTGAGTTGCTGATCCACATCTTGCTGCCGCGCAGCGTGTAGCCGCCGTCCACCTTGGTGGCGCGCGTCAGCATGCTGGCCGGGTCAGAGCCGTGGTTGGGCTCCGTCAGCCCAAAGCAGCCAATGAACTCGCCCGTGGCCAGCTTGGGCAGGTACTTTTGCCGCGTGGCCTCATTGCCAAACTCGTAGATGGGCAGCATCACCAGCGACGACTGCACGCTCATCATCGAGCGGTAGCCGCTGTCCACGCGCTCCACCTCGCGGGCGATCAGCCCGTAGCTCACGTAGTTCAGCCCCGCACCGCCGTACTCGGCCGGGATGGTGGCGCCCAGCAGGCCCAGCGCGCCCATCTCTCTGAAGATGGCCGGGTCGGTGTGCTCGTGCCTGAAGGCCTGCGTCACGCGGGGCAGCAGTTGGTCTTGCGCGTAGGCTTGCGCCGCGTCGCGCACCTGGCGCTCTTCAGAGCTCAGCTGGTCGTCCAGCAGCAGGGGATCGGCCCAGTGGAAGGTGGCTTTGCTCATGGGTGCCCAGGGTCGTTGGCGAGGCGGCTCAAGGCGATGAACCGCGCCAGGTGGTGGTCTTCATCGCCCAGTTGGTGGTCGATGGCGATCAGGCGTTTGGCGTAGTGGGCCAGGGGCAGCTCCCAGGTCATGCCGATGCCGCCGTGCAGCTGGATGCACTCTTCGGCCACCAGCGTGCCCACGCGGCCCATGGTCATCTTGGCCGCCGACAACGCGCAGTCGCGGGCGATGGGGTCGTCGGCCTCGTCCAGGGCGCAGGCGGCGTTGATCACCGCCGAGCGGGCTTGCTCGATCTCCAGCAACAGCGCGGCCATGCGGTGCTGCAGGGCCTGGAAGCTGCCGATCGGCTTGCCAAACTGCTGACGCGTTTGCAGGTAGGCCACGGTCTGGGCTTTCACGACGTCCATCGCGCCCAGGGCCTCGGCGCACAAGGCCAGCACGCCGCGGCCCACCGCGTGCGCCAGCGCGGGCAGGCCTTCGTGCAGCGGGCCCAGCAGGGCGTGGTCAGGCAGCACGGCGCCGTGCAGGGCCACATCGGCCACGCGGGCGCCATCGGCGGTGGGGTAGGGCCGCACGCGCACGCCAGGGGTGTCCACGGGCAACACGAACAGCGACACCCCATGCGCATCACCAGGCTCGCCAGCGGTGCGGGCCGACACCACCAGCAATTCAGACTGGTGGGCCAGGGGCACCATGGTCTTGCGGCCCTGCAGCACCCAGTGGGCGCCTTCGCGCGTGGCCTGGGTGCGCACCTGCGTCAGGTCGTAATGCGACTGAGGCTCTTCGTGCGCCAGGCTCATGATCAGGGTGCCGTCGGCCACGTTGGCCAGCAAGGCCTGTTGTTCGGCGTTGCCGGCGTGGGCCAGGGCGCTGCCGGCCAGCACGGCAGTGGGCAAGAAGGGCTCCAGCACCAGGCCACGGCCCAGCGCTTCGAACACCACGGCAATGTCTTGCCCTGTGCCGCCCAGGCCGCCGTGGGCCTCGGGCAGCAGGGCGGCGATGGCGCCCAGGTCGGCGAACGATTGCCAGCGGTTGGGGCTGTAGCCCTGCGGGCTTTGAGAGATCTTGTGCCGCGTGTCGATGTCGTACCGGTTGGCGATGAAGCGGCCCAGCGTGTCGCTGAGCATGCGCCGGTTGTCGGTGTGGGTGAAATTCATCGCGTGGTCCTTACAACCCCAGGATCAGCTTGGCAATGATGTTCTTCTGGACTTCGTTGGAGCCCCCGAAGATCGACAGCTTGCGGTTGTTGAAGTATTGCTGGGCAGCGAAGTCTGCTTCAGGTGGCGTGCCGCGCTCCATGGGATTTGCCCCAGGGCGCCCCCCTGTGTCGGGGCCGGATTCCTCGGCGCCGTGCTGCCACAAGGCCATGGCCTGCGGCCCCAGGGCGCGGCGCAGCAGGGCGCTGAGTTCCTGCCTGATTTCGGTGCCCTTGATCTTCAGCATCGAGCTTTCGGCGCCGGGGGCGCCGCCATCGGCCGCCGCCGCGATCACGCGCAGGTTGGTGGTCTGCATGTTGCGCAGATCGATCTCGATGCGGGCCAGGCGGGCGGCAAACAAGGGGTCGTCCAGCAAGGGGCGCCCGCCCTTCATCACGCGGCTGGCCACGGCCTTGACGCGGGCCAGCGCCGCCACCGAGAAGCCCACGCCCGCGATGTTGGTGCGCTCGTACGTGAGCAGGAACTTGGCGCAGGTCCAGCCCTGGTGCTCGGTGCCCACCAGGTTGGCCACCGGCACCTTCACATCGGTGAAGAACACCTCGTTGACCTCGTGGGCGCCATCCAGCGTGATGATGGGGCGCACCTCCACGCCGGGGCTGCGCATGTCGATCAGCAGGAAGCTGATGCCTTCTTGCTTCTTGGCCTCGCGGTTGGTGCGCACCAGGCAGAAGATCATGTTGGCGTGGTGGCCCAGGGTGGTCCAGGTTTTCTGGCCACTGACCACGTAGAACTCGCCCGAGGCGTCCTTGACGGCCGTGGTTTTGACGGCGGCGAGGTCCGAGCCGGCGCCGGGCTCGGAGTAGCCCTGGCACCACCAGTCGTCGCCGTTGAGGATGCGCGGCAGCCAGTGGCGCTTTTGCGCCTCGGTGCCGTACTTGATGAGCACGGGGCCCAGCATGTTCACGCCAAAGGGCACGGTGCGGGGGCAGTAGGCCAGGGCGCATTCGTGGTCGAAGATGAACCGTTGCACGGGCGTCCATCCGGGGCCACCCCATTCGCGCGGCCAGTGGCTGGCCAGCCAGCCGCGCTGGTGCAGCAGCGCATGCCATTGCTCGTGTTCGGCCTTGCTCAGGTGCTGGCCATCGCGCACCTTGGCGCGCAGGGCGGCGGGCACCTCGTGCTGCACAAAGTGCCGCACCTCGTCTTTGAAGGCCTGTTCGTCGGGGGTGAAGCTCAAGTCCATGGCGGGGCCTCGCGGTCAGAAAATCTCGAACAGGCCCGCGGCGCCCATGCCGCCGGCAATGCACATGGTCACCACGGCCCACTTCACCTTGGGGTTCTGCGCCTTGCGTCGGCGGCCTTCCAGCAGCACGGTGCCCACCAGGCGGGCGCCGGTCATGCCAAAGGGGTGGCCGATCGAAATCGCACCGCCGTTCACGTTCAGGCGCTCATCCGGGATGCCCAGCCGCTGCTGGCAGTAGATGCTTTGCGAGGCGAAGGCTTCGTTGAGTTCCCACAGGTCGATGTCGTCCACCGTCAGGCCGTGTCGCGCCAGCAGCTTGGGCACCGCGAACACCGGCCCGATGCCCATTTCATCGGGCTCGCAACCGGCCAGGGCCATGCCCCTGAAGGCGCCCAGCGGCTGCAGGCCCAGGCGCTCGGCCTCGGCACGCTCCATCAGCACGCAGGCCGAGGCGCCGTCGCTCAACTGCGAGGCGTTGCCGGCGGTGATGAACTGGTCAGGCCCGCGCACGGGCGCCAGCTTGGCCAGGGCCTCGTAGGTAGTGCCCGGTCGGTTGCAGGTGTCGTGGTCGATGGTGGCCGTGTGGTGGGTGATCTCTTGGCTGGCCTTGTCCTGCACCGCCATGGTGGTGGTGATGGGGACGATCTCGTCGCGGTAGCGCCCGGCGGCCTGGGCCTCGGCGGTCTTGCGCTGGCTCTCCACCGAGAAGCGGTCTTGGGCCTCGCGGCTGATGCCGTATCGCTGCGCCACGATGTCGGCCGTTTCGATCATGGCCATGTACAGGGCCGGCTTGTGCTCGACGATCCATGGGTCCATGCCGCTGTTGCCGTCTTCGCGCGTGCGGATGCCCGAGATGCTCTCGATGCCGCCGGCGATCATGGCCGGCGCGCCATCCACCACGATGCGGCTGGCCGCCATCGCGATGGCCTGCAGGCCCGAGGCGCAGAAGCGATTGACCGTGGCGCCCGCGATGCTCAGGGGCAGCTCGCTGCGGATGATGCTTTGCCGGGCGATGTTGCGGCCGGTGATGCCCTCAGGGTAGCCACACCCCAGGATGCAGTCTTCAATGCGATCGGGCTCGATGCCGGCGCGTTGCACGGCGGCCTTCACGGCCATCGCGGCCAGCGTGGGCCCGGGGGTGATGTTCAGCTCGCCCCGGTGGGATTTGGTCAGCGGCGTGCGGGCGGTGGCAACGATGACGGCTTGGCGCATGGTGGGTGTTCAGTTTGGGGTGTCAGGCGGCGGTGTGGAGTGAGGCCAGGCTGCGGCCTTCGGCCACCAGGCGTTCCAGCAAGGGGGCCGGGCGCCAGAACAGCGGGTCGCGCGCGCGGTCTTCTTCATGAAAGCGGCGGATGTGGGCCAGCACGGTGTCCAGCCCTTGCGCATCGGCCCAGGCCATGGGGCCGCCCAGGTCTTGGGGGAAGCCATAGCCATGGCACATCACCAGGTCCACGTCCGCAGGGCGTTGGGCGATGCCTTCGTCCACCACACGCACGCCCTCATTGACCATGGCGCACAGGTAGCGCCAGCGCATGTCTTCATCGCTGAAGCGGCGGGGCGTGATGCCCACCCTGCCGCGCTCGGCCTCGATGATGGCCATCACGTCGGGGCAGGGTGTGCCCTGGCGGCTGCCCGGGGCGTAGCGGTACCAGCCGCGCCCGGTTTTCTGGCCGAACCAGCCTTGTTCGCACAGGCGGTCGGCGATGCGCACATAGCGGGCGCGCGGGTCCCGCGTGGCGGCGCGGCGTTTGCGTGTGGCCCAGCCGATGTCGCCCCCGGCCAGGTCGCTCACTTCATACGGTCCCATGGGGTAGCCAAACTCGCGGGCCATGGCATCGATCTCGTAGGGGCTGGCGCCATCTTCGACCATGTGGTCGGCTGCCGTGCGGTAGATGGCCAGGATGCGGTTGCCGATGAAGCCATCGCACACCCCCGCGCACACCGCCACCTTGCCCAGGCGTTGCGCCAGCGCCAGCGCGGTGGCCACCACATCGGGCGCCACGGCCTGGGGTGTCACCACCTCCAGCAGTTTCATCACGTGGGCGGGCGAGAAGAAATGCAGCCCGATCACGTCCGCCGGGCGGGTGATCGCGCCAGCGATCTCGTTGACATCCAGGTACGAAGTGTTGGTGGCCAGGATCGCGCCGGGTTGGCAGTGGCGGTCCATCTCGGCGAACACGGCCAGCTTCACGGCCATGTCTTCAAACACGGCTTCGATGGCCAGGTCCACTGGGGCCAGGTCGCGCATGGCGGTGCTGGGTTGCAGGCGACTGAGGGTGTCGCGAGCGGCCTCGTCGCTGAGACGGCCCTTGGCCACCATGCCGTCGAAGACCTTTTGGATGCGTTGGGTGCCGGCGTGCAGGGCGGTGTCGTTACGCTCGACCAGGGTGACGCGCAAACCGGCTTGCAGCAAGGCCACGGCGATGCCGGCGCCCATGGTGCCGCCGCCGATCACGCCCGCGTGGTGCACGGGGCGAAGTGCTGTGGTGGGTGGTGTGTGAGACATCGAATGGGATTCTTTCCTCTCAGGCGCATCTTGACAATCGTGCTCACCCTTGAAAGACTGTCAAATGAAAGTTGACAAACCAGCCATGCCTGACATCGACCCTGCCGCCCTGAGCCTGCTGGTGGACATCCTGGACGCCGGCAACCTCAGCGAGGCGGCCCGGCGTTTGAACATGAGCCGCGCCAACGTCAGCTACCGGCTCAAGCAGTTCGAACAACAACTGGGCGCCCAACTGGTGCGCCGCACCACCCGCCAGTTGCAGCCCACCGAGATGGGCTTGCGCCTGTACGAGCATGGCCGCCGCATCCGGCAAGAGCTGGCCGCGGCCCACGAGGCCGTCAACACCCTGGGGCAAAGCCTGCAAGGCCGTGTGCGCCTGAGCCTGCCCAGCGGTTATGGGCAGATGGTGATGTCGCCCTGGTTGCTGGATTTCAAGCGCAGCTACCCGGGCATCGTGCTGGACGTGGCCTTTGAGAACCGCGTGACCGACCTGCTGCGCGACGAGGTGGACATCGCCGTGCGCGTGATGAGCAACCCGCCCGACAGCCTGGTGGCCCGCGACATGGGCCCGGTGCATTACGTGGCCTGCGCGCACCGCCGCCATGTGCAGGCGCATGGCCTGCCCCGCACGCTGGACGAACTGGGGCGTGCGCCCATCATCACCTCAGGCGTGGTGGGGCGCCAATTGGTGCTGGCCGCCTACCTGGAGGGCGAGCGCCACGAAGTGGCCCTGCAGCCCACGCTCACATCCGAGAACTTTTTGTTTTTGCGCGAGGCCATCGTGGCCGGCCTGGGCGTGGGCCTGGTGCCTGATTACGTGGTGGCTGATCTGGTGGCGCAGGGCGAGGTGCTGACCACGCTGGACGAATGGAAGCTCAGCATCTTCGGCATGCGCATGATGATGCTGTACATGCCCAACCGCCACCACACGCGGGCCGCGTCCACCTTCATCGACTATGTGCTGGACCAGGCCCGGCGCAGCCAGGCGGCGATGTCGTCGATCTCGTCTTCGCACACGCTGTGATCAATGGGGTACTCGTGCCACTCCACGGGTTGGCCCAACTGCCTGAGCACGGCGTAGGCCTGCTGGCCGCGCACCGTGGGCACCACGCCATCGGCATCGCCATGGCCGATGAACACCGGTGTGCGCACGTTGGCGGGATGGCGCTCAGCCTCGGTGGTCTCGGGCAGGGGCAGGTAGCCTGACAGCCCCACCAGCCCGGCCAAGGTGTGTGGGTAGCGCAGGCCCGCCAGCAGCGTCATGGCGCACCCCTGCGAAAAGCCCATCAGCACGATGCCATCGGCAGGCACGCCACGTGCCACCTCGGTATCCATCAGGGCGTGGATAGCCTGCAGCGAGGCGCGCATCGTGAGCGCGTCTTCACGCTCGGGCCCGGTGGTGGGCCGGATGTCGTACCAGGCCCGCATGCGGTAGCCGCCATTGATGCTGACCGGCATGACCGGGGCGCTGGGCAGCACGAAGCGCAAGGGCCCCAGATCGGCAAGATCACGCGCCAGCATCTGGCACACGGGTTCGAAGTCGCTGCCGTCGGCCCCCAGGCCGTGCAGGATGATCAGGCAGCGCTGGGGCTGCGGGCCGGTTTCGTATTCCAGGGCGTCAAGCATCATGCCTTGATCATGCCAGCCATTCGATGCCGGGCAACTGCGCGCACTGCTGGCGAATGATCTGGGCCATGTCCTGCATGTAGGGGCGCGAGGCCTGGGCCTTGGGGCAGATGGCGTGCAGCTCGCTCCACAGACCTTTGGGGCCGATGCGCACGGCCTGCACATAGTCGTGCTCCAGATAGCTTTGCAGGCCCCAACTGGGCAGGGCCGCCACGCCGCGCCGGCTGGCCACCAACTGCACGATGGCCACCGTCAACTCGGCCGTGCGGCGCGCCGGGTTGACCTTGGCGGGCGCCAGCACCTCGCGCACCAGGTCGATGCGGGCATCGGGCACGGGGTAGGTGATCAGGGTTTCATCGGCCAGATCGCGGGCCGTGACGAAGCGCTTATGGCGCAAGGGGTGGTCGTTGGCCACCACGGCCATCATCTCGAACTTGAACAAAGGCGACACCTGCCAGGCCCGCGCCGACTTGGGCGCCGAGCCGATCACCAGGTCCGCCCGGCCTTCTTTGAGCAAGGCCAAGGGCTCGGCATGGAAGCCCGCCACCAGATCGACCTCGACCTCGGGCCAACGCTGGCGAAAGGCGTGCATCACGGGCATCAGCCAATCGAAGCAGGTGTGGCACTCCAGCGCGATGCGCAGCTCGCCTGTGGTCTCGCCCTTCATGCGCTGCAAGTCGCGCTCGGCCGCGCTGACCTCGCCCAGCACGCTGCGCGCCAGGGTGAGCAAGCGCTCGCCAGCGGGGGTGAACTGCAGACCCTGGCGTGTGCGCTCGAACAGCGCCAGGCCATGGTGGTCTTCCAAAGCGCGGATCTGGTGCGACAGCGCCGATTGGCTCAAGTGCACCCGCTCAGCCGCCGTGGCCAGTTTGCCGGCGTCGGCGATGGCGACCAGGGAGCGGAGGTGGCGGAGTTCTAGCATGAGCTTATTGCAAGCGTTTGTTATAGACTTGCATTCTATTCATGATAGAAAAAACTCGATCACAGCCGAGCCCAATTCGAGTGACGAGCCCGATGCCGCAGGCCATTGCAGGTTCACGATGCTGGCGCTACGGCGTGACTCCGGGCGGATGGGCTCTGCCACAGGCCGACCGACTCTGGGAATGGACACTTGTATGAAGACGCTACATGTCGGCCAGCTACAGCCCTGCGGTGTTCGCTTTTGGTGGGTCTAGAAGCCAGCGGCGCACGAGGTTGGCATTGAGACCATGCGCCAACGCTACCGCGGCCACTGATGCGCCCGGCTGTTGGCAAGCCAAAACGACCTGGCGCTTGAGTTCTGGTCCATGGTTGCGCCAGGCGCGCTTCGTTGGAGCGCTTTGCATAGTGTCCACTTGTCGTCTTGGCGGAAACTATCCTCTCGCTTTAGGCTGAGCCCCTCAAGATACCTTCACCAGACGCTTACTGATCACTAGCGCCTCCGGGGTGTCGGTGGACCTAAAGAGTCAATTGGCTGTCAATCGAGCCCGGTGTTCTCTCATTTGTAGCGCCCATTCCCACGATGTATTGGGCGCCACAGCGTAGCCCGGGGGGAAGTACATATCAGGTTGACGCGCGCGGAGGATGGCTTTGCCTTGACAGGAACCTCGATCGTCAGAATAAGACTGAAGTTCTATGATGGAAGCGTTTGCATAGTTCAGGAATGAAGCCGCATCAGGAATGTAGGAGTCGTCTCCTACGCGCATGGTGGCCTTCAATACTCCGCGACCGACAGCTGGTGCGTACCACAAGTGGGTGATGGTCACGCCCGTCACCGACTTGTTGCCCGCCTCCCATTCGCGGCCGCCATACTTGCTTCCCAAGTCACGCGGAGCTGTCTTAGCCCAATGTGCAATGCGCTGTATGTGGAATGTTCGGAAGCGACCCGCAGCAACATCAATGGTTTCAAGACTCAGGACTGTACTGGTCGAATGCTCTTCGTAGTCATAGACGTAGTGCTCGTATGTGGATTGATACTCACCCACCTCTTTGAATTCGTCTTTCCAACTCGATCCGACTCGTAGCGGAAAAGATAACAAGACCTTAGTTCCGGTACGTGAAGGAACCAACTCTGAGTATGTTGATGCGTACTCCTTGTGGGTGCCGTCTGGTGCGATGGTGTAGCGGTTGACGCCATCTTCTCCGTCGATCAATGTCAGAACGGTTGGCGGCCAAATTTTGTCGGCCACATACTTCCACGTGGATCTGATGGGAAGGGTTGGGGCATCCACAGGGCGGCGATCGTTCCAATTCCATTGCCCACAGTGACTCATTGGTGGTTGTTTGGGCGTATCGGCAGCCTCGGATGCCGATACGCATCCAAGCGCGAAAATGAAGGCGGCCGCCATATTTATGTTTTGCATCTTGCAGTCCTTGAACTTGAGAGTGACTGGAGTGTCCTTCACGCTGTCTTGGTCTTTACACCCTCTCAAGAGGGTGCGAGGTCATATCGCCGACATGGCTTTCTATCTGTTACGTTGTTGCGCCGTCGTGCTGCTTGCGGACTGACCCAAGCCTTGATAATTGGATCAGACGAACATTGGGATGGCGGTTCATGCGCAGACTGAAAATCATCACGGGTGCAATGTCATTGGTGCTGGCCTCAACGGCATGCCAGTCCCATGATCAACCAAGCAAGGCGGGCCCTGTCGATGGCAAGGCTCCGCAAGCGTTTTTGGACAAGATGCGGGGTCAGTTGAAGTTTGTGGAGGGCGGCAGCTTTCAGATGGGCGACTTTGGCCACCTGCATTCCGAAGAGCGCCTGCCCTACAGCACGTCGACAAACAACAAGCCGCTGCACAAGGTGACGCTGGACAGCTTCTCGATGAGCGCCTACAAGATCACCTACGAGGATCACGATGTCTACGCAGAGACGGCGGGCGTGCCCAAGGTCGGAATGGACAAATTCACGATCAAGCGGCGCCACCCCAAGATCGCTGCCAGCTTGATCTGGCAAGAGGCCAGAGACTACTGCCAGTGGTTGGGCAAGCAGTTGAACCTGCCCATGGACTTACCTACAGAAGCACAGTGGGAGTACGCCGCGCGCAACCGAGGCCAGTTCTGGGTGGTGGCTACCGACAACGGCAAGATGGAACTGGGGCGAAATGCGTTTTCGTTTGATGAACGATCTGCCTATGCAAAGCAACATGGGCTGACGCGGCGGGAGCCATCATTGCCTCAAGGCCACTTCCCCCCCAATCCCTTAGGCCTGTACGACATGTTCACCGAGGGGCACGAATGGATGCTCGATTGGTACGCGCCTGATTACTACGCCAAGTCACCAGAAAAGAATCCGATGGGGCCGGCGACTGGGACAGAAAAAGTACTGCGAAGTTCGCGCAGCGCGAACGGTGAACACCTCATCATGGGCGATGGGCTGAGCTTCACCCGTAGCCACAGGCCACCGGAAGGACTCGTCGATGACGAATTGATTCTTCCAGCAGGACGAGGAACCACCAGCCGTTGCGTGGTCAATCAAACAACCCCAGTGGGGCCGTGACACTGGCGTCACTGTTAATCAGACCGTGCTTACGCCGGGATCGCCCGCATAGGCCTCGCCCAGTTCTGCTGTCTGGATGACAGCGAAGCCAGGGTGTTCTCGGCCATCGGCTGGCAGCACCAGATCCAGATGCGGGGTGTCCAGGCGCGACACTTGGTAGCCCTTTGGAAAGTCGTTGCGGACCAAGTTGCGCATCTTCAGGTAGGCATCCAAGTAGGTGTTGCCGGTATTTTTGACTTCTTTGCGCTTATTCACGTCTTGCATCAGCAAGGGCAGGTCTTCAGCCAGCGACAGGCCGTTGTTCAAGAACCGGATCACGTCGCCTTCATTCTTGCCTGCTGGTTTGAGTGATTTCTCTCCGTCCACGGACATGTGCTCCATGACGTTCACCCACTCCTTGGCGGTCTGAACTGTGGCCATGATGTTGTTCACTGCTTCTTTGTGGGCAGGCAAGAAATGAACCTCAGGATCCCAACCTGACAACTGCACGCTCGGTTGGTCGCGCATGTGGCTGGGTGTGCCATGGCGGGTGATTTGGTAGAGCAACATGCCGCGTGTCTCGGGCGTGGCATGAACCAGCCACGGCGACTTGCGATTAATGTTGTGCACCAGTTGGTTGCGAACTTTGGCCTGGTCCATTTTGTTTAGCCACTTTTCGAACCGGTCATCAACAGATGCTGTGAACTGTTCAACCCGCTTGTACGCATCCGTCTTGGCTGCCTCAGCTGCAGACTTTCCATCCAGAACTGCAATCCCCTCTTGAATCAACAGCAGCAGGAGTTGCGACATCAACTGAAATGCGCGTTGTTCAATGAAGAGCAAATGTCGAACACCAGCATTCAACAACAAGTAATGCACCCACTTCACAAACTGGAACAGCTTTTCCGCATTGACAGTGAATTCCAGCGCGCCTTTGGCGCCCACACCCAGGCACAAGCCCGCTGCGATGCGCACGCGGAACTTGCCTTCCGCCAGGAACACAAACACCTTGCCGTTGAACCCGGCGCCGGCCGTGGCGGCAACAGAAGCTGACGCCTCTGCAAAGCTGACAAACTCTTTCTCGGTCGGCGGCAGCCACTGCAACGCCCCACCTGGCGTGATGCCGCCTTCCATACCCGCGAATGCGTCGATCTCAGCCTTCACGCCGTTGAGGTCTGCGGGCATCTTTTCATAGGCGCTGACCGGATCAAACGCAGGCAAGCGCCGTTTCGCGTTCATTTGACCGGCCATTGACTTCGCCTTGGCATCAGGCTTGATGCCCACAACCACCTGCTTCAATCCGTCCAGCGACACCCCTGCAGCGCCGGAGGCGACCAGCTTCGCACCGGCATAGCCATACAACTCGCAACTCACCACAGCTCGGATCGCACCCAAGTCTTCGCCACCGAACTGCATCATCCAGCCCTTGAGCGAGGGGAACGCATAGCGGGCCACCGCCTTGCCCTCACACAACACCACCTTGGCTTGCAGGTTGCCTTGAATCTCTGCCTTCTTGGCCGTCCAGTCGGCGGCGGCACTGGCCCCAGCACCAGCCACGAGGCGCAACCACTGTGCATGCGTCTCCACCTCGTAGCTATCGCTTTTGAGAATGGTGTCACTGAACTGGGTGGCAGCTTCATCGAACAGTGCCAGCACCACCGGATCGGGCTTGGCCAGGTCTTGCTTGACCTTCAATTCGTTCTTGACCTTGGCAAACGACTCTTTCAGTGCTTTCACATCCAAAGTCTTCGGCGAAACGCTCTTGCCCCCCGTTGCCGGACCTCCTGCGAACTTCACCTGAAGCTTGTACTCAGCTTCATTGAGGCGCTTGGCTTTGAGTTGCAGGTAACGATCCTGACTGAGGTAACGCCGACGCAAGCCCATCTGCCTGCCGCCCTGGGCATTCACACCCTTCGCGGTGCTCTCGAAGGTCACCACCTCTTTGAGGTCAGCCAGCTTCGCAAAATTCTTGTTGAGCTCGGTCTTGATCTTGTCTTCGCTGATCTTCAGCGCCTCTTCTGCCGCCTCCACCTCTTTGGCATTCCCAGACTCCAAGGCACGAGACAGATCCAGCTTGGCTCTGTGGCCGTTGGCCATGACTTGCTCCAGCAGACCACTGACCTGCTCGAACTCATCGAAGGCGCTTTGCGGCACGGCGATGATCTCATCATCGGCCGGCGACACAATCAGGGGCAAGCTGAGCTTTCCTGCGAGTTGCTGAACTGCATCTTGCGTCTGAGGTACGGTGCTGGCTGCCACGACCTTGAAAGGCATGTCGTAGCGCACAAGCTTCTGGCCTTTGAGCAAGGGATCCAGCCGCTTGGTCGAAACCTTGACAGACGTGCCCGGAATTTCAAACTTGAAGACCAAAGGCGCAGCGCAGTAGACAACCCCTGTCTCACCCTTGGCGTTGGTGAGGCCAGTGATCGGTGCGCTTCGATCCAGATCTCGGGCCACAGCTTCTTTGCCATTGGCATCGAGTTGGTAAGCGGTGTACTTGGCTCCGCTGATGGGCTTGTTGCCATGCTGCGTGTGAAACCGAACCAGAAAGTAGGGCTTCACACGGACGGACTCCAGCACCGAGCCCTTGTCTGTGGCACCAGCGAGTTTCAATGTCGGGCAAGGTGAGGCACCTACGGCTCCGTCCCGATCAGGTGCCTCATAGTTGCCCGTCATGGCATTCAGCACCTCCAGCGAGCAAGTCGATACCTCATGCGTGGTCTCTACAGGCTTGGTTTCGCCGTGGGCATCCGTGGTGCCAAATGAAAAATATTGCCCGCTCTCTTGGTTGGTGAGTCGGTACTGGACACCAGCAGCCGCATGCTGGGTGTGCTCATGGGTGAAATACAGCCGAAACTTGCCGGTCGCCACGGATCAGCCCTCCTGAATCATTGGTTTTGTGAGAGAACCCGAAAGCCCTGATGCTCGGCGTCTTCGATGTAGACCTGAACCTGTTGCCGGTTCTCCGTGGTGATCAGCTTGGTCTTGCCTGCTGCGTCGGTCTTCCCTGCGTGAGTGGTGCCATCCGGCATGAACATCACGTATGGGCGATTTGCCAAGGGCTTACCTGCAGCATCTACTGCCTGGTATTGAAGGTGATGCCCACCCTCCAGTTTCATCCCAGAGGGTTTAGCCAAGTTCGGGGGTGACGCCGACGCACTCCCACCCCCCGTCAACACCTTCTGCCCCCCCTTGAAGCTGGCCGGCCCGCTGGTGCCCAGCTCGATGTTGCCGCCTTCGATCTTGATGTAGCCGCCACCGCCGTTGAGCACGATTTTGTTGGGGGCGCTGATGACGATGTCGGCGGCGGTGCTTTGCAGGTCGATGGCGTGTTGGGCGGTGAGGGTGAAGGGGCCGCTTTGGGCTTCGGTGCGCACGTTGCCGCTGGCGGCGTGCAGCTTCAGGCCGGTGTCTTGCACGGCGCGTTGGGTGTTTTTGGCTTCGCCCCGGGTGAAGAGGCTGATGCCGTTCTTCACGGCCCAGGCCTGATGGCGTTGGGCCAGCAGGTTCAGATCAGCGGCGGTGGTGAGGGTGGCGTGGCGGCCAGCGCTCAGCACCGTGTGGGCGGGGGTGAGGGTGGTGATGGCAGCCGCAGCGCTGAGCAGCAGATCAGGGCGCTCGGTGGTGGCCACGCGGCCGTGCTCCGATGCTTGCGTGCCTTTGAGGCTTTGCAGCGTGGCCTGCAGGCTCTCGTGCGCAGGCAGTTGGGCGGCGTCGGGCTCTTGGGGCAGGTCGGCGCGGTGGGTTTTGGCGTTGGCGGCCAAGGCGGTGAGCAACCGGGCGTGGGCGCTCAGTTGTTGCTGCGCCTCGCGGCTGTTCATGGGTTGACCCTGGGCGCTGGTGGTGCCGGCGGGGCGGGCGTGGCTGCTGAGGTGCAGGCCGCTGGCGGCGCGCAGCGCAGCCTGGGCCTGGGTGTGCAGCTCCAGGCCGTGGCCACGGTGGGCCAGGCGCAGGTTGTCGGCCTGTTGCAGCAGGTGGCCCATCTGCAGCCAGGTTTGCTGCTGGGTGGTGTGCAGCAGCACGCGGCCTTGGCCGGGGGTGTCGTCCATGACGAGCTGGTTGTGGCCACCGCCACCATGCTGGCTGGCTTCCAGGCTTTGGCTCTTGAAGCCACTCAAGCACGCGGTGTGGGCGTGGCCTTCCAGCTCGCCACGCGTTTCGCTGCCGGGGAACCACGCCGGCGCGTTGCCCGTGGCGCCTGCGGCACCGCCACCGATGCGGTTGCCTTGCGCGTTGGCTTGGCCTTCGCCGTTGTAGGCGGCGCCCAGCACGACGGGGCGGTCGGCATCGCCCTCCATGAAGCCCACCAGCACCTCTTGGCCCACGCGGGGCACGAAGACGGCACCCCAGTTCTGGCCAGCCCAGGATTGGGCCACGCGCACCCAGGTGCCTGAGGCGTCAGAGGCCGGGGCGTTGTCGTCGCCCGTGAGGTGGTTGAGGCGGTGGCTGGCCTGCGCGCCGCGCTGCCAATGAAATTGCACCTTGATGCGGTTGTCGCGGTCGGTGTGCACGGGGGTGTCGGGGCCCAGGCCCACCACCAGGGCGGTTTGCAGGCCGTGCACCTGCGCTTGTGCTCGGCGGTGCCCCTCAGGCGTGCAAGGGGCGCGGTAGGACGCACGGTAGGGCACGTTGAGGCGCTGGGCCTGCAGCCGCCCTTGGTACAAGGGTTCGGCGCTGTCGTTGTGCAGGCCGGGCAGGTGGGCGGGGCCCAGTCGCTGGTCCAGGCCCGCCTGGGCGTCGGCGCTCAGGTTGTTGCGTGCCGTGTGGGTGACGCTCAGCACCACAAAGCGTTCGCCGTCGGCATGGCGCGGGTGGTCGGTCAGCGCCAAGGTGCTGCCCGGGCGCAGGGTGCGCACGGTGCCTTGGCCTTCAAATCGTTTGCGCTGCGATTGCAGGGCCTGCATGTGGACGTCGGCCAGGCGCTGCGCATCCGCAGGGGTGTGGTGGGCATAGGCGCCGGGCTGATCGGTGTGGCGCAGGGCCATGGGCTGGTCGTGGGCCGCGTCGCTCAGGCTGTGGCCGATGTGGTTCTCCACGCTGCGGTGATCCCAGCTGGCGGTGCTCAGTTCGGTGGGCCCCACCTGGCGGTGGGCGTGCCAGCGGTGCAAGCTGTCGCCCTTGAGCACCGCCGACGCCTGGGTGAAGCGCACCGCCTCTGACGCGCCAGGGGCGTGGGGCTGGAAGGCCCCTGGGTGGTCGGCCAGCACCAGGGTGTGGCTGCCCAGGCCGGGCTCGCCTGGTTGGCCCGTGTGTTCAAACCAGGCGTACAGGCCTTCTTCAGCCCACAGGCGGCGCAAGAACGCCAGGTCGGTTTCAGCGTGTTGCACGCACAGCGAGCGCACGGGGTAGGCCTGGCGGTCGGCCAGTTCCCAACGCCATTGCGGCACCAGCGCACCCTGGGCCTGGTGGTCGCGAAAGATGGCCTCGGTCAGGTCCACCACCGACAGGTGCTGAAACACCCAGCTGTCCGTGCGGTGGGCCAGCAGGTCCAGCCAGGTGCCCACCTGCAGGTGGTAGCGGGCCAGGCCGCCGTCGCTGCCCAGCAGGTGCATGGCCAGTACGTGGCCATGGAACGGACGCCAGGCCGAGGT
This sequence comes from Aquabacterium sp. A3, assembly GCF_038069945.1. Lineage (NCBI taxonomy): Bacteria > Pseudomonadati > Pseudomonadota > Betaproteobacteria > Burkholderiales > Sphaerotilaceae > Aquabacterium > Aquabacterium sp. A3. The sequence continues at coordinate 1,586,863 of NZ_JBBPEV010000001.1, read as the reverse complement.
GCTGCCCGCCAAGGCGTGACCGCCCTCGGTGAGCAACTCCAGCAGCACAGGCTGACCGATGAGGTCGTTGGGGTTGAGCTGCGCCTGGGTGCTCACCGCGAGCACGTCCATCGAGAAGGCGTGATCGGCTTCGGGCACCAGGGCCTCGTGCATGCGCACGCGCTCGGCCATCAACACCTGCGGGCCCAGGGGGGTGTGCAGGCGCAGCATCCGGGTGTGCTGGTGGATGCCTGCGCCCAGCAATTGATCGAGCAACGATTGAAGTGCGGCGTCCACAGCGCCGCGCACGGCGTGCTGGATGCCGGATAAGTCGGTCATGCGTCCGTCCCCGTTGGATTTGATGTGTGGCTGAGCCGGCCCGGAAGTTAACGCAAGAAGCCGGCTGTACCCGCCCGTTCCCCTCCTTGTGGGGGGCGGCTGGGCTTGAAAAATTGCAAGCAGATGTGTGCAGCGGGCCTCGCCAATCCGCCGCGAGGCTTGACTTGTAACTGTATTTGGGGCAATGTAAATTTTTACAGCATGAACGTCAGCGCGCAAAGGAGCATGGACATGGGGTTCGAGACGATGTGGTCAAGCATGCAGACATCCCTGGGCAGTCAGGCCCCACACCTGTTGTACGCCCTGGGCGTGTTGCTGGCGGGTTGGGTGGTGGCGCTGGTGGCGCGTGCGGGGGTGGTGCGCGGGCTGGCGGCCCTGGGGGTCAACCGGCGCTTGTCCTCCGCGGCCGATCAGCCCATGGACATCGAAAAAGGCGTGGGGGTTGGGGTGTTCTGGCTGGTGATGCTGGTGGCCCTGGTGGCGGTGTTCAATGCCTTGAACCTGACGATGGTGTCGGGGCCCCTGTCGGGTTTGCTGCAGCAACTGGCTGATTTTGCGCCGCGCTTGCTGGCCGCCGGCGCCTTGGCGTTTGTGGCCTGGGTGGTGGCCTCGGTGCTCAAGCTGTTGGTGGGCAAGCTGCTGGACAAGACCACGCTGGACGAACAATTGGCCGCCCATGCCCGCATGAGCCCCATCAGCACAAGCCTGGCCGACACGGTGTTCTGGGTGGTGATCTTGCTGTTCCTGACGATGATCCTGGACGTGCTGGGGATGCAGAGCCTGGTGGCGCCGCTGTCGCACATGGTCGACAAGGTCTTGTCGATGCTGCCCAATGTGGTGGCGGCGGTGGTGATCGGCGGTGTGGGCTGGCTGGTGGCCACGGTTTTGCGCAACATCGTCAGCAACTTGGCCCAGACCGCAGGCATCGACCGCCTGGCGGGCGACAGCGCCGAGAAGGTGCAGCTCTCGCGCGTGGTGGGGCTGTTCGTGTTCGTGGCGGTGTTCTTGCCCGCCCTGGTGGCCGCCCTGGACGCCCTGCGCATTGAGGCGATCTCGCGTCCGGCCACCGAGATGCTCAACCAGATCATGTCGGCCATCCCGCACATCGTGGCCGCCGCCATGATCCTGGTCGTGACCTGGTTGGTGGCATCGTTTGCCAGCCGACTGCTGGCCGCCTTGCTGGCGGGAGTGGGCTTGGATGGCGTGCCCGCCAAGGTGGGTTTGGGACACGTGTTCGAGCGCGTCAGCGCATCGACGCTGATCGGCCATGTGCTGCGCTTTTTTGCGATGCTGTTTGCTGTGGTGGAAGCCGCGGCGCAACTGGGCTTCATGCAGGTGCGTGACCTGGTGGGCAGCTTCATCGCCTTCGGGGGCGATGTGCTGTTGGGCTCGGTGATCCTGGTGGTGGGCTTCTGGCTGGCCAATCTGGCGCACGACGCGGTGGACCGCGCCAGCGGCCCCAACAGCAAAGGCCTGGCCCGTGTGGCGCGTTATGCCATCCTGGCCTTGGTGGTGGCCATGGGCTTGCGTGCCATGGGCATCGCTGACGACATCGTCAACCTGGCCTTCGGCCTGACCCTGGGCGCCGTGGCCGTCGCCTTTGCCTTGTCGTTCGGCCTGGGCGGCCGTGAGGCGGCTGGGCAGTTGCTGTCGCACTGGGTGGCGCGACTGCGCAAGGACGACTGAGCATCCGTGTTGAAATCTCGGCCGTGTGTCATCCGCAGGAGTGAAGTCGATGAGCCAGATGATTCAATTCGCGCGCCCCGATGGTCAACAGACGCCGGCCTACCTTGTCGAGGGGCCTGCCGGTCGACCCGGCATCGTGCTGATCCAGGAGTGGTGGGGCCTCAATGACCACATCAAGGGGGTGGCCGAGCGGCTGGGCAGCCTGGGCTACACCGTGCTGGCGCCCGATTTGTTCCGTGGGCGCACCACCACCTCGGCCGACGAGGCCAACCACATGATGACGGGGCTGGACTTTGCCGACGCCACGCACCAGGATCTGCAAGGCGCGGTGAACTTCCTGGCCACCCAGGGCCCTTCATCCGGGGCGCCGGTGGGGGTGATGGGCTTTTGCATGGGGGGCGCCCTGACTGTGGCCGCCGCCGTGCATGTGAAGGGGCTGAAGGCGGCGGTGTGCTTTTACGGCATTCCGCCGGCAGAGTTCGCCAACCCGGCGGCCATCCGGATTCCGTTTCAAGGCCATTTTGCACAGCAGGACGACTGGTGCACTCCGGCGGCGGTGGATGCGCTGGTGCAGGCCATGGCCGGCGCACCCACACCGCCAGAGGTGCATCGCTATCCGGCGCAGCACGCGTTTTTCAACCACAGCCGCCCTGAGGTGTACGACGCCGCCTGCGCCGAACAGGCCTGGTCGCGCATGCAGGTCTTCTGGCAGGCGCAGCTGGGCTGACCGCGGCGGATGATCAGGGCACGATGGCCACGCCGCGCAGTGGCTGGCCGTCGGCGATCTGGCCCAGGCGCCGGGTTTGGCCGTTGCCCAGATCGATGAGGTGCAGGCTGGTGCGTCCCGCCGTGCGCAAGGCCCCCAGCGCCGTGTTGTCGGTGTCGGTGATGTCCATGGAGGCGTCTTCCAGCGCCCCCAGCCCCAGCGAGCCCACCGGCCGCAATGTGCCCGTGTTGGGCGACACGGCTGGCACCTGCCCCTCCACCGAGCCCTGCGTCAGCAGGTTGCCATTGGCCAGGTCGATGGCGTAGTTGGTGGTGAGCTTGTCGTTGGTCTGGTTGTAGGTGTAGCCCGCCGCCGCCACGCGTGGGTTGGCCGACTGCCATTGGTAGGTGAGGTAGGGGTCGCGTGCGGCGATGGCGCCCGTGTCCGGGTGCAGCCGCAGGTTCAGCCCCGTGTCGCTGACCACGCGGATGCGATCGGCCGCGGGATTGAAGTCAAAGCCGAAGTGCTCACCCACGAGCGGCACCGGGGTGTTGCCCACCGGGGTGAGCGCCCCGGTGTCGGCGTCCAGCGTGTAGAGCTGCCCCTGGCGCGACAAAGCGTAAAGCACGCCGCGCGCCACGCGGTAGTCGATGCCCACCAAGGCATCGCCCGCTGGCAGCCCGGTGATGGTTGCGCGCGACACGATGCGGCCTGGCTGGCCCGCATTGAAGCGAATCAACTCATGCCCCTCGGTGACGGCCACCATGATTTCCTTGCGCGGCGTGCCCTCATCGCGCGATGGCAGCCACTGGCTCAGGTCGACCTTCGGCAGGCTGCAGGCGCTCAGCAGGGCCACGGCGGTCAGTGAGGCCAGTGAGGCCAAAGAGGTCAGGGCTCGACGGTGAGCAGGCCGAAAGACGATCATGGGTGATGGCTCCGGAGAATGATTGACAAACCTCAAGATTGCGCCGATCACGCCCAGCTTGATCTTGGGGCAAACTCGGAGATCTCCGGCTTATTCAAGGCATTCGATGAGCGCTGATCACTCCCCGCGTCCGGCCCGAGCTGTTTGGGTGCGCCGCCTGGCCTGGGTGGGCCTGTTGCTGGCGCTGATCGCCGCCGGTGCCTGGTGGGCCATGCGCCCCGTCGTGGTGGAGGTGGTTCGGCCCCAGGTGCAAGACCTGAGTCGCACCTTGCAGTTCACCGGGCGGGTTGAGAGCCGAGAGCGCGTTGACCTGGGGGTGACCGTGACCGGGCGTGTCGAGGCGGTGCAGGTTCGCGAGGGCGATCGCGTGCAGGCCGGGCAGGTGCTGATCACACTGGAGCAGGACGAATCGCGCGCCGCACAGGCGCAGGCCGAGGCCACCTTGGCCCAGGCCAACGCCACCCTGCAGGCCGCGCGGGCCGAACTCAAGCGGGTGCGTGAGCTGGTGTCGCAGGGCTTTTTCAGCCAGGCCAACCTGGATGAGGCGCTGCGAGGCGAGCGGGTGGCCCGTGCGCAGCAGGGGGCGGCCCAGGCCGCGCTGACGGTGTCGCGTGCGCGGCAGTCTCAAACCACGGTGCGTGCGCCCGCTGATGGACAGGTGCTGGTGCGGCAGGTCGAGCCTGGGCAGATCGTGCAGGCGGGCAAGGCCCTGCTGACCCTGGCGGTGGACGGCGCGACCGAGTTGGTGGCGTCGGTGGATGAGCGATTCTTGTCTCAGTTGCAGGTGGGGCAGCGCGGCAAGGTGGTGGCCGATGCGTTTCCCACCCAGCCATTTGATGCCGTGGTGGCCCGCCTGGCGCCGTCGGTGAACGCCCAGACCGGCGCGGTGGAGGTGACCATGAGCGTGCCCACCCCTGAGCCCGCGTTTCTGCGTGAGGACATGACCCTGTCGATCGAGGTGCTGACCGGGCAGCGGCAAGGTGCGCTGGTGCTGCCGCTGCAGGCGGTGCGCGAGCGTCAGGCGCGCGACGGGCGCGAGGAAGGCACCGTGATGGTGTTGCGCGACGGACGCGCAGTGCCGGTGCCGGTGGTGCTGGGCTTGAGCAACCTCTCGCAGGTGGAAGTGACTGCTGGGCTGACAGACGACACCACGGTGCTGATGGACCCCACCGTGGCCGAAGGCACCCGCGTGCGAGCCCGGGTGGCGCCATGAGCAGTGCGCTGGGTTTCGAGTGGCAGGTGGCCACCCGCTTCTTGCGAGAAGGACGCTTTCAGAGCCTGCTGATCATCGTGGGCGTGGCCGCCGGTGTGGCGGTGGTGGCCTACATTTCCGCCTTGGTGACCGGCCTGCAGCGCAACACCCTGAACAAGACCCTGGGCGCGCAGGCCCATGTGGTCGTCAGCCCGCTGGACGAGCGCGTCACACCAGCCTGGCCGACCTCGGAGGGGGTGCGCTTCAGCGACACCCAGGCCCGCGCGCAGCGCTTGCGCACCATCGCCAACTGGCCGGCCGTGGCGGAGGCGCTGGCCCGTCGTCCGGGGATCGTGGCGGTGTCGCCCATGGCCGCGGGGGCGGCCCTGGCCCGGCGTGGCGAAGCCACCCGTGCCATTGCGCTCAATGGCGTGCAGATTGATCGCTACGACCGCATCGTGAACCTGCGCGACAAGGTGGTGGCAGGCCGGCTGCAACTGGGCCCGGGCGAGGCCATCGTGGGCAACACCCTGGCCGACGACCTCGGGGTGCAAGTGGGCGATCGCATCCTGATCGTCACCAACGGGCGCAGTGAAACCCTGCGCCTGACCGCCCTGGTGGACCTGGGCGTGAAAGACCTCAACCGCCGGGTGGTGCTGGTGCCCTTGCGCACGGCACAAAGCCTGCTGGACCTGGCCGGTGGCGCCACGCAGATCGATCTGCGCCTGGATGACGTGTGGGCGGCCAAGTCCCTGGCCCAGGCCCTGGCGCGGGAGTTGCCCAATCAGGTCGAAAGCTGGCAGGACACCAACGCGCAACTGGTGTCGGCCCTGAATGCGCAGTCGGTCAGCACCACGCTGATCCGCGTGGTGGTGATGGTGGTCGTGGTGCTGGGCATCGCCAGCGTGCTGGTGGTGTCGGTGGTGCAAAAACAGCGCGAGATCGGCATCCTGCGGGCCATGGGCAGCACACGCGGGCAGATCCTGCGGGTGTTCTTGCTGCAGGGCGCGGTGGTGGGGGCCGTGGGCTCGGTGCTGGGGGTGGTGTTGGCCGCAGGCTTGCTCAAGGGCTTTTCCACCTTCGTGAAAGGGGCCGATGGCCAGCCGCTGTTCGTGGTCAGCCTGCCCCCCGAGATGGCCTTGCAGGTGATCGTGCTGGCCTTTGTGGCCGGCATCCTGGCGGCCGTGGCCCCAGCGCGGCGAGCGGCCCGCATGGACCCGGCTCAGGCCATCCGCATGTGAGCCATGAGCGCCATCACCTCACCCACCCCCCTGGTGCAATTGCGAGGTTTGCGCAAGGGCTACAACCTCGGGATGCCCAACGAGCTTGAGGTGCTGCATGGGCTGAACCTGCGCATCAACCAGGGTGAATTTGCCGCGCTGATCGGCCCATCGGGCTCAGGCAAAAGCACCTTGCTGAATGTGCTGGGCCTGCTGGAGCGGGCCACCTCCGGCGAGTACCTCTTGCGCGGTCAGGCCGTTCAGCACCTGCCCGACGACGAACTCACGCGACTGAGGCGCGATGTGCTGGGCTTCGTGTTTCAGTTTCATCACCTGCTGCCCGCCTTCACCGCGCTGGAGAACGTGAGCCTGCCGGTGCTGATGCGCGATGGGCATGTGGCCAAGCCGCACCTGGCGCGTGCGCGCGAGTTGCTGGACGCCGTGGGCCTCAGCGCTGCGATGGACCGCAAACCGGCGCAACTGTCTGGCGGCATGCAGCAGCGCGTGGCCATCGCGCGGGCCTTGATGCTGCAACCTGCGCTGGTGCTGGCCGATGAGCCCACCGGCAACCTCGACACGGCCTCGTCGGCCGAGGTGTTTGCGCTGATGCGCCGGATTCACCAGGACGTGGGCACCACCTTCCTGATCGTCACCCACGATCCTCGGCTGGCCGCCCGCTGTGATCGGGTCATCGAGCTGGTGGACGGGCAGGTGCACCGCGACGGCGCGACGAACCAGACATGAAATGCATTCATGTCTGATTGAATATTCATCGCTTGATTCATGTGAGTGGGGTGCGCACACTGCGCGCCATTGCACACACGAATGGATCAAGACATGGCACGCACGCACCTCCTGGGCTACCCGCGCATCGGGGCCCAACGCGAACTGAAATGGGCCCTGGAGGCCTACTGGAAAAGCCAACGCACCGACGCCGATGAACAGGCTTTGCGCCAGGTGGGCGCCCGGTTGCGTCAACAGCATTGGCAACGCCAGCGCGACGCCGGCCTGGATTGGGTGACGGTGGGCGACTTCGCCTGGTACGACACCACGCTGAACCTGAGTGCCGCGCTGGGCGCCTTGCCAGAACGTTTTGGTCTCGACCCCGCCACGCTGAGCTTGTCGCAGTACTTCGATCTGGCGCGGGGGCGCGCCGACCAGCCTGCCATGGAGATGACCAAGTGGTTTGACACCAACTACCACTTCATCGTGCCCGAGGTGAATGAGCGCACCTGCTGTGATGGCGGCGTGTCGTGGCTGCTGGAGGAGGTGGCCGAGGCCCAGGCCCTGGGCCACCCGGTGAAGGTGAGCCTGCTGGGCCCGGTGAGCTGGTTGTGGCTGGCCAAGTGCCATGGGGCGGCCCCTGATTTTGACCGGCTCACGCTGTTGCCCCGCGTGGTGGCCGCTTACCGCCGCATCTTGCAGGCGCTGGACCGCCAGGGCGTGGCCTGGGTGCAGGTCGATGAGCCCATCCTCACGCTGGAGCTGCCACCTGCCTGGCAGGCGGCCTTCGAGCCCGCGTACGCGGATCTGGCCGATCTGTCTGCCGGGGACCATGGCCTCAAGCTGATGCTGGCCACCTACTTCGAGTCGGCCGCCGGGCATGCCGCCCTGGCGGCACGCCTGCCGGTGCAGGGCTTTCACATCGACCTGGTGCGCGCACCTCAGCAACTGGCCGCATGGCGGCAGGTGCTGCCGCCCGAGGCCGTGCTGTCGGTGGGCGTGATCGACGGGCGCAACATCTGGCGCACCGACCTGCGCAAAACCCTGCCTGTGCTGCAGGCCCTGCACGACAGCCTGGGCGATCGCCTGTGGGTGGCGCCATCGTGCTCGCTGCTGCATGTGCCTGTGAGCCTGTCTGGCGAGCAACGGCTGGACGCCGAGTTGCGCCCATGGCTGGCCTTTGCCAGCGAGAAGCTCGATGAGTTGCAGACCCTGCGTCGCGCGCTGCATGACGGTGTGGCCGCCGTGCACGATGCCTTGTCCCACAGCGATGCGGCGGTCGCCGCCCGTCGCGCTTCGGGGCGTGTGCGCCATCCGGTGGTGCAGCAGCGATTGCAGCGCATCACGCCCGACATGGCGCAACGCCGCTCGCCGTTCGGGCAGCGCATCGCGGCCCAGCGCGAGGCTTTGAACCTGCCCCTGCTGCCCACCACCACGATCGGCTCTTTCCCGCAAACGACCGAGATCCGGCAGGCCCGCGCCGCCTTCAAGCGGGGCGAGCTCAGTGCCATGGATTACCTGCAGCGCATGCGCACCGAAATCGAGCACGTGGTGCGCCAGCAAGAGGCCTTGGGCCTGGACGTGCTGGTGCACGGTGAGGCCGAACGCAACGACATGGTCGAGTACTTCGGCGAGCAGCTCTGGGGCTATGCCTTCACCGAGCATGGCTGGGTGCAAAGTTATGGTTCACGCTGCGTGAAGCCGCCCATCCTGTATGGCGATGTGTTCCGACCCGAGCCGATGACGGTGGAGACCACCCGCTACGCCCAGTCGCTGACCGACCGGCCCATGAAGGGCATGCTGACCGGGCCCGTGACCATGCTGCAGTGGTCGTTTGTGCGCGATGACCAGCCGCGCGAGACCACCGCACTGCAGTTGGCCCTGGCCATCCGCGACGAGGTGCAGGACCTGGAGAAGGCCGGGATACAGATCATCCAGATCGACGAGCCGGCCTTCCGTGAGGGCCTGCCACTGCGGCGCAGCGACTGGGCCGCTTACCTGGACTGGGCTGTGCAGGCCTTCAAGATCAGCGCCTGTGGCGTGGGCGACGCCACCCAGATCCACACGCACATGTGCTACGCCGAGTTCAACGACATCCTGCCCAGCATCGCCGCCCTGGATGCGGACGTGATCACCATCGAGACCTCACGCTCGGCCATGGAGCTGCTGGATGGTTTCGGTGCCTTCGATTACCCCAATGAGATCGGGCCGGGCGTGTATGACATTCACTCCCCACGGGTGCCGACCGTCGAGGCCATGGTGCGTTTATTGCAACGGGCATGTGAGGTGATCCCGTGCGAGCGCTTGTGGGTCAACCCCGACTGCGGGCTCAAAACCCGCGGCTGGCCAGAAACCGAGGCCGCTTTGAGGCACATGGTGAAGGCCGCCGAGGTGTTGAGGCTGTCGCAAGATGTTCAATTGAAGTTAACTGTTGGTAACGGCGTTTGAGTGTGGCCGCCTGAGGCGGTAGAGTGCCGTGCCTGCTTCAGCCGCCACCCCATGGGATCCACGCCCTACCACCCGCCCGACACGCCCCCACCCCAGCCCATGCCGGTGCATGGCCTGCTGCGCGCGGGGGCGGCTTTGGCGGTGGGCAGCCTCAGTGCCTGCGGCGGTGGCGGCGAGGAAGACCCTTCCGGTGCCGGACGCCTGGCGGCGGCGCAATTCGAGTCGATGGACGAGGCCCGCGCATCCCGCCTGCTGAGCCAGGGCGGCTTGGGCGCCACCCCTGATGAGGTGGCCGCCGTGATGGCCGATGGCCCGCAGGCCTGGTTTGATGCCCAGCTGGCGTTGCCCTTGGGGCCGTCGATGTGGGACTGGGCCAGAGCCCGCGGCTTCGACAACGTCCTCTACGCTCAAAGCGACTACGGTCTGGACCAGACCCTGTGGTGGCGTCTGGCCACGGCGCCAGACGTCTTGCGTCAGCGCGTGGTGCTGGCCCTCAGCCAGATCTTTGTGGTCTCGCCCTTGAACATGGTGGCCTACTGGCGCCAGTTCGGTTGCATCGCCTGGTGGGAGTTGCTGGAGCGGCATTGTTTTGGCAACTTCCGTGAGCTGCTCACCCACGTCACCTTGTCGCCGGCGATGGGCGTGTACCTCAGCATGCGGGGCAGTGCCAAAGCCGATGGCACGGGCCGACAGCCTGACGAGAACTACGCCCGCGAACTGCTGCAGTTGTTCACCATCGGTTTGACGGCGCTGAACACCGACGGCACGCCGTCTGAGCTCGCGCAAGACACCTATGACGCCACCACCATCAGCGAGTTGGCCAAGGTGTTCACCGGTTGGGACGTGAACGGATTCAATCCCTTCAATCCCACGGGGCCGTTCGACTACTGGCGCGCGCCCATGGACTTCAATGCGCCGCGCTTTGATGGCAGCGACAAGCGTGTGCTGGGCACCACCATCTCTGCCAGCCTGTCGGGCCCCGAGGCCCTGGAGGCGGCGCTGGACGTGATCTTCGAGCACCCCAATGTGGGGCCGTTCATGGCGCGACAACTGATTCAACGGCTGGTGACCAGCAACCCCAGTCCGGCGTATGTGTCGCGCGTGGCTCGGGTGTTCAATGGTGAGGGCAGCGGTCAGGGCGTGCGGGGCGATTTGCGCGCCGTGATCAAGGCCGTGCTGGCCGATGAAGAGGCTCGCCCCGAACTGACGCCGGCCGTGCCGGGGGCGCCCAACAGCCTGAGCGACGGCAAGCTGCGCGAGCCTGTGTTGCGCCTGTTGCAGTGGCTGCGCCTGACGCGCGCCAGTTCGGTCACCTGGGATGTACCCGATCTGTCGGGCAGCGACTACCTGGGGCAGGCCCCCTTGCGGGCACCCTCGGTGTTCAATTTTTACCGGCCCGGTTACGTGCCGCCCAACACCGAAGTGGCCGTGCAAGGCCTGGTGGCGCCCGAGTTCCAGATCACCAACGAATCGTCGGTGATGGGCTACCTCAACTTCATGTGGGAGGTCTTGCGCACCGGTGGGCTGGGGGTGGTGACCCCCGACTACAGCGACTTCCTGCCCCTGGCCGACGACGTGCCGGCGCTGGTGGCCCGCCTGAACCTGTACCTGACCGGCCAGGCGCTGTCGGCGGCCACCGTCAGCACCATCGAGCAGGGTGTGCAGAGCATCCTGGGCAGTGCGCCGTCCGAACGCCTCAACCGCGTGCTGGCCGCGATCTACCTGATCATGGCCAGCCCCGAGTACCTGGTGCAGCGATGAGGACCCCCACATGAGCCGTCACCTCACCCCCGGTCAGGCCAGCCGCCGCGCCTTTTTGCAACGGGGTGGCCTGTTGTCCTTGGTGGGGGCCGCTGCGCCGTGGGCCCTCAACCTGGCCAGCATGGCCGAAGCTGCTGCCCAGTCGTCTGGCGCACAAGGCTACAAGGCCCTGGTGTGTGTGTTCCTGCAGGGGGGCAATGACCACGCCAACACCGTGTTGCCCTACGACCCGGCAGAGCACCAGGCCTATGCCCAGGCGCGGGGCAGCATCGCCTTGACGCGCGAATCCCTGGCGGGCACCTTGCTGGGCGGCACACCGGGTGGGCGCCCTCTGGCATGGGCCCCGGCCTTGGCGCCCCTGCACAGCCTGCAAACCGAGGGGCGCCTGGCCACGCTGCTCAACATCGGGCCCTTGGTGCAGCCCACCAGCCTGGCGCAGTACCGGGCCCGCTCGGTGCCGCTGCCGCCCAAGCTGTTTTCGCACAACGATCAGCAATCCGTGTGGCAGTCGTACGGCGCCGAGGGCAGCACCGCCGGTTGGGGCGGGCGCACGGCCGACCTGCTGCTGTCGGGCAATGGCCAGGCCTCGCTCACCTGCATCAACACGGCCGGCAGTGCCGTGTACCTGGCAGGGCAGGACGCCGTGCCGTACATGGTCAACCCCTCGGGCGTGCCCGAGCTGTCGGCCCTGGGCGCACCCTTCGGCATGTTCGGCTCGGCGGCGTGTCGCGATGCCTTGCAGCAGATCATCGGCCAGACCACCCAGGCGCATGTGCTGGCGGCCGAGCATGCCCGCATCACGGCCCGGGCGCTGGACGTCAACGCGCGCCTGCGATCGGCGCTGTCGGCTCAGGCTGCCTTGCCCACGGCGTTTGACGAGGGCAATCCGCTGGCCAAACAACTGCGCATGGTGGCGCAACTGCTGCAGGCCCGAACCACCTTGTCGATGAGCCGGCAGGTGTTTTTCGTGCAGCTGGGCGGCTTTGATCTGCACGACAACCTCAGTGCTCAGCATCCCGTGTTGCTGGGGCGTGTGGCCTCGGCCCTGCTGCAGTTTCAGCAGGCCCTGGATGCCCTGGGCCTGGCGCAGCAGGTGACCACCTTCACCGCCAGTGATTTTGGCCGCACGCTCAACAGCAACGGTGATGGCTCGGACCATGGCTGGGGCGCGCACCACCTGGTATTGGGTGGGGCGGTGCAGGGGGGGGCGGTGTATGGCCAGTGGCCCGACACCGTGCTGGGCGGCGCGCAGGATGTGGGGCAAGGGCGCTTGCTGCCCACCACCAGCGTGCAGCAATTGGCGGTGGCCCTGGCGCGCTGGATGGGGGTGTCTCCGAGCGACTTCGGCTTGGTGGCGCCGGGCCATGGGGCGTTTGATGGTGCGGCGTTGTCGGGTTTGCTGGCCTGATCCGGGCGCTGTTTTGCTCTAGGATGCGGCCCTGTCTCAAACGGAGTGCCGCATGTCCAACCGTCCCAACCAGCTGTCCCGTACCGTGGCCCAATTGCAGGGCATTCCCCTCATCGGGCAGTGGGCCACCAGCTTTGCCCTGGGGCGCGTGGTGCCCTTTGTCGGCACGGCCGGCCTGCGTTATGAGGTGATCAGCACCGAGCGCGTGGTGGTGCGCATCCGCAACCAGCGCAAGGTGCAGAACCACATCAAGGGCGTGCACGCGGCCGCCATGGCCCTGTTGGCCGAAACCGCCACCGGCTTTTGTGTGGGCATGAACCTGCCCGACGACAAGCTGCCGCTGATCAAGACCATGAAGATCGACTACGTGCGTCGTTCACAGGGCGACATGGTGGCCGAGGCCCGCCTGCGCCCCGAGCAGATTCAACAGATCCTGTCGCAAGACAAGGGCGAGGTGACGGTGCCCGTCACCATCACCGACGAGTCCGGCGAGCAGCCCATCCAGGCCGAGATGATCTGGGCCTGGGTGCCCAAGAAGCGGGGCTGAGCGCGGCCGTGGCCCATCAAGCCTGCGGCCTGGCGTGCCGCAGGATGGCGTCGACCAGCAGGGTCATGTCGATGGGCTTGACCACCAGATCGACCATGCCGACGGCCATGCAGCGGGCGTGTTCCTCGGCCAGCGCGTGAGCGGTCAGGCCGATCACGGGCAGGGTGGGGGCACGGTCACACAGGGCCTGGGTGGCCTCATAGCCGTCCATGACGGGCATCTGGATGTCCATCAGCACGAGGTCAAAGGCATCGGCGCCGTGGCGATCCAGTTGCTCCAGCAGCTCGGCGCCGTGAGCACACAGCGTGACACTGGCGCCTTCGAGGGCCAACATCTCTTTGAGCACCAACTGGTTGATGGCGTTGTCCTCGGCGGCCAGCACGCGCAGGCCGGCCAGGCGCGGTGCCACCGGGTGGGGGGTGCCCATCACGCCCGTGCCCACACCCTCGCCCGCGCCCGCGTCCGCGCCTTCGCCCTCCAGCCCCTGCTGCTCATCCGGGGGCTGCAGCCGCACCAAGGGCAGGGTCACCACGAAACGGGTGCCCGCGCCGGGGGTGCTTGAGGTGTCGATGTGTCCGCCCAGCAGCGACACCAGGCGCTGCGTGATGGCCAGCCCCAGGCCGGTGCCACCATGCTGGCGGGTGTTGGAGTCGTCGGCCTGCTCGAAGGGCTGGAACAAGGTCGCCATGTGATCGGCACGGATGCCGATGCCGGTGTCCTGAACGGTGAGCTGCCATTGCTCGCCCCGCGCATGGGCCATGAGCCGCACTTCTCCCCGGTCGGTGAACTTCACGGCATTGGACAAGAGGTTCAGCAGGATCTGCTCCAGCCGCAGGCTGTCACCCAGGCACACCTGCGGCAGGTTCGGGTCCAGCTCCACCAGCAGGCGCAGGCCTTTTTCTATCGCACGGTCACGCACCAGCAGCACCGCGTGGTCCATGACCTCGCGAGGGCGCAGCGGGGCCTGCTGGATCCGCAGTTTGCCCTCTTCGATCTTGGAGAAGTCGAGGATGTCGTTGAGCACGCCCAGCAGCAATCGTCCCGATGCGCTGATCTGCTCGAAGACCTGCTGCGCGGGGCCCTGGTGTTCACGCGCGCCCAGTTGAGCCAGGCCCAGCACGCCATTGAGCGGGGTGCGGATCTCATGGCTCATGTTGGCCAGGAAGCGGCTTTTGATGAGCGCGAGGTTTTCTGCCTCCAGTCGTGCGGCCTCCAACTCGATCGTCCTGGCCTTGACCATGTGTTCCAGCCGCTCGTGGTGCGCCTGCAGGGCCTGACGGGCTTGCTGGACCTCGCTGATGTCCTGGATGGCCCCGTCGATTCGGACCACTTTGCCGTGCTCTCGCACAGGTTCGCCTTGGGTGCGGATCCACTTGCGCCGTCCCGTGGCCGTGGTCAAAGGCACCTCCAGGGCGTAGGACTCTCCCGCGTGCACGGCCCGCTCGAGGGCGCTCAGGATCTGCGTCTGGTGCTCTGGCGCAAACGGCGAAAGGCCTTCTTTGATGCGCAGCGACGCGGGGTCGTCGGGGTCCAGGTCCAGGATGCGTGCGGCGCCGCGTGTGCGTGTGCCTTCGCCGTTGATCAGGTCCAGGCTCCATCCGCCCACCTTGGCCAGGATGCTCATGCGGTCCTGGATGGCTTGTTGCTCACGCAAGGTTCTTTCATGGCGGCGCTGGTCGGTGACGTCGAGCATGAGCCCGACGATCAAGGGGCCTTGATCTGTGCGCACGCTGCGCCCGTGCACTTCCACCTCGACCTTCGAGCCGTCGCGCCGCAGGCCCGTGAAGCCATAGCGCACCTCCTTGCCTGGCGTGTTCAGTCGCTCGGTGATCATGTGGCGCACGCGGTCACGGTCTGCGTCGGCCACCAGATCGGTCACCGGAATGCGCCCCACGATGTCTTGCGGGTTGTCGAACCCCATGATCCGCGCAAACTCGGGGTTCACGTAGGTGAATCGTTCATCTTTGATGGCGTAGATGCCCGCCAGACTTTGCTCCACCAGCGCCTGGAACATGCCGTGTCCCGATCGGCGTTCGGTGCGTTGCACCCATTCGATGCCCAGGCTGATCAGCACGCCCATGGCCACGAACACGCCCATGGCGATCATGGCCGATGGCTGGCGGCTGAGCCATTCGGGGTGGGTGGGGGCAAACACCAGCCAGGTCAGTGCGGCAGAGATGCCCGTGGACGTCAGCCCCGCCAGCCATCCCCCCAGCCACGCGGCCACCAGCACGGCGGGATACCCCAGCAGCCAGGCGAAGGGGCGCAGTTGATCCCAGGCGGTCCACTGCAGCAGGGCGGCCAGGCTGGGCACGGTCATGCCCCACGCCAGTGCCACCCACATATCCGTGCGCCGGTTGGCCTCGGTGAACTGCGATCCGGCGTCGCTGTCTGTCGGCGCGTTCATCAGGGTGAACCACAGGATGGCCGCGGTGGCGAGCACAAAGGCCACGCCTTTGAACGTTCCGTACCGCGCCACGGTTTGCGCATCGCTGAAGTGCATCAGCACGCTGTCAGACAGCAAGATCCAGGCGGTGGCGACGATGGCGTAGGCCGCCGCGGCCTTCAGGCCATACTGCCTGCGACGTGAAACCGGCATCGGTGGGAGGTGCAGAAACGTTGTAACGCGATTATCTGCTCAGACGCCCCTGGCGCACCACCCCGGGATCTACCGGGGCGCGCTGGAGGCTCAGGCCGCGTTGACGCGGGCCGTCACCGCCTTGCCGCTGCGCAATCCCAGCTTGTTCATCAGTGCCTGGTCGGCGTCGAACTCGGGGTTGCCGGTGGTCAGCAGCTTGTCGCCGTAGAAGATGGAGTTGGCACCCGCCAGGAAGCACAGGGCCTGCACGGCTTCGCTCATTTGCTGGCGGCCGGCCGACAGGCGCACGCGGGCCGTGGGCATGGTGATGCGGGCCACGGCGATGGTGCGCACGAACTCCAGCGGGTCGAGCGGGGGTGTGTCGGCCAGCGGCGTGCCGGGCACCCTCACCAGGTCGTTGATGGGCACCGATTCGGGGTAGGTGGGCAGGTTGGCCAACTGGGCGATCAGGCCGGCGCGGCCTTCGCGGGTTTCGCCCATGCCGACGATGCCACCGCTGCACACCTTCAAATTGGCCTTGCGCACGTGTTCGAGCGTGTGCAGGCGGTCTTCGAGGTCGCGCGTGGTGATGATGTCGCCGTACAGCTCAGGGGCGGTGTCGAGGTTGTGGTTGTAGTAGTCCAGGCCAGCGTTTTTCAGCGACTGTGCCTGGGTGTCGGTCAGCATGCCCAGGGTGCAGCAGGCTTCCAGGCCCTCTTGCTTGATGACACCAATCAGCTCGGCGACCTTCTCGATGTCACGGTCTTTCGGGGCGCGCCAGGCCGCACCCATGCAGAAGCGGCTGGCGCCGGCGTCGCGCGCGGCGATCACGGCCTCACGCACTTCGTCGGGTGACATCAGCTTGCTGGCCTCCACGCCCGTGTCGTACGAGGCCGACTGCGGGCAGTAGCCACAGTCTTCAGGGCAGCCGCCGGTCTTGACCGACAGCAGCGTGGCGTGCTCGATCTCGTTGGCATCCCAGTGCTGGCGGTGCACCTGCTGCGCCTGCCACAGCAGATCATTGAACGGCAGGTTGAAGAGCGCCAGCACCTTCGCGCGCGGCCAGCGGCCGTTGTCGAAGTTCGGATCGGTGCAGTCGCCACCACAGCCATGCGCATTGAGCACCGGCTTTTTCACCAGGTGGATGGGCTGGGCAGAAGAAGCAACAGAGGTGGAGCGCTGAGACATGGCGTGGGCACCGCCTGGGGCGGTCAAGGTCGAATCCATCGCAAGTGTAGTCTGCTGGTCAGGTGACTGTGTTGACGTCGGAATCAGCGCATTGACGCAAGTGGTCTTGTGCGTCAAGTTAAGCTCGGGGCCATGCGCTTCGAGCACCTGATTGAAATCAACGCCCCTCAGCCTGCGGCTGACTGGTTGGCGCCCACCTTCACCCGTGATCAACTCTGGCAGGGTCTGATGCTGAAGGTTTTGACGCCGCAGCGGTTTCCGCTGGGGCCCCAGGGCTGTGACTGCACCGAGACGGCCCCGGGGGTGTACGCGCGCGTGCTGCGCTTCGGGCCGCACACCCTGCAAGACGAGGTGCGAGCTCAGGCCTTGCAACGCCTGGTCTTCACGCCGCAGGCGCACGGCGACACCACGCCCATCCGGCTGACGATCACCGTGGAGGAGCCCCACGCCGGTCGCATGGTGCTGCGCTTTGTCTATGAGGCGCTGGGCGAGCAGAGCGCCGAAGAGGCGTATTTCAACGGCTATCGGCACAGCGCCTGGGTAGAGGCCGACCGGGACATGGTGCGCACCCTGCGCGAGTGGCTCGGCCAGGGCGAGCTGGGGGGCGTCAGCCTCAACTGAGCACCGTGCTGTCGGCATCACGCCGCTGCCGTTGAGGCAGGTGCCGCGCGATCACGTCCGCCAGCTCTTCGCTGGTGAATGGCTTGCCCAGCACATCGTCCATGCCGGCTTCTACGCAGGCCATGCGGTCACGGGATTCGGTGCTGGCGGTCAGGGCGATGATGGGCAGTGGGCGCAAGCCCGGGGCTTGTTGCTCACGGGCGCGGATCTGCCGGGTGGCGTCGAGGCCGTTCATCTCGGGCATCAGGCAGTCCATGAGCACGAGGTCGGCGTGGTGACTCGACAGCCAGTCCAGGGCTTCGCGACCGTTCTCGCATCCGCTGACCGTCAGGCCCAGTTGCTCCAGGGTGGCGCGTGCCACGATCGCGTTGATGGGGTTGTCTTCGACCAGCAGCACATGCGCGCCTTCCTGGGGCACTCTGGGGGCATCCTCGGCCGCACCCTTGGCTTGAGCGGTGGCGGCCTGTGAGGTGGTCTGGGCGGGCGCGAGCGCGACGCGCACACTCAGCGTGAAGGTGCTGCCTCGGCCCAGCTGGCTCTTGCAGGCCAGTGTGCCGCCCATGGCCTGGGCAATCCGTTGAGCGATGCTCAGGCCCAGCCCGGTTCCCTGAGGGGCCAGCGCCGGATGGTGAACCTGGTGGAACGGATCGAAGATGCGGGTCAGCTCGGAGGGCGGGATGCCGATGCCGGTGTCGCTCACCGAAAAGGTCAGGGGCACGTCTGCCAGGGCGGCCTGACCGTGGGTGCGCGCCACGGTCACCGACACCTGGCCGCCCGGAGTGAACTTGATGGCATTGCCCACCAGGTTGATCAGCACCTGTCGCAGGCGGTGTGCATCCGTGTCCACCCACTGGGGCACGTCCGGTGCCATGGTGCAACTCAGTGTGGGCGGGGCGCTGGTCTGGTCGGCTTGTGCCTGACCCAGGGCAATGACCTCGCGCACCAGGGCATGCAGATCCACGGGGGCCTTGTGCAGCACCAGCCTGCCGGCCTGACAGCGGGAGAGGTCCAGCACGTCGTTGATCACGCCCAGCAGATGGGTTCCAGCCGATCGGATCAGGGTCAGTTGTTCGTGCGTGGCGGCGTCACGTGAGTCGCGTTGCATCATGCTCGACAGGCCCAGGATGCCGTGCAGCGGGGTGCGCATCTCGTGGCTCATGGTGGCCAGGAACATGTCCTTGGCCTGGCCCAGTTGGCGAGCTTCATCCAGCGCGGCCGCCCGCAGTTGGGCCAGGTGCTCGCTTTCGAAGCGCAGACGCAGCAGTTCGCCGATCCGACGGTGAGATCGTTCGGCCGACATCCAGAACACCCCCATGAACCCGATCACCACCACCAGGCCAAACAGGCCCCGCGCATCCGGGTAGTGGGCGCAATAAAGGGCCAATGACGTGCCGATGGGCAGAAAAAACAGCCGCGCCAGCAGGCGGTCGGCGGTGAACATGAAGGCCCCGCAGGCGGCCACGCCCAATGCCAGGCCCACCAGCGTGGCGCGCAGTTCCAGGTGTTCGCTCACCGGGACCGCCCACACCAGCAAGGACCAGACGAATCCGGTGGCTCCGGTGAAGTACAGCAGCCGTCGCCTCCACGCGGGTGCTTGCCGTCGCCTTGATCGCAGGTACATCACGGCGTGGGCGCCCGCCAGGCACTCCACGGTCAGGGTGCACAGCGCCCAGGCCAGCGACCAGGGGGTCAGGGCGACGGGATGGAGGTGGTGCACATACGCCAGCATGAGCACCGCCAGCGCGCCACCCATGGGCGCAGCGACCGGGACGTGAGAGAACAGCATCCGGGTGCGGGCTGCCTGCACACGGTGCTTCCAGTCGGGGGCGGCGGTCGGCGAAGACATCAGAGAACGTCAGGGCGAAGAGGTGGCGTGATCGGCCAATACAGGGTGTCTAGTTTGGATGTGTTTCGTTAAACGATCGAAGGGGTTATCCCGTGGCTGGGCGGACATTCCGCACAAGCGCCCCGCGTTTAAGGGCCCGTTCAGGCGGGGCACGCATCATCGGTGCCATCTCCTGCCACTGCATGCCATGCGCTGATCCACCATGTCGCCATCTGCCACCTCACGTCCCGCCACCCCGGCGGCCGCCACATCCACCGGTCGCGCGTCGGCGGCCACACCGCGAGGAAGGGATGCGGTGGTGCGTCTCACCCACTGGGTGCTGGCGGTGGCCGCGCTGGGGGCCTGGTTCACGTCCGAAATGGACGGGTGGCGGGGGGTGCACATGACCCTGGGCTATGTGGCCGCTGGCGCATTGATGGTCAGGCTGGTGTGGGCGTTGGTGTCGCCGGGCGCGGGGCTGGCCCGATGGGGTCGCATGGGCATGAGCCTGTGGCGCGGGCTGCAGGGGTTCGTGTCGGGGCGGGTGGGCGCCTCGGCGTGGATGACGCAGGCGCTTGGCCTGACGGTGGTGGCCCTCATGGCCTTGGTGGCGCTGTCGGTCAGCACCGGGGCGGGCATGGACCTGGGTGGCGCCGTGCTCGAAGACACGGTGTGGGAGGAGTGGCTTGAGGAGTTGCATGAGTGGCTGGGCAATGCGCTGTTGCTGGCCGTGCTGGGCCACTTGGGGGTGGTGACGGCACTCAGCGTGGTGCGTCGCCGCATGCTGGCCATGGACCTGGTGCGCGGCGGGACGGCCCGGGGCGTGCGTTTGTGGGTCGAACGCGGCGTGGCGGTGCTGCTGTTGGTGGCGCTGGCGGCGTTCTGGTCGCAGCGCTGGAGCACCCATGGCCCGGGCATGGTGGGAGCGCATGCCCAGGGTGAGCACAGCGAAGGCCACGACCATGATGATGACGATGACGACTGAACGGTGCCCGGCTCACAACACAGGATGCGGCAGCGCGGGAGCGCGCTGAGCGCCCTGAGCGCCATGAGGCTGAAGCCGCAGGGTGCGCAAGGCGGCCAGGCGGGCAGGCAACTCGGTGGGGTCTTGGCCCAGTGCCCTGACCACACACAACGCGGCCGCACCAGCGCCTGACATGTGCTGAAGGTCGGCGGCCGTCAGCAAGCCGCCGATGCCCACCACGGGCACGGGGCTGTGCGCCACCCACCAGCTCAGGTTGTGTCGCCCCTGTGGTTGCCATGGCATGTGTTTGGTGGTGGTGGCCTGCACGGGCCCGCAGGCGATGAGGCTGGGGCCACAGCCCAGTGCACGGGCCAGCTCCCACAGGCTGTGAGAGCTCAGCCCGAGTTGCACGCGATGGCCCTGGCCGCGCAAGAGCGCTTGGTCGTCTGCACTGAGTGCCAGCAGGTCCTCCTGCCCCAGGTGCAGGCCCAGGGCGTACCCGGCTTGCACTGGCGTGGGCACCGGATGGGCCAGGGCCGCGCGCCAGTGGTCGTTGACGATGAGGGTGGCGCCATGTCGGGCAGCGGCGTTCAGGCAACGGGTCAGGTGGGCCTCCAGGCCGTTGCGGGCCTTGTGCCGCAGTTGCACGCAGCGCATGCCGGCCTGCATGGCGGCCTCGGCCATGTCTGCGGTGGCCACGATGCCGTACAAGCCATCATGCGGTGGCGTGAACGGCTGGAACAGGCCGGGTCCATCGTGCAGGGGCGATGCCTGCAGGCGCCAGGGCAGGTCGGCTCCCCAGCCCAGCCAGGGCATGGGCGCGCTCCCCAGCGCCGGGCCAGCGGCAAAACCCGCTCGTGCCTTCACCGGTCCTGCGCCTTGACCGGCGGGGTGGCCGTGCATCAGCGCATGGCGCGTCAGCAGGTTGGCCAACACGATGGCATCGGCCGCCACATGGCCCAGCGCCAGCGCGGCCGCCACCCCGCTGGCCAGCGTGCAGCCCGTGCCGTGGTGGTGTGGGGTGTCCACCCGGGGGGCGCACAGCCAGCCTTGGGCCTGTGGTGTGTCCATCCAATCCAGGCACCAGCCTTCAGCGGCCGTGCAGGGGGTGTCCCCGCCGGTGATCAGCACGGCGCCCACGCCCTGCTGGCGCCAGCCTTGCGCCACGGCCGGCAGGGTGTCTGCACCCGCCAGCACCGCCGCCTCGGCGCGGTTGGGCGTGATCACCGTGGCGCGGGGCAAGAGGTGGGTGCGGTAGGCGGCCACGATCGCCTCGTCGCTGAACGCGGCGCCGCCGGCACTGGCGCTCAGCACGGGATCAACGACCAGGGCCGGCAGGCCGTCTGCGCGGCCCTGGCGTAGGGCGTCCACCCAGCAGGCCACGGTGTGGATGGCCGCTGCGCTGCCCAACAGGCCCGTTTTGATCGCCACCGGCGGCATGTCTTGCGCCAGGGCGAGCAGTTGCGCGTCCAGCATGGTGGTGTCCACGGGCTGCACCATCGACACCCCCCGTGAGTGTTGCGCCGTCAGGCAGGCCGCCACCGGGCAGGCGTGCACGCCCATGGCCTCGGCGGCGCGTTGGTCTGCACTCAGGCCGGCGCCCCCGGCCGTGTCAAGCCCGCCGATGCACCAGATGATGGGCGGGGCCATGGGGTTCACGGCCGCACTCATGACAGGACAAAGGGCTGGCCACCCACCGGGGTGGTGGCGATGGCCACATCACTGCTGGGCATGAGCCCCGCCAGGAAGCCCTCTCTGCCGGCGCGCACCCCGTGGGCGAAGGCTCGGGCCATGCGCACCGGGTCTCCCGCCTGCGAGACCGCCGAGTTCAGGAGCACGGCGTCCATGCCCAGCTCCATGGCGGCCGTGGCGTGCGAGGGGGCGCCCAGTCCGGCGTCCACGATCAGGGTGATGTGGGGCAGTCGCGCACGCAGGGTGCGCAAGGCCCAGGGGTTGAGCAGGCCCAGGCCCGAGCCGATGGGGGCGGCCCAGGGCATGAGGATGCGACAGCCGGCGTCCACCAGCCGATGGGCGCTCACCAGGTCGTCGGTGCAGTACGGCAGCACCTCGAAGCCGTCTTGCACCAGTTGCCTGGCGGCGGTCAGCAGCTCGAACGGGTCGGGCTGCAGGGTTTGTTCATCGCCCACCACCTCGAGCTTGATCCAGCGGGTGTCCAGCAGTTCACGCGCCATGTGGGCCAGGCTGATGGCGTCGCGGGCGCTGCGGCACCCCGCCGTGTTGGGCAGCAGGTGGGCGTTGCACGCCTGTGCGGTGTCGCGGATCACCCGCACGAAGCCGTTGTCCTGGCCTGTGGTGGCCAGCGTGCGTTTGAGCCCCAGGGTGAGTACCTGGCTGCCCGAGGCTTCGATGGCCTGCTGCAGCACGGCCGGCGAAGGGTGGCCGGCCGTGCCCAGCAGGAATCGGCTGTGCAAGGCGGTGTCGCCGATGTGCCAGAGGTCTTGCGTGGCCATGGGTCAACCTCCCGTGATGGGTGCAAAACACAAGACGGTGTCGCCGTCGCGCAGCGCATGGCTGGCGCGCTGGTTGCGCGGCACAAAGTCGCCATTGACGGCGGTGGCCAGGCGCGCGGCCGCTTCGGCCTGCTCGGCCTCATCGCCTGGCAGCAGGCGGCGCAGTGCGTCGGCCAGTGTGGCGCCGGCGGGCAACGCCAAGGGGCCCGCTTCGGTGTGGATGGTCAGTGTGTCGGTCATGCGGTCACGGGGGTGGGGGAGAGGGGGGGCGTGAAGGTGGGCATCAGGTGCCGCAGTCCGTCCTCCACCAGGGCCGGGGCCAGCAACCAGCCGTGGCGGTACAGGCCGTTGATGCGCAGCAGGCCGGGTTCGGCATGCAGCCGTGGGCGGTGGTCGGGCAGGGCGGGGCGCAGGTTGGTGTCGGTCCGCAGGATGCGGGCCTCGGCCAGGGCCGGCAGCACGCTGTGCGCGGCGGCCATCAGCTCGACCGCGCTGCGCAGTGACACGCCCGACCGGTCCTCGCTTTCCAGCTCGCTGGCACCCACCAGCACCACGTCGCCCGGACGCGGCACGATGTACACGCGGTGTCGCGGATGCAGCAGGCGCACCGGGCGCGTCAGGCGCACCCCGGGCGCATGCAGCCAGACCAGTTCGCCGCGCACACCGCGCACGGGCAGGCTGGCGCGCGCGCCTGTGCCGCGCACGTCGATGGCCCAGTCGACGGCCAGGGTGTGGCCGTCATGCAGGTGCAGCGCACCGGGGCTCACGTCCGTCACGGTCTGCCCCCAGTGCCATTCGGCCGTGCAGGCCTGGTCGTGCAGCGCCTGCATCGTGACCACGGTGTCGATGCAGCCTTCATCGGGCAGCAGCCAGGCATGCAGCGGCCCCTGCGCACCGTGCAGCTCGGGCTCGAGTGTGTGCAGTTCGGCGGCCTGCAGCGGCCGGGGGGCCGGCCAGGGCGGTTGGTGGGCTTGCGCCAGCCGCTGCAGCACGCGGTGGGCCGTGCCCAGATCGGGGCCGTGGGCCACCAGCAGGCTGCCGGACTGCCGAAAGCAGGGGGCCAGCGGTCCGGTGTGCGCAAGGGCCGCGGTGATGTCTCGCCAGCGATCCAGCGAGCGCCACCCCAGCGCCGCCACGTCGGGGTCGGCCTGGTCCAGCTCGGCCAGGGGGCTGAGCATCCCGGCGGCGGTGAGGCCGGCAGCCTGGTGCCCATCAAAGCGCGCGGCCGGGCCAGGCGACGGATCAAAGACCGAGACCTGGTGACCGGCCTTGCACAAGGTCCAAGCCAGCAGGCGGCCCAGCAAGCCGGCGCCTGCAATGCCGATGCGCAGGGGCCGGGCGGCGTCCTGTTCTGTGGAGTGCGAGGTCATGGTTCAACCCTTGGGGCTGATGACGGGGTGCACGGGGATGTAGAGCTCACCACCGACCTGCTTGAACTCGTCGGACTTCTGCGCCATGCCGTGGGCGATGGCTTCGCCGTCGCCCACGCCCTGGGCCGCGGCGAACTCGCGCACCTCCTGGGTGATCTTCATCGAGCAGAACTTGGGGCCGCACATCGAGCAAAAGTGCGCCACCTTGGCCGCGTCCTTCGGGAGCGTCTCGTCGTGGAAATCACGCGCGGTTTCGGGGTCCAGGCCCAGGTTGAACTGGTCCTGCCAGCGGAAGTCGAAACGCGCTTGCGAGAGCGCGTCGTCGCGGGCGCGGGCCGCCGGGTGCCCCTTGGCCACATCCGCTGCGTGCGCCGCGATCTTGTAGGCGATCAGGCCCTGCTTGACGTCGTCGCGGTTGGGCAGGCCCAGGTGCTCCTTCGGTGTCACATAGCAGAGCATGGCCGTGCCCATCCAGCCGATCATGGCCGCGCCAATCGCCGAGGCGATGTGGTCGTACCCGGGCGCGATGTCGATGGTCAGCGGGCCCAGCGTGTAGAAGGGTGCCTCGTGGCAGTGTTTCAACTGCTCGTCCATGTTGGCCTGGATCAGGTGCATGGGCACGTGGCCAGGGCCTTCGATGATGGTCTGCACGTCGTGCTTCCACGCGATCTGCGTGAGCTCGCCCAGCGTGCGCAGCTCGGCGAACTGGGCCTCGTCGTTGGCATCGCTCAAGCACCCGGGGCGCAAGCCATCGCCCAGCGAGAAGGTCACGTCGTACGCCTTCATGATCTCGCAGATCTCTTCGAAGTGCGTGTAGAGGAAGTTCTCTTTGTGGTGCGCGATGCACCACTTCGCCAGGATCGAGCCGCCGCGCGAGACGATGCCCGTGCGCCGGTTGGCCGTGAGGTGGATGAAGGGCAGGCGCAGGCCCGCGTGGATGGTGAAGTAGTCCACCCCTTGCTCGGCCTGCTCGATCAGCGTGTCGCGGAAGATGGCCCAGGTCAGGTCTTCGGCCACGCCACCGACCTTTTCGAGTGCCTGGTAGATGGGCACGGTGCCGATGGGCACGGGGCTGTTGCGCACGATCCAGTCGCGCGTGGTGTGGATGTGCTTGCCGGTGGACAGGTCCATCACCGTGTCGGCGCCCCAGCGGATGGACCACACCATCTTCTCGACTTCTTCTTCGATCGACGAGGTGACGGCGCTGTTGCCGATGTTGGCGTTGACCTTGACCAGGAAGTTGCGGCCGATGATCATCGGCTCCAGCTCGGTGTGGTTGATGTTGGCGGGGATCACGGCGCGGCCGCGCGCCACCTCGTCGCGCACGAACTCGGGCGTGATCTCGCGCGGGATGGCGGCACCCATGGGGTTGCCGCGCAGGCGGGCTTCGCGTTCGGCGTTTTGGCCGTACTTCGCGCGCCAATCTTCAGCCAGCTCGATGCGGCGCTGGTTCTCGCGCAGGGCAATGAACGCCATCTCTGGCGTGACGATGCCTTGGCGCGCGTAGTGCATCTGCGTGACGTTGGCGCCTGCACGGGCGCGGCGTGGCGTGCGTTGCAGTCCGCTGGCGGCGGCGCGCAGCGCGGCCATGCGCTCGTCGTGACGTTCGCCTTCTTTCAGCCCGTCGTCCACCGCCAGCACGGCGCGGCCTTCGTAGGCCTCGGTGTCGCCACGCGCCAGGATGGCCGCCTCGCGCACCGCGGGCAAGCCGCGTGTCACGTCGATGTCGACGTTCGGGTCGGTGTAGGGGCCCGAGCAGTCGTACAGCGTGACGGCTTCGCCATGGGTCAGCGAGACCTCGCGCATGGGCACGCGCAAGGGCTCGGGCAACTGGGGGTGGCTGCCTTCGACATAGACCTTGCGGGACGCGGGCAAGGGCTCGCGCGTCAGTCGGGTGCGTTCGTTCAGGGACTCGGCGGCGGCCTGGGCGATCTCGGGTGCGATGTCAGGGGCGTTCACGGTGGGCTCTCCTCGGTGTGGATGCAGGTGCCATGGCCAAAGCCATGGGGCACGTGCTCCGAGGGGCGCCTTCGGGTCGCCGGGAGGATGGGGTGCGCAGGGGGTGGCCCGTCGGGGATGCGGCCAGGAGGCGCAACCGAGCGGGCCGCCTCCATCACGGACCTCTTCCAGAGGCGGCCTGACGGGACAGCTCTTCTTTCGCCGGTATGAACCGGATCAAGTTCAACGGGTTCGGTGTTTCACCATCTCAGCGCCTGCGTGATCGGATCACGTGGCACACCCCGGAGCAAGGGCCAGTGTAGTGCCCTCGGGCCGGGACATCAAGCGCCACCGGGCGCCGGGCGGTGTCAGGCGCGGCTCAGCGACTGGGCTGCCAGCCGGTGGACACCAGGTGGGCGCTCACGCCGGTGTGGGTCATGCTGCGGGGCGTGAGCACCGAGGCGTTCAGCGGGAAGCCCTCTTCAAGGCTGGATGACCGGCGGTCGGCACCGGCCGGGCTGGAGGTGTTGCTGTCGGCCATGAGGGCCGCACTCTGGCCTTGGGGCTCGCCCAACCAGAAGAGCAGGGCCACCAAAGGCACGATCGCGAACAGCGGACGCATGAGGTCTACCTGTGTTTGAAACCAATTTGTCCCAGTGTAGGCAGGGCATGGCATGGCGGTCATCCCCAGTGCGAGGGGGGTGCCCCCTGCGTGTGAGGGGGGTGTTGTGCAGCGCACCACAGTCCCGGTGGGCGGGCGCACTTGCCGGGTCACCGGCCTCGCCCAGGATGGGGAATTTGCTCAAGCACCACTTCCAGTCCCTTGTGCAGGTTGTTGATTATTAAGGACTTTTTTCTTCTGCCGACCCCTTCAAAACGCACGTAAGTATTTGATTTCATTGATTTTTTTTAGCGTTTGACCTTGTTTCGACCCCGGAGCTCGGTTAAAGTGGGATTTAGTGCAAATTCGTGGGGTTTTGTGTGACTCTGGTCTTTCAAGGGGCTTCGGCGCTGTCGATGGACGCCAAGGGACGCTTGGCGGTCCCGGTGCGCCATCGCGATGCCTTGCAGGCCCTTTGTGAGGGGCAGTTGACCATCACCAAAAACCCCGATGGCTGCCTGATGATCTTCCCCCGCCCCGCGTGGGAGGCTTTCCGCGACAAGATCGCGGCCCTGCCCATGTCGGCGGCGGGCTGGAAGCGCATCTTTCTGGGCAACGCCCAGGATGTGGAGATCGACGGCGCGGCGCGTGTGCTGGTGGCGCCCGAGCTGCGGGCGGCTGCCGGGCTCCAGAAAGACGTGATGCTGCTCGGCATGGGCAGCCACTTCGAGTTGTGGGACGCCGAACGCTACGCCGCCCATGAGTCGGCCGTGATGGCCGAGCCCATGCCCCAGGCCTTGCAGGACTTCACCTTCTGACGCCCATGCAGGCCACCCAGCAACCTTGGCAGCACCACACCGTTTTGCTGCACGAGGCCGTTCAGGCCTTGTGGGACGGCGATGTGGGCCCGCGTCCGCAAGGGCGTTACGTGGACGCCACCTTCGGTCGCGGGGGGCATTCGCGCCTGATCCTGTCCCATCTCGGGCCTGAGGCTCGGCTCCTGGCGCTCGACCGTGACCCTGAGGCCATCGCCCACGCCACCCAGGGCGAGGCCGCCATCCACGACGAGCGCTTCGCCATTGCCCACGCCCCCTTTTCGTCCTGGGCCGACGTGGCGCGCGAGCACGGCTGGCCCCAGGTGGATGGCCTGTTGATGGACATCGGCGTGTCGTCGCCGCAGATTGACAACCCCATGCGGGGTTTCAGCTTTCGGTTCGATGCGCCGCTGGACATGCGCATGGACACGACGCAGGGCGAGAGCGCGGCCGATTTCCTGGCCAGCGCCTCGGTGGAAGCAATCTCCCATGTGATCCAGACCTATGGCGAAGAACGGTTTGCTTGGCCCATTGCAAAGGCGCTTGTCGCTCGCCGCGATGAAGGCCAGCCTGTGCGCACCACCGCCGAGCTGGCGGCGCTCGTGGCTCGTTCGGTCAAAACCCGCGAGGCCGGGCAAGACCCTGCCACCCGCACCTTCCAGGCTCTTCGGATTCACGTCAACCGTGAGCTCGGCGAGCTCGAAGATGCGCTGGACGCCGCACTGAGCATGCTGGCGCCAGGCGGGCGCCTGGCCGTGATCAGCTTCCACTCGCTGGAAGACCGCATCGTCAAGACCTTCATCGCTCGCCACAGCCGTGACGAAGTGGATCGCCGGGCGCCATTTGCCGCGCCCAAGCCGCTGATGCTCCAGGCCGTGGCCCGCATCAAGCCCTCTGCGGACGAGGTGGCGGCCAACCCCCGCTCACGCTCGGCGGTCTTGCGTGTGGCCGAGCGCACCGAGGTGCCCTACACACCGCCGGCGTCCGGTCGCGGTGCGGCGCCTGCGCGGGGCAGGAGGTCGCGATGAGCCTGCGCATGAACCTCATCCTGGCGGCTGTGCTGCTCCTGAGCTGCTTCTGGCTGGTGCAGTCCAGCTACGAATCGCGTCGCCTGTTTGTCGAGATGGAGCGAGCCCAGCGCGCCTCGCGCGAACTGCAGATCGACTACGAGCGCCTGCAACTGGAAAAGCGCGTGCAGGCCACGCCCCTGCGCGTGGAGAAGCTGGCGCGTGACAAGCTGCGCATGGCGGCCCCCACGCCCGCCGTGACCCACTATGTGGCCCAATCCGGCTCGTGGGTGGTGCCTGCACCGCCCGTGGCGGCCGCCTCTGGCGCGGTGCCTGCCGGCATGGGGGGGCGTGCGCCATGAGCCGGCTGGGCGATTTCTGGCGCCGCCTGCGAGGGCAGCCCCGACAGCGCAAGCTGGGGGCCATGCCCTCGGTGCGTTATGCGAGCAGCCCTTTGCTGGCGTCGCGCACCCCGCCGTGGCGTGTCAAGTTCATGATCGGTGCCATCGGCCTGGGTTTTGCAGTGCTCATCGGGCGCGCGGCCTGGATTCAGATCATCGAAAACGACTTCTACCTGGAGCAGGGCGCCAGCCGGTACGAACGGCGCATTGCCCTGGAGGCCAACCGTGGCCGCATCCTGGATCGCCACGGCGAGTTGCTGGCCTCCAGCGTGCCGGCGCCCTCGCTGTGGGCCATCCCCAAAGACCTGGATGCCTCTGCGGCGCAAAAGCGTGAACTGGCCAAGCTTCTGGGCATGAGCGTGGGCGAGCTCGACAAGCGCCTGTCTCGCAGCCCCAACTTCGTGTGGTTGCGCCGCAAGGTGGACGACGAGGTGGCCCAGGCCGTGGCAGCCCTGAACATCAAAGGGGTGCACCAGTTGCGCGAGGCCAAGCGGCACTACCCCGAAGGTGAGGCCGTGGCCCACGTGGTGGGCTTCACCAACATCGAAGACAAAGGCCAGGAGGGCATCGAGCTGGCCCACCAATCGCGCCTGGCCGGTCGCGACGGCATGCGTCGCGTCATCAAGGACCGCCTCGGTCGGGTGGTGGAGTCGGTGGGCGACATGGTGCCCGCCGTCGATGGTGAAACGGTGCGCCTGTCGATCGATGCCAAGGTGCAGTTCTACGCCTACCAGCAGATTCGCAATGCGGTGCTGGACAACAAGGCCAAGGCCGGCAGTGTGGTCGTGCTGGACGTGCACACCGGCGAGGTGCTGGCGCTGGCCAACGTGCCCACCTACCGCCCTGATGACCGCCGCAACCTGACCGGCGCGCAGTTGCGCAACCGCGCGCTCACCGACACCTTCGAGCCCGGCTCGACCATGAAGCCCTTCATCGCAGGCTGGGCGCTGGAGACCGGGCGCGTGCGCCCCGACACCATCATCCAGACGGCGCCCGGCCGCATCAGCATCGATGGCTCCACCATCAGTGACGCGCATCCGCACGACGACCTCACCGTGGCCGAGGTCATCCAGAAATCCAGCAACGTGGGCACGGTCAAGCTGGCCATGCAGATGCAGCCCCGCGAAATGTGGGAGCTGTTCTCGGCCGTGGGTTTGGGGCAGAAGCCGCAGATTGACTTTCCTGGTGCCGTGACCGGTCGGCTGCGCCCTTACAAGAGCTGGCGTCGCATCGAGCAGGCCACCATGAGCTATGGCTATGGCCTGTCGGCCAGCCTGTTCCAGATCGCGCAGGCCTACACCGTGTTTGCCACCGATGGTGAGCTGGTGCCCATGACCTTGCTGGCGCGCGAAGGGGTGATGCGCACGGGCGGCCAGGCGCACGAGCAACTGGTGCATGGCCGTCGTGTGTTGTCTCCCGACGTGGCGCGCACGGTGCGGCACATGCTGCAGATGGCCGCCGGCCCCGGCGGCACCGCCCCGCTGGCACAGACCGTGGGCTACAGCGTGGGCGGCAAGTCGGGCACGGCCCGCAAGCAAGAGGGGCGCGGGTACGCCAGCAACAAATACCGGGCCTGGTTCGTGGGCATTGCCCCCATCAGTCAGCCCCGCATCGTGGTGGCCGTGATGGTCGATGAGCCCAACAACGGCAAGTACTACGGCGGTGCGGTGGCCGCGCCGGTGTTCAGTCAGGTGGTTCAGCACACGCTCAACCGCCTGGGCGTGCTGCCGGACATGGCGGTGGAGCCCCACATCGTGGCCTCAGAGCGGCTGGTGCCCGCCGAGGTGGAGAGCTTCTGATGCTGCACCACCTCCATCAACTGACCGACCTGTTGCGCTGGCTTGGCGACCGTGGTGTGCGCGAGCTGGTGGTGGACAGCCGCCGGGTTCGTGCGCAGGCCCACCAGGCGTTTGTGGCCTGGCCGGGTGCCGCCAGCGACGGACGCGCCTACGTGCAACAGGCGCTGGACGCTGGTGCCCTGGCCTGCGTGGTGGAGGCCGAGGGCGTGCAGGCGCACGCTCTGGACGACGCCCGCGTGGTGGCGGTGCCCGACCTCAAGCGCCGCAGTGCCGAGCTGGCCCACGCCTTTTATGGCCAACCCAGTGCCCATCTGGACGTGGTGGCCGTCACGGGCACCAATGGCAAGACGTCGACCTCGTGGTGGACGGCTCAGGCGCTGGACGCGCTGGGGCAAGGCTGCGGCGTGATCGGCACCCTGGGCGTGGGCCGTGCCGGACACCCAGGGGTGGAGTCCACCGGCTTCACGACACCCGACCCCATCACCTTGCAGGCCACCTTCCAGCGGTTTGTGAGCCAGGGCTTGAAGGCGGCGGCCATCGAGGCCTCATCCATCGGCATCGAGGAGCTGAGGCTGCACGCCACGCGCATCGCGGTGGCGCAGTTCACCAACTTCACCCAAGACCATCTGGACTACCACGGCAGCATGCAGGCTTATTGGTGCGCCAAGCAGGCCCTGTTCGAATGGCCAGGCTTGCGTGCGGCGGTGATCAACCTGGACGACCCCCAAGGCGAGGTGCTGCAATCGGTGCTGCGTGCGCAAGGCGTGCCCACCTGGACCTATGGTTGCCGCCCTGATGTGCGCCTGCAAGCCTGTGACGTGCGTCAGCAGGCGCATGGCACCACCTTCACGGTGGTCGAGCGCGACGAGACCTTCAAGGTGATGGCGCAGGCCGAGTTGCGCGCGCCCATCATCGGCCTGTTCAACGTCTCCAACCTGCTGGCGGTGCTGGGTGCCTTGCGTGCCCTGGGTCACAGCCTGGCCGATGCGGTGCGCGCCTGCGCCGGATTGAAGGCCGTGCCGGGACGCATGCAGATCATCGGGCCGGCTCAGGCCGAGCAACCGATGGTGGTGGTGGATTACGCCCACACACCCGATGCGCTCGACAAGGCCTTGCGTACCCTGCAGCCCGTGGCACAGGCCCGTGCGGGCCGCCTGATCTGTGTGCTGGGATGCGGTGGCAACCGCGATGCGTCCAAGCGCCCACTGATGGCCCGCGTGGCCGAACAAGGTGCCGATGTGGTGATGCTCACCAGCGACAACCCACGCCATGAGGCGCCGCAAGCCATCGTCGACCAGATGGTGGCCGGGCTGCACACGCCGCAGGCCGCCCAGGTGGAGCTCGATCGCCGTGCCGCCATCGTCCAGGCGGTGCGCATGGCGCGGCCGCAAGACGTGGTGCTGGTGGCTGGCAAGGGCCACGAAACGTATCAAGAAGTGGCGGGCGTTCGTCTACCGTTTTCTGATGCGGACGAGGCGATGGCCGCGCTGGATGCGCGCTTGAAGGGGGGGGCCGCATGAGCGCTGTGCCGATGATGACCCTGGGCCTGGCCCACGCCCTGCTGCCTGGCTCGGTGTTGCATGGCGATCCTGCCACGCCCATCATGCGGGTGCACACCGACACGCGCACCTTGCAGGCCGGTGACCTCTTCGTGGCCTTGCGCGGTGAGCGTTTCGATGCCCATGACTTTCTGCCGCAGGCGGCGCAAGCCGGGGCGGTGGCCGTGATCGGGCAGCGTGGCGTGGCCACCTGCGGCTTGCCGGGCCTGATGGTGGCCGACACGCGCGCGGCCCTGGCCTGGCTGGCCTCGGGGTGGCGTGCCCGTTTTGATCTGCCGCTGATCGCCGTGACCGGCAGCAACGGCAAGACCACGGTCACCCAGATGATCGCCACCGTCCTGCGCACCTGGATGACCGAGCAAGGGTCGCCGGAGGCGGCCCTGGCCACGGCCGGCAACTTCAACAACGACATCGGTGTGCCCCTGACCCTCTTGCGCTTGCGCGAGGGTGTGCACCGCTGCGCGGTGGTCGAGTTGGGCATGAACCACCCTGGCGAAATTGCGCAGCTGGCGGCCATCGCGGCGCCCACCGTGGGTCTCGTCAACAACGCCCAGCGCGAACACCAGGAGTTCATGCACACGGTCGAGGCGGTGGCCCGCGAGAACGGAGCCGTGCTGCAGGCGCTCAGCCGCAGTGGCGTGGCGGTGTTTCCCGCCGATGACGAGTACACCGCCGTGTGGCGCGAACTGGCCAATGGCTACGAGCGCATGGAGTTTGGTGACGATGCCGCCGCTGCCGTGCAAGGGCAGGCTGTCTGGCTGGCCGAGCCCCGTCCACACTGGCAGATCACCCTGCAAGCCCGCGGTGCGCAGGCCGAGGTGGCCTTGAACATGGCCGGGCGGCACAACGTGCGCAACGCGCTGGCGGCCACGGCGGCTGCCCTGGGGGCCGGCGTGCCCCTGGCGGTGATCGCGCGTGGCCTGTCCGCCTTCGAGCCCGTCAAAGGCCGATCGCAATTGCACACCCTGCACCAGGGCGGTCGGGCCCTCACGCTGGTGGACGACAGCTACAACGCCAACCCCGATTCCGTGCGTGCGGCCATTGACATGCTGGCCGACCTGCCGGGGCCCCGCTGGATGGTGCTGGGTGACATGGGTGAGGTGGGCTCACAAGGCCCCGCCTTTCATGCCGAAGTGGGCGCCTACGCGAAAGACCGTGGCATCGAGCACTTCTGGGTGGCCGGTGACTTGTGTGTGCACGCCGCCCAGGCCTATGGCGACCACGCCCGCGTTTTCACCTCATCGGCCGAGATCGTCTCGGCCTTGTCCATGGTTCAAGCCGGCGCGCCCCAGGTGGCGTCCGTGCTGGTCAAAGGTTCTCGATTCATGAAGATGGAACTTGTCGTGGCAGCTCTGCAAGGAGGTGCCCATGCTGCTTAGTCTGGCCATGTGGTTGCAGTCGCTGGACCCCAGCCTGGGTTTCCTGCGTGTGTTCCAGTACCTCACCTTCCGGGCGGTGATGGCCGCCATGACGGCGGTGCTCATCGGCCTCATCCTGGGGCCCATCGTCATCCGCAAGCTCACCGAACTCAAGATCGGTCAGCCCATCCGCGAGTACGGGGTGCAAGAGCACCTGGCCAAGCGGGGCACCCCCACCATGGGCGGCGCGCTGATCTTGCTGGCCATCGGCCTGTCCACCTTCCTGTGGTTCGACTGGTCCAACCGGTTCGTGTGGGTGGTGATGATCGTCACCCTGGGCTTCGGGGCCATCGGCTGGGTGGACGACTGGCGCAAGGTGGTGCTCAAAGACCCCGAAGGCATGCGCTCGCGTGAAAAGTACTTCTGGCAATCGCTGATCGGGTTGATTTCGGCGTTCTTTCTGGCGTTTGCGGTCTCCGGCAACAGCAACGAACAGGTGATGGAGCTGTTCTTTGATTGGGTGGCGTCGGGCTTCACCAACGACCTGCCGCCCGCCGCCGACCTGATCGTGCCCTTCTTCAAGAGCGTGAGCTACCCGCTGGGTGTGTGGGGCTTCATCGCACTGACCTACGTGGTCATCGTGGGCTCCAGCAACGCGGTCAACCTCACCGACGGGCTGGACGGCCTGGCCATCATGCCGGTGGTGATGGTGGGCGCCGCGCTGGGCATCTTTGCCTATGTGACCGGCAACGCCGTGTTCTCTCGCTACCTGCTGCTGCCCTACATCCCGGGCGCGGGTGAGTTGCTGGTGTTCTGTGCGGCGATGTCGGGTGCGGGGCTGGCCTTCTTGTGGTTCAACGCCTACCCGGCGCAGGTGTTCATGGGCGATGTCGGGGCGCTGGCCCTGGGGGGTGCTCTGGGCACCATCGCCGTCATCGTGCGCCAGGAGGTGGTGCTCGCCGTCATGGGTGGCATCTTCGTGCTGGAGGCCCTGTCGGTCATGGTGCAGGTGAGCTACTTCAAGTACACGAAGAAGAAATATGGCGAAGGCCGGCGCATCTTGCTGATGGCGCCGCTGCACCACCACTTCGAGAAGTCTGGCTGGAAGGAAACGCAGGTCGTGGTCCGCTTCTGGATCATCACCATGCTGCTGTGCCTGGTCGGTCTGTCCACCCTGAAACTGCGCTGAACCTCTGCTTCACATGCACCACCTACGCAACCTCACCGTGCTGATCCTGGGTCTGGGCGACTCAGGGCTGGCCATGGCGCGCTGGTGCGCCCGGTGTGGCGCGACCGTGCGCGTGACCGACACGCGCAGTGCCCCGCCGCAGGCGGCCACCCTGGCAAGCGACGTGCCGCAGGCCGTGCTGCTTCAAGGGCTGGATGTGGGGCTGCTGCAGGGCGTGAACCTGGTGCTCAAGAGCCCGGGGCTGGCGCCCAACGCGCCCGACATGGCGGCCTTGCTGGCCGCCGCCGATGCCCAGGGCATCCCGGTGCGGGGCGAGTTGTCGCTGTTTGCGTCGGCCTTGGCCGACCTGAAATCCGAGCGGGGCTATGCGCCCAAGGTGGTGGCCATCACGGGCACCAACGGCAAGACCACGACCACCTCGCTGACGGCGCAGCTCATCGAGCGTGCGGGCCTGCGCGTGGGCCTGGCGGGCAACATCGGGCCCACGCTGCTGGACACCCTGCGCACGGCGCTGGACGCAGAGCCGGAAAAAGACAATGCCGAACGGTCAGCGTCGCTGCAGCCCGCCGAGCCCACCGATCTGGTCGAGCCCACCGAACCCACAGCGCAGGCCGATGATGCCGGGCCTGTCGAGGACGTGGATGACGCTGATGCGGCGCCGGTCGTGCTGACGCCACCCCAGCCTGCCGCACCGGTCTTTGAGGTCTTGCCCCAAGCCTGGGTGCTGGAACTCTCCAGCTTCCAACTCGATGGTGTGAGCAACTTCGAGCCGGACGCGGCGGTGGTGCTCAACATCAGCCAGGATCATCTGGATTGGCACGGCAGCATGGCGGCGTACGCCGAGGCCAAGTCGCGCATTTATGGCCGCCGCGACACCGTCATGGTCATCAATCGAGATGACCCGGCGGTGGAGGCCATGGTGCCGCCGCCTGAAGTGATCAAGTCGGGTGTGCGCGGGCGTCCCGCACGCACGGTGCATCGCCGTGTGGTGCGCTTTGGTCTGGATGCGCCTCAGCATCCCGGCGACTTCGGCCTGGTGACGCAGGCTGGCATGGCCTGGCTGGTGCGCGCGCAGGAAGCCGATCCCACGATCAAGCTGGCCAAGGGTGAGCAGCACGAGATCGTGCTGCAGCGCCTGATGCCGGCCGACGCCTTGCGCATCCGTGGGCGACACAACGCCTCGAATGCGCTGGCCGCGCTGGCGCTGGCCACCGCCATCGGTTGCGCCCTGGCCCCCATGCTGCACGGCCTGCGTGAGTACCGTGGCGAGCCCCATCGTGTGGAGTTGGTGGCCACCGTGGGCGGTGTGGATGCCATTGACGACAGCAAAGGCACCAATGTGGGCGCCACCGTGGCGGCCCTGACCGGCCTGGGCGCAGACTTGTCGCCCGGCAAACTGGCGGTGATCCTGGGGGGCGATGGCAAGGGCCAGGACTTTGCACCCCTGGCACCCCCCCTGTCTCGCCATGCGCGTGCCATCGCGCTCATCGGCCGTGATGCTCCGGCCTTGGCCGAGGTGTTGCAGGGACTGAGCCGTCCGGGGGGCGAGGCCATCGAGATCACCCGACACGACACCCTGGAAGAGGCCACGCGCTGGTGCTTTGCCCAGGCCCAGCCTGGTGATGCCGTGCTGCTCAGCCCGGCCTGCGCCAGCCTGGACATGTTCCGCAACTACGCCCACAGGGCCGAGGTGTTCGTGCAGACCGTGCACGACATCGCGCACGATCGCGGAGAGGTGGCATGAGCGACACCACCAACCTGGGCCGTTGGTCTCCCGCCGTGTGGTGGGGCGCCTTGAAAGACCGCGTCGGCGCTCGCGACGATGGTGTGGGTTCGCTGCCGGTGCGCGACCGCATCAACCTGAGTGCGGCGCAGCCCACGCGCATCATGGGCTTTGACCAGACGCTGGTGTGGGTGGTGCTGGGCCTCATCGCCATGGGCCTGGTGATGGTGTATTCCGCCACCATCGCGCTGCCAGACAACCCCCGATTCGCCCGCTACGAGCCCACGCACTTCGTGATGCGACACGCCATGGCCATCGTCATCGCGCTGGTGTTTGCGGCCGTGACGGCCCAGGTGCCCATGGCCGCCTGGGAGCGCCTGGCCAAGTGGATCTTCCTGTTCTCCATCGTCTTGCTGGTGCTGGTGCTGGTGCCCATGATCGGCAAAGAGGTGTACGGCGCGCGCCGCTGGATTCCCCTGGGCTTCATGAACTTTCAGCCCTCCGAGCTGGCCAAGCTGGGCATCGTGCTGTACGCCTCTGACTACATGGTGCGCAAGATGGAGGTCAAGGAGCGCTTCTTCCGTGCCGTGGCGCCCATGGCCATCGCTGTGGGCCTGGTGGGGGTCTTGCTGCTGGCCGAGCCCGACATGGGCGCCTTCATGGTGATCGCGGTCATCGCCATGTCCATCCTGTTCCTGGGTGGCGTCAATGGCCGCATGTTCTTCCTGATCACGGCCGTGCTGCTGGGGGCGTTCATCAGCATGATCACGGCCAGCCCGTGGCGGCGTGAGCGCATCTTTGCCTACCTTGACCCCTGGAGCGAGCAAAACGCGCTGGGCAAGGCCTACCAGCTCACCCATTCGCTGATCGCCTTTGGCCGAGGCGAGATTTTTGGTGAAGGCCTGGGCGCCAGTGTCGAAAAGCTCCACTACCTGCCCGAGGCCCACACCGACTTCCTGCTGGCCGTGATCGGCGAAGAGCTGGGCTTCATCGGGGTGTCCTGCGTGGTGCTGGCCTTCTTCTGGGTGGTGGTGCGCCTGTTCAACATCGGCCGCCAGGCCATTGCGCTGGACCGGGTCTTCTCGGGCCTGGTGGCCCAGGGCGTGGCCGTGTGGATGGCCGGTCAGGCCTTCATCAACATGGGCGTGAACCTGGGCGTGTTGCCCACCAAGGGCCTCACCTTGCCGTTGATGAGCTTTGGTGGCTCGGGCATCTTGATGAACTGCATTGCCCTGGCGATCTGCCTGCGGGTGGACATCGAGAACCGGCAACTCATGCGCGGAGGTCGCACATGAGCCACCACCTCGTCATCATGGCGGCCGGTACGGGTGGGCACATCATGCCGGGCCTGGCCGTGGCCGATGAAATGAAACGCCGTGGCTGGGGCGTGAGCTGGCTGGGCACGGCCACCGGCATGGAAAACCGACTGGTGCCGCCCACGGGCATCCCCATGGACACCATCGCGTTCAACGGCCTGCGCGGCAAGGGGCTGAAAGACACGGTGTTCGGTGGCGTGCGCCTGCTCAAGGCCTTTGCCGACTGCTACGGCATCCTCAAGCGCCGTCAGGCCGATGCCGTCCTGGGCATGGGCGGGTATGTGTGTTTCCCTGGGGGTGTGATGAGCGCGGCTCGCACCTTGCCGTTGGTGATGGTGAACGCTGACGCCGCCATGCTGTTGAGTAACCGCGCCCTGTTGCCCATCACCGATGTGCTGGCCTGTGGCTTCGATGGCCCAGCCGCACAGCACAAGGTGGCCCGCGTGACGGGCAACCCGGTGCGTGCCGACATCGAGGCGATCGCTGCGCCCGCAGAGCGGTTTGCCGGGCGTCAAGGCCCCTTGAACGTGCTGGTGGTGGGCGGCAGCCTCGGTGCCCGTGCGCTCAACGAGTTGATTCCTCAGGCACTGGCCCGCATACCGCAAGACCAGCGGCCTCGCATCACCCACCAGACGGGCATGGCCAATCTGGAGGCCGTCAAGGCCGACTACGTCAAGGCCGGGCTGAACCCCGCCAGCGATGTCGAGCTGCTGCCTTTCATCAACAACATGGCTCAGCGCCTGGCCGACTGCGATGTGATCCTGTGTCGCGCAGGGGCCATCACGGTGAGTGAACTGTGCGCCGCCGGGGTGGCCAGCATGCTGGTGCCGCTGGTGGTGTCCACCACGGCCCATCAGCGTGACAACGCGGTCTACATGGCCGAGCGTGGCGCAGCCTTGCACCTGCCTCAGACGGCGCTGTCGGCCGACAGCCTGGCTGACACGTTGCAGGGACTGCGTCGCGATCAGCTGCTGCAGATGGCGACCCAGGCCCGAGGCCTGGCCCGGCGGCAATCTGCTGCGGCCGTGGCCGACGCCATCGAACAACTCGTCAACCTCCAGAAAAAGAAGAGGGCGTCCACATGAAGCACGCCGTCAAGCACATCCATTTCGTGGGCATCGGTGGCGCCGGCATGAGCGGCATCGCCGAGATCCTGCACAACCTGGGCTACACCGTCTCGGGCTCTGACCAGTCCGACAGCAAGACGGCCCGCCGCCTGGCGTCCTTGGGCATCACGGTCTACATCGGGCACGATGCCGCGCACATCGCTGGCGCCGAAGCGGTGGTCACCTCCACCGCCGTGAAGGGCGACAACCCCGAAGTCATCGCCGCGCGGGCCGCCCGTGTGCCCGTGGTGCCGCGCGCCGTGATGCTGGCCGAGCTGATGCGCCTGCGTCGGGGCATTGCCATCGCTGGCACGCATGGCAAGACCACGACCACCTCGCTGACCACGGCCATCCTGGCCGAGGCGGGGGTCGACCCGACCTTCGTCATCGGTGGCAAGCTCAACAGCGCGGGCGCCAACTCGGCCCTGGGCAAGGGCGAGTACATCGTGGTGGAGGCCGACGAGTCGGACGCCTCGTTCCTGAACCTCTTGCCCGTCCTGTCGGTGGTCACGAACATCGATGCCGACCACATGGACACCTACGGGCACGACTTCGCCAAGCTCAAGCAGGCGTTTGTCGACTTTCTGCACCGCATGCCGTTTTATGGCTCGGCCATCCTCTGCGTTGAAGACCCGGGGGTGCGCAGCATCATCCCCTTGATCTCTCGCCCGGTCATCACCTACGGCTTTGGCGAAGACGCCCAGGTGCGTGCCGTGGACGTCGAGGCCTTGCCGGGCGGGCAGATGCGCTTCACGGTGCAGCGCCGCAATGGCATGACCATGCCCGATCTGCAGGTGACCTTGAACCTGCCAGGCCAGCACAACGTGCTCAACGCCTTGGCCGCCATCGCCGTGGCCACCGAAATCGAGCTCGACGACGAGGCCATGGCCCGTGCGCTGGCCAGCTTTGCCGGCGTCGGCCGCCGCTTCCAGCGCTACGGCGAGCACCGCGCCGCCGATGGCGGTCGCTTCACGCTGATCGACGACTACGGCCATCACCCGGTCGAGATGGCGGCCGTGCTGAGTGCTGCCCGTGGCGCCTTCCCCGGCCAGCGCCTTGTGCTGGCCTTCCAGCCGCACCGCTACACCCGCACCCGCGACTGTTTTGAAGACTTCGTCAAGGTGATGGGCACCGCCGATGCGGTGCTGCTCACCGAGGTGTACGCCGCGGGCGAGGCCCCCATCGTGGCCGCCGATGGCCGTGCGCTGACCCGCGCGCTGCGGGTGCAAGGCAAGCTGGAGCCGGTGTTTGTGGATGACGTTCAAGACCTGCCGCAGGCGATTGCCGACAACACGCGCGATGGCGATGTGGTGATCTGCATGGGGGCAGGGTCGATCGGCGCCATCGCCGCTCGCACGGTGGAGCTGCTGAAAGGAGACCCGGCATGAGCGCCTCAACCCTGATGGCCCCGACCGTTCAGCCGCAGGCCTTGGGCAAGGTGGCCGTGCTGTTTGGCGGCTCGTCGGCCGAGCGAGAAGTCTCGTTGATGTCGGGCAGCGGCGTGCTCCAGGCCTTGCAGTCGCAAGGTGTGCGGGCCTTTGCCTTCGACCCGGCCGAGCGTCCTTTGCAGGAGCTGCTGGCCGAGGGCGTGGACCGCTGCTTCATCGCCCTGCATGGCCGTGGTGGCGAAGACGGCACGGTGCAAGGGGCCCTGGAGTTGCTGAAGATCCCCTACACCGGGTCGGGTGTGATGGCCTCCAGCATCGCCATGGACAAGGTCATGACCAAGCGCATCTGGCGTTTTGAGGGCCTGCCCACGCCCGACTGGCGCCTGGTCGACAGTGCCGAAGCCTGCGAGCAGGCGCTGGTGGCCCTGGGGGCGCCGATGATCGTCAAGCCGGCACGCGAGGGCTCGTCCATCGGCCTGACCAAGGTGATGGACGCCTCGCAGTGCGCCCAGGCGTACGCCGCCGCCGCGCAGCATGATCCGGAGGTGTTGTGCGAGCAGTTCATCGAGGGTGAAGAAACCACCTGCCCGGTGCTGGTGGTCGATGGTCGGGCGCAGGCGCTGCCGGTGATCCGCATCCAGGCGCCCGATGGCAAGTACGACTACCAGAACAAGTACTTCACCGACGAGGTGCGCTACCTGTGCCCGAGCGGCCTGGAGGCTGACGAAGAGGCCGAGATCCAGCGCCTGGTGGTGCGTGCCTTCAAGACCTTGGGCTGCCGGGGCTGGGCGCGTGCTGACGTGATGATTCGCCACAGCGACCGTCAACCCTTCCTGCTGGAAATCAACACCGCGCCGGGCATGACTGGGCACTCTTTGGTGCCCATGTCGGCCAAGGCGACCGGGCTGAGCTACGAACAACTGTGCGTTCAGCTGCTGGCGTCGGCCAGCCTGGACACCTTGCAACGCTGAACACTGACCGTCAAGCACACCGCCATGCTGGCCGCCAACGCCCTTCACCCCCGCACCGAGCACACCGTGCCGCAGGACATCCGCTGGATGAACCTGGGCTCGGCCGTGCTGGCCGGTCTGGGGCTGGCCATGGTGCTGGTCTGGGGCGTGATCAGCGTGGCGCGCTTGCCCTGGTTCGATGTGCAGCACATCGTCATCGATGGTGATCTGAACCGGCACAACCTGCTGACGGTGAGGGCCAACACCGTGTCTCGCCTCCAGGGCGGCTACTTCAGCATCGACCTGGCCGACACCCGCGAGGTGTTCGAGTCCTTGCCCTGGGTGCGACGGGCGGTGGTGCGGCGCGTGTGGCCCAACGAGGTGCGTGTGCACCTGGAAGAGCACCAGGCGGCGGCTTACTGGCACCACGATGGCCGGGAAG
The DNA here is from genome assembly GCF_038069945.1 of Aquabacterium sp. A3. Classification (NCBI taxonomy): domain Bacteria; kingdom Pseudomonadati; phylum Pseudomonadota; class Betaproteobacteria; order Burkholderiales; family Sphaerotilaceae; genus Aquabacterium; species Aquabacterium sp. A3. Next base: position 1,545,320 of record NZ_JBBPEV010000001.1, on the reverse strand, counting down.
AAGAGCTGGTCAACCGCTTTGGCGAGGTGTTTGAAGCCAACCTGGGTGACGTCGAGGATGAGGGCCTGCCGGTGTTGCGCGGCCCCACCGAGGCCACGCCGGAACAGGCCGCCGAGATGCTGGCCATGCTGCACCAACTGCAGCCGGTGCTGGCGCCTTTGGGCGAGGTGCACAGCCTGCGCCTCAATGAGCGCGGTGGCTGGACCGTCTGGATGGACAACGAGGCGCGCATCGAGCTGGGCCGCGGCCGGTCTGAAGACGTGTTGCTGCGCACCGAGCGTTTTGTGCGCAGTTACCCCGCGCTGGCGCAGACCTATGGCGCCCCACTGGTTTATGCCGATCTTCGATATGCCCAGGGCTATGCCATCAAGCTGCAAGGCCTGAGCACCTTCAACCCTCAACTTTCATCAACCCGTTAACCCACCCAATACACCATGGCCAAGGAATACAAGGATCTGGTCGTCGGCCTGGACATCGGCACCGCCAAGGTGATGGCGGTGGTGGCCGAGGTTCTGCCCGGTGGTGAGCTGCGGCTGGCCGGCATGGGCGTGGCGCCCAGCCATGGGCTCAAGCGCGGCGTGGTCGTCAACATCGACGCCACGGTGCAGTCCATCCAGCAGGCGCTCAAAGAAGCCGAGCTGATGGCCGATTGCAAGATCAGCCGCGTGTGGACCGGCATCACCGGCAGCCACATCCGAGGACAGAACAGCACGGGCATGGTCATCGTGCGGGACAAGGAAGTCTCGCCCGTGGATGTGACGCGTGTGGTGGAAACCGCCAAAGCGATCAACATTCCCAATGACCAACGCCTCTTGCTGGTCGAGCCGCAAGAGTTCATCATTGATGGCCATGAGGTCAAAGAGCCGATTGGCATGAGCGGTGGTCGTCTGGAAGTCAAGGTGCACATCGTGACCGGCGCCCAGAGTGCCGCCGAGAACATCGTCAAGTGCGTGCGGCGTTGCGGCCTCGAGGTCGAGCAACTGATCCTCAACCCCAGCGCCTCGAGCGCGGCGGTGCTCACCGACGACGAGAAGTCGCTGGGCGTGGCCCTGGTCGACATTGGTGCCGGCACCACCGACGTGTCCATCTTCACCGATGGCTCGGTGCGCCACACGGCGGTCATCCCCATCGCGGGCGACCTCATCACCAGCGACATCGCCATGGCGCTGCGCACCCCCACCAAAGACGCCGAAGACATCAAGGTGGACCACGGCGTGGCCAAGCAGTTGCTGGCCGATCCCAATGAACACGTGGAGGTGCCCGGTCTGGGTGACCGCGCGCCGCGCATGCTCTCGCGCCAGGCCTTGGCCGGCGTGATCGAGCCGCGTGTGGAAGAGATCTTCTCGCTGGTTCATCAGGTGATCCGCGAATCAGGTTACGAGGAACTGCTGTCGTCCGGCATCGTGCTGACCGGCGGCTCGGCCGTGATGCCGGGCATGGTCGAGCTGGCCGAAGACATCTTCCTCAAGCCGGTGCGCAAGGGCACGCCCTTGTACTCCGGCGCGCTGTACGACATGGTGGCCAGCCCGCGCTCGGCCACCGTCATGGGCTTGCTCGAAGAGGCAAGACTCGCGCGAACGCGCGGGATGAAGGCGGCACAACAGGCCGGGTCCGTTCAAACGCTGTTTGGTCGGGTGCGTGACTGGTTTGTGGGCAATTTCTGAAATCGCAACACGTTTTTGACTGGCAACTGCTTGAGAAAAGAGAGGCACGACATGGCAATCGAAATGATCGAGAACTTCGACATGGGCACGCAGATCAAGGTGATCGGCGTGGGCGGCGGCGGCGGCAATGCCGTCGAACACATGATCCAGGAGGGGGTGCAAGGCGTGCAGTTCATCTGCGCCAACACCGACCAGCAGGCCCTGAACCGCTCCAGCGCCGAGATGCAGCTGCAGCTGGGCAACTCCGGCCTGGGCGCTGGCGCCAAGCCCGAGGCCGGTCGCGCCGCGGCCGAAGAGGCTGTGGATCAGATCCGTAATGCGCTGGACGGCTCGCACATGGTGTTCATCACCGCCGGCATGGGCGGTGGCACGGGCACGGGCGCTGCGCCGGTGATCGCCCGCGTGGCCAAGGAAATGGGCATCCTGACCGTGGGTGTGGTGACCAAGCCGTTTGAGTTCGAGGGTGGCCGCCGCATGAAGCAGGCCGACGCCGGCCTGGCCGAGCTGGAAGCCAATGTCGACTCGCTGATCGTCGTGCTCAACGAAAAGCTGCTGGAAGTGCTGGGCGATGACATCACCCAGGAAGAGGCCTTCTGCAAGGCCAACGACGTGCTGAAGAACGCCGTGGGCGGCATCAGCGACATCATCCACATCCCCGGTCTGGTGAACGTTGACTTTGAAGACGTCAAGACCGTGATGAGCGAGCCGGGCAAGGCCATGATGGGCACCGCCACGGCCACCGGTCCGGACCGCGCCACCAAGGCCGCTGAAGCCGCGGTGGCCTGCCCGCTGCTGGAAGGCATCGACCTGTCGGGCGCGCGCGGCGTGCTGGTGCTGATCGCGGCCGGCAAGGCCAACTTCAAGCTGAGCGAATCGCGCAACGCGATGAACACCATCCGCCGTTACGCGGCCGAAGACGCGCACGTGATCTACGGTACCGCCTACGACGAAAGCCTGGGCGACGCCCTGCGCGTGACCGTGATCGCCACCGGCCTGAGCGGCGCCCGTCGCCAGCAGGCCCCGATGACGGTGGTGCACAGCGCCCCGCAGGCCTTTGCCCGCACCGGCACCGACAACATCCCCGTGCTGACCGATCCGGTGGGCCACGTCGCGCCCGCCAGCATGGGCCGCGCCGCTGTGGGTGGCAACGACTTCAGCGGGCTGAACACGCCCAGCGTCTGGCGCTCGGGCCGCACGCAGGCTTCGGCCCGCGTGGATGCGCTGGCCAGCAATGGCATGGACGAGATCGAGATCCCGGCCTTCCTGCGCAAGCAAGCCGACTGAACGGTCGGTCCTCTCTCTGATTGTTGCCTCTTTGATCCCCCCGCCTTGCCAGGGCGGGGGGCTTTTGGCTTGAATTTTGGCTTGAATAACCCTGTTCACCAACGGTTGACAGGAGCTTCCTTCATGACAGACCCGCCGCACTGGGGTACGGTGCAGGCATGAAGTCTGTCGTTGCTTCCCCCGCTCGGGTGGCCGTGCTGGCCGTGGTGCTGTTGCTGTCGGCGTGCAGCGTGTTGCAGATGGTGTATTCGCAGGCCCCGCGCTATGTGCAGTGGCGCAGCAACGTGGCCCACCATTTCAATGCGGAACAGTACAGCCTCGTCAAGGCGGTGGTGCATCGCTGGTTTGCCTGGCATCGCCAGGATCAGATGCCACGGGTGGCCGCCTTGCTGGCCCTGGCGGCCGACGATGTGCGCGGGCCGGTGAGCCCGGCGCTGGCGTGTGAGCGGCGACAAGCCTATCTGGGGCTGGCCAAACAAGGTCTGGCGCGTGCGGCGCCGCTGGCGGCGGCGGTCATGGTGCGCCTGGGCCCTGAGCAACTGGCGCGGGTGCGGACCTTCTACACCGACATCAACAACGACTTCCGTGACGACTACCTCGCCGATGACCCGCGGGAGCAGGCCGAGCTGGCCGCTGACTTCATGCTCAAGTGGGGTTCATGGGTGTACGGTGATTTCAGCGATGGGCAGCGCCAGCGTCTGGTCGCCGAGGTGATGGCCTTGCCGTTCAGTGCGCGCACCGTGCTCGACGAGTTCCAGCGCTTTCAGCGGCAGTATGTGCAACTGCTGCGCGACATCCAGACGCAGGGGGTGACGGCCGAGCAGGCGTCTCAGCGCCTGCAGGCCATGGTGCTGGATGGCATCGACCCGCAAGAGCCAGTGCGCAAGGTGCAGATGCAGCGCTGGGTGCAGGCAGGCTGTGCGTTTGCATCGTGGTTTCAGGGGCAGACCACCGACGAGCAACGTGCCCATGCGGCGCGCACCCTGAGCGGTTGGCAGGCGGATGTGGTAGAGATCGCCAGCAGCCCGTGAGTGTGCGGACGCATCACCGCAGTTGATCTCGTGCGCGTTGCAGCGCTTTCCAGAACGCCGCGTCTTGCGAGGTGGCCATGTTGATGCGCATGAGCGTGGAGGGCTGACGCTGCGCGAGAAACAAGGTGCCGGGCGCGATCAGCCAGCCTGCGTCCAGCATGGGGTGGGTGAGCCGTTCGGTGTCCACCCCCACGTCCACCCAGCCGAACAGGCCTTGAGGCGGGGTGATGAACTGGCAGCCAGCGTGTCGCGCCAGTTGCATGCACCGGGCCCGAGCCGCGTCCAGTTGACTCACCACCCGTTCGCAGTGGCGTCGCAACTGGCCCTGCTCCATGCAGTGGGCCAGGGCCTGCTCAAGCACGGGCGGCGTGGTGAGTGTGGACAGCAGCTTGGTGTTGGTGAACCGATCAACCAAGGAGGGCGGGGCAGCGATGTAGCCGACCCGCCAGCCTGGGGCCAGCACCTTGGAGAAACTGCTGATGTGGATGGTGCGACGCAGTTCGTCGAGCACGCTCAGGCGGGTGGCGTGTCGCGGGGCCAGGAAGGCGTAGATGTCGTCCTCCAGGATGTGGAAGTCGTGCTCTTCGGCCAGGCGCAACACCTGGTGGGCATGGCCTGGCGACAGCATTGCACTGGTGGGGTTGTGCAGCACCGACACCGTGACATACAGCTTGGGTTGATGGGCGCGCGCCAGTTGCGCCAGCACGTTCAGATCGGGGCCGTCCACCCCTCGTGGCACGGGCAGGATGCGCATGCCCATGAGTTGCAGGCGCGCGAACTCGGCCGCCCAGCCGGGCTCGTCCACCAGCACCGCGTCACCGGCGCGCAGCAAGGTGCGCGACACGGTGTCCAGCGCATGGGCGCCACCCACGGTGGTGATGAGTTGGCCGGGGTCCACCTTCAGGCCGATTTCGTCGAGCCGATGGGTGAGCGCATGGCGCAGGCGCAGATCGCCTGCCGGGTCGCCGTAGTTCAGGCTCAGGGCTTCCAGGCCATTGCCCTGCGTCACTCGGCGCAAGGCAGCACCCAGCATGCCGGCGTCCAGCCAGCTGGGTGGCAGGGTGCCCAGGGCCGGCATGGCGCGTTGGCCCGGCGCATGGAACATGCCTCGTATCAGGGCGGTGGCGTCGATGGGCTGGGTGGGCTCGAACGGTGATCGCCGGGGCGGTGGGCTGGTGCGCGGCCGTTCGCTGTTCAGGGTGCGCACGTAAAAGCCGCGCTGGCTTCGGGCCTCCACCAGGCCCCTGGCCTGCAACTGATCGTAGGCGGCCACGACTGTGTAAGGGCTGACCTGGTGGGTGCGAGCGCATTCGCGCACCGAGGGCAGGCGCGTGCCTGGCGGCAGCAGGTGGTGTTCAATGCGGTGGGCAAAGCGCTGCACCAATTGCTCGGTCAGGCTTTGATCGCTGTGCCGGTTGAGGGCTTCTGTCATGGTCGAATCTGATGGGCTGTATTGGCGCTAATACCAATACAGGTTGATCACATGTTCTTTCATCTGTACTGGTTTTGTATTGGTAGTGAGCCCTACATTGCCACAGATGCACAGCACACATCAAGTCCCCTTGACCGGGGCGCCGGCCACGTCCTGCGCACCCATCCCGCCCGCCACACCATGGCGCCCCGTGGTGCTGGGCTTGCTGGCCGTGGCCATGTTCGCCATGACCATCCCCATGACGCGGGTGGCCACGGGCTCGCCTGAGGCGCCGCAGTTGCCACCCTTGCTGGTGGCGCTGGGCCGTGGGGCTTTGGCAGCGCTGCCGGCGGCCCTCTACCTCGGGTGGGTGCGTTCACGCCGGCCGTCCCGCGCAGAGTGGCCCTGGCTGATGGGGGTGGTGCTGGGTGGGGTCATGGTCTTCCCGGCGTGCATGGGTTGGGCGGTCCGGCAGGTGCCGGCCTGGCATGCCTCGGTCATCACGGGGGTGCTGCCCCTGTTGACGGCCGTGCTGGCCAGCGGGTGGCTGGGCCAACGGCCATCCCCAGGGTTTTGGTGGTTTGGTGGCCTGGGCATGGCGTTGGTGCTGGGCTTTGCCCTGAGCACGTCTTCCAGCCTGGCGGTGGGGTGGTCGGGGTGGCCCGATGTCAGCCTGCTGATCGGCATGGTGGGCGCGGCGGTGGCCTATGTATCGGGCGCGCGCGCGGCCCAGCGGCGACCGGCACCCGAGGTGATGTCTTGGGCGCTGGTGCTGGCCTTGCCAGTGACGGCGCCCGGCTTGTGGTGGCAGTGGTCGCTCACGACCACGGGATGGGCGGCGACCGTGCAGCCCCAGGCCTGGTGGGCGCTGGCTTACGTGGCCTTGTGTTCCAGCTGGCTGGGTTTTTTTGCCTGGTACGCGGCCCTGGCACAGGACGCCATGCGGGTGAGTCAGTTGCAGTTGCTGCAGCCATTCGGGGCGATGGCGCTGTCGGCCTGGCTGCTGGGCGAACACGTCAGTGCCTGGGCACCGCTGTGCGCGGTGGGGGTGGCCTGGTGCGTGTGGCGCGGGCAGTCCCATCTGCGGCGCGGTGCGCCATCGGCGAGGTGAGGCCCGCATGAGCATGCCCCAAGCCTGGCGATTGGCGGCCCGCACCGCGGCCATGAGGCCATCGGCCGTGCGCGACATCCTCAAGGTCACGCAGCAGTCTCGGGTGTTGTCGCTGGCTGGGGGGCTGCCCTCGCCCGACAGTTTTCCAATCGAGGCCCTGGCCGAAGCCAGTCGCCGACTGTGGCTGGAGCGTGGCGCGTCGGCCTTGCAGTACGCAGCCAGCGAGGGCTGGCCCGCCTTGCGCCAGTGGGTGGCGCAGCGCCTGTCGGCCCATGGCGTGCCCGTGGCCCCCGAGCAGGTGCTGATCACCTCGGGCTCTCAGCAGGGGCTGGACCTCTTGGGCAAGGTGCTGATCGAGCCAGGGCAGCCCGTGCTGGTGGAGCAACCCAGTTACCTGGGCGCCTTGCAGAGTTTCGCGCCTTACCAGCCTGCATGGCACACCTGGGCCACCGACGCGGAGGGGCCTCTCCCCGACGGCCTGAGGGCGGGGCACCGATTGGCCTACCTCGTGCCCAGTTACCAGAATCCATCGGCGCGTTGCGTGTCGAGTCAGCGGCGTCGCGCCTTGGCGCTGAGGGCCGCCGCCGTGGGGGTGCCCGTGGTGGAGGACGACCCTTATGGTGAGCTCTGGTACGAGCAGGCACCGCCACCGCCTTTGTTCACGCACGCCCCTGACGACGTGGTGCTGCTGGGCTCGTGGTCGAAGGTGCTGGCGCCGGGTTTGAGGCTGGGCCATCTGGTGTGCCCTGCCTCGCGGCTGGACGATGTGGGCGCACGCCTGCTGCAGGCCCGCCAAGGCGCCGACCTGCACAGCAGCAGCCTGGGGCAGGCCTTGGTGTGCAGCTTGCTGGAGCAAGGCTTTGACCTGGACGCCCACCTGGCGGGTGTACGACAGCGGTACCGGGCCCAGCGCGACGCCCTGCACCAGGCCCTGTTGAGGCACTTGCCACCGGGATGGCAGTGGCAGGTGCCTGCGGGCGGCATGTTTTTCTGGCTGCAAGGGCCCGCGACGCTGGACGCTGCGGCCTTGTTGCCTCAGGCCTTGAACGCCGGGGTGGCGTTCGTGCCGGGAGAGGCCTTTGGGGTGCCGGGTCAGGTCGCCTCGGCGCTGCGGTCTTGCATGCGCCTGTCGTTCGTCACCTTGTCGCCAGACCAGCTGGACGAGGCCGTGCGCCGGCTGGCTTCGTGCCTGCCGGGCGCGGCCTGAGCCCAGGACGTTACTTCAGCTCGGCCGACGACTTGCCCAGCAGGCGCCGCGCGATGATCAGCAACTGGATCTGCTGCGTGCCCTCGAAGATGTCGAGGATCTTGGCGTCGCGGGCCCACTTCTCCAGCAACGAGACCTCGCTGTAGCCCACGGCGCCGGCCAGCTCCACGCACTTGAGCGCGATGTCCACGCAGGTGCGGCCCGCCTTGGCCTTGGCCATCGAGGCTTCCAGCGAGTTGGGCCGGCCGTTGTCGGCCATCCAGGCGGCCTGCAGGGTCAGCAGGCGTGCGGCTTCGTAATCCGCGCGCAGGCGCACCAGTTCGGCCACGGCGTGGGGCTGGCGGTGCAGGGGGCGGTCGGCGTCCAGTGTCAGGCCAGCCTCGGCCATCAGCGGCGTGATCTCGTCCAGGCAGGCCTTGGCCAGGCCCACGGCCATCGCGGCCACCAGCGGGCGGGTGTTGTCGAAGGTCTGCATGACCCCGGCAAAGCTCTTCTCGGCCTGGATCTCGGGGTCGCCCAGCAGGTTGGCCTTGGGCACGCGGCAGTCTTTCAGGATGAAGGCGGCCGTGTCGCTGGCGCGGATGCCCAGCTTGTGCTCCAGCCGGGCCAGCTCGAAGCCGGGCGTGCCTTTCTCCACGACGAAAGACTTGATGGCCGCACGGCCCAGGCTCTTGTCCAGCGTGGCCCAGACCACGACCAGGTCGGCGCGGTCGCCGGAGGTGACGTAGATTTTTTCGCCGTTGAGCACGTAGTGATCGCCGTCCAGGCGGGCGGTGGTGCGGATGGCGGCCGAGTCGGAGCCGCAGCCCGGTTCGGTGATGGCCATGGCGGCCCAGCGGCCTTTGAAGCGCGCCAGTTGCTCTTCGTTGGCCACCGAGGCGATGGCCGCGTTGCCCAGGCCCTGGCCAGGCATGCCCAGCAGCAGGCCCACGTCGCCCCAGCACAGCTCCATGATGCTCAGGCAGGTGGAGAGGTTGGTGCCGTTGGCGTTTTCGTCGGGGTTGCGGGGCGCGGTGCGGCGCACGCCGGTGGCGCCTGCGCCCATTTCGCCCATGGCGTCGTTCATGCCGTTGATGGCGGCGGCCAGCATGTCCAGTTCAACCGGGCGGTCGTGTTCGGCGCGGTCGTATTGGCGAGAGATGGGGCGCAGCACCTGGCGGGCCACTTCACGGGCCTGGTTCACCAGCGGGGCAAAGCGCTTGGGGGTGTCGAGATGGATCATGGTCGGGTGTCCTGAAGGATGTGGTGAGCGTGGTGAAGCCGTGGCTGCAGATCACAGCAGCATCCCGCCCTCCATCACGGCCAGGGCACGCAGGTCGCGGTACCAGCGCTCGGCCGGGTGCTCTTTCACGAAGCCATGCCCACCCAGCAGTTGCACGCCATCGCTGCCAATGGCCATGCCCTTGTCGATGCACTGGCGGCGCGCCAGGGTGATGGCCTCGGCCACGGCGGGGTCGTCCGCGCCCAGGGTGTCGGCCAGTTCGGCGGCGCGCCAGGTCAGCAAGCGCATGCCTTGCAGTTCGATGGCGATGTTGGACACGGCAAACGCCACCGATTGGCGGTGGCTGATGGGCTCGCCAAAGGCCACGCGCTCGTTCACGTAAGGAATGAGGTAATCGAGCACGGCTTGCGCGCAGCCGATGCTGAGTGCGCACCAGCCCAGGCGGGCCAGCTGGATGCATTCGCGGTAGGCGCCGGGTTGGTCGGCCCCCAGCAGGGCGTGGGCTGGCACGGCCACGCCGTCCAGCTTGAGGCGGCCGGTGGCGGCGGCACGCAGGCCCATGGCGGGCTCGGGGGCGCTGCTCAGGCCGGCGGTGCCGGCTTCCACCACGAACAGGCGCGGGCCCTGGCCTGGCAGTTCGGCCGCGATGATGAAGAGCTCGGCGCCGTCCACACCGGGCACCAGGCTTTTTTCACCGTCCAGCACAAATCCACCACCGGGCGCGGGGCGGGCCACGGTGCGCAGCGCAAAGGGGTCGAACACGGGCGTGGGCTCCACGATGGCCAGGGCGGCGGGCGGCGGGTGCTCACCCGCGAAAGCACCCAGGTAGGTGGCCTGCTGCTGGGCGGTGCCCCAGCGCAAGAGGCTCAGGCTCACGGCGGCGGGCGCCAGACAGGCCCAGGCCATGCCCAGGTCGCCATGGGCCAGTTGTTCGGCGATCAGCACCTGGGTCATCACGGCATATGACGAGCCCGATCCCCCCAGCTCATCGGGCACGGCCAGCGAGGCCACGCCCAGTTCGGCGAAGGCGGTGGCCAGCGACGGAGCCAGTCGACCGTCGGCATCGGCCTGTGTGGCGGCGGGGCGCAGTTGTTCGTCGGCGAACACGCGCATGGCCTCCATCATCATGGTCTGTTCGTCGTCGGGGCGCAGGTCGAACAGGTCGGTGGCGGTTTTGCGCTGCGGACGTTGAGCCGACCCCACGCCTTGCACCAGCTTGAAACCACGGCTGGCCGTGGCGATGGACTTGAAGCCCAGCTTGGTGCCCTCGTAAATCAGGCGCTGGGTGGGGCCGCGCAGCCCGGATTTGTCGAGCTGAGGCGAGGCCGCGACCTTGCGCAGGGTGCGCAGGCCCATGCGGACGATGTTGCTCATGGGGTGTCTCCGTGAAGGTTTCGCTGAGCGAATGTGGTGTGAAGTGTCATGGTCGTCGAGTCTGGAGCGCATGTCGAGCCGCGTTCCATCCTCGTCGTTATTCGAAGCGGAACTGTCCCGATTGAATGGCGTTCAGGTGCTCGCTGCTCAGGGGCGTGTAGCCCGTGGGCGTCAACACCCACAGGGCATCACTCACCTGGGCCGGGTCGAAGGCCTCGCGTTTGAGCTCGACCTTGCGGTGCTTGAAGGTGGCCGTGACCTCGTGGGTGTCGCGCACACGCAAGAACAGGGGCACCGCATACTTGGGCAAGGTGGCCTTGAGCCCGGCCATCAGCGCCGCGCCGTCAATGGTGTGCACCCCCTCGTCCAGTTGCACGGCGGCCATGCCCGCGCGGCCATCGGCCCCCGGGATCTGCACGCCGTACACCACGGCCTCCTGGATGCCGGCTTGCTGGCACAGGGCGGCTTCCACCTCCGTGGTGGCCACGTTCTCGCCCTTCCAGCGGAAGGTGTCGCCTACGCGGTCGACGAACTGGATGTGGCCAAAGCCCTGGTCGCGCACCAGATCGCCGGTGTTGAACCAGGCGTCGCCTGTTTTGAACACGTTGCGGTACACCTTGGCCTCGGTGGCCTTGGCGTCGGTGTAGCCGTCCAGCGGGGCCTTGTCGGTGATCTCGGTGAGCAGCAGCCCGACTTCGCCCTTGCCGACCTGGCGCATGAAGCCTTGGCCGTTCTGGGCACGGATGGGTTGCTCTTCGGCCACGTCGAAGGCGGCGATGGCGAACGACAGGGGGCACATGCCGGCACTGGCGGGCATGTTCAGGGCGTTCACGAAGGCGAGGTTGCACTCGCTGGCGGCGTAGAACTCGGCCACGTGCTTGATGCCGAAGCGCTGCTGAAACGCCGGCCAGATGTCAGGGCGCAGGCCGTTGCCGATGATGGCGCGCACACCATGGCGGGCGTCATCGGGCTTGGGGGGCTGGTTGAGCAGGTAGCGGCACAGCTCGCCGATGTAGGTGAAGGCGGTGGCGCGGTGGCGGTCGATGTCGCCCCAGAAGCCCGACACGCTGAACTTGCGGGCCAGGGCCAGACAGGCGCCCGCGCCCACGGTGGCCCCCCAGGACACGGTCAGCGCGTTGTTGTGGTACAGCGGCAGCGCGCAGTACAGCACGTCATCCTGGCGCAGCCTCAAGCCCAGCACGCCCAGACCATACAGGCAACGGTGCCAGCGGTAATGCGACATCACCGAGGCCTTGGGCATGCCGGTGGTGCCCGAGGTGAAGATGTGGAAGGCCGCTTGCTTGAGCGTGATCTGCGCGGTCTCGGGCAGGTTGGTGCGCGGGGCGCGGGCGATGTCGTCGCGCAGGTGTTTCCAGCCGTGCGGCGCCGGGCCGTCGCCGTCCCACCACCACGTGATGGGGTGGGCGGCGAGTTGCTCCGGGCTCAGCGAGTGTGCGGCGTCTTCGCACTCGGCGCCCAGCAGCACGATGCGGGGGCCCGTGATGCGCAGGGTGTGGGCCAGCGAGTCGCCGCGCAAGTTGTGATTGAGCAGGGTGACCGTGGCGCCCAGCTTGACGATGCCCAGGGTGTAGGCCAGCACCTCGGCGCGGTTTTCCATCAGCAGGCCCACGGCGTCGCCGGTGCGCACGCCGGCCTGTTTCAGGCTGTGGGCCAACTGGTTGGCCCAGGCGTTGAGCTCCTGGTAGGTCCAGACGCGGTCTTCAAAACGCAAGGCCGGTCGGCCCGGGTGTCGTGCGGTCTGCCGTTCGAACGTCAGGCCGATGGAGCCCGTCTGGTGGGGGCGCAAAAATGCCAGGCGCAGCAGGCCAGGCACCAGGATGGGCAACTCGGGCGCCATGCGCAGCCCGGCACCCAGCCAGGTCAGCAGTCCGATGGTGCCCGGGTTGGCGGCGGCGTTGGAGTCGGGTACAGCAGGAGTGGTTTGCACGGCAGGCCGATGAAGGTCGGTGGATGGGATGGGTGACAGGAACGGGCCTGCATCATCGGGTTACACCGGGGGCCTGGCGAGGATGGCGGGCGCCATCTCCGTAGAAACACTGTGCGAGAAGGGTTGAATGCGCGACAGTGGCGACCGTGCTCAGGGGCGCAGGCGCCAGCGGGCCAGCAGCCGAACCATCACCACCAGGCCGAGGGCCAGCACGCCCAGGTTGACGCCGGGCTCGCCCACGTGGTCGGCCAGGGCGGCCACGGTGGGCCAGCGGGGGGCTGCCCACAGCACCGCCACGACCACGCCCGCCACAGCGGTGGCGGCCAGGCTGTGCAGCAGGGCGTTCTTGAGGGAGGGGGGCATGACCATGCGGGCGATCGTGCCGCCATGCCCGGCCCCAGCGCATCACCCAGCCTGGGAGGGGTGGGTAGTAGGGTTGGGGGGGCGCCAGCCTTCCAGCACGGCGATGAGTTGCCCTCGGTCGATGGGCTTGCGCAGGTGCAGCACCTGATGGGCGTCGCAGCGCCCCGGCAGCGTCGCATCAAGGTCACCGGTCACCAGCGCGGCGGGCACCGCCAGGCCGAATTCATGCCTCAGGGTGGCGATGGCCTGCAGCCCGTCTTCCTGGTCGCCCAGTCGGTGGTCGCTCAGGATGGCCGCCGGCATCTGCCCGGCCTGCGCGATCCGTTCGATCACGTCCTGACTGGAGGCGCCCGCGGCGACCTGCCAGCCGGCCTGACGCATGATGTCGCAGGTGGTCTGGCGCACATCGTCATCGTCTTCCACCAGGGCCAGCAAGGGCGGGGTGGCCGGTTGTGCGGTGCGCGCGCCCAGGACTGTGGGGGTGGCGGCCGGGGCCGGGCAGGCCGGCAGCCACACTGAAAAACAGCTGCCTCGACCGGGGCGTGAGCGCACCGTGACCCGGTAAGAGCCGGCGTCTGCCAGCCGCCTCACCACCGCCAGCCCCAGGCCCAGCCCCTGACTGCGCTGGCGTTGTGTGTTGTGCCCCTGGACATAGTCGTCAAAGATGGTGGCCTGGGCTTCGCGCGCGATGCCGCACCCCGTGTCCCACACTTGCAGCACCGTGCAGTTGCCACGCAAGCGCGCGCGCACGCACACCTGACCTTGGGTGGTGTAGCGCAAGGCGTTGTCCAGCAGGTTGCGCAGCGTGCGCTGCACGAACACCGGATCGGCCATGCAGCCCAGCGTGGCGGGCACGGGGTGACAGTGCCAGCCCAACGCCCGCGCCTCGAAGGTGGGGGCCAGTTCGGCGTGCAGTGACTCCAGCAGGGGCGCCACCGCCAGGGCGCGTGGGTGGTGGGGGTGTTTGCCGGCCTCCAGGCGGGCCATGTCGAACAGCTGGTCGAACACAAAGCGCAGCCCTTCCAGGGCGGTCTGCATCCGGCCGGCGGTGTGGCGCAGGCGCTCGGCGTCGTCTTCCTGGTGCATCAGCCCCGCCAGCAAGGTCAGGCTGTGCAGGGGCTGGCGCAGGTCATGGCTGGCCGTGGCCAGAAAGTGGCTCTTTTGGCGGTTGGCGCGCTCGGCGTCGTCGCGGGCTTGCCGAACGTGGTCGATTTCTCTGGCCAGCTCGGCCAGCAGGGCTTCGTTGCGTCGACGCAGGCGTTCGGCCTCCAGCAGGCGTTGTTCGATCAGGCGCCCCACGGCCAGGCAGGTCAAGGCCGACACCGTCAAGATAAGGGCGATCAGGCGGTGTCCCTGCCCGTCCGACAGCACCAGGCGTGCACTCAGCATCAGCAAGATGGGCGTGCTCGCCACCACGGCCACACCCGTGTCGTGTGTGGTGAAGAACATCGCGGTGTAGATGAACACCAGCAAACCCGTCAGGATCAGCAGGTGCCACTGCTCGTCAAGCGCGCCCCACAAGGCGATGGAGAGCAAGGCCCAGCCCAGGCTCTGGCTCAATTCCCGCCACAGCGTGCGGGCCCGCCATCGGGGGTAGTTGTTGTCGTTGATTTGAATGTGGCGCAGGCGCCAGGGCGCCCGGGCCGCCCACGCCCACGAGCCCAGCAGCAGGGCCACCGCAGGGCCCCACGCCCACCACGGCAGGCCGCTGGCGCGGATGACCGGGCCCAGGGCCAACAGCACCAGCAGTTGGCCGGCCACGGTCCAGGCGTCCAGGCGCCAGTGTTCGCGCAGCTGGTCGATGTAGATGGCGCGGTCGTCTGCCCCCAGACCTTCGAGTGACAGCCGCAGTACCCGCATGTGTGGCGCAGCGTGCGGCGTCAGGCGGCGCTGCGGGCGCAACTGAGCACCAACTGCACCCGGTTGGCCACGCCATGGGCCTGCAAGATGGCGCTGACATGGAGCTTGACGGTCTCGGCGCTGATGCCCAGGGCCTCGGCGATCATCGGGTTGGTGGCCCCTTGCAGCAGATGGGCCATCACCTCGTGCTGACGCGGCGTGAGCGGCACCGCGCGGGGCGGTTCGGTGGGCGTGGGCACGCCGGCGCTGATGAACAGCTCGCGTGGGAAGTACAGGCCCCCAGCGGCGATCACGGACAGGGCGTGCTCGAATTGCACCAGGCTGCCCTGCTTGGGCACGAACGCACACGCCCCGTCGCGGATGCAGGCCATGGCCAGGTCAAGGTCGTTGTGCGCCGACACGATGGCCACGCGCGCCTGCGGCACCAGGCCGCGCAGGGCGATCAGGGTGGGCACGCCCTGGCTGTCCGGCAACGACAGGTCCAGCACCACCGTGTCGGGCTGCCAGCCAGAGCCCAGCGCGCCCCGGGCCTCGCTCAGGCTGCCGGCCTGCCGAATGTCTGCCAGGGGCACGGCCCGGCGCAGCACGCTGACCACCCCCTCGCGCAGCAGGGCATGGTCATCGATCACCAGGACCGCGTGGGTGTGACGAACAAGGGTGCTCATGCTGGGGCATCATCTTGAGGCACCGGCAGTGCCTTGGCCACCGCCTGAACGCGGGCCTGGTGAATCTGTGCGCCGATCTGTGGCCCTTGGCAGCCGCGCTCAAGCGCCTCGGCGGAGATCTGTGCGGTGTTCACCGACAGCGCCGCCGACAGGGCCTGTTGCAGGTGCGCCGCCTGAGGGTAAGGGCGTTCCTGCCAGCCCAGGCGGCCGCGGGCATCACACTCGCAGGCCTGCAGCACCTCCAGGAAGCGCTGTGGTTTGCGGATGGCATCACAACGCTCCAGCAGCCGCACCGTGGCCGCGGCCGACAGGCGTTCACTGCCGTGGATGTGCCCGTGCTCTCGCGCCACCACCTCGGCCAGCTCACGGCAGTCATTGGGCACGCGCAGGCGCTCGCCCACCGCCCGAATCAAGCGCACACTGCGGGCCTCATGCCCGATGTGCCTGGGCAGCACGTCGGCGGGCGTCTGCCCCTTGCCCAGGTCGTGACCCAGGCAGGCGTAGCGCACAGGCAGTGTGGCATGGAGCCGCGCACTCATGTCCATCACCATCATCGCGTGCACGCCCGTGTCGATTTCAGGGTGGTAGTCGGCCCGTTGAGGCACGCCCCACAGGGCCTCCAGCTCGGGCAACAGGCGTGCCAGCGCGCCGCAGGCCCGCAGGACGTCGAACATGCGCGAGGGCCTGATCTCCATCAGGCCCCGTGACAGCTCCTGCCACACCCGCTCGGGCACCAGGTGGTCCACCTCGCCATCGCGCACCATGCCCCGCATCAAAGCCAGGGTGTCGTCGGCCACCACAAAATCGGGCAGGCGTGCCGCAAAACGCGCCAGTCGCAGGATGCGCACCGGGTCTTCAGCGAACGCCGGCGAGACATGCCGCAGCACCCGGGCCTGCAGATCAGCGCGTCCGCCGTGGGGATCGATCAATGACCCGTCCGGGGCTTCTGCCATGGCGTTGATGCTCAGGTCGCGGCGCAGCAGGTCTTCTTCCAGGGTGACCTCGGGCGAGGCGTGCACCACAAAGCCCTTGTATCCCCGACCGCTTTTGCGCTCGGTGCGGGCCAGCGCGTATTCCTCGCCCGTGTCGGGGTGCAGGAACACCGGGAAATCCTTGCCCACGGGCCGAAAGCCCTGGGCCACCATGGCATCGGGTGTGGCGCCCACCACCACCCAGTCGCGGTCGCCGCCGGCCCGGCCCAGCAGGCGATCCCGCACAGCGCCGCCGACGAGATAAATCTTCATGGGCTGAGTGTACGGCGCGATCCAAGCTGGTGCCGGCCCCGGGGGCCAGGTGCCCCACATCAGGGCCTTGCGAAGGCGCTGGCGATGCGCCAGGTGCCAGAACGGCGCACGAACAGCGCAAGAAGGGGCGCTAAGGCGACAAACATCGCTTGGCAGGCTGGCACGCTGTGTGCATGATATGGCATACCCAATCACCACAGGAGGTCGCATGCGCCCCCACGTCCTTGCTCTCGCCGCCGCCATGTTGGCTGGCTCAGGTCTGGCTTCTGCCGCTGATCCGGTCGTTGGCACCTTCTCCGGCTCGTCCAAGTCGAACTACTACCTGTTCGACATCGAGACGGCTGGCACCTTCTCCGGGTTTGTGTTTTCCCAGACCGACATCCTGCCGGGCTACGACATCACCACGGTGATGGTCAACGGCATCCTGCTGGATGACCTGGTGCCCGCTGCGGCCGACTACTACGCCTTCAGCCTCGATGTGCTGCCCGGCACCATGTCGTTCTATGTGGCTGGCCTGTCCCTTGGTGGTGGCAGCTTCGTCGGTTCGTACACCGTCACCCCGGTGCCTGAAGCTGGCGCGGTGGCCATGGCCCTGGCCGGTGCGGGTCTGGTCGGCGGTGTGGCCGCTGCGCGTCGCCGCAAGGCCGCCTGATCACCACCTGTTCGCACTTGCCTGCAGTGACGGGGGCCTCGGGCCCCCGTTGTCACGTCGGGGTGGTGCTGGCGGCCTGCGCCAGTGCCACGTACTCTGAGACGGGCACCTCTTCAGCCCGGCGCTGCGCGTCAAAGGCCACGGGCACCTGGCGTTCGGTCAGCCACGCCCCCAGGGTGTGACGCAGGATCTTGCGGCGCTGTGAAAACGCCACCGCCACCAGTTCCTCCAGCACCTTCGGGTCGAGCGGGGCGGGGTGGCGATGGGGCACCATGCGCACCACGGCCGAGTTGACCTTCGGCGGGGGATCAAACGCGTCGGGCGGCACGTCCACCACGCACTCCATGTCGTAGCGCCACTGCATCATCACGCTCAGGCGGCTGTAGTCCTTGCCGCCGGGGGCGGCCACCATGCGGTCCACCACTTCCTTTTGCAGCATGAAGTGCTGATCAGCCACCCGGTGTGCCCATGGCAGCAGGTGAAACAGGATGGGGCTGGAGATGTTGTAGGGCAGGTTACCGATCAGGCGCAGACCGCTGCCACCATCGTGGCCCACCAGGTCGTCGGCCAGCGCGTCCACATCCACCTTCAGCACGTCGGATTCGATCACCGTGAGCTCGGGGCGCGCGCGCAAGCGGGCCGCCAGGTCCCGGTCCAGCTCGATCACGGTGAGGCGTTCACTGAGGCGCACCACCGGGTTGGTGAGGGCGCCCAGGCCCGGACCGATCTCGACCAGGCACTGGCCCGGGCGCGGGTCGATGGCCCGCACGATGTCGCCGATCACCCCCTGGTCGACCAGAAAGTTCTGGCCAAAGCGCTTGCGCGCCACATGCCCGCCACCGCCGGCCACGGCGCGCGGACGCCGTGCATCACGGCTCATCGCGGATTTCCACCCAGGCGGCCTGGCGCAGCTCTCGGGCCCACTCTTCGTAGGCGGCTTCAAAGCCCCGCTCTTTCAGGACGGCGCGTGCGGCGTCACGGCGCTGGGCCTCGCTGAGTTGCACCTCACGGCGTTCGATCAGCTGGATGAGGTGCACCCCGAAGCGGCTCACCACGGGCTGCGAGATTTCGCCAGGCTGCAGCGTGATCAGCACCTTCTCGAACTCAGGCACGTACTGGCCAGGCGACGACCAGCCCAGGTCGCCCCCACGGGCACCGCTGCCATCCTCGGAGTGCTGGCGGGCCATCTGGGCAAAGCTGGCCTGGCCTTCGATGATGCCCTTGCGGATGCCCTTCATCTTGGCCACCAGCTCGGTGGCGCCCAGCTTGGGTGTGGTGCGCAGCAGGATGTGTCGGGCGCGTTGCTGGGTGTAGCGGGCCTGAGCCACGTTTTCCCGTTCCACCAGTTTGATGATGTGGAAGCCGGCGTTGGAGCGCACCACCTGCGACACCTCGCCAACCTTCAGGCCGCGCACCGCGTTCACGAACAGGGGCGGCAGGGTGCTGGCGGGCCGCAGGCCAAAGGCGCCGCCCGATTCGAGGGTGTCGCGGTCTTCTGAGTTCTCGCGCACCAGTTGCGTGAAGTTCATGCCCACGGCGGCGCGATCACGGATCTGCTCTGCACGCTGTTGCAGCTGCCGCACGGCCAGCTCGCCGCTGCCTTCGGGCACCCGCACCAGGATGTGGGCCAGGTTGAGGTTGCTTTCGGCCTGGGCCGACGGGTCTTCGCGCAAGAAGGTGTCGATTTCTTCTTCGGTCACCTGGATGCGGGGCATGACCTCGCGCTCGCGCAGGCGCTGCAGCAGGATCTGCTCGCGCAGGCTGCCGCGGTAGCGTTCGAAGTCCAGTCCATCGGACACCATGCGCTGACGCAGTTCGGCCAGCGTGAGCTGGTTTTGCGCCGCGATGTTCTCGATGGCGGTGTCGACTTCGGCGTCGCTGATGCTCAGCCCGATGCCGCGCGCAAACGACACCTGCGCCTTTTCGTCGATCAGCGCGTCCAGCACCTGCTGGCGCAGCGTGGCGGGGTCGGGCAGGCGGCGGCGGTCGGGCACCGATTCTTCGATGCGTGCCACCCGTTTGTCCACGTCGGTGTGGGTGATGACCTCCTGGTTGACCACCGCCACGATGAAGTCGGACGTCACCCGTTTGCCTTCGATCTTCAGCTCGGTGCTGAGGTTGCGCGCGCCGGGAATCCGGGGGGCGGCCATCGGCACGTCGTCGGGATCGATCTGGGCCATGGCGGGCGTCACCTGCCCCAGGCCGATCAGCAGGGACAGCGCCAGACACAGGCCGCGGCGGGCGCCGAGCCTCGCAGCGTGCGATGGGCGAAGGGAGGTGGAGCGTTTGAACAGATCAGTCATCGGGGTCATGCAGGGGTGAGGGGCTTGCCGGCAGGGGCTCGCCCTCTTCGCGCAACAGGCTGTATCCGGGGATATTGTCCTTCAAGGTGCGCAAGGGATTGGCACCCAGGCTCAGGCGAGACAGGCCCACCAGTTCCAGCTGGAACATGATGCGCACGGTGGCGTCGCTTTGGCCGATGGCCACGCGTTCGGCCACCACGCGGCCGATCCAGCAGCCTGCATCGTATTCCAGGCCCATCAAGGTGTTGATGAAGCGGCTTTCTCGGGTGCTGTAGGCCACGCGGCCCACGCTGTACCAGGCGCCGCCACAGCTGGCCGGGGCGCGCAGGCCGCTGGCGTTGCTCAAGGGCTGCTGGGCGATCATCTGGCGTGCCGTGGGCTGCCGTCCGCCGATCGGCCACTGCCAGCCCAACTCTACCTGTGAGGCGCCGTCGCGCGTGTAGCGGTACACGGTGCTGACGGTGCGCCACTGGCCCGGGGTGTAGCGCACGCCGATGGTGCCTTGCTGGGCGCGGGCTTCTTCGGTGCTGTACTGCAGGGTGCCGTCCAGGTACCACGAGGGGATGACGGTGGACGAGCCCAGCAACATCAGGTCAGAAAAACGGCTGGTGATGGGCTCGCTGCCATTGGGGTTGATGCGCTGGTCGGCCAGCAGCATCTTCTGCACCACGCCAAAGCGCATCAGCTCGGCCCCCGAGGCCTCGTCCAGCAGGCGCGAGTTCACGCCGATGGTCACCTGGTTGGCGTCCGAGATGCGGTCCACGCCCGTGAAGTCGTTTTCGCTGTAGATGGCGTACTGGTTGAAATCGCGGGGGGCGCTGTCGAACAAGGGCAGGTCGGACTGGTCGCGGTAGGGGGTGCGCACGTACAGGATGCGCGGCTCCAGCGTTTGCACCAGGTTGCGACCGAAGTACTGCACGGGCCGGTCCAGGGTCATGCCCGCGTCCACCGACACCGTGGGCAGGCCGCGCGACACCGTGCGCGGCGCGGTGCTCAGGCCCTGGCGGTCCAGGTCGTAGGTGGTGCCTTGCCACATGAGCTTGGGCCGCACGTACACGCCATTGAAATCGAACTGCCGGGCCACCTGGGCCACGCCATGCAGGCGGTTGCCCTGCGTCAGGCTGCGGTCGGGGTTCACGAAGCGGTTGAACTCCAGCCGCATGTCCCATTCCAGCCCGGCATCAGACAGGCCCCGGCTGCGCACCCCCATCTGGGGCTCGCGCCGGTAAGGCTCGCCGATCTGGCTGTCGGCCGGCGCGTCCAGGTCCAGGTCTTTGAGGGTCTGCCACGACTGCACCTGGGCGTACAGCTCGGTCTGGCTGTCGCCCAGGCCCCAGTTGCGTTCGTTGAGCAGGCGCTGCACGCGCACATGGCTGTCCAGCAGGCGGGGGGTGTCGCTGTCGATGGTCTGGCCAAAATCTTTCCAGTAATCATCGTCAGACACGCGTTGCCACTGCACGGTGTATTGCGTGGGCGAGAGGCTGTCGCCAGCCGTCAGGCTGCCTTGATGCTGGTAATTGAACTGCCCTCGATGGCGGTTGGCCAGCCGGTCGTCTGGCAGGCCAAAGACGCGCAGCTCACCGGCATCGCTGGGCGCCAGGTAACGAAACTCGGCGTCCAGGCCCACCCCCCGGCGCGAGGCCACGGTGGGGGCCAGGGTGGCATCGCGGTCGGGGGCGATGTTCCAGTAATAGGGCGTGGACACTTCCAGCCCGCTCTTGCTGTCGAAGGTGATGCTGGGCGGCAGCCAGCCGGACTTGCGCTGGTCGTTGAGCGGGAAGGTCAGCGTGGGCGCCGCCAGGATGGGCACCCCCTGGAACTCGATGACCGCGCCTTCGGCCCGCCCCTCATTGGCCTCGAAGTCGAGGTCGATCTGGCGGGTTCGCAGTGCCCACGCAGGCTGGCCCATGTCGCCACTGGCCGTGTTCTCGGGGGTGCAGCTGGTGTAGGTGGTGCCGGTGGCGCTCAGGCGGTTTTCGCCCTTGAACTCGATGCGCTCGGCGGTGCCGCCGGCCTGGGTTCGCGCCAGCCAGTAACGCGGTGATTCAAAGCTGCCCTCCAGGGTGTCCAGCTTGAGCGTGACGGACGGGCCCACGAAGATGCTGCCGTCGCGCACCACCCGCACATTGCCGCGGGCGCGGGCCGTGTTGTCAGCCTGCGTGTGCTCCAGTTCGTCGGCGCGCACGGTGAGGTCGCCCTGTCGCACCCGCACGCGGCCTTTGGCCACCGTGTTGACCCCGGCCTCGCCGCCGAGCTCGTCGGCTTCGAACTGCAGGGGGGCCTTCGGGTCGCGCACGCCGGGCAGGGTGGGAGGAAAACTCAGCGCCCGGGCCACCTCGGTCTGGGGGTGGGGCGGTGTCTCGGCCACCGCCAGACCAGGCCCGCAGAGGGAAGCCATGGCGGTCAGCAGGGCGGCAAGCTGGGCAGAACGGGCGTGGTGTGCTGTCACAAGGCGTCCGGAGGGCGTCAATGAGGCGTGGCGTGCCTAAAATCGACGCATTATTCCATGCCCCTTTGTTCATACCGTGGATTCCAGCACTTCAGATTCCAAGCCACCCGTCCAGGGCCTCATCCACTGGGCCGATGAGGCCCGTGCCCAGGCCTTTGAGACCTGGCTTCATGCGCAAACGCCGGTCCACGACCTGAAGCCGCACACGCTGCGTGCGGCGAGCGCCGACGCATCGTTTCGCCGGTATTTCAGGGTGGACACGTCTGCCGGCTCGCTCATCGTGATGGACGCGCCGCCCGACAAGGAGGACTGCCACCCCTTTGTGGCGGTGGCCCGCCAACTGGAGGCCGGCGGCGTGCGCGTTCCGCACATCCTGCAGTGGGACGAGGCCCAGGGCTTCATGCTGCTGTCCGACCTGGGCACCCACACCCTGCTGTCCACCCTGGACACCCAGGCGCCGATGGCCCCGGGCAACCGTGGGCGCTACCTGGCCGCCATCGACGAACTGGTGCGCCTGCAGCAGGTGCCTGGCGCCGACCAGCGACCCGCGTACGACGACGCCCTGCTCCAGCGTGAGATGGACCTGCTGCCTCAGTGGTACCTCACGGCGCTGCGCGGTCTGAGCCTGGACGAAGCCACCACCCGGATGCTGGACACCACCTTCGGCCTGATCAAGGCGCAGGTGCTGGGCCAGGCGCGCGTGCTGGTGCACCGCGATTACCACTCGCGCAACCTGATGGCCCATCCCGAGCAGCCCGAGGCCCGCCCGGGGGTGATCGACTTCCAGGACGCCGTGCACGGGCCCGTGACCTACGACCTGGTGTCCCTGCTGCGCGATGCCTATGTGATGTGGGACGAAGACGTCCAGATCGATTACGCCGTGCGCTACTGGGAGCGAGCCCGCCAGGCCGGGCTGCCCGTGCCAGACGATTTCGGCGATTTCTGGCGGGATTTCGAGTGGATGGGGCTGCAGCGGCACCTCAAGGTGCTGGGTATTTTTGCGCGCCTCGCCCTGCGCGATGGCAAGCGGCAGTACCTGGACGACATCCCCCGCGTGTGGTCATACGCCCACCGCGTGGCCTCGCGCTACCAGGGCCTGGGCCCGCTGGCACGCCTGCTGGAGCGCGCCGAAGCACCCCACGGAGGCACCCAAACCCAGGTGGGATTCACCTTTTGAGGGCGGGGGATGCCCCCATCCGGATTGAAATAGGGGGGATGCCCCGCATCTGTTTGCGCAAAAAAGCAGCAATGCGGGGATAATCCGCCCTTGATGACAGACCAAACCACCACGCTGGCCGCCGACATGGCCGCCGGCCCCGCCGCAGACGCCGCTCCGCCGCCCCCCGCCCGCTTTGACACCCTGCCCCTGGATCCGAAGATCCTCGCGGCCATCGCCTACCCGACGATGACCCCGATCCAGGCCAAGGCCATCCCTCTGGTGCTGGCCGGCCGAGACGTCATGGGCGCCGCGCAGACCGGCACCGGCAAGACCGCCGCGTTCTCCATCCCCCTGCTTCAGAAAATGATGAAGCACGAGAACGCCAGCATGTCGCCGGCGCGGCACCCGGTGCGCGCCATCGTGCTGGCGCCCACGCGCGAGCTGGCCATCCAGGTGGCCGACAACGTCAAGACCTACGCCAGCAAGTGCAACCTGCGTTCGGCCGTGGTGTTTGGCGGCATGAACATGAAAGAGCAGACGGTTGAGCTCAAAGCGGGCGTCGAGGTGCTGATCGCCACCCCGGGCCGCCTGATCGACCACATCGAGGCCAAGAACTGCAACCTGTCGCAGGTGGAGTACGTGGTGCTGGATGAGGCCGACCGCATGCTCGACATCGGCTTCCTGCCCGACCTGCAGCGCATCCTGAGCTACCTGCCCAAAACGCGCCAGACCCTGCTGTTCTCGGCCACCTTCTCGCCCGAGATCAAGAAGCTGGCGCAAAGCTACCTGCAAGACCCGGTGCTGGTCGAAGTGGCCCGCCCCAACCAGACGGCCACCAACGTCGAGCAGCGCTTCTACAAGGTCGACGACGACGACAAGCGCCACGTGATCCGCCAGATCCTGCGCGACCGCGGCATCACCCAGTCCATCGTGTTCGTCAACTCCAAGCTGGGCGCGGCCCGCCTGGCGCGCACCTTCGAGCGCGATGGTCTGCGCACGGCCGCCCTGCACGGCGACAAATCGCAAGACGAGCGCATCAAGTCGCTGGACGCCTTCAAGCGCGGTGACGTGGACCTGCTCGTGGCCACCGACGTGGCAGCGCGCGGCATCGACATCGCAGCCCTGCCAGCGGTGTTCAACTACGACATCCCCTTCAACGCCGAAGACTACGTGCACCGCATCGGCCGCACGGGTCGTGCCGGCGCGTCGGGTCTGGCCGTGTCGCTGGTCACGGGGGCCGATGCCCGCCTGATGGCCGACATCGAGAAGCTCATCAAGAAAAAGCCCGAGGTCGAGCCCTTCGAGCTGGAGCGGCGCGCTGGCCGCGGTGAGCGCAGCGACCGTGACGGCGAGCGGCGTGAGCGCCGCTGGTCGTCGGGCGATGAAGAGCGCGGTGGCCGAGGTGACCGCCAGGCGGCCACCGAACTGCGCAGCCCCCGCCCGACGGTACGCCCCCGCTCGCAGGACCCTTTCTTCGACAAGCCCTACGAGCCGGACCCCTCGGCCGAGCCTTCGTGGGAGCAAAAAGACGCCCAGGCGAGCTCCGCCTCTTCAGGCGCCACCACGCAGTCGCCGGGCAGCGCCTTGTCGCGCTTCATCAAGCCCAAGCGCAAGGTGGCGGCCCTGCTGGGCGGCTCGGGCACCACGCGCCGCTGAGCTCAGGCGGCGTCCGCTTCCGGCGCGGCCAGGGCCTGGGTCTGCAGCAGTCGCTGCTGCCGCCACGCCGATGGCGACAGCCCGTACTCGCGTTTGAACGCCTGGCTGAAGGCCGCCTCTGAAGCGTATCCCACCATGTCGGCAATCTTGCTGACCGCCAGCCCCGCCTGGCCCAGGTGGCGGGCCGCCAGCCGCATGCGGTGTCGCGTCAGGTAAGTCAGCGGGGGCTCGCCCAGTGTCTGCGTGAAGCGGTCGGCAAAGGCCGAGCGCGACAGGCAGGCCTCGCGGGCCAGGTCCGGCACGGTCCAGTTGCGCTGTGGCTCGCGGTGGATGAGCGCCAGGGCGGTGGACAGCGCACGGTCTTTCAGGGCCGACAGCCAGTTGCCCGAGCCTTCCGGCACCGATTCAACGTAGTCGCGGATGCACTGCATGAACAGGATGTCGCCCATGCGGTTGAGGATGGCCTGTTGCGCCGGGCGCTGGTGCGCCACCTCCAGTGCCAGGAACTGCAGGCCCACGGCCAGCCAGGGAGGCGGCGCCTCACCCAGGCCCCGCACATGCAGCACCGGAGGCAAGGCCTTGATCAAGGGGGCGGCCATCGTGACATCAAAGCGCGCATGGGTGCTGATGAGGTGACACGACTGGGGCGTGTCCTCGCCACCCAGGCGGGCGCCGCCCACATCGCTGCCCATGAGGGGCAAGAGGTCGCGCGGGCGGGCGGTGGTGTTGGGGCGGTCCTGGATCGCGTGAGGCAGGCCGCCCGGCAACACGATCAGGTCGCCTGTTTCCAGCAACAGCGGCTCGGCATCGTCGCGCACCAGCCAGGCCTGTCCCCGTGTGATGACGTGGGCGCAGGCCAAGCCATCCAGGGCCAGGTGCCACGACCAGGGCGGGGCGTTGATCGACGATGCAAAGACCACACCGTCGAAGTGCATGTCGTCCAGAATCAGGCTGAGGGTGTCCATATTGACTGAGCTTGCCACGGAATGCCACCGCGGTGATGTGTCAAAAGCCCGAACTTGCATTGTCAAAAGCCGGGATCGGTGTGCGCTTGCGATACCTCGGGTTGACCCTGATCCGGCTCCGGCGGATTGCGACAGTGCCCCGGTTGTTTCAGGCTGTTTCTTCTTGCGCAGAATCAAGACACTGGTGGCATTGCACAGGAGTTGTTGTCATGTCTCAAGCCACCTTGACCCCCACGCCGGCCGTGCGCTGGTCTGATCCCAAGCGTTATCTCTGGCTGCTCGGGCCCGCCATCCCCATGATCGGTGCCGCCGTGCTGGCCGCCTACTGGCAAACGCAGCACAGCTGGTTGCTGTGGTTTGCCTTCATCCTGGTGCACGGGATCTTGCCGGTGCTGGATTACGTGTTCGGCGAAGACGCCTCCAACCCGCCCGAGAGCGCCCTGCAGGCCCTCGAGAACGACCGCTATTACAGCTGGGTGCTGTACGCCTTCGTGCCCATCCAGATCGGTGTGACCATCGCCGGCGCCTGGATGATCGGCACCATGGACATGCCCTGGTACGACATGCTGGGCCTGGCCATCAGCGTGGGTGTGATCAATGGCGTGGCCATCAACACCGCGCACGAGTTGGGCCACAAGAAGGACAAGCTGGACCGCTGGCTGGCCCGCATCTCGCTGGCCCCCACCTTCTACGGTCACTTCTATGTGGAGCACAACCGTGGCCACCACAAGAACGTGTCCACCCCGGAAGATCCGGCCACCTCGCGCTTTGGCGAATCGTTCTGGGCCTTCTGGCCGCGCACCGTGATGGGCAGCCTGCGCTCGGCCTGGCACCTGGAGGCCGAACGCCTGCAGCGCTTCAACAAGAGCGTGTGGAGCACCGACAACGAAAACCTGCAGTCCTGGGCCATGTCCGTGGTGCTGTTCGGTGGCTTGCTGATCGCCTTTGGCGCCGTCATCGTGCCTTACCTGATCATCCAGGCCATCTACGGGTTCTCGCTGCTGGAGGTGGTGAACTACCTGGAGCACTATGGGCTGCTGCGCCGCAAGAACGCTGATGGCCGCTATGAACGTTGCATGCCCGAGCATTCGTGGAACAGCAACCACACCGTGACCAACCTGTTCCTGTACCACCTGCAGCGCCACAGCGATCACCACGCCAACCCCACCCGCAAGTACCAGACGCTGCGCCACTTCGAAGACAGCCCCCAGCTGCCCTCGGGTTACGCTGGCATGATCACCCTGGCTTACCTGTCGCCGCTGTGGTTTGCGGTGATGAACAAGCGCGTGATCCAGCACTACAAGGGTGACCTGACGCGCATCCAGTACGCCCCGGGCAAGCGCGAGGCGCTGATGAAGAAGTATGCTGACTACGCCGCCCAGGTGCGGGCCGGCCAAGCCTGAGGAGACCGTCGATGAAGTACCGCTGCCCCAACTGCGGACATGTGTATGACGAAGCGAAGGGGGACCCCCACGAAGGGTTCCCGCCCGGCACGGCCTGGCAGCTCATCCCCGATGATTGGGCGTGTCCTGGTTGCGCCGTGCGCGACAAGGTGGATTTTGAGCCCGTGACCGACGAGGCTTGATCGTCAGAAGGCCAGACCGATGTCTGGCCTTTTTTTGTTCACGGCAGTTCGACGGCACCCATGCGGGCGGCGATCGTGCCAGCGCGACCCCGCACGTAGTTGGAGCCCGGGTTCTTCTCGAAGCGCTTGGGCGCCGGCAGCATCACGGCCAGCCGGGCCGCCTGGCGCGGCGCCAGTCGGGCCGCATCCACACCAAAGTAGTGGCGCGATGCGGCCTGGGCGCCAAACACGCCTTCACCCCATTCGACGTTGTTGAGGTAGATGTTCAGGATGCGGTCTTTGCTCAAGAACGCCTCCAGCATGAAGGTGATGGCGAACTCCTGACCCTTGCGCAAGAAGTTGCGTTCACTGCTCAAGAACAGGTTTTTGGCCAACTGCTGGGTGATGGTGGAGCCACCGATCACCCGGTGCGCCGCGGGGTTCAGGTTGGGGGGGGGCGGCTCGGGGCGTCCCCGCTTGCGGGCCCGCTCTACCGCGCGCTGGTGGCGGGCCAGCGCTTCGGCCTGGCGGCGCTCGGCCCGCGCTTTGGCCGCGCTGTTCTTGCGCCAGGCGTTTTCCAGGGCCTCCCATTCCACGCCACCGTGGTCGGCGAAGTTGGCGTCTTCTGATGCGATCACGGCGCGGCGCAGGTGGTCGCTGATGGCCTCGCCCGGTACCCATTGCTGGGCCCAGGCCACGCGGCCTTCGGTGCGCAGGAGGCGGCTGAACTCGCTGCGCTGGAAGGTGGTGGACTGCGGGTCCAGCACGCTCATCAAGGCGATGCGGCCCGCAAAGTACAGCTGCAGGCTCAGGCCGCTGAGCGCCAGCAACACAACGACACGCCACACCTGACGCATCATGATGTGGCGTCCACCTCGGCGCGCAGTTGCGCCAGCACCGGTGCCGTGTCTGGGCGCACGCCACGCCACAGGGCGAAGCTCTCGGCCGCCTGCTCCACCAGCATGCCCAGCCCGTCGCGTGCGATGGCGCCGTGGGCTTGCGCCCACGCCAGGAAGGGGCGCGCCGCCGGGCCGTACATCATGTCCACGGCCAGGCCACCAGGTTGAAGCACTTCAGGGCCCACCGGCACGCCACCACCGGCCAGGCTCGCGGCCGTGCCATTGATGAACACGTCGTGGGCGCTGCCGGCCTCGCTCAGGCCGCGGGCTTTCAGAGCCACCCCGTGCAGCGCGGCCCAGGCGGCATGGCGGTCCACGATGGCCTGTGCCTTGTCAACCGTGCGGTTGGCCATGACGATCTCGGCCGGGCGGGCTTCGATCAGCGGGCCCAGCACGCCAGCGGCCGCACCGCCCGCACCCAGCAGCAACACGCGCCGGCCCGCCAGCGCCACACCGGCATGGACGGTGATGTCGCGCACCAGGCCCACGCCATCGGTGTTGTCGGCCAGCCAGCCGCCGTCGGCCTCGGCATCGAAGCGCAGGGTGTTGGCGGCCTGGGCCAGCTCGGCCCGGGGTGTGCGGCGAGCCGCCAGCTCAAAGGCCTCGAACTTGAAGGGCACGGTCACGTTGCAGCCCTTGGCGCCAGAGGCCGCGAAGGCCTGCACCTCGGCCACGAAGCCGTCCAGCGGGCACAGCAGGCGGCCGTAATCCATGGTCTGGCCCGTTTGTCGGGCAAACAGCTGGTGGATGTGGGGCGAGCGGCTGTGGGCCACGGGGTTGCCCGCCACGGCATAGCGGTCTGGGGATGGGGGATTCATGGGGCGGTCGTTCGGCTCATGGTCTGCGCTTCCATGCCGGCGTCACGGGTGAATCGGAAACGCGAAGAAATCAGCAGCAGGTCGCGCCCCGCCAGCACCTCGGAGGGCACGATGCCGAACGGCCCCGCCTTTTTGGCGATGGCCGTGGCCTGGCGGTCCAGCACCGGGTTGCCGGAGCTTTGCAGCACCACGGCCTCGATGACCTGGCCTTGACGGTCGATCCACACCTCCATGATCAGCTCGCCGTAGAGCTTTTGTCCGTTGGCGGTGGGAAAGTTCTCGGTGCCGGCGCGCTCCACCCGGCTGCGAAAGGCGTTGTAGTACAGCGCATCGGCGGATTTGAGCGTGGCCGGGCTGAGGTAGCGCTTTTTGGGGCGGGCGTTCTCTTCCTGAATGCGTCGCTCGATTTCAGCCAGCATCTTGGAGAGTTGCCGGCGTCGCTCTTCTTCAGCGCGCGACGCCGGGCTGTCGCTGCTGGCGTGGGGCGTGGGCGGGGGCAGGGCGGCCAGTTCGTCACGCAATTGCGCCAGCAAGGCCTGTTGTTCTTGTTGCAGCCGCTCGATGGCGCGCGCGGTGTCGGTGAGGTCCTGCCCCAGCGCGGCTTCGGGCGTGGGCGGCAGGGGGGAGGTGGCCCGTCGTTGGTCATCGGCATCGCCGCCGCCGGCCAGGTTGAGCTGGGCCAGGGCCTGCGCCTTCTCAGGCGGCGCTTCGCTGCCGGTGTTCACCAGGATCACCTCCAGCGGCGTGTCCTGGAAGACGCGGTTGAAGCCTTCCGGGTCCACGAACCGGAAGCCGAACAGGCCCGCATGCACGGCCACCGAGAAGCCCAGACAGATCTGAAGCAGGCTCAAGCGTTGCCACAAGGTGCGCAGGCGGTCCAGCATCGGTGGTGTGTCTTGGGTTGATGGTCTCAGGCCGTGCCGGTGGGCGCCGGGCTGCTCGGCTCCGCATCGGCCACGTCGATGGCCAGTGTCAATGCGCCTGCATTGTCCAGCACCTCGGCCTCGTCCTCGTCTCCGGCATCACCCTGAGTGGCCTCGCTGGCGTCGGCCTCGTCCAGGCGCGCCACCACGCTGGCGTGCACGTCCAGCGTCAGCAGGTCGACCCCGGTGATGCGCACGCGCACCTTGGCATGGCGCGGCAGGTTGTCGGCGCCGATGGCCTTGAAGACCAGGGGCAGGGTGTCGGCACGCACCAGGCCGTTGACCATGACGGCGGCGTCCAGCTCGCTGATGCCGGCCTGGCCCAGGTGCTTGATCGTCCAGTAGCGCTCCATGCTGGACTGAAAGCCGTTGTAAGCGCTGTAGGCCCCATCGAAGTTCGAGATGATGGAAAACAGCTCGGCGTCTTTCGGCTTGAAGGGCGCGGCCAGGGCGGCGGTGCGACCGTTCTTGGCACACGCGATGATCTGCCACTGGTTGACCAGGTCCACATACCGGCGCAGCGGCGAGGTGGCCCAGGTGTACTGCGCCACGCCCATGCCGGCGTGCGGCAGGGCCTTGGTGCCCATGCGCACCTTGATGCCCGGCGCCAGGCTGGCCTGGCTGCGGTAGATGCCGGGCACGCCGAGTTCGGCCAGCCAACCACCCCAGGTGCTGTTGGCCAGGATCATGGCCTCGGCCACGATCAAATCGAGTGCCGAGCCACGGGCGCGTGTGCCGATGAGCACCTGCTCGTCGCCCTGGGGCTCGATGCCATCGCTCATGGTGTTGGTACCGTTGGCACCGATGAGCTTGAAGCTGTAGTCCGGGCGGTTGAAGGTCTCGGGCTTGCCGCGAACCACCTCCCGCCGCGCCTTCAGGTGCTTGGCCAGTCGGAAGGCAAAAGCCAGCTCGGGCGCGAAGGCGTAGTCGGCCGGGGCCTCGCCGCTCAGCGTGGCGTCGGTGATGACGCCGTCGAGCTGGTCGTGGCGCAGGTTGGCGGCAATGGGCACGCGCTCCAGCTTGGTCTCGCTGCCGGTGACGTCCAGCGTGGCTTCGTCAAACGTCACGTACAGGGACACCGCCGGGCAATCACGCCCTTCGATCAGTGTGTAGGCCTGCACCACGCTGTCGGGCAGCATGGTGATTTTGTGGCCGGGCATGTAGACGGTGGACATGCGCGCGCGGCCCAACTGGTCCACCGGGGTGCCGGGGGCGATGGCCAGGCCGGGTGCAGCGATGTGGATGCCGTAGGTGACGCTGCCCGTGCCCAGGCCTTGTACCGACAGCGCATCGTCGATCTCGGTGGTCATCGAGTCGTCGATGGAGAAGGCCTGGACCGAAGCCAGGGGCAGCTCGTCCTTGACCGGCGGCGCCTCCAGGGCCGGGAAGCCCACGCCCTTGGGGAAGTGCTCGAACAAGAAGCGCTTGTAGTGGAACTGGTAGGGGCTGTCGATGGCGCCGGCGTCTTTCAGCAGGTCCAGCGGGGCGCGCTGCGTGGCCTTGGCGGCTTCGACCACGGCCTTGTAGGTGGGGCCGTTCTTGTCGGGCTTGAAGAGGATCTTGTAGAGCTCGTCTTTGATCGGGGCGGGGCAGGTGCCGGCGGCCAGTTCTTGCGCCCACTGGGCGATCTGCAGGGCCTGCTGCTTCTTGCGCTCGATGGCGGCCAGGGCCTGCTTGAGGATGTCTTCGGGCGCTTTCTTGAAGCGGCCCTTGCCCCGGCGATGGAAGTAGTGCGGCGCGTCGAACAGGCGCATGAGCATGGCGGCCTGCTGCACGGCGTCGGCCGAGGCGCTGTAGTACTCGCGGGCCAGCTCGTCAAAGCCAAAATCATCTTCTGGGGCCACCTCCCAGATCAGGTCCAGGTCGATGTCGCTGGCCTGCGTGGCTGCTTGCGCCAGCAACTCGGCCGGGGCCGGCTTGGCAAACTTCAGCAACACGTTGGCGGTTTTGGCCTTCACGCGCTTGCCCGAGTCGAGCTCGATCTGCATCGAGGCGTCGGCTTCGGACATCACACGGCCGGCCAGGAACTTGCCAGCGTCATCAAATAGGGCGTACATGGATCGGGTGGTGACCAGGGGTCTTCAGAGGTCTTCAACCCTTGATTGTCCCATCTTGCGGCGGTGCACTTTGGCACGGCGTCGCCAGGGGTGTTTCATGCGGCGGTGGCGGCCAGACAGGTGCATCCCCCTCGTTCGGAGGGGGGGCTATCGTGTACTTTTGCCACCTTGTGCAATGTCGGTGCTGTGCCCCCCCGGGGGGAGAGGGTGGCAAAACCACCCAGGCAGGGTCACAATGCCGTCATGATATTTGGCGACCAGCAAAAGGGGTGGGTTGGTCGCTCAACGGCAAGGCACCTCCTGCGGAAGGCATCTTCATGAAACAGTTGATCGTATGGGCCCTGGCCTCTTTGGTGGCCGTGTCGGCATCGGCAGACGCGCCGCCCAAAGACAAGAAAGACAATTTCAACCCGATCGCGTTTGCAAATGCGAACGACAACGCACTGCTCAACAGCAATGTGAACTCTGCGGTGTCGCCCGTGCCTGAAGCCGACACCATCGCCATGCTGATCGCTGGTGTGGCTGTGGTGGGCGTGGTGGTGGCACGTCGCCGCAAGAAGTGATGTCTGGCCGCCCCGGCGGCGGCAGACGATCCAGCAGGGCCTTCGGGCCCTTTTTTCATGGGCGCCAGCCCAGCCACTGCAGCAGCCCAGGCAGGTGCTCGCTGAAATCGCTCACGGCATGGTCGCTGCCCGGCAGCACGGTCATGGTGGTGTGAGGGTAGTGCGCCACCATTTCTTCCCAGTTCAGCACCTCATCCCCTTTGGAGATCAGGGCCCAGTAACGCTCGGGCCGGGTGATGGGGTAGGGGTGCAGGGCCGCGAAGGAGGGCACGAACTCGGGCCGAAAGAAGAACCGGTCTTCAGGGTTGTGAAAGCTGGTTTGCTCGCCGATGTAGCGGGCCAGGTCGCGCGCCGGGGCCACGGCCGGGTTGATGACCGCCACGCGGCAGCCCAGGCGCTCGCCCAGCGCGGTGGCGTAAAAGCCGCCCAGCGACGAGCCGATGATGGCCATGCGTTCGCGCGGCCAGTCGGCCACGGCGTCCAGCACCTGGGTCACCGCCTCGTCGGGCGAGGGTGGCAATTGCGGGCATAGCCACATGATGGCCTGCTCGGGCGGGCTGGACTGGTTCAGCGCCGCCACGTGCGCCGCGATCATCCGCGCCTTGAACGAATGGGGCGACGAGCGAAAGCCGTGCAGGTAGAGCAGGTGGGTGAGGGGGGCAGGGCGAGCATCCATGCCCCCAAGCGTAACCCGATCAGGCCGGGCGCGCGCTCACGGCTGCTCGGCCACAAAAGCGTCGCGCGCCTGCTTGCCCAGGAAGGGGTGGTCGGTGAAGAAGCCGTCCATGCCCAGCGCCAGGAAGGCCTTCACCTGCCCGGCCATGTCACCCAGGTCTGCCAGGTTGGCGCTGCTGTCGAAGTCGTTGGGCAAGAAGGCGTTTTCGGCGCGGAAGGTCCAGCCGTGCACGATCAGGCCCGCCGCATGCGCATCCTGTACAAAGCGGGTGGGGGTGCCCAGGCGGCCGCCCACCAGCGGGATCATCACGCTGGTGTTGGCGCCCACGCCCTGGGCGTAGGTGGCGATGAAGCGCAGGCCTTCGGGCTTGGCCAGGTCGGCGTAGGTGCGGGCATCACCGTTGATCACAAAGTCGTAAGGCTTGCCGGCGCTGCTGATCAACTGCACCAGGGGCAGCTTGGTCATGCGGGCCAGATCCTGCAGGTTGCCCACCTCGAACGACTGGATGAAGGCGGCGGCATGGCGGCCCACATAGCCGTGGCGATGCAGGGTGCGCACCAGGGGCTCTTCCATCGACAGGCCAATGCTGTCGAAGTAGCTCGGGTGCTTGGTTTCGGGGTACACGCCGATGGGCTTGACCTTCAGCATGGCCTTCAGGCCGCCCTTGGCAAAGGCCGCGTGGCGGCGCGTCTGGTTGGCGCGCTCCACCAGTTGCAGCACCTCGTCCAGCGTGGGCACCTCGAACATGTTGTCAAAACGGGTGTTGGCCGTGCGCAGCTGAGGAATACGCTCACGGGCGCGCAGCGTCTTCAGCTCGG
This sequence comes from Aquabacterium sp. A3, assembly GCF_038069945.1. Lineage (NCBI taxonomy): Bacteria > Pseudomonadati > Pseudomonadota > Betaproteobacteria > Burkholderiales > Sphaerotilaceae > Aquabacterium > Aquabacterium sp. A3. The sequence continues at coordinate 1,511,434 of NZ_JBBPEV010000001.1, read as the reverse complement.
CCAGGGTGAAGTCTTCGGTGAACCAGCCTGTGATGCTGACGCCATCGATCACCTTCGTGGTCTGGCGGTCGGCAAACTCGGGGCGCTCGGCCACATCGGTGGTGGCTTCACGCACGCTGCCATCGGCGTTGAGGATGGCGATGCCGTTTTCGTGGCGGGCCACCAGCACGCCGTCGCGCGTGGGCACCAGGTCGGGTTCAACGTAGTCGGCGCCTTGCTCGATGGCCATCCAGTAGGCGGCCAGGGTGTGCTCGGGCAGATAGCCTGATGCGCCCCGGTGGCCGATGACGATGGGGGCGTCGGCCTGGGGTGCGGACTGGCGAGGGCCGTGGGCCAGGGCCACGCTGCTCAGGCCGGTGGTCAGGGCCACGGCCAGGGTGACGGTGCGGATGACGGGGCGAAGGGTCAGCATCTCGGATCCCATGGGTTGGTGTCAGGAGCTTGCCATGCTGCTGCGTGCCGGTGACGGCGTGATGGCGTTGCGCATGGCGCAAGCGGACCATGGCGGCTCGTGTCATCAGAGCGCCATGCCCCTGTAAAGCCGTGCCGCCTGTCACAAAGCTGTCAGCGATGCGCCAATAGGATCACGCCCATTGCATGCCCCGTGGTGGGGTGATGCCGGAAGGAATCTCAGATGTTCGTGTGTGCAGCGCCCCGTGGCCGGGTGCGGGGCCAACTCGCGCCTGTTGGACAGGCCCAGCGGGGCTTCACCTTGCTGGAACTGCTGGTGGTGCTGGTCATCATCGGCTTGCTGGCGGGCTACGTGGGCCCGCAGTTTTTCAAGCAGATCGGCAAGTCTGAATCCAAAACGGCGGCCGCCCAGATCGATGCGCTGGGCAAGGCCCTGGACCAGTATCGCCTGGACACCGGCCGTTACCCCAGCAACGAGCAGGGCCTGGATGCGCTGTGGACCAAGCCGGCCGACGAGAACCGCTGGTGGGGCCCCTACCTGCGCAAGGCCCCGCCCCAAGACCCCTGGGGCCGTGATTACCAATACCGTCAACCCGGCCAGCATGGCGAGTACGACCTGTACTCGCTGGGCAAGGATGGCCGCGAAGGCGGTGATGGCGAAAACGCCGATGTGAGCAATTGGTGAGGGTGCGGGCATGAACCCCTTGGCCACATCCACACGCCGACTGCAGTCCACGCAGACGGGCCCGTCTGCCCAGACTTCGGCGCCGTGGACCGCACGGCTGATGCAGCGTCAGCGCGAGTTTCCCCGGCGTCTGTTCTGCCAGGAGCTGGCCGTGCTGCTGGACGCGGGCATTCCGCTCTATGAGGCCTTGCAGACCCTGAAGGAAAAAGAAGGCGATGCCAGCGTGGCGTTGGTGCTGGCGCGCTTGTGTGTGGCCTTGTCGGAAGGCCAGACGCTGGCCCAGGCCATGCGCGTGCAGCCTGAGGCCTTCACCACCTTGCTGGTGGCCTCGATCGAGGCCGCGCAGCGCACCGGGCAGCTCACCCAGGCCTTGCGCCAGCATGCGGCCTACCTGGCCTGGGTGCAGGGCCTGCGCGACAAGCTGGTGGGCGCGGCCATCTACCCCGTGATCCTGATCGGCGCCAGCCTGCTGGTGATCGTCTTCCTGACGGTGTTCGTGGTGCCGCGCTTTGCCGAGATCTACGATGACATGGGCGGTGAGCTGCCCTGGTTGTCGGGCCTGTTGCTGCAACTGGGCCGGGGGCTGGGCGAGCACCCGATGCAGGCCTTGATGGGCCTGGTGGTGGTGCTGGCGCTGGCGGTGTGGGCTGCGCGCCAGCCCGCCCCGCGGCAGTGGGTGGGCGCGCGCCTGTGGCAAGCGCCGGTGGTGGGTGAGCGCCTGCGCTTGATCGAGCTGGCCTCGCTGTACCGCACGCTGGGGCTGCTGCTGCAGGCCGGGGTGCCGGTGGTGTCGGCCCTGGGCTCGTCGGCCGAGCTGATGGGCGCGGTGCTGCGGCCAGCCCTGGACCGGGCGCGCCAGCGTGTGGCCGAAGGCCAGCGCCTGTCCGAGGCCTTGCAGGCCGAGCAGCTGGTCACGCCCGTGTCGGTGCGCATGGTGCGCGTGGGCGAACAAACCGGCGAGCTGGGCCCCATGCTGGAGCGCGCCGCGCACTTCTACGACGAAGAGTTGGCCCGCTTCACCGACTGGGTGGGCAAGGTGGTCAACCCGGTGCTGATGCTGGTGATGGGCGTGGTGATTGGCGGCATCGTGGTGCTGATGTACCTGCCCATCTTCCAGGTGGCGGAGCAGATCCAATGAGCGCGGTGCTGCACAGCGTGTCCGGCCTGATGCCGCCCGTCGAGGCCCCTGCGCTGGTGCCCGATTGGGGCGTGTGGCCCCTGAGCAAGGCCCTGCGCTTGCGCGTGGTGGTGGGGCGGTGCCAGGGTGTGTGGCAGGCCCTGGCCGCCACCGAGCCCAGCCCTGTGGTGCGCGAGGCCGTGGCCCGCGCCACCGGGCAGGCGGTGCGCTGGACGCAGGTGGACGATGCCACGCTGAGCGCCTGCCTGGCCGAAGGCGAGCAGGCCTTCGAGGCCCGGGGTGTGCTGGACGAGGCCGTGGGCCCCACGGTGGATGAGGCCGTGGACGGGGCCCTGGCGGCGCTGTCGGTCGACACCTTGAGCCGCGCGGCCAGCCCGGTGGTGAAGTTGCTGGACGCCACCTTGTTTGATGCCCTGAAGGCGCAGGCCAGCGACCTGCACCTGGAGTCCACCGCCACGGGCATGGTCATCCGCCACCGGCTGGACGGTGTGATGGTGGCCGTGGGCGATGTCGGCTCGCGCGAGGTGGCCGAGCAACTGGTGTCGCGCTTGAAGGTGCTGGCCGAGCTGGACATCGGCGAGCGCCGCCTGCCGCAAGACGGCCGATTCAAGCGCCGCGTGCAGGCCTCGGCCGATGCCGCGCCGCGCGATGTGGACTTCCGGGTGTCGATCATGCCGTCCAGTTACGGCGAAGACGCCGTGCTGCGCATCCTGGACCGCAGCCGCCTGGCCACCGAGGCCCAGGCTTTGAGTCTGGAAGGCCTGGGGCTGGAGCACGACGATGCCCAGGTGGTGCGCCGCCTGGCCCGCAAACCCTATGGCCTGTTGCTGGTCACTGGGCCCACCGGCAGCGGCAAGACCACCACGCTGTATGCCGTGGTGCAAGAGATCAATGACGGCGCCGACAAGATCATCACCATCGAAGACCCGGTGGAGTACCAACTGCCCGGTGTGGTGCAGATCCCGGTGAACGAAAAGAAGGGCCTGACCTTCGCGCGTGGTTTGCGCAGCATCCTGCGTCACGATCCCGACCGCGTCATGGTGGGTGAGATCCGCGATGCGGAGACCGCCCAGATCGCCTCGCAGGCCGCACTCACGGGCCACCTGGTGCTGTCCACCATCCACGCCAACAATGTGTTCGATGTGGTGGGCCGCTTCATGCACATGGGGGTGGACCTGTACAACATGGTCTCGGCGTTGAACGGGGTGGTGGCGCAGCGCTTGTTGCGGCGCTTGTGCCCCCACTGCGCGCAGCCCCATGGGCTGACGCCTGCCGAGCGTCAGCAAGCCCAGGTGCCGCTGGACGCGCAAGGGCGCTTCATGCGCGCCGTGGGCTGCCCGGCCTGCCGGGGCACCGGCTACCGGGGCCGCAAGGCCATCACCGAGGTGCTGCTGATGGACGATGCCCTGCGCGACATGATCGTGGCGCGGGCTCCGCTGACGCAGCTCAAGGCCCATGCGCGGGCGCACGGCATGCGCAACCTGCGCGAAGCTGCGCTGGCCTGTGTGTTGCGCGGCGAGACCTCGGTGGACGAACTCAACCGCGTCACCCTGGTGGAATGATCATGGGCGACACCTTGCACTGGCGCCGCATGGCGCCCACCCTGTGGCGACGCGCTCAAACGCACTGGCGTCCGCGCCATTGGCGGGTGGGCGTGGGCTGCGCCACGGTGGACGAGGCCCTGGCGCAGGTGCAGGCCGAGTTTGCCGCGCAGGCTGGGGCGGTGTACGAACTGGGTGTGGCCTCACGCTGGGTGCATGCCCAGGCCCTGAGCCCCACCTTGAGCCCGGCCGAGGGCTGGCAGCACGCCTTGCAAACCTGGCTGACCGTGCTGGAGCTGGACGAGTCTCAACTGGCCGACGAGTGGGTGGTGCGCCAGGTGCATGCCGCACCCGGTGGCGCTCAGTTGCACCTGGTGACGGCCATGCCGCGCGCCCTGGTGGAGGGCGTCCAAAGCCTGGCGGCCCAGCACCATGTGCGCATCGACCGCATGGGGCCCTGGTGGGGCCTTGAGATGGCGGGCGCCTTGCCTGCACCGGCCGATGGCGCCACCACCATCGAGCAGGCCTGGAGTGATGGCGATTGGCGCACCCATGTGCAGTGGCAGCGCGGGCCCACCGCTGGCCACCCGGCCGATGAGGCCTGGCGCCTGGGCGCGGTGTGGTCGGAGCCTGCCGGGACCGAAGGCGGCACAGGGGGCCCGGCATGAGCCAGAAGCACGCGTGGCTGGATGAGCTGGACGTGGTGGGCCCGCGCTGGCGCTCCTCGGTGTGGGGCTGGGCCGTGCTGGCGCTGGGCCTGGCCCTGGGCCTGCATGCCTGGCAGCAGCACCAGCAGGCCCACATGGCGCTGCAGGTGGCCGATGACGAGGTGGCCCGCTTGATGCGCGCACGGCAGAGCCTGGAGCGTGAACAGGCCATGGTCAACACGCCGGTGAACCCGCAGGTGGGGGACGCATCGGTGGCCGCGGCAACTGGGGTGCCCGTGCTGGACGATGCCGGTTGGCGGCGTGCGGCGCAGCTGGCCGCCTGGCTGGCGGTGGATTGGCCTGCCCAGATGGATGGTGCCGCCCTGGCTGCCGCCGAGCAGCGCCTGGTGCTCACGCAGTGGGCGCTGGACCTGGCATCGTGGACGCCCGTGCCGCCCGCCTCGGCGCGGCCCGTGGTGCGTTTGCAGGCCTGGAGCCGCGACGACGACAGCCCGCTGGTGTGGTTGTCCACCTTGGGGCCGCAGGCAGAACTCCAGTCCCGTGAGCGTTTGTCCGAGCCGGTGGACACCCGGTGGGGCACGCTGGTGTGGCGGGTGCAGGCCGAGGTGCCCATGAGCCCACCGATCACGGGTGGAGGCGCGCCATGATGCACCGCCTGCCCCGCGTGGTGCAGCGCCTGGGCCTGCCGGGTGCCCTGGGCTTGCTCGCCATGGGCCTGGCCGTGTACTTGCAGCACGACATGGCCCGCCTGCAGACCGATCTGGACCGCGCACAGCAGGAGGCCGATCAGGTGCGTGAGGGCCTGCGCCAGGCCAGCCGCGATCGTCAGCCCTCTGGCAGCGCCGAGATCACGCCCGCCTTGACACCCACCCTGGCCTGGCAGGCCTTGTGGCAGCGCTTGCCCCCGGCCACCCAGCGCATGACCTTGCAATCGCAGGTGTGGCGCAGCGCTCAGACGCTGGGCCTGCAGTTGCCCTCGCTGCAGGTACAGGCCCAGCAAGAGACCTGGGTGCCCACCACCGCCGATGGCCACGGCCTGTGGCGGCAGCGCATGCAACTGCCGGTGGAGGGCCCTTACGACACGGTGCGTGCCTGGGTGCAGGCCTTGCAGCATGTGCCTGGCCTGGGCATCGATGGCCTGGATGTGCAGCGTGCTGATCCCCGCAGCGATGGCGTCAAGGCCCAGGTGCGTCTGTCGCTGTGGTGGCGTGGTCAGGAGGTGCGTCCGTGAGTGCGCCCATGAACCCCCGCCTGCTGGCCGTGTTGGCCCTGGTGCTGGCCATGGCGGCCTGGTTGCAGTGGCAATCCGCGGATGAAGCCGACGCCGATGAGGCCTCGTTGCTGGCGCCCCCCGATCAGCGCGCGCCCCGCATGGCCCCTGCCGTTCGGGCCCAGGGTGGCGATGCCAAGGAAGGCCTGAAGGCCGCACAGCAGACCTTGGCGATGTACGTGGGCCACACGCCCGCCGCCGTCAGCCCGCATCAGCCCCCCACCTGGTTGCTGGCCGAGCCACCGCCCCCACCGCCCGCGCCCCGCCAGGTGGCGCGTGTGGCGCCACCACCGCCCATGGCGCCGCGCTTTCCGCACCACTGGGTGGGGCGGCTGGACGACGAGCCTGCGAACGGCGCCCCTGCGGTGCAGCGCGCCGTGGTGCAAGGCCCTCAAGGGGTGTGGGTGGTTCGCCCTGGCGACGTGATCGACAGCACCTGGCGCGTCGAGCGCATCCAGGCCCGTGTGATGCAACTCAATTACCTGCCGCTGGACCAGGTTCAGACGGTTTCCTTGCGATGACCTTCAAGCTCTCAACCCTTGCACGGCGACTGGTGTCACCAGGCCACCCCCTGCTGCTGGTGGCCATCACGCTCAGCCTGCTGGGGTGCACCACCCCGGCCATCCGCGAGTCGCAGCAGATGGCGCAGGCCGGACAGCACGAGGCCGCGCTGGCGCACCTCAACGCGGCGCTGCAGTCGCACCCCGAGGATTCGCCCCTGCGCATGGCCTGGTTCCAGCAACGCGAAACCACCGTCAATGAACTGGCCCGGCTGGTGGAGGTGGCGCGCGCACAGGGACGCAGCGACGAGGCCCGCGTCGCGCTGGATCGCCTCATCGCCCTGGCGCCGCAGCACCCGCGCACGGCCAGCCTGCAGGCCGACGTTCAGCGCCAGCAGCGTGTGCAAGCCCTGATCGCCGAGGCCGAGCAGGCCATGACCCGTCAGCAATGGGGCCAGGCCGAGCTGGCCCTGCGCGCTGTGCTGGGCGAGGCGCCTCAGCAACCGCAGGCCCGCACCCTGCTCAGCCGCATCGAAAGCCTGCGCGAGGCGCAAACCCGCCAGCAAGCCGGTGTGGGCCTCAAGGCCGCGCAACGGGTCATCACCTTGGAGTTTCGGGAGGCCCCCTTGCGCACGGTGTTCGAGGCCCTGGCCAAGGCCGCCGACGTGAACTTCGTGTTCGACAAGGATGTGCGTGGCGACAGCCGCGTGACCATGTACCTGCGCAAGACCACGGTGGACGACGCCTTGCGCCTGATCACCAGCACCCAGCAACTGGGCCACAAGCTGCTCAACGAGAACACCGTGCTGGTGTTTCCCAACACGCAGCAGAAGACGCGCGACCTGCTCGACACCGTCACCCGCACGTTCTACCTGGTCAATGCCGACCCCAAGCAGGTGCAACAAATGGTGCGCACCGTGGCCAAGACGCGAGACATCTATGTGGATGAGCGCCTCAACCTGCTGGTGGTGCGTGACACGCCCGAGGTCATGCGCCTGGTAGAGCAATTGGTGCAAAGCGTGGACCTGGCCGAGCCTGAGGTCATGCTGGAGCTGGAGGTGATGGAGGTCTCGTCCAGCAAGCTCGATCAGGTGGGGCTGAAGTGGCCCGAGCTGTTCAACTACGGCGTGCCGGGCAGCACGGCGCCCATCACGTCCAGCAGCGATCTGCGCTGGTACGGCACCAACCCCCTGGCCATTGCCAGCCTCAAGGCCTCCACCGGCGCCACCAACCTGCTGGCCAACCCCAAGATCCGCGCCCGCAACCGCGAAAAAGCCAAGGTGCTGCTGGGCGAAAAATTACCCGTGTTCACCACCACCTCCACGGCCAACGTGGGCGTGTCGGCCTCTGTCAGTTACCTGGACGTGGGCCTCAAGCTGGAGATCGAACCCCAGGTGCAGCTTGACAACGACGTCACCATCAAGGTGGCGCTGGAGGTCAGCAGCATCACCCGCGAGATCACCGGGCCCCAGGGCTCCATCGCCTACCAGGTGGGCACGCGCCAGGCCAGCACCACTTTGCGGCTGCGCGATGGCGAAACCCAGATCCTGGCCGGGCTCATCAACGACCGCGACATCCGCAATGCGGCCGGGCTGCCCGTGTTGCACGACCTGCCCGTGGCCGGGCGCCTCTTTGGCAGCCGCAACGACAGTGTCGAGCGCACCGAGATCGTCTTGCTGGTCACCCCCCGCATCGTGCGCAACCTGGTGCAGCCACCGGTGGCTGCCGGCCTGCTGCCCTCGGGCACCGAGGCCCAGCCGGGTGCGCGGCCCATGGCCTTGAGCGCTGGCGTGGCCGGCATGGCGCCGGGTCGTGGTGGGGCGGGCGCACGATTCAACCCACGCGCCGTGCCGTCGACCGCTGCGGCCGATGCGTCCGATGGCGCCGTGGTCAGCCTGTCCGGGCCCGAGCAGGTGATGGCGGGCAACCTGCTGCAGGTCACTGTGCGCAACAACGGCAACGATCCGCTGGACACCGGCTTGCTGATGGACACGGCCGTGTTTGAAACGCCAGCCGCTGGTGGTGGGGCGCGTGTGCCGGTGCAGGTGCCACCCCGTGGCGTGCAGTCCATCATGCTCAAGGTCAAGCCCGACGCGCCGGCGATGGACAGCGCACTGGCGCTGGAAGACGGCTCGGCGATGTGGCGGGTGCGCATCCAGGCGAGCGAGCCAGCGCAGTCGCCCGATCCAGATGCCAACCCTGATGCCAACCCTCCTGCCGACCCTGCGGCCGAGTCGGCAGCGTCCGAGGGCCGCTGACATGCCTGCCGCCACGCCCACGATGGTGTCTCGGGGCTTCACCCTCATCGAGATGGTGGTGGTGGTGATGCTGGTGGGCATCCTGGCCAGTGCGGCCATGCCCCTGGCCAGCCTGCAGCACCGCCGTGCGCAAGAGTCCGAACTGCGGCAGAACCTGCGAACGCTGCGCACCGCCATCGATGCCTACAAGGCCGCCTGGGACGACGGCCGCATCGAAAAACGGGAAGGCGACACGGGCTATCCGCCCACCTTGCGCACCTTGGTGGAGGGCGTGCCCGACATCAGCCAGCCGGCCAAACCGCGCATCTACTTTTTGCGGCGACTGCCGCGCGACCCGCTGGCCGACCGCACCGTGCCGGCCGAACAAACCTGGGGCCTGCGCGCCTACGCCAGCCCACCCGAGGCGCCCGCACCCGGGGCCGATGTGTTTGACGTGTACTCGCAGGCCGAAGGCATGGGCCTGGACGGCACGCCTTACCGCCAGTGGTGATCTCATGCCAGGCCTGAATCGCCGCAAAGGCTTCACCCTCATCGAGTTGATCGTGGTGCTGGCCATCATCGGCCTGCTCGCCAGCATCGTGGCGCCACGCTATGTGCGCACGGTGGACAACGCCCGGGAAGCCACCTTGCGCACCTCACTCAATGTGATGCGTGACGCCATCGACAAATACACCGCCGACCGCGGTCAGTACCCCGAATCCTTGCAGCAACTGGTGCAGGCCGGCTACCTGCGCCACATCCCCGAAGACCCCATCACCGGCAGCCGCGATGGCTGGCAGATGCTGCCGCCCCCGGCCGACAGCGCCATCCCTGGCGGCATGGCCGATGTGCGCAGTGGCGCGATCGGTCGGGGGCAGAACGGGGTGCCGTATGGCGCGTGGTGATCACCGCCATGATCAGCGCGGCTTCAGCTACCTGATGCTGCTGGGCTGGGTGGCGCTCAGTGGTGTGTTGCTGATGGCGGCCAGCACCCACTGGCGCCAACAAGCCCAGCGTGAGCGTGAGATGGAGTACGCCTTTCGGGGCGAGCAGATCCGCCGCGCCATCAGCGCCTACGCGGCCGTGCCGCTGAGCACCGGTCAGTCGCCCTGGCCGCAAAGCCTGAACGACTTGCTGGCCGACGAGCGCACCGGCCAGGTGGTGCGCCACCTGCGCCAGGTGTGGCCCGACCCGATGACGGGGCAGGACTGGGGGCTGATCCGCCAAGGGCAAGGCATACGTGGGGTCTACAGCGTGTCTGCACTCACGCCCCTGAGCGCGCCCAAGGGCGTGGCGCGATTTGACGAGTGGCGTTTCGAGGCAGACCCGCCACCTGCCGCACCGCGTCAACAAACCGTCACGACCGCTCCCTAGACTGCCGCAGTCCATTCCACCCACTCGCCATGTCATCCACCTTCACCGACGCTGCACACCCAGAAGGCCTGATGCGCATCATGGAGGCCGCCCCGCAGGTGTGTCGCCGGCATCAGTTCTTTGTGTGGACACAAGGCGATCTGCAGCGCTGGTTGCCGCACGACCTGATGCTGTGCGGCTTTTACGACCGCGAGGCCAAAGACCTGGCCTTTGACGTGTTCAACAGCCGGCCCTTGCCGGAGGCCACGGTGGCCCAACTGCAAGAGGTTCCCCCCACCTGGTTGCAGCCCCTGGTGACCGTGTGGGACGCCGCCCGCCAGCAGGCCATGACCATGAGCCTGGGCAGCCACGCTACCCAGCACGAAGTGTTGGGAGCCCTCCATGGCGCAGGCTACAGCGAGGTGCTGATGCATGGCCACACCCGTCCGGGGCGCCCTGACGAGCTGGAGAGCTTCTTTGTGCTGGCCCGGCATGGGCAACGGCTGTCGGCCCAGCATGGCCTGGCGTTGGACATGCTGCTGCCGTGCCTGCACACCGCCTACCAGCGTGTGTGCGTGACGGAGCGGCAAATGGTGCCTGCGCGTGCACCTTCGCCCGCGCCTGCGCCCACCCCAACGACTGCGCGCCCCGCAACGCCCATCACCCTGCGCGAGCGCGAGATCCTGATGTGGGTGCGTGATGGCCTGAGCAACCATGCCATCGGCGCCAAGCTGGGCATCAGCGCCCTGACGGTCAAGAACCACGTGCAAAAGATCCTGCGCAAGCTGGGGGCCTCCAACCGGGCCCAGGCCGTGGCCATCGCCATGAGCATCAATGCCTGGGGCGATGGGCTGGGCGCGGCACCTGCGTTCAGAGACTCCCAACATTGAGCAACCCGACATGGCCTTCAAGCCCTTTGACGATCTTTCTTGTGCGGCCTTGCGTGCGGCCTTCCCTGCGGCCTTGTTGTGCCTGACCTTGAGTGGCTGGAGCGCACCTGCGGTGAGCCAGGTGTTGCCACCCTGGCGCGTGGACACCATGGCCAGCCGCGATGTGAACGATTGGCTGGAGTTTGCGCAACCAGCCTTGCCATCGTCCAGCGACCGCCCGGTGGACGACGCCGAGTTTGCGGCCGTGGCCAAGGGTGGGCCTTGGACGCCCTCCGACTGGGCGCCGCTGACCGGCGAGGTGCCCGCATTGATGGCCCTGGCGCGCCAGGGTGACTGGGCAGGCCTGTTGCAAGGCCTGGCCCGCACCGACGCGCCCGTCAACGAGCGCGATCGTGACGGGGCCACCTTGCTGACCCTGGCCGCGCGGCAAGGCCAGTTGAGCGTGGTCAGCGAGTTGCTGCGCCGGGGTGCACAGCCCGATCAGCAGGGCCTGTACGGCTTGAGCCCGCTGGGGGCTGCCGCCCTGGGGGGGCATGAGCTGGTGGTGCAGGCCTTGTTGCGCGCCGGGGCCGACCCATTGCGCTGGAGTGGCGCAGGGCAGGCGCCCTTGCACCTGGCGGCCCGTGGTGGCCATGCGCGCGTGATGCGCAGCCTGCTGGCCGGCGGCGCCGAGCTGATGCAGTTCAACCGCGAAGGGCGCCACGCGCTGGCCGAGGCCGCACGCGCCGGCCAGATCGAGGCCATGGCCTGGCTGCTGGACCAGGCGCAAGTGCCCGTCAACGCGCCGGATTTGCATGGCCTGACGGCGGTGCACGCCGCCGCACTGGGCCGGCATTTTGAGGCCGTGCAATGGCTGCAGCAGCGCGGTGCCACTCTGCAACACCCGCTCACGCCCGTGCTGATCGAGCGTGCCCCCGACCCGCTGCCGCTGAACTGAGGCCAGCCCGCCACTGCACCCCCCCGGAATCGGTGGGACCCCTTCAGACCATGGTTTGACAGCCCCGTGTCCACCCAAGGCGGCTTTGTGGTCTCAACGGACCATTTGGGGCGTTGGTGGGCCCGATGAATTGTCACAAAGCCTGCCTAGGGTAGGCCTTGAATCCAGTGCCGGTTGGGCAGCCTGATCCGAACAGATCAGGAACGCGCGATGGCCTGCCCTGAGGGCGTCACATGGTTTACCCACACTTCGCCCCGAGCCAGGACACCGCGTGCGGCCTGGATTCACGTCGACGTGTTTAGACCATTCATTCCCAAACGGAGAAAGCATATGAAACTGCAATACATCGCTGCCGCAGTGGCCCTGGCCACCGGCATGGGCGCTGCCAACGCTGCCCTGGAGCGCGGCTCCAACGGCAACGGCTCGCTGATCATGATCGCCTACGACAACCGCGGTGGCACCACCACGGCCGGCGTGTTCGATCTGGGCCTGTCGATCAACGACCTGATCGGCGCCACCGGCAACGGCACCGCCATCGACGCTGCCTCGCTGTCGGAAACCGTGGGCACGATGAAGTGGGACTTCATCAACAACACCATCACCCTGGACGGCACCGTCACCAGCTTTGGTGGCACCAACGACTGGACCGGCGCCTGGAACACCCTGCTGGCCAACTCGGACGCCGCTGACCTGCGTTTCGTGGTCACCGGTTTCGACACCACCGGCTTCGGTACCAACAAGCGTTCGATCGTGACGGGTGTGCAAGATCCGCTGCCTTCGCAGCTGTTCAATAGCACCACCAACGCCTCGAACATCCAGCAGATTGCAGCGCAGAACGACATCTTCACGCCGCAAAACAGCCGTGGCACCCACACCACCGTCGCCAACGGCGCCTACACCTTCACGGCTGCCGATGGCGCCACCACCCGTGCCAACGGCTACGCCATGGCTGGTGATGCATTTGGCAACAACTGGCGCAATTTCAACAACCTGGGCGGCGAGACCTTCGCCAACATGGCCACCTACCTGTGGGCCGTGGATGGCACCGCCGCCGAGCGCATCCTGGCCTATGAAGTGACCCTGGACGTGGCCAACGGCGTCCTGAGCGCCGCTGTGCCGACCCCTGCCGTGCCCGAGCCCAGCACCTATGCCCTGGTGATCGCTGGCCTGGCCGTGGCCGGCATCGCCGCCCGCCGCCGCAAGGCCTGATGTGGATGCCCGCTGGCCGTGCCCTCGGCTGGCGGGTCACCTCTTTGCCGATCGTTCGACGTTTTTTGCCCAACCCCTTTCGGAGCATTTCCATGAAATTCACCAAGATCGCCCTGGCCGCCGTCACCCTGGTGGCCGCCCAAGCCCACGCCGACACCGTGTACCTGGCTGGCGCCTCGGCCACCTCGTCCAACTACCGTTCGGCCCTGACCGCCATGTGCGGCAGCGCCGGTGGCAGCGCCACCGAGCTGAGCAGCGGCTCCAACCTGTTCGCCGTGAAGTGCACGACCGACTTCGCTGGCCTGCCCGGCGTGGACGCCGTGTCCTTCAACGTGTCGGGTGGTTCGTTCACCGCCGTCACCACCTCGGCCGGCACCGACACCGCTGATTTCATCAACCCCGCTGCGTCCGCCCCTGGCGCCATCGTCTTCACCGGCGCCCGCTCGTCGGAAGGCGGCTTCCTGGACATCGACGGCGCCGCCTTCTCGGCCGACGACCTGCTGGCCGCCGGCCTTGAGGTGTCGCCTGCCACCACCCCCGCCTCGTTCAGCCAGGTGTTTGGCGTGGCCGTGAGCAACGACCTGTACACCGCCCTGCAAGCCGCCCAAGGCCTGGCCAGCTGCGGCGTGGACAGCATCACCCCCGAGTGCCAGCCCAACATCACCCGCGCCCAGTACACCTCCATCGTGTCGGACGCCTTCAACACCGCCAAGGTCAACGTCAACGCCGTGCTGGGCGTGGGCGCCGAGGGTGACCTGCTGACCGTGTGCCGCCGCGTGTCCACCTCGGGCACTCAGGCCTCGTCCAACCAGTTTTTCCTGAACACCTACGTGGGCAGCGATGGTGCTAATGGCGGCGCTCTGGCACCTGCCACGGCCGCCGACTACGGCATCGCCAACAGCGGCCTGCCTTCGTTCGATGTGCAAGAAGGCTCTGGCACCGGCAACGCCCGTGCCTGCCTGAGCAACAGCGGCTTCGCCCTGGGTGTGCTCTCGCTGGAAAACGCCCCTGACCTGACCACCCGCAGCGGCGGCGCCCGTGCCGATCGCAAATGGCGCTTCGTGAAGGTGAACGGCGTGCACGCTTACGAGCCCGCCGTGAACAGCACCGCCACCGCCAAGAACGGCAGCTACGAGTTCTGGTTCACCTCGCACAAGTACGGCCACACCGCCAACGGCCAGGCCGTGGTCGATGCCATCGACACCGAACTGAGCAGCGGCCTGGACCGTGCTGGTCTGTTCGACAACGCTTCCAGCCAGGCCAAGCGTTCGTCCAACACCTCGCCCGTGTTCTTCGAGTGATCTCTTGAGCGCTGTCTCAGCGCGGATCTGCCCTGATTGCAGGGCAGATCCCGCCTGAAAACCCACAGTCCCCGTCCTCGGGGACTGTTCCATTTCTGTGTTGTTGGATATGAAAAAACCACACGTCCTGGTGAAACCGGCTTTTGCCCTGGCTTTGGCATTGATGCTGCCCGCCGCCCATGTCCAAGCGGCTGAAGCGGAACAGGCCGAGCCCCTGTTTGACGTGTACGAGTACGTGATCGAAGGCAACTCGCTGCTGCCCGATGCGGTGCTGGAACGCACCGTGGCGCCCTACATGGGCCCGGGGCGTCGCTTTGCCGACATCGAAGGCGCGCGCGCAGCGCTTGAGAAGGCCTACCAGGAGGCCGGCTACCTGTCGGTGCTGGTCAGCCTGCCCAACCAGCGGGTGGACGCTGGCGAAGTCACCCTCAGCGTGACCGAGGCACCGGTAGAGCGCCTCACCGTGAGCGGTGCCGCCCACACCCGTCCCAGCCTGATCCGCGAGTCGTTGCCCGCCGTGCAGCCTGGCCAGGTGCCGCATTTTCCGTCGCTGCAGCAAGAGATCGCCAACACCCAGTCGGCCAACCTGCAGATCACGCCGCTGGTCAACGCCACCGACGCGGGCGACGCCATCGATGTGGACCTGAAGATCCAGGACAAGGCGCCTTACTTTGGCAGCATCGAGTTCAACAACGCCCAAAGCTACAACACCACCCGTGGCCGCATCAATGCCACGGTGGGCATCAACAACCTCTTTCAGCTGGGGCACACCCTGGGCCTGAGCTGGCAGTACGCCCCCCGCCGCCCGGACGACACCAACACCCTGTCGCTGCTGTATGGCCTGCCCCTGGGCCCGAAGGACGACCTGCTGTTCACGCTCACCACCAGCAACAGCGACACCCCCACCCAGGTCAGCGGCAGTGGCCCCGATTCCACCCTCACCAAAGGCACCTTTGCCGGCGTGCGCTGGACGCACCGCCTGCCCGCGCTGAACTGGCCCGTGCGCCACAGCGTGTTTGTGGGGCTGGACTACAAGCGCAACCGCGACTTCAGCACCTTCAAGGACGGCGAGATCGTGCAGCGTCCGCCCACGCGCTATCCCATCCTGAGCGGGGGCTACAACTTCACGCACAACGGCGCCGGTGATGTGCTGAGCACGGCCAGCGCGTCCCTGCGCGCCGTGAGCAGCGCCATGGGCGGGCGCACGGTGGACTGCGATGGCCTGACGCTGGAGCAGTTTGACTGCAAGCGCGCCGGCGCCAGCTCGCACTTTGCCGCGCTGCAACTGGCCGTGGGTCACGCCCGCCCGGTCTTGGGCGACTGGCGCCTGAACCTGAGCGCCGACCTGCAACTGGCCACCGGCGCCCTGCCCAGCGGCGAGCAATACAGCCTGGGCGGCAGCAGCACGGTGCGTGGCTATTACGACTTCGAGCAATCGGGCGATGAAGGCTGGCGCACCCGCGCCGAACTGGTCAGCCCCGTGTGGCTGGAGGTGGCCGGCATACAGGCCACGGCCCTGACCTTCGTGGACCGTGGTTTTGTGCGCATCGTGGACCCACAACCCACCCAGACCGCACGCACCCACCTGGGCAGCTACGGCCTGGGCCTGCGCTTTTTTGCCTCGTGGGGCATGACGCTGAGCATCGACTACGCGCGCGTGGTGTTCGACACCGTGCGCCCCACCGACAACGGCTCGGTGCAGTTTGCCAGTGGCCCCAAGGCCGGCCGCGACCACCGTGTGGACGTGAGCCTGCAGTTCTCCTTCTGACCCATATCTGACCACCCTGACCGCAGTTTCATCGGGACGCTCATCATGAACAAGCACATCCACCGCCTCGTTTTTGATCGCCGCCGTGGCATGCGCGTGCCCGCTGCCGAGCACCACCGCAGCGCCGGCAAGGCCGCTGGCGGCCAGACCCGTGGCACGGCCGTGGCCGTGGCGGTGTCGATGTTGTTGGGGGCGGGCGCGGTTCAGGCAGGCACGGTGTCGGCGTCGGCCAAAGCGGGGGCGCTCAGTGCCAGTGGGTCGGCCCAACGGCTGTCGGCCTCGGCCAACCCGGCGCGGGCGTTTTCGGCCAGCCGCTCGGTGGCCGACATGGTGTCGCAGACCTTGGCCAGCGGCCGGCCCAATCTGCCGGTGTTCTCGGAGGCATTCCGTGGCGACAACCGCGGCGAGTTCGATGACCCGACCCTGTCGCCTGATGGCACGGTGATGACCCTGCTGCAAAAAAGCGGCGCCATCATCGTCAACTGGGACAGCTTCAACATCGGCAAAGGCTACACGGTCGAGTTCACACAGCCAGACGGTGGGCGAGCCCTCAACAAGGTGCGCGGTGGCGATGCCTCCTTGATCGATGGGGTGCTCAAGGGCAACGGCGAGGTGATGGTGGAAAACGGCGCCGGCATCATCTTCGGGCGCAACGCCCGGGTGGATGTGGGCAGCCTGGTCGCCACGGCGCTGAGTGTGGCCCAGCGAGCGATCGATGATCGCCATCTTGATAAGCTTCCAAATGGAGAACTGAGGGATCCAAGCGGGAAACTCGTTGACTTCAATGACCCCACCACCTTGAACATTTACCGCCTCCGCCAGGGTGAGGCGGTCTTTGGCGGCCCTGATGCCAGCACGGCAGGTTTTGTGGCCATCCAACCGGGCGCAGTCATCCAGGCCAAGGCCGGCGGCAAGGTGCTGATGGTGGCGCCCCGTGTGCTCAACCAGGGCGTGATTGAAACACCAGAGGGCCAGACGGTGCTCGCCGCTGGCCAGACCGTGTACCTGTTTGCCCCCACCGACCTGGCCCAGCGCGGCCTGATCGTGGCGGTGGACAACTTCAGCGACGAAACCCTGCAGCAGATCGAAGCACAGGTGCGCGAAGAAAATGGCCTGGGCGCCAAGGACGCCCTGCCGGCAGACTTCACCGCCGTGGGCACGGTTGAGAACCAACGCGTGAATGGCGATTACACCAGTGGCCTGGTGCGTGCCGACAAGGGCACCATCAACCTGGTGGGTGCGGCCATTCGTCAAAAGGGCCAGCTCACGGCCACCACGGCGGTCAAGGGGCAGAACGGGGCCATCTTCATCACCGCCATGAAGGACACGGCCGTGTCGTCTGGCAACACCCACCGCACCGCCAACACACTGGGCACGGTAGAGCTGGGTGTGGGCAGCATCACCGAAGTGCTGCCCTCTGCCGCAGGCTTGGAAATAGGCTTGGAAAAGGGTGGAGGCGGTCAGCGCGTGACCGACAAGGTGCAGGGCACCGTCGCGGGTGATGAAGGGGTGGCCGACGTGGTGTTCACCCAGATCGGTGTGGGCCCTGACGAGGTGGGTCCTGGCGAGGTGTTGCGCGCAACCGTGACGCCTGATGAGCCCAGGCGGCCCACCGTACCAGCTGAAGACGCCTCGGACGAGGTCAAGGCCCAGTACCAGGCAGACCTGGCGAAGTTCGAGCAAGACAAGCTCGCCTTCGATGCATCAGAGTTGACGGTGCAGCGCAGCAGTGATGTGTTCTACCGCTCGCGCATCGACGTGCTGGGCAGTGACATCGTGCTGAAGTCGGGTGCCCGTGTGCAGGCGCCTGCTGGTGAAATCAACATCCTGGCGGCCGACAACTGGCAGACCTCGGCTTTTCGCACCTCAGAGGCCACCGGCCTGGCCAAAGACAACAGCCGGGTGGTGATGGAGGCTGACGCGGTGGTGGACGTGTCGGGCTTGGACGACCTGCGCATCGCCACGCCCCGCCGCCAGTTGACCGTGCAGTTGTTCTCTGCAGAGTTGGCGGATTCGCCCCTGCAACGCGCCGGGGTGGTGTACCGCCAGACGGTGCGCGCCGATGCACGCGCGGCACTGAACCTGGGTGACGTCAGCGGCTATTACAAGAACCTGCGTTACACCGCTGCCGAGCTGTCCACCACCGGAGGCGTGGTGCGCATGCAAGCCCAGGGCAGCATGACCCTGGATGCTGGCTCGACCGTTGATTTCAGTGGTGGCAGCATCACCTACGACGAAAGCAGTCTGATCACCTCGGCCCTGTATCGCCGTGGGCTCTTCAGCCTGATGAGCAGCGCCACCCGCGACCAGATTTACGATGCCTTTGTCGAAGACCCGGGCAAATTCAGCGATGAAGAGGTGAGGCGTTACGGCCTGGCGGGTCTGGTAGAGAGTTCAGCGTTGAAACTGCCTGAGCAGATGGTGGGTAAAAGCGCGGGCGCGGCAGTGCTGGCGGCCCCTGAGCAGTCCATCGGCGCCCGCTTGGATGGTTCGGTGTCCATGAGCGAGGTGCAGCGCAACGCCACCCGCGAAGCAGGCCGAGACCCCGGCCTGAGTGGTTTGCTGCAAGTGTCTGACGGCTCACCTCCGGTGTGGGATGGTCTGGATGAGCTGGTGGCGGCCGATCGCCTGGTGCAATTGCCCAACGTGCTCACCGGTCAGGCGCAGGCCGATGGCAGCGCCGAGTACCTGCCGCACCTGTTCACCAGCTTGCGCCCCACGGCGGGTTGGCTGGTGCTGGGGCGCGAGGTGGGCTTCGAAACCACGCAGAAGGCCGCTGGCAACGTGGTGGATCGTGTTCTGATTTCATCGGTGCCGGACGCTTCGTACCAGTCAGACGGCGTCACCGTCTTGTCGGCTCAACAACTCAACGCCGCCGGTCTGGGGGGCTTCACCGTGTTTGCCAACCAGATCCAGATGGGCGATCTGGCCAGCAGCGACGCGCCAGTGATCCGTCTGGCTGCGGGTGGGCACGCGCAGCTGAAAGCCCGTGATGGCGATGTCAGCCTGCAGGGACAAATTTTGGCGCCGGGCGGGCGCATCGAGGTGTTGGCCCAGGGGGGCGATGCCCTGCTGCAGGCAGGCAGCCGTCTGGATGTCAGTGGCACCCGTGCCGATGACCGGTTTGCCGGCAGTGCCCAGATTCCTGGCGCATGGCAAGGCGGCGAGGTGTCGATCAAGGCCGCGGGCAGTGTGGTGCTTCAACAGGGCAGCGACATCGATGTGTCGGGCGCCGCGTGGCGCCAACGCAGCGGCGACCTGGTGAACGGTGGTGCGGGCCAGGTCACCCTGAAAGCCAACGATGGCGTGGCCGGCGCTGGATCGACCATGCCCGACGGCACGCTGGTGCTGGCAGGCACGCTGAGTGGCCATGACATGAGCCAAGGCGGCACCTTGAGCCTGGAGGGCTTGCCCTCGGTGCGCCTGGGTGAGGCCACCGAAGCCTCCAGCTCCGTGTTTGTGCTGGCCGATGGCCTGTATGCCGACCGGGGCTTTGGCACCGTCAAGGTCACATCACTGGGTGACATCACCGTGTCTGAAGCGACGCAGCACCGGCCCGTGCTGGTCAACATGCTGAGCCTGTCGTCCGCCTACAGCGCCGCCACGGGACAAACCTCGTCGCTCACCACCTTGCCGCAGGGCCGGCGCAATGGCGTGCAGCTCAGCCTGATCGCCAGCACCGAGCCCAACGTCACCGTACAAAACGGCAAGCCACTGGGCGCCAACCTCACGGTTGAGCAAGGCGCCTTGATCGATGTGGGGCTGGGTGGCAGCATCACCCTGCAAGCTGGCGGCAGCATCGACATGGCGGGCACACTGCAGGCCCTGGGCGGGCAGGTGTCGCTGGCACTGCTGGGTGCGCGGGGTGCATCGTCTGCTTCGGATGCCGAAGCCTACGGCTACCTTGCCGATCAATCCATCCACCTCAAAGCAGGCTCGTTGATCGACGTCTCCGGTGCGGTCAAGGCCGTGCGCAGCCCCAGCGCGCTCAGCCGCTTGCTGCGCCTGCCTGACCCCTTGCAGGGCGAAGTGTTGGCCGGCGGCACCATCACCCTGGGTGGGGCGCCGGACACCAGTGTGCGTGGCACCTTGCTGATGGATGCAGGCGCCACCTTGAAGCTCAATGGCGCGCAAGGTCAGTTGCGTTCAGGCAGTACGGGCCGTGCGGTTACGCGGGCTGCCGGTGCGGGCACCTTGAACATCCGCTCGACCGATGGCTTCAGCCTGCTGGGCACCATTGAAGCCAAGGCCCCCAACAACACGGTGTCGGGGGGCACGCTCAACATCAGCTTGAGCCAGCAAGGCAAGGGCGACTTCGTCGTGGGGGGTGGACAGGCTTATCCCGATGGCGACGAAGCCGGTCCGCGCAGCATCCTGATTGGTGAAGGCGCCACAGCCGTTCAAGACCTGAGCGACAAGCGGCTCTTTGGCCAAGGCGTCATGACCGCCTCGCTGGTCAACGGTTCGGGCTTTGACCGCGTGAGCCTGCAAGCCGACGACAGCATTCAGCTTCACCAGGGGGTGAACCTGAAGGCGGATGATGGCCGCGCCAGATTGCAATCGGTGGTGCTGGATGCTCCCGTGCTGGCACTGGTGGCACCCAAAAAGACCAAAACGGATGAAAACCCCGACACGGGTGAGGCAGTGGCACAGGTCGCGGCAGTGGCCAGGGTTCCAGACCATGTCATCCAGGCGCACCATGTGGCCATGGGCCCGGTCACCCGGCTCACGTCCGACCTGAGCGCAACCCCTCCCGCCAGCCAGCGCGAGCTGACGGGCGACCAGTGGCTTCACGTGCAGGCCGGCTTGATCGAGGTCACGGGCGACACCGCCGTGCAGGGCGCCAACCGCGTTGACCTGGATGCCACGCTGGACCGCAGCACCGGCACCACCAGCACGCGCACCAATGGCGAGATCCGTTTCATCGGCCAGCGCCCCCTGCGGGCCGACCTGGGCGGCGACCGCAGTCTGAAGGGGCAGTTCAGCTTCCAGGGTGATCTGAACCTGCGCGCGGGCGTGGTGTATGCCACCACCCTGTCGCAGTACGCATTGCAGGGTAGCCACGGCAGTCTTTTGACCGTGTCGGCCCCCGATGCAGGTAGCACCAGCCAGACGCCTTTGTCGGCCCTGGCCAGCCTGTCGCTCAAAGCCGATACCGTCACGCTGGACGGCGTGCTGCACCAACCTGTGGGCAGCTTGTCGGTGCAGGCCGACACCCTGACCGTGACCGATCGCGCCCGCCTGGCCAACACCGCAGACGGTGTGACGGTGCCCGTGGGTTACGTGGTCAACAACAGCCAGTGGCTTTACTCCTCGCAAGGGGCAGACCAGGGCGATTTGCCCACCGACAGCAACGTGGTGCAAGACATCACCCAGTTGCCCATCAACCAGCAGATCGTGCTGGATGGTGATGAGCTCAGCATCGGCCAGACCACCGTGGTGGAAGCCCAGGCCGGGGGCGACATCGTGGGCTGGCAGTTCAACCCAGGCGTGGGCGGCAGCACCGACACCTACCTGCGCCCTGGGCTGTTTGCCGTGCTGCCCAGTTACCGCTATGACTTTGCACCCTACGACGCCAACATCCGGGCGCGAACCCAAGGCATCGGCACCGACCTGAAGGCCGGTGATCAGGTGGTCATCAACTCGGGCAACGGCGTGCTGGCGCCCGGCGCCTACACCTTGCTGGACGCTCGCTACGGCATCTTGCCAGGGGCGGTATTGCTCAGCCCCACCACACTGAATGTGAACCAGGCGCTCAGCACCGGCGTGCGCAACGATGATGGTTCGGTGGTGGTGTCGGGCTTCAGAAACGCCACGGGCACCTTCCAGAACGGCGGCAATGATGTGCGTCAAGCCTGGGTGCTGGAGCCCGAGGCCACCTACCGCGCCAAGTCGGAGGTGGTGGTGGTCTCTGGCAACGCCTTCCAGGATGCGCGTGCGCGCCGCAGCGGCGTGGCCTTGCCCCGCCCAGGCGATGGCGGCACCTTGTCGCTGACAAGCATGAACGCTTACGACTGGGCCGCACGCTTCAACTTCAAGGGCGCCGAGGGCTTGCGGGCCGGTGCCCTGGACCTGGCCATGCCCGACATCGTGGTCAGCCGCGCGGCGGTGAGCACGCCAGGCCAGGGTGTGATCAGCGCCCAGGCGCTGGAAGCCACCGGCGCCGAGAGCATTCTGCTGGGCGGCGTGCGCACCCAACAGGCCGATGGCAGCGTGAGCGTCGAACGCCAGGCCCGCGCGGTGCGTGTGGCCGCCGAGGGCACTGCAGCCGGTGAAGACACCTTGACCCTGCCGGGTGAATTGTTGATGGTGGCCAAAGAGGCGCTCACGGTGGAGGCCGGCGTGAGCATCGCGGCACGGGCATCCGATGACGGCGAGACCCGCCGTTACGACACCCAGGGTGCTGGTGCGCAGTTGCTGGTCAGCCACCGCAAGGCTTCGGATGTGGCCTCGGTGGATGTCGAAGGCGAGACCCGCCCCGTGCTGATGGTGGGGGCTGATGGCAGCGCGTCCAGCGAGGCTGTTCGCCTGAGCGGCGCCGCCGTGCAACTGGACAGTACCGGCGTTACCTCAGTGGCCGACAGCACCGTGCTGGAAGCCCGCACCCTGGGTGTGGGGGCCGCAGCCATGGTGCTGGGTGATGCCGACACCAGCCAGTTGCCTACCGGTGTGTTGCCCGCTGATGCCCTGCGCCTGAGCGGTGAACAACTGGCCCGACTCAACCAGGCCGAGCGCCTGACCCTGCGGGCCAATGCAGGCAGCCTGGCCATCGCGGCAGGCACGCAACTGGGGCAATCGGGCACCCAACAGATCACACTGGACGCGCCCCAGATTCTGGGGCTGACGGCCCAGTCAGACGCGGCACAGGACGCCCCTGCCGCCGGCGTGACCGTGGTGGCGCAGAACATCAGCTTGCGCAACAGCAGCGGGAAGTCGGTGAGCGACGCGGCCGCCACCGCCGGGATAGGCGAGATCGAGTTTCAAGCCACGCCGGTGCTGACCGATGGCCGCACAGGCGGCATCACGGTGGATGCGTCTGGTGACGCCGGGCAGCACTGGGGCTTTGCCCAGACGCGCCTGAACAGCCAGGGCGACATCGTGTTCGCAGGCGCGGGGCGCACCGAGGCCGCTGGTGAGGTGACTCTGGAGGCTGGCCGGGTGACGGCCGCCGGCCAGGCTGATCAAACCCTGAGTGCCAAGGGCAGCCTGCAAATCACGGAGGCAGCCGGGGCACGTACCTTGAACGAAAGCCTGGGCGCCGGTGGCCGCCTGGCCCTGGGCGGCCAGTCACTGACGCAGGCCGGCCGCATCGACATCGAAGCGGGCCGCCTGACGATGACCGCCACAGGTCAGGATCTGACGCTGGCAGAAGGCTCCGTCACACGCGTGGACGGCCGTGTGCGCCAGGTGAGTGACACCTTTGCCGTGGCCAGTGGTGGAGGGCAGATCGTGGCCCAGGCCCAGCAGGGCAACCTGGTGGTGAATGGATTGTTGTCGGCCGCCGCGCCCACGCTGGGGGCCGGCGTTGCTGGCCAGACGCCAGAGGCCGGCCGGATCGAGTTGAAGGCGACGGCCCCGGGCGCTGAGGTGCGTCTGGGTGAGCAGGCACGGCTGGATGTGTCAGGCGGGGCAGGGCGCCATGGCGAGGTGGTGGTCGACGCCGCCACCCTGGCCCTGGGGGCCATCAACCAGGCCCAGGCTGCCCAGGCATCACAACAAAGTGCGGCCGCCAAAACGGCCCTGGATCAGCTGGTGGCCATCAGCCGCCCCACAGACGGCGGCAGTTTGCGCGCCTTCGAGGTGCGCCAGCGTGAAGGCGATCTGAGCCTGAATGCACAGTTGCGCGCGGCCCGTGTGGCCCTCAGCGCCGACCAGGGCAGCGTGACCCTGAACGGCAGCGCCCGCATCGACGCCACCACCGACGGTGGCGGCGTGGTGCAGTTGCAGGCCGGCCAGAACCTGGTGTTGAACGATGGTGCGCACATCGAGGCGCGTTCGACGCGCGAAGGCGCCAACGGCGGCGACGTGCTGCTGTCGGCCCAGGACGGCAGCGTGCAACTGGGGGCCGCCACGGTGGTGGCCGACAGCGCCGACGATGCGCTGGATGGACGCATCCTCATCCGTGCGCGCCAAACCCAGAACGCGCAGGGGCAGTACACCGGCATGAAGGTGGAAGCCTTGGAGGGCAGCAGCGGCGCCATCCTGCAGGCCGGCCGGGTTCAGCTGGAAGGCGTGCGGGTGTACGACAGCGCCAGCCTCAAGACCTTGAGCGCCGGTGCGGCCACCGCCAGCAACCTGCGCCTCAATGACCTGACGACGGCGGCCAACGCCTACGCCACCGCCAAGAACGAGGCGGACGTGTTGAGCCAAGCCGGCCTGACGGGCACGCCCAACGCCAGCCTGCGCGCGGGCATTGAGGTGCAGGCGCAAAGCGACTTCACCATCAGCCAGGATTTGCAGATGGCGGCTGCCTTGCGACCGCTCAACCTCACCATTCGGGCCGCTGGCAACCTCAACATCAATGGCAGTGTCAGTGCAGGCTTCAACAACGCCCTGACCACCGGCACGGTTCAGTCGGGCGAGGGCAGCAGCCTGCGCTTCGTGGCTGGTGCCGATTTGCAGGCCGCCGATGTGCATGCCACCCAGGGTGGGCCAGAGGCTGGCCATGTCACCCTGGCCAGCAACAAGCTGGTGCGCACCACCACCGGCTCCATCGATGTGCATGCTGCGGGCGACGTGCGCATGATGGCCAGCACCATCACCACGCCATCGGCCATGTACGTCACGGGTGGCTTGTCCAGCCTGGCCGACAACGAACTCTTCGCGGTGGACAACACCACTCCTGCCAAAAACGCCGCGCGCAACGCTTATGAAACGGGCGCCAACGCGGCCGTGTTCACCGAGCGCGGCGAGCGCTTGACCGTGAAAGCCGGCGGCCGCGTGGGCAGCTTTGCCAGCGTGACCACCAGCAGTGCTGGGCAGACCACCTACACGGCGCAACAACTCACCCAGGGCAGTGGCAACTACTTTCTGCATGGCGGTGCGCCCGAGGCGCCAGTGGCCTCCTTTAAGACACCGGTGGCCTGGTTCACCCGGTTTGGTGATTTCCGTCAGGGGCTGGGCTCTTTTGGTGGTGGCAACATCCATGTCCAGGCCGGCGATTCGGTGAGTGACCTGGCCGTGGTGGCACCCACCAACGGTCGCCAGGTGCTCACCCTGGATAAGCAGGGTAAGGTGTTGTCCAGCCAGATCAAGGTGCTCAATGGTGGTGATGTGAGTGTGGTCTCAGGCGGTGACGTTGCCGGTGGTCTGTACTTCCTGGGGCGTGGCACAGGCCGCATCCAGGCGGCCGGTGGCCTGGTGTCCGGGGCCGACGGTCTGGCCGATGGGGTGACCCCACCCAGCAATGCCGTGGCCGATCCAGATGCCCTGCTGGCCGTCATGGACGGGCAATGGGCGGTGAACACGGTGGGCGATTTGCGCATCTCGCACGCTTACAACCCCACGGCGATTCCCTTCCTCAGCACGTTGCAGGGTTTGAGCAACTCGCGCGCGGCGGTCTTCTTCACCTACGGCGATGACGCGGGCGTGTCGCTGTCGTCTTTGCAAGGGCAGGTGAGCGTCAGCCCCGACAACCAGAACTTCGAGCTGATGCACAGAAACTCTCCGACGGCTAAGCTGACTGAGGATGTGGCAAAAGACGCCTCGTACCTGGCCTCGGTCTTGCCGCCCGTGTTCAAGGCCGTCAGCCTGGGTGGAGATGTGTTGATCAACACCGCAGGCAAGTGGACCACCGGCGCCCCCACCAACGGCAACAACGGCTCGGCGCTGTTCGTCATGCCCACCCCGGCATCGGATGTGACCGTGTACGCGGCGCAAGACCTGCATCTGCAAGGCAACCTGCAACTGCCCGACACATCCGCCTGGGGCAAGAAGGGGCTGCCTGGGGTGAGCAAGCCCGTCAACTTCCAGGGCATCGGGTCGGGGGAACTCAGCCTGAGCGGCCTGGCAGACCTCTTCATCAGCGGCTTCACCAGCACGGGCGGCAACCTCAGCCTGTCCACCAATGTGCGCAGCAACACGGGCACCGAGGGCGCGGTGGTGGGCGCAGTGCACGCTGATCTGGGGCAAGCCAACAACCCCAACAAGGTGTGGCTGGTGGCCGGGCAAGATGTGACGTTTGACGACGTGATCGCCTCGCGCAACAACGTCAACCGCACGGTCTTGTCTTACCTACGCACCAACCGGCCCACCGAGATCGAGGCCGGCCGCGACATCAACAACCCGCATTTTGTGGGCCAAAATTTCGATGCCGACGACGTCACGCGCCTGTCAGCCGGCCGAGACATCAACGGCATCGGAGTGGGCAGCAACACCAACGCCCGTGTGATTGCCCTCGGTGGCCCCGGTGCCCTGAAGATCGAGGCCGGGCGCGATCTGAACCTGCGACAGATGGCCGGTGTGCTCGCTTATGGCAACCAGATCAACACGGCCTTGCCTGACGCAGGTGCCAAGATCACGGTGTCGGCCGGCCGTGGTCAGTCGGTGAACCTGGATGAACTGCTGCAGCGCCACGGCAGCCGCCCTGGCTTGCGCACCGCCATGGTTCAGGCCCTGGTGGACAGTGGCCTGCCTGTGACGCAAGGCCTCGGCGCCGACGATTGGGCAGCACTCAGCGATCAGCAGTTGCAGCAGGCCTTCAGTGACCTGAAGGATGCACGCCAGGTGGCAGCCATTGAAGACTTCCTCGATGCCGAGTTTGCCGCCCAGTACCTGCCTGAAGATGCTGGACAGACGGCGGCCTATTACCGCAGCGATGCTTTCCAGCGCAAAAAACAAGAGGCCATGTGGGCGCGCATCCGCGAAACGGCCGCAGCAGCAGTAGCCATCGCGGTGTCCACCGACGAGGACGAGGAAGCGCGCCGCAAGGTGCGTCGAACCGCCTTGTTTGAGCAGGCAGAAGCCGTGGCCGACCTGGCGGGCCTGGGGGCTACCTTCATCCGATCCGGTAGCGTGAATGTTGGGCAGTCGCGCGTGCATAACCTGGCGTCTGGCGGTGGCGCAAGCGAAGGCGGTGCGGACGATGCCCAAGGCGGCGTGGATGTGATCGCTGCAGAGCAGGTGCTGGCCGGTCTGCCCTCGGCGGCCAACAATCCAGGCGGCTTCATCAACTACGACGGCGGTACCTTCCGATCCATCAGCGGCGGAGATTTCCTGGCGGGCGATCAGCGCGTGATCGCCATCGGGCGGGGCAACCTGATGATCTACTCCGTGAACGGCAGCATCGACTCCGGCAAGGGCTCCAACACCGTCACCAGCACGGCCCTGCCGCTGAGGCGTTTCAATTCCCTCACTGGGCAAGTCGAGGACTTGAGGCAGCCCCCGATCAGCGGCAGCGGCTTCCAAAAAATCGAGACCCCCAAAGACATGGTGCCTGTGTTCGGGTTCTACGCGCCCAACGGTGAAATCCGTGCATTGGATGCGTTCATCACGGGCGATGCTCCCGCTGAGATTCCCGGGCGTGTTATAGGCGCTGACAACATCGGCGGAGCACCTGATCCAAGTCCTCCACCCAACGTTGGCGTGAGCCTGACGCCGCAAATTGCCAACCCGGCAGCCGGCAGGGAGAAGGTCGCCACCGCCGCCGAGGCCAATGCCGAGCAGCGCGCCAACTCGGTGCTCACCGTCGACCTGCTGGGCTACGGCGATGCCCCGGGCGCGGGCGCGCCTGCGCCAGAAGCCGCGCCAGCCAATACCCGCAACAGCGACGAGCGAGAAAAAGAAGCCCAGCGCTGAAACGTCCCTGTCATCTTCGGCTGGCAACCTTGCGCGCTTCGAGCCATGCGCGCAGTGGCGCGGCCCATTCTTTGTAGTCCGGATCGATCATGAAACTCGCCCGTTTGTTTTCTGCTGCCGTGATCAGCGCCGCCTGTGTGTTGCCCACCGTGGCCCACGCCTGGTGGAACGCCGACTTCACCCAGCGCACCCGTGTGGTGTTCAACACCAGCGATCAGGGCGTGACCACGCAAGAGGCCTTGTCGGGCGTGGTGGTGCCGGTGCGCCTGCACTCGGGCAACTTTGATTTTCTGAACGCCAAGCTCGATGGCAGCGACCTGCGCGTGGTGGCGGCCGACGACAAAACCCCGCTGAAGTTCTGGGTGGAGCGCTTTGATGGCGCCAATGAACTGGCCGTGGTGTGGGTGCAGCTGCCCAACCTGCTGCCCGGCACCGACAAGAACATGGTGCACGTGTACGCCGGCAACGAGCAGGCACCCGCAGAGGCCACCAGCCCGGCCTTGTTCGATGGCGCCATGCTGGCCGCAGTCACCTTTGCAGGCCAAACGGGCGAGCCCGCCGCAGACGCCAGCGGCCAGATCGCCTCAGCCGGCCCGGTGGTGCGCGACAACACCGGCCTGATCGGTGCCGCAGCGCGCCTGGATGGTCAGCCCCTGAGCTGGAGTGCCGACCGCCTGAAGGCGCCTGGCAATGGCCCCTACAGCATCAGCCTGTGGTTCAAGCCCGAAGCCCTGACCGGCACCCTGGTGTCGCAAGGTGCCCTGAGCCTGGCGCTGGACGCCGGCAAGCCCACCCTCAAGCTGGGTGACACCGTGGCCACGGGCGGCGAGCTGCCCACGGGGGCCTGGGCCCACCTGGCCATCACCGTGGGCAATGGCCAGCTGACGCTGTACATCAACGGCGGCCAGGCCGCTCAGGTTGAACTGCCCGCCGCCGCCGTGCCGTTGGAAGGCGCGCTGACCGTGGGTAACGGCCTGACGGGCCTGGTGGATCAACTGGAGGTGGCCGCCACCGTGCGCAGCGCCGACTGGGTGAAGATGGCCCACGCCGCCCAGAGCGCCGATGCCAAGCTGGTGCTGGCCGTGACCGAAACCGAAGACACGGCCGACGCGGGCGAGGGCGGCGAGCAAGGCCACTTCGCCATCCTGGTGGACAACCTGACGGTGGACGCCTGGGTGGTCATCATCATCCTGGCCGTGATGTTCGCCATCGCGGCGTGGGTGATGTGGGAGAAGGCCGTGCTGGTGGGCAAGGTCGACAAGGCCAACCAGCGGTTCCTGCAAGGCTTTCGCAACACCCGCGATGTGCTGGCGGTGCCCACCAACGAGGTGGCCAATTCGTCGCTGGCCCGCCTGTACCAGGCCGGCCTGCGCGAACTGCAAAAGCGTGATGTGGGCAAAGCGGGCGCTGCGCCGCTGTCGGGTGCCTCACTGGATGCCGTCAAGGCCGCCGTGGATGCCGACCTGATCCGTGAAAGCCACACCCTGAACAGCAAGATCGTGCTGCTGACCATCGCCATCTCGGGCGGCCCCTTCCTGGGCCTGCTGGGCACGGTGGTGGGCGTGATGATCACCTTCGCGGCGATTGCCGCCGCAGGTGATGTGAACGTCAACGCCATCGCCCCTGGTATTGCGGCGGCCCTGCTGGCCACCGTGGCCGGCCTGGCGGTGGCCATCCCCGCGCTGTTTGGCTACAACTACCTGGCCGCCCGCATCAAGAACATCTCGTCGGACATGTCCATCTTCGTGGACGAGTTCGTGACCCGCGTGGCCGAAGTGCACGGAGCCCGCTGAGATGGCTGGCGACGTCAAGGGCGACCTGCAGGCGTACGACGACATCAACGTCACGCCCATGCTGGACCTGGCCTACGTGCTGCTGGTGGTGTTCATCATCATGACCACCGCCTCGGTGCAGGGCGTGAAGGTCAACAGCCCGCTGACCCAGGCCGCCAACAACCTGGCCAAGCCACAGACCAAGGGCATCACCATCACCGCCGACGGTCAGGTGTACCTGGACGCCTACCCCGTGACCATGGACGAACTGCAAAGCACCCTGGCGCAGTACAAGGCCGCCAACCCGGCCCTGCCCGTGGTGCTCAAGGCCGATGCCGCAGCCCAGTACGACAAGGTGATGCAGGTGCTGGAGATTGCCAAGCGCCTGGACATCACCGAAATCGGCCTGGCCACCAAACGCATGCAGTGAGGCCCGCCCATGCAGGTTCAAGACGAAAGCAAACCCTACGACAGCATCAACGTCACGCCGATGCTGGACCTGGCTTATGTGCTGCTGGTGGTGTTCATCCTGATGACGACCGCGTCGGTGCAGGGCCTGAACATCAGCATGCCCAAGCCCAGCAACAAGCCCAGCACCGAAAAGATCGAACTCAAGGTGGTGCAGGTGATGCCGGGTGGCCAGTTGATGCTCAATGGCGTGCCCATGACCGCCCAGCAACTGGAAAACGAGTTGCTGCAGGCCAAGCAGCGCACGCCCAAGATGAGCGTGGCCATCAAGGGCGATGCACGGTCGCAGTACGCCGAGGTGGTCACCGTGATCGACCTGTGCAACAAGCTGGAGGTGCCCATGGGACTGGTCACCTCGCGCATCGGGACCTGACATGGCCTCGACGCAGTACCCCTCGGCCGATGAACAGCAGGGCGCGCGGCGCTGGCTGGCGCCTGCACTCATCGTGCTGGTGCTGGTGGGTGTGGGCGCGTTGATCGCCTCGCAAATGGGCAAGGGCAGCGGCGGCCCCAAGCGGCAGACGGTGAAGATTGCCGTGCTGCCTGACACGCCACCACCGCCGCCCCCACCCAAAGAAGAAAAGAAGCCCGAGCCCAAGCCGGAAGAAAACAAGCCCCAGCCCCAAGAGCAGCCCAAGCCCGTGGAGGCCCCCCCAGAGGCGCAGCAACTGAAGATGGAAGGCGCCGCAGGCGACGGCCCCAGCGCCTTCACGGCGGGCACCGTGCGCAACGAATACCGCGGCGGCGAGATTGGCGGCGGCGCTGGCGGCACCCTGGCCGACCGCATGGCGGGTGTCAATTACGGCAATGTGGCCCGCCGCGAACTGGGCGCCTTTCTGAGCCGCGACGACGAGGTGCGCCGCGCTGGTGACTACCGCGTGTCGGTGGCCCTGTGGCTGAACCCTGATGGCAGCGTGGCGCGCTGGCAACTGCTGGGCAGCACGGGCCAAGCACAGGCCGACGAGGCCTTGAAGAAGGCCTTGTCGCGCTTCAAGGGCTTTCGCGCTGCGCCGCCTGCCAACCTGAACTGGCCCATGCGGCTGCAACTGACCAACCGGATGACGGGTTGACCCCATGATCAAGACCAAACAACTCAAGCTGACCCCGCTGGCCCTGGCGCTGAGCGTGGGCCTGATGGCCGCCGCACCAGCGCATGCTGATGAGCGCGAATCGCTGGAAACCCTGCGCCAGACCACGCTCAACCTGATCGAGGCCCTGGTGGAAACCGGCGTGCTGCCGCGCGAGAAGGCCGATGCACTGATCCAGGCAGCGCGCGAGAAGGCCCAAGCTCAGGCTCAGGCCGCTGCGGATGCCGCTGCCGCCCCCACCGAGGCCACGCCTGCCAAGCGCGTGCTGCGCGTGCCCTACGTGCCCGAGAGCGTGCGCGCCCAGATCCGTGACGAGGTCAAGGAAGAAATCATCACCCAGGCCCGCGCCGAGCGCTGGGGTGTGCCGGGTGCGCCGTCATGGATGAACCGCATCAAGATCGATGGCGACATCCGGGTGCGTTACCAGAACGACAGCCAAAGCAAGAACAACACGGCGGCTGAGACCTACATGAGCAGTGAGATATTGAACGCCAATGGCATCAGCCGTGCGCCGGATTTCGGCAATTACCTGATCAACGACGCAGGCAATGCCCTGCCCACCGCCGACACCACGCAGTCCAGAAATCGTGAGCGTGTGCGCCTGCGCCTGGGCCTGACCGCCAAGGTCACGGACGAGGTGGGCGTGGGCGTGCGGCTGGCCACGGGCAGCGCCACCGATCGGGTATCGACCAACCAGACGCTGGGGCAGAGCTTCAACAAATATGAGTTGTTTGTGGATCGCGCCTTTGTGCGGGTGGACCCGGCCGAGTGGGTGAGCATCCAGGGTGGGCGCATCCCCAATCCCTGGTTCGCCACCGAGATGACGTGGAATGAAAACCTCAATTTCGAAGGCTTTGCGGCCACCTTCCGCCGACCCCAGGTGGACGATGGGTTTGCGCCGTTCCTGACGCTGGGCTACTTCCCCTTGCGTGAAAACTCGGCCTCGCGCAACCGTCGATCCTTGGTGGGTGCCCAGTTGGGGACGAGCCTTGAGGTGAGTTCTCGGACGCGCGTCAAGCTGGGTTTGGCGTACTACCGATACAACAACATCGCAGGGCGGGCAGAAACTGATTTTGAACAGTTCACCGACCCCGATACCAACACGGTGGGCATTGCCGTGGGCCAACGCTATGGCCAGTACGAATACCCGGTGGGGCTGCGCCAGCGCGGCAACACGGTGTTCGAGACCAATCCTTTGCTGCCCGTGGCCGACGGCGTTGACCTCATCCGGCCTACCTGGGGCCTGGCCTACGACTTCCGCCCCCTCGTGCTGACCGCCTCGGCGCAGTTCACCCACTTCAGCCCGTTCAACCTCTTGCTGTCGGCCGAGTACGCCTACAACACGGCCTTCAGCGAATCCGATTTCCGCAAGCGCTCCAACTACGACCTCAACCCCGGCGGCCGCCGCGACGGCTACAACCTGAAGCTGGCCGTGGGCGCCACCGAGGTGCGTGACATGGGCGACTGGCAGGCGCAGTTTGCCTACCGCCATGTGGGCTCTGACGCCGTGCTGGACGCCTTCACCGACAGCGACCTGGGCCTGGGCGGCACCAACCTGCGCGGCTTCACGGTGGGCTTCCAGTACGGCCTGTACCGCAACACCACGGTGGGTGTGCGCTACATGTCAGCGCAGAACATCGACACCACGATCAACAGCAGCTTCCCCACGGCCTCGTACAAGGTCAATACCCTGCAGGTGGATTTCAATGTGCGCTTCTGACCGTTCTCTGGCCTTCATCAAGGGGCTGATGCTGTCGTGTGCGGTCTTGATGGCCGCCAGCACCTGGGCGCAGGGCTCGGGCGACGAGCAAACGCGCCGCCTGCGGCTGCAGATGCGTCAGTTGCAGCAGCAACAGGCCAGCCTGCAAGAGGCCCAGGCGCAGGCTGAATCGCAACGCCAGGCCGCGCAGCAGGCCCTGGAGGCCACGCGCACCGACCTCTCATCCCAAAAAGCGGCGGCCGCTGCGGCGTCACGCCGGGCCGCAGGCCTGTCCAAGGCCCTGGCCGACACCACCGCCGAGCGGGACGCCCTGCAGGCCCGCGTGGCCGAGCTGGAGGCCAGCCTGCAGCGCAGCACCGAGCAGGGCCAGGTCTGCCAGGCCACGCTGGGGCAGGCGCGCCTCAACCTGGGGGCGGCCAACCGCGACCTGAACACCCGCCTGGGCCAGTGCCTGAAGGACAACAGCGAGCTGGTGACCCTGGGCCAGGACCTGCTGCAACGTTACGAAAACAAGGGCCTGGGTGAGGTGCTGGGGGCGAATGAGCCCTTCATCCAGGCAGGTCGGGTTCGATTGGAGAACCTGGGTGATGAAATCAGGGCTAAGCTGAAGTCCCACACCCACTGATCCTGCGATCTGCGCCGCCATGCCCATCACCTTCAAATCCCAGGCCACCGGTGACCTGCTCATGCTCCAGGCCTCCGCCGAGGCCTTGTTGTCCTTGTTGGACAAGAACGCGAGCGAACCCGGCATCCTGGAGCCCAAGGACATGCCAGCGGCCCTGGCCGTGCTCAAGGGGCTGCCCGCCGATGAGCCCGAACCGGCACCGGAGGCCTCGGCCGACACCGCCGATGAGGGGGGGCCATCGCCCGCCACAGACCCTGCCTTTGCCGATGAGCCTGTCACCTTGCGCCAGCGTGCCTGGCCCCTGGTGCGCATGATCGAGCGCGCCCTGGCCGACAACAAGCCCATCGTCTGGGGCGTTTGAACTTCAGCGGGTCTCCCTGTCCGCAAATGCGGGATTGTGCGCTGCAGCATGTCTGCGGCATGATGCACGCATGCCGCAAGACATCACCCGAGTGCTGGTCATCCGCCATGGCGAGACGGCCTGGAACCGAGAGTCCCGCATCCAGGGGCACATTGACATCCCCCTGAACGATCACGGCCGCTGGCAGGCCGAGCGCGTGGGGCAGGCCCTGCTCGACGAGCCCCTGGTGGCCATCTACAGCAGCGACCTGCAGCGCGCCCATGACACCGCTTTGGCCATTGGCGACGCCACGGGCACCGAGGTGCGCCCGGAGGTGGCCTTGCGCGAGCGCCATTTTGGCGAGATGGAAGGCCTGACCCACGATGAAATCCTGGCGCGCTGGCCCATCGAGGGCCGACGTTGGCGCCAGCGCGACCCTGAGTTCGGTCCGCCGGGGGGCGAAACCTTGCTGGCCTTCTACGAGCGCTGTGTGGCCGCCGCCACTCGGCTGGCGGCCGGGCATCCGGGCCAAACCATCGCGTTGGTGGCCCATGGGGGTGTGCTGGATTGTTTTTACCGGGCGGCCAACGGACTGGACTTGAGCGTGCCGCGCAGTTGGCGCATCGGCAACGCCAGCGTCAACCGCCTGCTGTATTCGCCCCAGGGCTTCACCATGTTGTCGTGGGCGGATGACCGTCATCTGCAGGCCGATGACGGCCTGGACGAAGCCACCGACGGCGCTGTGGCCCCCGCCTGAGGCCGTCGTCAGCGCGCCCGCAGACCGTCAAAAAACAGGTCCACGCTGCGCAGGCCCATGTCCACCAGATCAAACCGCTCCGGGGCCAGCATCCACACCTGGATGAGCCCATCGATCTGGGCGTGGTGGGTCATGGCGGCCACGGCGCAGTCGATGTCGGGGCGGATGTGGCCCAGGGCCTGAGCCCGCTCGAAGCAGCTGTGGATGTGGCCCTGGCACAGGCCGTGGATGCGCAGGTGGCGGTCGCGCACCGCCGACAGCTCGCTGACGTACTCCACCTTGTGGGTGGCGATGTCGAACACCCGCCGCGTGCGCGGGTCGTGCGCGATGCGCTGCAAGGCGGTGTCGGCCATGCGGCGCAACACCTCCAGTGGGGGCTCGGGCGCGTTGTCCATGGCGCGCACCGCGTCTTCCAGGGGCAAGGTGGTGCGCTCCATCATGGCGTTGAACAAGGTGGCCTTGTCCTCGAAGTGCCAGTACACGGCCCCGCGTGTCACGCCCGCGCGTTCCGCGATCTGCTGCAGCGAGGTGCGCGACACGCCTTGCTCGACAAACAGCGCCTCGGCCGCGTCCAGCAAGGCCTCGCGTGTGTGCAGAGCTTCTTCTTTCGTGCGTCGCATGCCGTCAGTGACCTTTCTGTTCTGTCGGGATTGTCGCCCGTTTCATAACATACATGCAAGTATGTATGTATATTTTGCTCAGACATTCAATGACCCAAGGTGCGCCCATGGCCTCTCAGCAAGTTTCCCGGACCGACCCTCTTCCCCTCAAACGCAGCGCCCGGTGGTGGACGTGGGCGGGTGATTCGCTGGGCGTCTTGGCGCTTTGCGCCTTGGCCGCCGCCTGGTTGACCGGTTGCAGCCCCTCTCAAGACGGCGCAGCCGCCGGCGCTGGCGGGCCACCCACCGTGCCCGCCGGCGTGGTGACGGTGCAGCCGCAAAGCGTGCCCCTGGTGGTGGAGCTGCCCGGCCGGCTGGAGCCCATCCGCACGGCCGAGGTGCGCGCCCGGGTGGCCGGCGTGGTGCAAAAACGCCTGTTCACCGAAGGCAGCACGGTCAAGGCCGGGCAGTCGCTGTTCGCCATCGACCCGGCCAGCTACCAGGCCGCGCTCGACAGCGCCCAAGCCGCCCAGGCCCAGGCCGAGGCGCAACTGGCGCAGGCCAGCGCCCTGCTGCAGCGCTACGAGCCCCTGAAAGAAGCCAAGGCCATCAGCCCGCAAGAGTTCCTCAACGCCCAGGTGGCCCAGCGCCAGGCGCAAGCCGCCGTGGCTGCCGCCAAGGCGGCGGTCACCCAGGCCCGGCTGCAGCTGGACTACGCCGCCGTGCGCGCGCCCATCAGCGGGCGCATTGGGCGGGCCCTGGTCACCGAAGGGGCCCTGGTGGGGCAGGGTGAGGCCACGCGCCTGGCCGTGATCCAGCAGGTCGATGCCCTGTACGTGAACCTTAATCAGTCGGCCACGCAGGTCATGGCCATGCGCCAGGCCCTGGCGGCAGGCCAGTTGCAAGCGGCGGGCACCTCAGGGGCGGCGGTGCGCATTCGCCTGGAAGATGGCTCGCTCTACCCGCTGCCTGGCAAGCTGCTGTTCACCGATCTGACGGTGGACGAGGCCTCGGGACAAGTCACCTTGCGCGCTGAAGTGCCCAACCCCAAGGGCGTGCTGTTGCCGGGCCTGTACGTGCGTGTGGAGCTGGAGCAGGCTCGCGCCGAAGGCGGCTTCGTGGTGCCCCAACAGGCCGTGACGCGCCAGACCAGTGGCGACACGCTGCGCGTGGTGGACGCCGAGGGCAACGTCAATGTGCGCCCGGTCAAGCTGGGGGGCTCGATGTTGACGCCCCAAGGCCCGCAGTGGGTGGTGCTGGACGGCCTGAAGGCCGGTGAGCAGGTGATGGTCGACGGCTTCCAGAAGCTGATGGTGCCGGGCACCAAGGTCAAGCCGGTGCCGTGGGCGCCGTCGGGGGCCTCCGCGCCTGCGGCCGCTGCTGCGGCCACATCGGCCACATCGGCCACACAGAACTGAGAAGGGGCACCCCATGGCCCAGTTCTTCATCAACCGCCCCATCTTCGCGTGGGTGATCGCCCTGTTCATCATGGTGTTTGGCGGGGTGGCCATCACCCAGCTGCCCATTTCGCAATACCCGACGGTGGCCCCGCCCGCCATCGTCATCAACGCCACCTACCCCGGCGCCTCGGCCAAGGTGCTCGATGAAACCGTGGTCAGCGTCATCGAGCAAGAGCTCAATGGCTCGCCCGGTTTGGCTTACATGGAGTCGGTCAGCCAGGCCAACGGCACGGCGCAGATCACCGTCACCTTCGAGACCGGCACCGATGTGGAGCTGGCCCAGGTGGACGTGCAAAACCGCCTGTCGCGCGCCACGCCGCGCCTGCCCTCGGCGGTCACGCAGCAGGGCGTGCGCGTGGACAAATCACGCAGCAACTTCCTGATGTTCGTGATGCTCTCGTCCAGCAACCCGGCGTACGACCCGGTGGCGCTGGGCGACTACGCGGCCCGCAACATCGTGCCCGAGCTGCAGCGCGTGCCCGGTGTGGGCCAGGTGCAGTTGTTTGGCTCCGAGCGGGCCATGCGCATCTGGGTCGATCCGGCCAAACTCGAATCCTTCAACCTGGGCTTTGCCGACGTCAACAACGCCATCCGCGCGCAGAACGCGCTGGTGTCAGCCGGTGGCGTGGGCGAGCGCCCCAACCTGTCGGCGCAAACCATGTCGGCCACCGTGGTGGTCAAGGGCCAACTGGAGTCGGTCGAGGCCTTTGGCAACATCGTGCTGCGCGCGCAGCGTGATGGCTCGGCCGTGCGCCTGAAGGATGTGGCCCGCATCGAACTGGGCGCCCAAACCTATGGCACCTACGCGCGGCTGAATGGCGTGCCCGCGGTGGGCATGGGCCTGCAGCTGTCGCCCACGGGCAATGCGCTGGAATCGGCCGAGGCCGTGCGCGCCCGCATGGACGAGCTCAAGCGCTACTTCCCCGAGGGCATGGACTACAACGTGCCGTACGACACCTCGGGCTTTGTGAAGCTGTCCATCGGCCAGGTGGTGCAGACCCTGTTCGAGGCCGTGTTGCTGGTCTTCCTGGTGATGTACCTGTTCCTGCAGAACATCCGCTACACCCTGATCCCGACGCTGGTGGTGCCGGTGGCGCTGCTGGGCACCTTCGGTGTGATGCTGGTGGCGGGTTTCTCGATCAACGTGCTGACCATGTTCGGCCTGGTGCTGGCCATCGGCATCCTGGTGGACGACGCCATCGTGGTGGTGGAAAACGTCGAGCGCATCATGGTCGAAGAAGGCTTGTCGCCGCTGCAGGCCACGCGCAAGGCCATGGGCCAGATCAGTGGGGCCATCATCGGCATCACCGTGGTGCTGGTGTCGGTGTTCATCCCCATGGCCTTCTTTGCGGGCTCGGTGGGCAACATCTACCGCCAGTTCAGCCTGTCGCTGGCCACCTCCATGGCGTTCTCGGCCTTGCTGGCCCTGTCGCTCACACCGGCGCTGTGCGCCACCTTCCTGAAGCCGGCCGACCCGAACCACCACGAGCGCAAGGGCTTCTTTGGCTGGTTCAACCGCCGCTTCAATGCCACCACCACGGGCTACACCCGCTGGACGGGCGGCTTGCTCAAGCGTGGCGGCCAGATGATGGTGGTGTACCTGGTCATCGTGGCGGCCATGGGCTGGATGGCGCTGCGCATGCCCACCTCCTTCCTGCCCAATGAAGACCAGGGCAACCTGATCGTCAACATCCAGTTGCCGCCGGGCGCCACGTCCAACCGCACCGAGGCCGTCGTCTCCGAGGTCGAGAAGTTCTTCCTGGCCCAGCCCGAGGTGGATTCCATCGTGGGTGTGGTGGGCTTCAGCTTCTCGGGCACGGGCCAGAACGCGGCCTTGGGCTTCGTCACCCTCAAGGATTGGGCTGAACGCACGGGCGAGGGGCAGTCGGCCCAAGCCCTGGCCGGGCGAGCCTTTGGTGGGCTCATGGGCATCCGCGATGCCTTCATCTTCCCCTTGGCGCCACCGGCCATCCGCGAGCTGGGCAATGCCACGGGCTTCTCGATGCGCCTGCAAGACCGCGCCGGCCTGGGCCACGAGGCCCTGCTGAACGCCCGCAACCAGTTGCTGGGCATGGCGCGTGAGAGCAAGGTCGTCACGGGCCTGCGCCCGGATGGCTTGGAAGACGCGCCGCAATTGCAGATCGACATCGACCGCGACCGGGCACTGGCCCTGGGTGTGGGCGTGGATGCCATCAGCACGGCCTTGTCGTCGGGCTTGGGCTCCACCTACGTGAACGACTTCCCCAACCAGGGGCGCATGCAGCGTGTGGTGGTGCAGGCCGATGCCAAAGACCGCATGCAGCCCGAGCAGGTGCTGCAACTGACGGCGCTCAACAGCGCGGGTCAGGCCGTGCCCCTGTCGGCCTTTGCCAGCACCCGTTGGGTGACCGGCCAGGTGCAGGCCGTGCGCTACAACGGCTACCCCAGCATGCGCCTGTCGGGTGATGCGGCGGCGGGCTTCAGCACCGGTCAGGCCATGGCCGAGATGGAGGCCATGGCCGCCAAGCTGCCGGCGGGCATCGGCGTGGAGTGGACGGGCCTGTCGCGTGAAGAACGGTTGTCGGGTGACCAGGCCGCCTTCTTGCTGGCCTTCTCGCTGCTGGCGGTGTTCTTGTGTCTGGCCGCGCTGTACGAAAGCTGGTCCATCCCGTTTGCCGTGCTGCTGGTGGTGCCCCTGGGCCTGCTGGGCGCGGTGCTGGGGGCCAACCTGCGCGGCCTGCCCAACGATGTGTTCTTCAAGGTGGGCCTGATCACGGTGATTGGTTTGTCGGCCAAGAACGCCATCCTGATCATCGAGTTCGCCCGTGACCTGCAAGACAAGGGCATGAGCCTGTACGAGGCCACCCTCAAGGCCTGTCAGCTGCGCTTCAGGCCCATCATCATGACCTCGCTGGCCTTCATCCTGGGTGTGCTGCCCCTGGTGATCGCCTCGGGCGCCGGCTCGGCCAGCCAACGGGCCATCGGCACCGGCGTGATGGGTGGCATGATCGCAGCCACCGTGCTGGCGGTGTTCTTCGTTCCCATCTTCTTTGTCGTGGTGCGCCGCTTCTTCCCGGGCCGCCGCGCCAACACCGATCTGCAGGAGCCTGCACATGAGTGAGCGTTTCATGACCCCTTCGTCTCTGGCCCTGGCTGTGGCCGCCGTGCTGAGCCTGTCGGCCTGCTCGCTCACGCCCGATTACCAGCGACCCACCGGGGCGGTGCCCGCCACCTTGCCAGCCAACCTCGGGGCCACCGCTGACCCTGCCACCGCCGTGGCCGACCTGCCCTGGACGCGCTACTTCCCCGATGCGAGGTTGCAGCAGCTCATCACCCTGGCGCTGGACAACAACCGCGACCTGCGGGTGGCCGTGCTCAACATCGATCGCCTGCAAGCGGCCTATCAAATCCAACGCGCCGAGCGCGTGCCCAACGTGGCGGCGCAGATCAACGCCACCCGCCAGCCTTCGTCACAGCCGCCGTACGACATCAGCACGGTGGTCAATGGTGGTCTGACGGTGTCGGCCTTCGAGCTGGACCTGTTTGGTCGCGTCAGGGCCCTGACCGAAGCCGCTGCGGCCCAGGTGCTGGCCTCTGAGGCCAACCGCCGCGCCGTGCACACCAGCCTGGTGGCGGCCGTGGCCAGCACCTACTACACGCTGTGGGCCGACCGTTGGCAGCTGGCCCTGGCCGAGCAAACCCTTCAGACCCGCCTGGATTCGTTCAAGCTGCAGCAACTGAAGTTTGACAACGGTGTGCTCAACGAGCTGGAGCTGCGCTCGGCCCAGTCCCTGGTGGAGGCCGCGCGCGTGGCCCGCGCCCAGGCGCAGCGCCAGTGGCAGCAAGACCTCAACGCCTTGAGCGTGCTGTTGGGTGCACCGGCGCCCGAGACCGCCTTGCCGCCCGCAGTGACCTTGCCGTCGCTGGCCTCAGAGCAGGCGCGTGACACGCAGGCCGCCGGTCAACTGGTGCAGGCCACGCTCTGGCCCGACCTGGCCGAGCTGCCGGTGGGCTTGTCGTCCGAGGTGCTG
Organism: Aquabacterium sp. A3; assembly: GCF_038069945.1. Taxonomy (NCBI): domain Bacteria; kingdom Pseudomonadati; phylum Pseudomonadota; class Betaproteobacteria; order Burkholderiales; family Sphaerotilaceae; genus Aquabacterium; species Aquabacterium sp. A3. Next base: position 1,470,891 of record NZ_JBBPEV010000001.1, on the reverse strand, counting down.
CTGCTGCGTCCCGACGTCGTGCAGGCCGAGCAGGCCTTGGTGGCGGCCAACGCCAACATCGGTGCGGCGCGCGCGGCACGGTTTCCGCGCATCGCGCTCACCGCCAGTGCGGGTGTGGTGAGTGACGATCTGTCGGGCCTGTTCAATGGTGATGGCCGCACCGCGTGGAGTTTTGCGCCGTCGGTGACGCTGCCCATCTTTGATCTGGGCCGTGCCAGCGCCAATGTGGCTTCGGCCCAGGTGCAGCGCGAGATCGCGGTGGCGCAGTACGACAAGGCCGTGCAGACGGCCTTCCAGGACGTGGCCGATGCGCTGGTGGCCCGCCAGACCTATGCCGAGCAGGCCCAGGCACAGCGTGCCCAGGCCGAGGCCGAGGCCGCGCGCCTGCGCCTGTCCACCCTGCGCTACGACACGGGCGTGGCCAGCCAGCTGGATTTGCTGGATGCGCAGCGCGCGCTGTTCAGCGCCCAGCAGGCCCTGATCGGGGCCCAACTGGCACGCCAGCAGGCGCACATCGCGGTCTACAAGGCCCTGGGCGGTGGCTGGGTGGCTCAGGACGCCGACGTGGCCTCAGCACCAGCGCCTTCGACGCCCTGATTGCCCTGATCCGTCACCTGATCAGCCGTCAGCCGCGTGGCCAGTCGCGCGCCCAGGCGGCGCACATTGTTCAGTGACAACAGGTGGGCGTGGATCCAGCCCAGTGCCCCCGAGGTGAACAGGTCTTGCACCACCTCGGGGGGCAGGGCCCGCAGGCGTGCTTCATCCACCACCTTGAAGCCCTTGAGGCTGCTGGTCTGCCCGTTCAACTGGGCGTCGATCGTCTGCTCGGTCAGCAAGTCCAGCTCAAGCAAGCGAGCCGCGAACTGGGTCGTGCGCACCATGTCCTGGTGATAGCCCAGCATGAACCGCTTGAGCTGTTGCAGGTAGGGGGTCTCACCGCCCTCGGCGTCGAACAGGGCCTCACCGCTGTCGGTGTTGAACCCCTCAAAGGCCTCGTCCAGGCAGACGGTCATCTCGTCTTGTCCGGCCTCGGTGGCCAGCACGAAGGGATAACGGCGCACGAAGGCCGGCACATACGCATGCTCGGCCCACTGGCCTTGGTCGTTCACCATCAGGTTCTCGTGATCGCGCAGTCCCACCACGGCCACCATGGTCAAGCCCTGTTCAGCCTCCACGAACACGCAGGGGTAGTCCAGTGCCGCCAGCGGCAGTTCAGTGCCCGCCAGCAGCACGGCGTTGGTGCCACGGGCAAACGCCATGGGTTCGGTGGCAGGGCGCAGTCGCCACTGACGGTGGGTGTCGCGGTTGACGGCCACAACACGTTCATACATCAACAAGGTGGTCATGGGGCAAAGTCCTCGAGACAAGCAAACCCCGACAGCATAGACCGCTTGTGTGACCCGTCGCCGACACGGCCCTGGCCTGATAATCCACACCGTGAATCCCGACCTGTCGCACCCCCCGTCTGGCTGGCGTGAGCGCCTGAACCTGTACCTTGACCTGATCCGCTGGGATCGTCCCCAGGGCTGGTTGCTGCTGCTGTGGCCCACCTGGCTGGCCTTGTGGATGGCCGCGGGCGGTTTTCCGGGCTGGCATCTGCTGCTGGTGTTCACGGCGGGCACCATCCTCATGCGCAGCGCGGGTTGCGCCGTCAATGATGTGGCCGACCGCGACTTCGATCGCCACGTGCAGCGCACGGCCCAGCGCCCCATCACCAGTGGCAAGCTCTCGGTGCGAGAGGCCTTGCTGGTGGGGGCCGTGCTGGCCCTGGTGTCGTTCGCGCTGGTGCTCAGCACCAATGCGCTCACCATTGGCTTGTCGTTTGGGGCGCTGGCAGTCACCGTGTTGTACCCCTTCACCAAGCGTTTTTTTTCGATGCCGCAAGCGGTGCTGGGGGTGGCCTTCAGCTTCGGCATGCCCATGGCCTTTGCCGCCGTGCAGGGTCAGGTGCCGCCCGTGGTGGGCTGGCTGCTGGTGGGCAACCTGGCCTGGGTGCTGGCCTATGACACCGAATACGCCATGGTCGATCGCGACGATGACCTGAAAATCGGCATCCGCACTTCGGCCATCACCCTGGGACGCTTTGATGTGGTCGGGGTGATGGTGTTTTACGTGCTGTGTCTGGGGTGCTGGGCCATGGCTGGCCGTCTGTCAGGTCTGGGCATGGTCTACCAGGTGGGGCTGGCATTGGCCGGGCTGCAGGCGTTGCATCACCTGTGGCTCATCCGCACGCGCGAACGCGCGGCCTGCTTTCAGGCGTTTCGGCTCAACCACTGGCTGGGCCTGACGGTCTGGCTGGGCGCAGCCGCCGACCTGGCCTGGGCCCATGCGGGCACCGTCACCCTCGGGGGCTGATCAGCGACCGAACTCGTCACCCAGCTCGCCGGCACGCCGCCGGGCAGCCTGCATGGCGGCCACGAAGGCCTCTTTCACCCCTGCCGCCTGCAGGTGTGTCAGGGCGGCGTAGGTGGTGCCGCCTTTGGAGGTGACGCGTTCACGAAGCACCGACGGGGGCTCGCTGGCCTGGCTGGCCAGGGCGGTGGCGCCGCCGAAGGTGGCCAGGGCCAGTTGACGCCCCTGTTCGGCGCTCAAGCCCATCTCTTGCGCCGCCTGCATCATGGATTCGATGAAGAAGAACACGTAGGCAGGGCCCGAGCCTGACAGTGCCGTCACGGCGTCCAGGTCGGCCTCTTGATTCACCCACATGGCCTGCCCGGTGGGCGCCACCAGGGCGTCGATGGCCTGCCGCTCCTGCAGCGTCACTTCAGGGCGGGCGTACAGGCCCGTCATGCCCTGGCCCACCAGGGCCGGGGTGTTGGGCATGGCCCGCACGATGCGGGGTGTTCCCAGCCATCGCGCCATGTCGTCGGTGCGCAGGCCGGCCATCACGCTGTAGTGCAAGGCGGTGCCGGTCAGCGGCGCGTACAGGTGGGCGGCGTCCTTGAACTGCTGCGGCTTGACCGCCCAGACGATGGTGCCCGCGGCTTGCAGCTGGGGCACCGCGCCGTCGGCGGTTTGCACGCCCAACTGGCTGCTCAGGCGGGCGCGCTGATCGGCCACGGGGTCGATGACCAGAATCTGGTGGGCGGGGCGACCTTGTCGAATCAGGCCACCCACGATGGCGGTGGCCATGTTGCCGCCGCCGATGAATGCGATGTCAATGGGAGAGGTGTTCGTCATGCTGCAGATCATGCCTGATGCGTGCCAGGCGTTCCAGCAGATCGGGCACATCGATGGGTTTGGGCAGCACCACCACCCGGTCGTGGTGGGCTTGTGCCGACAAGGTGCCTGACAACTCGCCCGTCACCAGGTAGGCGGGCAGGTGCTCGCCAAATTCATAACGCAGTTGGCGCAGGGCGTCCAGGCCGTTGATGTCCAGGCCCAGGCGGTGGTCGCTGATCAGCGCGCAGGGCATGTCACCTTCCGGCATCTGGCCCTCGGCCTGCAGGGTGACCAGGGCGTCCATCGCGCTGTCTGGTGTGGTGGCGGCCGCCACCTGCCAGCCGTGTTGCTTGAGCACCAGGGCCGTGCCCTCCAGCACGTCGGGATCGTCGTCCACCAGCACCACAACCCCCTGACTGGTCTGGGCAGATCCCGGCGGTGGTGTCGGGGCTGTGGCCATGGGGGCCGTGGGCGCCATGGGTGACCTGGTCGGTCCAGGGGGGCTGGCGGGCCGTGGGGCAGGTGCGGGCGTGGGGGTGGGCACCGACGCGACCGGCACCAGGCGAGGCACGCGCACCGAAAACACTGAGCCTCGGCCCGGTCGTGACAGCACCTTGATCGGCGTGGGGCCCAGCATGCTCAGGCGCCGGACGACGGCCAGACCCAGGCCCAGGCCCTCGCTGCTGAGGCGGCCCTCGTTGCTGGCCTGGAAGTAGTCTTCAAAGATGCGATGCCGGTGTTGCGGCTGGATGCCCAAGCCGGTGTCCCAGACCTGGCACATGACCCAGGGGCCACGCGCGCGCGCCCTCAGGCGCACCTCGCCGTGTTCGGTGTAGCGCACCGCGTTGTTCAGCAGGTTGCGCAGGATGCGCTCCAGCACGTGGGTGTCGGTCAGCACCCACTCGCGCGTGGGCTCCAGCGACCATCGCAGCCCCTTGTCAGCGCACAGCACCGAAAACTCCGAGTCCAGGCGGTGCCACATCGCATCCAGCGCCTGGGCCTGGGGCTGATAGTCCAGGCGCTGGGCATCCAGTCGTGCCAGGTCGAACATCTTGTCGAACATGCCGCTGAGCGACGACAAGGCCGTCTGCATCTTGTCCAGCAGGGGGCGTCCCTGTTGTGGCTCCACCCAGGTGCGCAAGGCATTGCTGAGCAGGGCCAGCACATGCAAGGGTTGGCGCAGATCATGGCTGGCCGAGGCAAAGAATTCGCTTTTTTGCTGGTCGGCCTGCTCGGCGCGGGCCTTGGCCTGGGTGACCTTGTCGATCTCTTCGCGCAGTTGCAGCACCAGGTCGGCGTTTTCATGGCGCAGCAACAGGCCTTCGCGCAGGCGACGGCTGATGCTCAGCGACACCACCTGGCAGGTGGTCATCGACAACAGCATCACCAGGGCCAGGTAGGTGGCACTGGGGCTTTGGGCCCACAGCAGCTTGAAGGCGGCCAGCAGCACCAGCGGGATGCTGCCCAGGAAGGCGGCCCCCCAGTCGTGCACGGTGACCAGCATCAGGGTGTAGCCGTACACAATGACGGCCGCCACCAGGGTCAGCCGCCACTCCAGGCTGGCCACGTCCAGCAGGGCCATCGCCAGCATGCCCCAGCCCAGGCTCTGTAGCGCGTGCCAGCCCAGCAAGGCCAGGCGCCAGTGGCTGTAGCCCGACTGCGTGATGCCGAAGCGGCGAAAGTGCCGCACCGCGCGCACCACCGCCGTCCACAGCGTCAGCAACATCAGCGAGGGCCACAGCCATTGCCAACTGGGCAGGGGCCAATCCCGAACGATCCACAGCAGCGCCACCAGGGCCAGGAACTGGCCCAGCAGAGAGCTGGGTGACGTGCGCCAGCCGTCCTGCAGCATTTGAAGGTCGATCCGGGCCTCCAGTGGAGACAGGCCCTGGAGCGACCGGCGCCACAGGCTCACGCCACGTGTTCCCTCAGCGGATCGCTGTCATCGTCCAGTGGCATCGGCTGGCTGTTGCCTTCACCGTCGGCGCGGCCCAGCACCCCCGGGCTGTGCGAGCACAGCAAGACCAGCTGGGTGCGGCTGTGCACGCCATAGGCCCGGAAGATGGCGCTGACGTGCAGCTTGACGGTTTCGGCGCTGATGCCCAGGGCCGCCGCGATGGCCTGATTGGTGCAGCCTTTGAGGATCCACTGCAGCACATCCTTTTGCCGCGGCGTCAGTCGGATGTTGCGCGGCTGGGTGTCTTCTTCGGGCGCGGGCCATTCCACGTCGCTGGTGCTGAGCAACTCCGACGGAAAATGCAGCCGGCCTTCCACCAGGGCCTTCAGGGCCGTCATGAAGCCGTCGATCTCGGCCAGTTTCGGGATGAAGCACGACGCGCCGTGGTGGATGCATTCCAGGGCAATCTGCACGTCGCTGTGACCGGTGATGATGCCGATGCGCTGGGTGGGCGCGGCCTGTCGCATGGTCTGGAGGGTGGCCATGCCTCGGCTGTCCGGCAAACCCAGGTCCAGCAGCACGACGTCGATCGGGTCGCCCGCGCTGTCTTGCAGGCACTGCAGCGCCGATTGCAGGTTGTTGGCCTGTGTGAATCGGGCCTGCGGATCCAGGCTGCGGATGGCCTGCATCATGCCTTCACGAATGAGGCTGTGGTCATCGACCAGCAGGTAATGGGGCGCTCGGGTGACTTCCATGACAATCTCTCTCAGAGTCCCAATGGTAGTGCGGCCTCAACGTTCACCAAATAGGGCTGTACCCACCCTGACCAGGGTGGATCCTTGTGCAATCGCCTCTTCCAGGTCCTGGCTCATCCCCATGGACAAGGTATCCAAGGGTATACCCGCTGCCGTCAGGCTGTCAAAGACTGCGCGCACCCTGGACAGTTGCTCGGCTTGCGCCCGAGGGTCGGCGCTGGGGGCGGGCAGGGCCATCACCCCGCGCAGGCGCAGCCTGGGCAGGCTGCGCACGGCCTGGGCCAAAGGCAGGGCCTCGGAGGGGGGGATGCCATGTTTGCTGTCTTCGCCGCTGGTGTTGACCTGGATGCACACCTGCAAGGGGGGCAGGTCGATCGGTCGCTGTTCGTTCAGCCGCTCGGCCACTTTGAGCCGGTCGACGGTGTGCACCCAGTCGAACGTTTCTGCCACCACGCGCGTCTTGTTGCTTTGCAGGGGCCCGATGAGGTGCCATTCGAGCTGATCGCGCAGGTCGGCCAGCTCGGCGACCTTGGCCACACCTTCCTGCACGTAGTTCTCGCCGAAGCGGCGCTGCCCGGCGGCAAACGCCTCCCGGACGGTTACGCCTGGAAACGTTTTGCTCACGGCCAGCAGGGTCACACTGTCGGCGGAGCGCCCAAAGCGTGAACAAGCCTGGCTTATCCTGTCTGTCACTCGTTGTAGGTTCTCAGCGATCGTCGCCATAATGGGCCGCTCTGTCGTACACCCTTCTATCATCCATGGATATCACCCAGCTGCTGGCCTTCGCGGTCAAGAACAAGGCGTCCGACCTCCATTTGTCGGCAGGCCTGCCCCCGATGATCCGGGTGCACGGCGATGTGCGTCGCATCAACGTCGATCCGCTGGACCACAAACAGGTTCACGACATGGTGTACGACATCATGAACGACACCCAGCGCAAGCAGTACGAAGAGACGCTGGAGTGCGACTTCTCGTTCGAGATCCAGGGCCTGGCGCGGTTCCGGGTCAATGCCTTCAATCAGAGCCGTGGCGCGGGCGCGGTGTTCCGCACCATCCCGTCCAAGATCCTGACGCTGGAGCAGCTCAATGCACCCAAGGTCTTCCAGGACCTGGCGCTCAAGCCGCGCGGCCTGGTGCTGGTGACGGGGCCGACCGGTTCGGGCAAATCGACCACGCTGGCCGCCATGGTCAACCACCTCAACGAAAACGAGTACGGCCACATCCTGACGGTGGAAGACCCGATCGAATTCGTGCACGACTCCAAGAAATGCCTCATCAACCAGCGCGAGGTGGGGCCCCATACCCTGAGCTTTGCCAACGCCTTGCGCTCGGCGCTACGTGAAGACCCGGACTGCATCCTCGTGGGCGAAATGCGCGACCTGGAAACCATCCGCCTGGCCCTGACGGCGGCCGAAACCGGCCACCTTGTCTTCGGCACCTTGCACACCTCCAGCGCGGCCAAGACCATCGACCGGATCGTGGACGTCTTCCCTGCGGCTGAAAAGGACATGGTGCGCGCCATGTTGTCCGAATCCCTGCAGGCCGTCATCTCGCAAACCTTGTGCAAGACCAAAGATGGCAACGGGCGTGTGGCCGCGCACGAGATCATGATCGGCACCCCGGCCATCCGCAACCTGATCCGCGAAAACAAGGTGGCGCAGATGTATTCGTCCATCCAGACCGGCAACAGCCTGGGCATGCAGACGCTGGATCAGAACCTGGCCGACCTGGTGCGCCGCAACGTCATCTCGGCATCCGAGGCCCGTTCGCGCGCCAAGATTCCCGAGAACTTCCCAGGCTGACCCGGCCTGCGCCTCATTCCTCCACCGCCCAGAACACGACCATGGAACGCGATCAGGCCTCGAAATTCATCAACGATCTGCTGCGCCTGCTGGTGGCGCGGGGCGGCTCGGACTTGTTTCTGACGGCCGACTTCCCGCCCGCCATCAAGGTGGACGGCAAGCTGACCAAGGTGTCGCCCCAGCCGCTGACCTCTCAGCACACCATGGCCCTGGCCCGCGTCATCATGAACGACAAGCAGGCCGCCGAGTTCGAGCGCACCAAAGAGTGCAACTTCGCGGTGGCGCCCACAGGCATCGGTCGGTTCCGGGTCAACGCCTTCATTCAGCAGGGCCACGTGGGCATGGTGCTGCGCGTGATCCCGCAAAGCCTGCCCACGGTCGATGGGCTGGGGCTGCCGCAAGTGCTCAAGGATGTGGCGCTCACCAAGCGCGGGCTGGTGATTCTGGTGGGGGCCACCGGGTCGGGCAAGTCCACCACGCTGGCGTCGCTGGTGGATTACCGCAACGAGAACTCCTACGGTCACATCATCACGCTGGAAGACCCGGTCGAGTTCGTGCACCCACACAAGAATTGCATCGTCACCCAGCGTGAAATCGGCATCGACACCGATGGCTGGGAAATGGCGCTCAAAAATACCCTGCGCCAGGCCCCCGATGTGATCCTCATGGGCGAAATCCGCGACCGCGAGACCATGGAGCACGCCGTGCAGTTCTCCGAAACCGGGCACCTGTGCATGGCCACGCTGCACGCCAACAGCGCCAACCAGGCGCTGGACCGCATCATCAACTTCTTCCCTGAAGAGCGGCGCACCCAATTGCTCATGGACTTGTCGCTCAACCTCAAGGCCATGGTGTCGCAGCGGCTGCTGCCCCGCCAGGAAGGTAAGGGCCGGGTGGCGGCGGTCGAGATCATGCTCAACTCCCCGCTCATCTCCGACATGATCTTCCAGGGGCAGGTGGGCGAGATCAAAGAGGTCATGAAGAAGTCCCGCGAGCTGGGCATGCAGACCTTCGACCAGGCGCTGTTTGACCTGTACGAGGGCAACTACGTCACCTACGAAGACGCCCTGCGCAACGCCGATTCGGTCAACGACCTGCGACTGCAGATCAAGTTGAACAGTGCCCGGGCGCGCAGTCGCGATCTCACCGAAGGCACCGAACACCTCAAGGTGCTGTGAGGCCATGCCGATCGTCGCCAAGTCCTACGAGCCGGTGCCTGCGCGCCATCTCGCCTTCATCGGCCTGGGCACCATGGGCAGCGCCATGGCGGCCCATCTGGTGCGCGCCGGCCACCGGCTCAGCGTGTTCAACCGCAGTGCGGCCAAGGCCCAGGCCTGGGTGGCCGAGCACGGCGGTCGTGCCGCGCTGAGCCCTGCCGATGCGGCCTGCGGCGCCGACATGCTGCTCTTGTGCGTGGGGCGGGATGAGGACGTCCGTCAGGTGCTGCTGGGCGAGGGCCTGCCTGGCGGCATGGCCGATGGTGCCTTGTCCACCCTGGCCCCCGGCAGCGTGGTGGTCGACCACACCACCACCTCGGCCGATCTGGCCCGCCACATGGCGGCAGCCTGTGCCGAGCGCGGCGTTGCGTGGGTGGATGCGCCCGTTTCAGGGGGTAACGTCGGGGCTGAACAAGGGGTGCTCACCATCATGTGTGGCGGCTCGCTGGCGGCCTTTCAGCAGGTTCAGCCGGTCATCGCTGCTTACGCGCGGGCCGTCACCCTGCTGGGTGAGGTCGGCAGCGGCCAATTGGCCAAGATGGTCAACCAGATCGCCGTGGCCGGTTTGCTCCAGGGGCTGGCCGAGGCGCTGGCCTTCGGGCAAAAGGCCGGCCTGGACATGGAGGCCGTGCTGGGCGTGATCACCCAGGGCGCGGCCGGCAGCTGGCAGATGCAGCACCGTGGCCCCACCATGCTGGCCGATCGCTTCGACTTCGGGTTCGCGGTCGACTGGATGCGCAAAGACCTGGGCCTGGTGCTCGACGAGGGGCGCCGCCTGGGCGCCCGCTTGCCTGCCACGGCCCTGGTGGACCAGTTTTACGCCGACCTGCAGGCCCACGGTGACGGGCGCCTGGACACCTCCAGCCTGATCCGCCGCCTGCGTTGAGCACCAGGCAGGCGCCGAGCTCAGGGGGCGGGGCGGTAGGCCGGCGTCGTCTCGGTGGGGCTGGCCGGCACCGACGAGCCGGGCTCAGGGCGGGGCAGGCGGTTGGCCAGTTCGGCCTCGCTGATGGTCTCGAACACCTTGATGACACGGCGCACCCCTGAAATGCTGGCCGTCAATTGGGCCGCACTGTTGGCTTCGCGCTCGGTCACGATGCCCATCAGGTAAACCTCGCCACGCGACACCACCACGTCAAAGGCGTTGGACATCAGGTCTCGGGCGTCGATCAGCGTCGCCCGCACTTTGCTGGCCAGCAGGGCATCCGAGGCGCGGGTGCCCAAACCCGCGGTGGGGCCCACCACCAGCTCATTGATCACTTCGTTGACGTTTTCCACACCGGCGACCGCCTGTGCCACCGCCGTGCGATCGGCTTCGGTGGGCACCTCGCCCGTGATCAGCACCTTGCGGTTGTACGCGTTCACGCTCACCCGGCCACGGTCGCCGATGGCCTCCAGGATGCGATTGGCGGCCTTGATGTTGATGCCCTTGTCTTCGACCAGGGCGCCGGACGTGCGGCGGTCGGTGGCCACCATCGCCCCGCCCACCGCGGTGCCCAGCACCAGGGGCGCACAGGCCGACAAGGTGCCCAGCAGCGTCACGGTCACCCCCAGCGCCACGGCGCGGTGGCGCCAGCGCCCTTGTCGATTCAACGCGGTGTTCGTCGTCATGCAGCTGTGTCTCCGAGCAAAGTGGCATCCACCGCATGACACAGGCCATCCAGGGCCAGCCATGCCGTGGCAAACAAAATCGCGGCGCGCGCACCCGGCAAGGGCACCCACACGTCCGTGTCTCTCAGCAAAGGCCCCAGGGTCTGGGCCGCCTCGCCTGAAAAGACCACCAGCGTCATGTCAAGTTCCCGCGCCGTGGCCGTGGCTGCTTTCAGGTCGCGCTCTTCGCGCTCCATCGAGAACACCAGCCACACGTCACCCGGGTGTCCCCAGGCCCGCAGTTGCTGGCCCAGCGTGGCCTCGCCCGCGGCCAGGGCAGGCGTGAGGCAGTGGGCGGCCAGCGGTGGGCGTTCTCGCCCGGTGCCATGCAGCAACAGCGCGGCGGCTTGGCGTGCCAAGGTGTGGGCCTCGGCTTCACCGGCGCAGAACACCCGACCGCCCGAGGTCACCGAATGCACGATGGCCTGCGCTGCGTAGTGGATCTGTGAGGTCAGTCGTTCTGACGACTGGTACAGCCAGTCTGCGGTTTCCAGCAGGGGCTGTTGAGGAAATTGGGCTTGAAACGGTGTGTCCGCCATGACGTGATCATAAGTCAGCGCCTGCCTGCTTCAGCTCGCAGCCGAGGCATCGAAGGCCGCAGGCAGCCACTGCAGGTGGTCGCCGTCGATGGCGATCACATCAAAGCGACACGGTGGCCACGTTGCCCACCGTTGCAGATAGTGTTGTGCGCCCCACACGCAAGCGCGTTGCTTCGCATGCGACACCGAGGCGGCTGCCCCGCCATGCGCTGCCGTGCGCCGCTGCCGCACCTCCACGAACACCACCGTGCCATCGGGCTCGCGCATGATCAGGTCGATTTCCGCGCCACGCCGTCCTGGCCCGCGGGCCACCCGATAATTGCGTTCCAGCACGGCCCAGCCCCTGTCAAGCAGGTAGGCCAAAGCGCGTTCTTCACCTTTGTCTCCCAGGGATTTTGTTGTGACCTTTGATGCCAAGATGCTGCTCCACGCGGCCCAGCAGGTGGCCGGCGGCCAACAGTATCCCAAAGCCACGCTCTACCTGGTGCCCACCCCCATCGGCAACCTGGCCGACCTGAGCCTGCGTGCGGTGCACGTGCTCTCACTGATGGACCTCGTGGCGTGCGAAGACACCCGCGTCAGTGGCGGTTTGTTGCGCCTGCTGGGCCTGGACAAGCGCCTGCTGCCGCTGCACGAGCACAACGAAGCCGAAGCCGCCCAGGTGGTCTTGCGTGCGCTGCAAGAAGGTCAGCGCGTGGCCTACGTCAGCGACGCGGGCACGCCGGCGGTGTCAGATCCCGGCGCGCGCCTGGTTCACCTCGTGCAGCAGGCGGGCGGGCGCGTCACGCCCTTGCCAGGCCCCAGCAGCGTCACCACGGCCTTGTCGGCCGCGGGCGACGTGGTGGCCCAGGGCTTTCATTTCATGGGGTTTGTGCCCGCCAAGGGCGCTGCGCGCGAGGCGGCGCTGGCGCGCCTGCCGCTCGACGGGGCCAGCGCCGTGCTGTTCGAGGCCCCCCACCGTGTGGCGGCGCTGGCCCGTGATCTGGCGCAGCGGACCCCCGGCGCACGATTGACCCTGGCCCGCGAACTCACCAAGCAGTTCGAAGAGGTGGTCAGCCTGCTGGCCCAGGATTGGCCCGCCTGGCTGGCCGCCGATGCCCACCGCGAAAAAGGCGAGTACGTCGTCGTGGTGCATGCCCGGGCTCCTGAGGCCTTGGCCGATGAGGCCCTGAGCCCGGCGGCCATGGCCGTGCTGGAGGCGCTGGCGGCCCATGTGCCGGTCAAGCTGGCGGCCAGCCTCATGGCTGATCTCACGGGTCTGCCTCGCAAAGTGTTGTACGAGCACGCGCTCCTGACCCGCCGACCGCCCGCGGATTGACCGGCGCGCGCAGCTCAGGGATCAAGCCGCGCCACGCTCGGGTTGGTCCTCATGTGGAAAAGTTAACGAAACACGTTAAATACGGCTCGCGTGTTCATCACGCTGAAACCATCAACAGTGTGTGTTAGCTGTAGGAGACTCCATGTCCATCTTGTCAACCCGTTCGGTGTGCGCCTCGATCGCCACCGCCGCCGCCCTGGTGTGTGCCGCGCCCGCCCACGCCCAGCTCTTCAACATCTTCAAACCTGCGGCCACCAAGCACCCCATCGTGCTGGTTCACGGCTTCATCGGCTTTGACAACATCCTGGGTGCGGTCAACTACTTCTACCAAGTGCCTGGCGCGCTGCGCGACAAGGGCGCCACGGTCTACATCGCCTCGGTCAACCCCTCGCAGACCACCGAATTCCGCGGTGAAGAGCTGATCCAGCAAATGAAGCAATGGGCAGCGGCCGACAAGGTCAGCAAGTTCAACCTCATTGGCCACAGCCATGGCGGCCCCACCGTGCGTTATGCGGCCGGCACCGTGCCCAACATGGTCGCCAGCGTGAGCACCATGGCAGGCACCCACTTCGGCAGCAAGGTGGCCGACGACATCCTGGCCAACACCACCCCCGGTGGCGGCTTTGACCAACTGGCCACGGCCGGTCTCAAGCTGATCTCGTGGCTGACGGGCAACAAGACCACCTCGGACACCGACCTGCTCACCGCCTTGAAAGCCCTGAGCGCTGAAGGCTCGGCCGCGTTCAACGCCAAGTTCCCCACCGCAGCCCCCACCACCGCCTGCGGTCAGGGCCCCGAGAAAGCCAGCATCAAGGGCAACGCCATGCGCTGGTATTCGTTCTCCGGCACGGCCGTCAAGACCAACGGCTGGGACATTTCCGACGCCATCCTGGCAGGCACCGCCACCTACTTTGGCGACGAGCCCAACGACGGCCTCGTGGGCCGCTGCTCCAGCCACTGGGGCAAGGTCATCCGTGACGACTACCCCTGGAACCACCTGGACCAGATCAACCAGGTGCTGGGCTCCATCGGCAAGAACGCCCCGGATCCCGTGGCCTTCTACGTGCAGCACGCCAACCGCCTGAAGTGGGCTGGCCTGTGATGCCTGCCAGGGGCTGACCCTGGTGTACGAGGGCCCGCTTCGGCGGGCCCTTTCGCTTTTGGCCAGAACGGCGTGGGGGTGTGAGGGGGTTAACCCGTTCAGGGGCGCTTGAACGCAGGGTGGGACTGACCCTGGAACCTGGGGGCAACCCTCGGTCGTGATTTAACACCCTGCGTTCAAATGAGGGCGTGTCTAGCAACACCCAACCCTGACCGAGGAGACCCTGATGAAAGTTCGTGCTGTATCCACCGCCCTGGCCGCCGCTGCCGCACTCACCTGCGCCGTGCCTGCCCACGCTGGTTTGTTTGACTGGCTGACCAAGCCCGCCGCCACCAAAAACCCCATCGTGCTGGTGCACGGTTTCATCGGGTTTGACAACATCCTGGGCGCCGTCAACTACTACTACCAAGTGCCCGGCGAGCTGCGCAAGAAGGGCGCCACCGTTTACATTGCGTCGCTCAACCCGTCGCAAACCACCGAATTCCGCGGCGAAGAACTGATCCAGCAGATGCAGCAATGGGCTGCTGCTGACAAGGTCAGCAAGTTCAACCTGATCGGCCACAGCCATGGCGGCCCCACCGTGCGCTACGTCGCCGGCACCGTGCCCAACATGGTCGCCAGCGTGAGCACCATGGCCGGTACCCACTTTGGCAGCAAGGTGGCAGACGTCGTGATTGAGGGCTACACCGATGGCGGCAGCTTCGACCAGTTGGCCACCGCTGGCCTGAAGCTGATCTCCTGGCTGACCGGCAACAAGACCACCTCCAGCACCGACCTGACGGCGGCCCTGGGCGCCCTGAGCAGCGAGGGCTCGGCCGTGTTCAACGCCAAGTTCCCCACCGCCGCCCCCACCACGCCCTGTGGCCAAGGCCCCGAAGTGGCCAGCATCCGAGGCAACCAGATGCGCTGGTATTCGTTCTCTGGCACGGCCGTCAAGACCAACGGTTGGGACATCTCTGACCTGATCCTGGGCGCCACCGCCAAGTACTTCGGCGATGAAGCCAACGATGGCCTGGTGGGCCGTTGCTCCAGCCACTGGGGCAAGGTCATCCGTGACGACTACCCCTGGAACCACCTGGACCAGATCAACCAGGTGCTGGGCACCATCGGCAAGGACGCTCCGGACCCCGTGGCCTTCTACGTTCAGCACGCTTCGCGCCTGAAGGGTGCTGGCCTGTGATGTCATGAACCCGGTCCGATAGAGGAAACTTGTCGGGCCCTGCAGTACCCAACGGCCTGTCTTGACAGGCCGTTGGTCATCGAATGAACAACAAAGGAACACGCATGCTCAAGCGTGGATGGATGCTCACACTCCTGGTGGCGGCCGTGCTGGCCGCGGCCGGTGGCTGGTTGTGGTGGTCGGGCCACGACCGTGACGGTGCCGATGCCGGACAGGCGGCGGCCGACGGCTGGTCCATGATCAAGTCCGGCGTGGGGGCGGCTGTTGGCGCCGACACCTCCGACGCCCAGACAGGCGGGTCGGCCATGACGGTCGCCCAAGTTCGCCACAAACTGTTCAAAGAAGGCTCATTCCAGGGCACCGAGCCCCACGGAGACTGGTGTGCCCGGGGGGAGGCCCTGCAGCCGTGCAGCGGCTTGCGCAGTCGCTTCGAGTACTACCTGCTGGCCATCGGCGAGGTGCCGATGGACGCCATCCGTGCCCTGGTGGCCGATGAGGCGCAGCGCGACCTCGGCGAGGCCCTGGCCACCCAGGTGATTTCGATGTACGACAAATACCTGGAGGTGCGCCGGTACCAGCCACGCAACACCTTCCAGCAAGACCAGCTCCACACCTGGATGCCCGTGCTGGCCGAACTGCGCGCCCACCGGCGCCAGGTGCTGGGCGCGGAGTGGGCGCAGGCGTTTTATGGCGATGACGAAGCCAAGTTCGAGAGCCTGCACGCGCAGATTCAATCGGGCCTGCCCCCGCCGCCAGACCCTGGGGCCCCGGTGCCGCAGATGGCGCCCGGCAAAGACCCCGCCGTGGTGCATGCAGAACGCGTGGCCCGGTACGGCGAGGAGGCCGCACAACGCTTGGCCAAGGTGGATGAAGAATGGGCCGACTGGCAGCGCCGACTCGCAGACGCCCGCCGCGAATGGGACAGCCTGCAAGGCAACAACGCCTTGTCCGACCTTCAGCGCCGCGAGCAAATGAACGCCTACGTGCAACAGCACTTCAAGCCCGACGAACACCTGCGCGTACAGGCCCTGCTCAAACTGTGATCCGTGGCCAGCACAAACCCGGCAGCCTGCCTACAATGAGACCATGATCGCTGCCGACGCCACCATCGCCCGCCTCCAGACCGCTCGCCAGTTGCTGCTGACGCCCTACGGTCTGGACGAGTCCACCTTGCTGGACGCCCTCAAGCTCATCACCGCCCACCGCGTGGACGATGCCGACCTCTATTTCCAGTACACGCGCAGCGAAGGCTGGAGCCTGGAAGAGGGCATCGTCAAGTCGGGCAGTTTCGGCATCGACCAGGGTGTGGGTGTGCGCGCCATCGCGGGCGAAAAAACCGCCTTCGCCTATTCGGACGACATCTCCGAAGCCGCGCTGCTGGATGCCGCGCGCACCGTGCGCACCATCGCCGCCGCAGGCCAGAGCCGCCGCGTCAAGGTGGGCGGCCACACCGTGGCCCCCAGCCGCAGCCTCTACGGCAGCTTTGATCCCATCGCCTCCATGGACAGCGCCGCCAAGGTGGCCCTGCTGGAAGACGTCGAGCGCCGCGCCCGCGCCAAAGATCCCCGCGTCGTGCAGGTGATGGCCGGACTCGGTTGCGAGTACGACGTCGTGATGGTGGCGCGTGCCGATGGCACCCTCGCCGCCGACGTGCGCCCCCTCATCCGCTTGTCCGTCACCGTCATTGCCGAACAGAATGGCCGCCGCGAGGTGGGTTCATCCGGCGGTGGTGGCCGACATGATCTGGCCTATTTCACCCCCGCCATCACCCAGCAGTACGTCGATCAGGCCGTGCACGCGGCGCTCGTCAACCTCGAATCCCGTCCGGCGCCCGCCGGCGAAATGACCGTGGTGCTGGGCAGCGGCTGGCCTGGCATCCTGCTGCATGAGGCGGTGGGCCATGGCCTGGAGGGTGACTTCAACCGCAAGGGCTCCAGCGTGTTCTCGGGCCGCATCGGCCAGCGCGTGGCCGCCAAGGGCGTCACCGTGCTGGACGACGGCACCCTGCCGGACCGCCGTGGCTCGCTCAACATCGACGATGAAGGCCACGTCAGCCAGAGCAATGTGCTGATCGAAGACGGCATCCTGCGCGGCTACATGCAAGACGCCACCAACGCCCGCTTGATGAAGACCGCCCCCACTGGCAATGGCCGCCGCGAAAGCTACGCCCACCTGCCCATGCCCCGCATGACCAACACCTACATGCTGGCCGGCGACAAAGACCCCCAGGAAATCATCGCCTCCATCGACCGTGGCCTCTACGCGGTCAACTTCGGCGGTGGCCAGGTGGACATCACCAGCGGCAAGTTCGTGTTTTCGGCCTCCGAGGCCTACTGGGTCGAAAACGGCAAGGTGCAGTACCCCGTGAAGGGTGCCACCCTGATCGGCAACGGCCCGGACGCCATGACCCGCGTCAGCATGATCGGCAACGACCTCTCGCTCGACAGCGGCGTGGGCACCTGCGGCAAGGAAGGCCAAAGCGTGCCGGTGGGCGTGGGCCAGCCCACGCTGCGCATCGACGGGCTGACCGTGGGCGGCACCGCCTGAAATCTTTTTCTCACTTGCTTGACGCGCGGGCAAAAACTCGTGCATAATGCAAGGCTTCGCTGTTAGAGCTTCTTGTTTTCCGGCCCGCACTCACTCGCGGGCAATCCAGGCAGACAAGAGCTTTGGCAGATCCGCCCGTTTAACCGGGCCCAAGACTGATTGTTCGTGGTTGTTGTGCAAGTGGTTTGCGCGGCCGAACGGTCAAGTTGGGGTACACCATGATCCAAATGCAATCGCGACTTGACGTCGCTGACAACACTGGTGCAAAGAGCGTCATGTGCATCAAGGTGCTCGGCGGCTCCAAGCGTCGTTACGCCGGCATCGGCGACATCATCAAGGTCAGCATCAAGGAAGCTGCGCCGCGTGGCCGCGTCAAAAAGGGCGAGGTCTACAACGCTGTGGTCGTCCGTACTGCCAAGGGCGTTCGTCGTCAAGACGGCTCTCTGGTCAAGTTCGACGGCAATGCCGCTGTGCTGCTCAACACCAAGCTGGAGCCCATCGGCACCCGCATCTTCGGCCCGGTCACGCGTGAACTGCGTACCGAGCGCTTCATGAAGATCGTGTCGCTGGCCCCTGAGGTTCTGTGACCTTCGGTGCAACCTAGGCTCAGGCAAAGGACGTTCTCATGAACAAGATTCGCAAAGGTGATCAGGTCGTCGTACTGACCGGTCGCGACAAAGGCAAGCGTGGCACCGTGGCGGCTCGCATCGACGTTGACCATGTGTTGGTCGATGGCGTGAATGTGGCCAAAAAGCACGTGCGCCCCAACCCCCTGAAGGGCACCACCGGTGGCATCGTCGACAAGACCATGCCCATCCATCAGTCCAACGTGGCGATTTTCAACCCTGCTACTGGCAAGGCTGACCGCGTCGGTATCAAGCTTCTGGAAGACGGCAAGAAAGTGCGCGTCTACAAATCCAGCGGCGAAGAAATCAAAGCTTGACGAGGTCACACATGTCTCAACAACAAGCTCGCCTGCAGCAGATCTACCGTGAAAAGATCGTGCCCGAACTGATGAAGCAGTTCGGCTACAAGTCGATCATGGAAGTGCCCCGCATCACCAAGATCACCCTGAACATGGGTGTGTCCGAGGCGGTGAACGACAAGAAGGTCATGGACAACGCCGTGGGCGACCTGACCAAGATCGCCGGCCAGAAGCCCGTGGTCACCAAGTCGAAGAAGGCCATCGCTGGTTTCAAGATCCGCGAAAACGTGCCCATCGGCTGCATGGTCACCCTGCGTGGCGTCACGATGTACGAATTCCTGGACCGCTTCGTCACCATCTCGCTGCCCCGCGTGCGTGACTTCCGCGGCATCTCCGGTCGCTCGTTCGATGGTCGTGGCAACTACAACGTCGGTGTCAAAGAACAGATCATCTTCCCGGAAATCGAATACGACAAGATCGATGCCGTGCGTGGTCTGAACATCAGCATCACCACCACCGCCAAGACCGACGACGAAGCCAAGGCCCTGCTGCAGGCTTTCAAGTTCCCGTTCAAGAACTGAGGTACATCGTGGCAAAAGTCTCTCTGAAGCAGCGCGAAGAAAAGCGCGAAAAGCTGGTTGCCAAGTACGCCAAGAAGTACACCGAGTTGAAGGCCATCATCGATGACGCCTCCAAGTCGGAGCAAGAGCGTTACGCTGCCCGTCTTGAACTGCAGAAGCTGCCCCGCAACGCCAACCCGACGCGTCTGCGCAAGCGCTGCAACCTGACCGGTCGTCCTCGCGGTACTTTCCGCCAGTTCGGCCTGGGCCGCAGCAAGATCCGTGAATTGGCTTTCGCTGGCGACATCCCCGGTGTCACCAAGGCGAGCTGGTAATCCCAGCAGGGCACGAACAGGAGTTATCCCATGAGCATGAGTGATCCCATCGCCGACATGCTGACCCGCATTCGCAACGCACAAATGGTTGACAAGACCAGCGTCGTGATGCCGTCGTCCAAGCTGAAAGTCGCGATCGCCCAGGTCCTGAAGGACGAGGGTTACATTGACGCATTTGCCGTCACCGGTGAGGCTGCGAAGCCTCAGCTGGAAATTTCGCTGAAGTACTACGCCGGCCGTCCCGTGATCGAGTCCATCGAGCGCGTGAGCCGTCCTGGTCTGCGCATCTACAAGGGCCGCAACGCGATCCCTCAGGTCATGAACGGCCTGGGCGTCGCCATCGTGTCGACCCCCAAGGGTGTGATGACCGATCGCAAGGCACGTGCCGCCGGCATCGGTGGCGAAGTGCTGTGCTACGTCGCCTGATAGAGGAGCAATCGCAATGTCCCGCGTTGGAAAAATGCCGATCGCCGTCCCTCAAGGTGTGGACGTCCAGATCTCTGCCGAAGCCATCACCGTCAAGGGCGGCAACGGCACCCTGAGTCTGCCGCTCAGCGGCCTGGTCACCGTCTCGCAAGACGGTGGCACGCTGAAGGTGGCTCCGGTCAATGAAACTGCTGAAGCCAATGCCATGTCCGGCACCTTCCGCGCCCTGCTGGCCAACACCGTCAACGGTGTGTCCAAGGGCTTCGAGAAGAAGCTGACCCTGGTGGGCGTGGGTTTCCGTGCCCAGGCCCAAGGCCAGAAGCTGAACCTGCAAATCGGTTTCTCGCACCCCGTCGTCAAAGACATGCCCGCCGGCATCAAGGTCGAGACTCCGTCGCAAACTGAAATCCTCATCAAGGGCGCTGATCGCCAGGTGGTGGGTCAGATTGCTGCAGAGGTGCGTGCGTTCCGTCCGCCCGAGCCCTACAAGGGCAAGGGCATCCGCTATGCGGACGAGCGCGTGGTCCTGAAAGAGACCAAGAAGAAGTAAGGAGCTGATTCATCATGGCAATGAGCAAGAAGGAACAGCGCCTGCGTCGTGCGCGCCAGACCCGGGCACGCATCGCCCTGCAAGGCGCCGTGCGTCTGACGGTCACCCGCAGCAACCTGCACATCCAGGCCAGCGTGATCTCTGGCGACGGCACCCGTGTCATCGCCACGGCGTCGACCCTGGAAAAGGAAGTGCGCGAGCAGGTCAAGAACGGTGGCAACGCTGCCGCTGCAGCCCTGATCGGCAAGCGCATCGCCGAGAAGGCCAAGGCCGCTGGCGTCGAGAAGGTCGCATTCGACCGTGCTGGCTACCAATATCACGGTCGGATCAAGGCTCTGGCCGAGGCTGCTCGCGAAGCGGGCCTCCAGTTCTAAGCCGTTGGCAACCGGAAGGAATCTCAAATGGCTAAGTTTCAACCGAAGGTCGCTGACGAAGGTCGTGACGACGGTCTGCGCGAAAAAATGATCCAGGTGAACCGCGTGACCAAAGTGGTCAAGGGCGGTCGCATCATGGGTTTTGCTGCACTCACCGTGGTGGGTGACGGCGATGGTCGCATCGGCATGGGCAAGGGCAAGGCGCGTGAAGTGCCTCTGGCCGTGCAAAAGGCCATGGACCAGGCTCGTCGCAACATGCTGCGCGTTCCCCTGAAGGAAGGCACCGTGTTCCACAACGTGACTGGCGAACACGGCGCTGCCAAGGTGCTGATCGCTCGCGCTCCTGCCGGTACCGGCATCATCGCAGGCGGCCCCATGCGCGCTGTCTTCGAAGTGATGGGCATCACTGACGTGGTGGCCAAGAGCCTGGGCTCGTCGAACCCTTACAACATGGTTCGCGCCACCCTGGACGCCCTGAAGAAGGCCTCGACGCCCTCTGAAGTGGCTGCCAAGCGTGGTCTGACCGTTGAACAACTGTTCAACTGATCAACGGAGCGCTGACATGAGCGAGAAGAAAACCATCACGGTCAAGCTGGTTCGCAGCGTGATCGGCACCCGTGCCGACCACCGTGCCACCGTCAAGGGCCTGGGCCTGGGTCGCCTGAACAGCACCTCTGTTCTGGAAGACACGCCTGCCGTGCGCGGCATGATCAACAAGGTTCGCTACATGGTGGTGGTGCTGTAAGGCACCGTCATCACGGAGAAATCCATGCAACTCAACACCATCAAGCCCTCTGCGGGCGCCAAGCACGCCAAGCGCCGCGTCGGCCGTGGCATCGGCTCGGGCCTGGGCAAGACCTCCGGCCGCGGCCACAAGGGTCAGAAGTCGCGTGCTGGCGGCTACCACAAGGTCGGTTTTGAAGGCGGTCAAATGCCGCTGCAACGCCGTCTGCCCAAGCGTGGCTTCAAGTCGCACAACCTGAAGTACAACGCCGAAATCACCCTGGGTGAACTGCAAGCGCTGGGCGCGTCGGAAGTCGACGTCCTGGCACTCAAGCAGGCCGGCCTGGTGCCCCAGATCGCCAAGAACGTCAAGGTCATCAAGTCTGGTGAACTGACGAGCAAGGTGGTCCTCAAGGGCATCGGCGCCACCGAGGGTGCCAAGGCAGTCATCGAAGCCGCTGGCGGCTCGCTGGCTGAATAAGCAGTCTGACAAACAGGATCAGGAAGCGTGGCTACATCCCCCACACAGCTCGCACGCAGTGGCAAGTTCGGCGATCTTCAACGCCGGCTCGTCTTCCTGCTGCTGGCGCTGGTTGTCTACCGGATCGGGGCACACATCCCCGTGCCGGGCATCGACCCTGCCCAGCTGCAGCAGCTCTTCAAGAGCCAGTCGGGCGGCATCCTGAACCTGTTCAACATGTTCTCGGGTGGTGCGCTGTCGCGGTTCACCGTCTTTGCCCTGGGCATCATGCCGTACATCTCGGCGTCCATCATCATTCAGATGCTGGGCTACGTGGTGCCCACGCTTGAGCAGCTCAAGAAAGAGGGCGAGGGCGGCCGTCGCAAGATCACGCAGTACACCCGCTATGCCACGCTGGGCCTTGCCTTGTTCCAGTCTTTTGGCATCGCCGTGGCGCTGGAAGGCACGCCTGGTCTGGTCATTGACCCCGGGTTTGCGTTCCGCATGACAGCGGTGATCAGCCTAACGGCCGGCACCATGTTCCTGATGTGGCTGGGTGAGCAGATCACCGAGCGCGGTCTGGGCAACGGCATCTCGATCCTGATTTTCGCTGGCATCGTGGCAGGCTTGCCCAACGCGCTGGGTGGCTTGTTCGAGCTGATCCGCACGGGCTCCATGAGCATCATCGCGGCCCTGATCATCATGGCCCTGGTGGTGGCAGTGACCTACTTCGTGGTCTTTGTCGAACGGGGTCAGCGCAAGATCCTCGTCAATTACGCCAAGCGCCAGGTGGGCAACAAGGTGTATGGTGGCCAGTCCTCGCACTTGCCCCTGAAGGTCAACATGGCGGGTGTGATCCCCCCGATCTTCGCCTCGTCGATCATCTTGCTGCCGGCGACCGCCGTGGGTTGGTTTGCCACGGGTGAAAGCATGCGCTGGCTGAAAGACATCGCCGCCTTGCTGTCGCCTGGTCAGCCGATCTATGTGATCCTGTACGCTGTGGCCATCATCTTCTTCTGCTTTTTCTACACCGCGCTGGTGTTCAACAGCAAAGAGACGGCAGACAACCTGAAGAAGAGCGGAGCCTTCATTCCCGGCATCCGCCCTGGTGACCAGACCGGTCGCTACATCGACAAGATCCTGGCACGCCTGACCATGGCCGGCTCGATCTACATCGCTGCAGTGTGTCTGTTGCCCGAGTTCCTGGTCTTGAAGTACAACGTTCCGTTCTACTTCGGTGGCACATCCCTGTTGATCATCGTGGTGGTCACGATGGACTTCTGGGCCCAGGTGCAGTCGTACATGATGTCTCAGCAGTACGAGTCGCTGCTGAAGAAGGCTAACTTCAAGGCGGGCTGAGGCCCTCCGTGACTCAAAAGATTGGATTCGTGCTCGCATCGTATTCCGGGCGAAGTGAGCTGGTTTTGGTGACCCCGGAAGCGTGGGCGAATTTCCGCTGAGCGATCAGCGGTTCAGGAGAAGACCATGAAAGTCTCGGCATCCGTCAAGAAGATGTGCCGTAATTGCAAAATCATCCGCCGCCATGGCGTGGTTCGTGTGATCTGCACCGACCCCCGTCACAAGCAGCGTCAGGGCTGATCGCCTGACCAGGCGACACACGCGTTCAGAGGACAGTTATGGCACGTATTGCTGGCATCAACATTCCGCCGCACAAGCACACTGAAATTGGCTTGACGTCGATCTATGGCATCGGTCGCACGACCGCCCAGAAGATCTGCGTGGCAGCAGGCATCCCCTTCAACAAGAAGGTGAAAGAGCTGACCGACGGCGACCTGGAAAAACTTCGTGACGAAGTGGGTAAGCTCACCATTGAAGGTGACTTGCGCCGCGAACTCACGATGAACATCAAGCGCCTGATGGACATGGGCTGCTACCGCGGTTTCCGTCACCGCCGTGGCCTGCCTTGCCGCGGTCAGCGCACCCGCACGAACGCCCGCACCCGCAAGGGCCCGCGCAAGGCGATTGCTGGCAAGAAGTGATCTTCGCTTCTTTGACCAAGTTCGAGAGAAAGTACCATGGCTAAATCACCTTCGAGCAGCGCTGCCCGCCGTGTGAGCAAGAAGGTCCGCAAGAACATTGCGGACGGCATCGCTCACGTGCACGCATCGTTCAACAACACCATCATCACCATCACCGACCGTCAAGGCAACGCCCTGTCGTGGGCTTCGTCGGGTGGTCAGGGCTTCAAGGGTTCGCGCAAGTCGACGCCTTTCGCTGCCCAGGTGGCTGCTGAAGTGGCCGGTCGCGCCGCCCAAGAGCAAGGCATCAAGAACCTGGATGTCGAGATCAAGGGCCCCGGCCCTGGTCGTGAATCGTCGGTGCGCGCCCTGGCTTCGCTGGGCATCCGCATCAACTCGATTTCCGATGTGACGCCGGTGCCGCACAACGGCTGCCGCCCTCAGAAGCGTCGCCGCATCTGAGTGCAGACGCCGCTGGGCGTCTCGCAGATTGAATGCCTCGCTGGCCGTGTGCCTGCGGGGCCTTCTTGTTGTCGACTTGTTTGCGACAACAGAACTTGTCAATTCTCGATGTAGAATGGCAAGCTTTTTCCAGTCCGGCTGACCCTGCAGAACATCGTTTTTCGGGGCAGGCCGGGTTGTTTTGAAGACCACCGTTTGCAGGCCACAGGCTCGCAGACTCGCGTCAATGCATCGCCTTTCGAGCGACATCGACGTCAGACATCACAAGGACACGAAAAGTGGCACGTTACCTCGGACCCAAGGCCAAACTGGCCCGCCGCGAAGGCACCGACCTGTTCCTCAAGAGCGCCCGTCGCCCCATCAGCGACAAGGCCAAGTTCGACTCCAAGCCCGGCCAGCACGGCCGCACTTCGGGCTCGCGCACCTCTGACTTCGGTCTGCAACTGCGTGAAAAGCAGAAGGTCAAGCGCATGTATGGCGTGCTGGAAAAGCAATTCCGCCGCTACTTCGCCGAAGCCGAGCGCCGCAAGGGCAGCACCGGCGTGAACCTGCTGCAACTGCTGGAATCGCGTCTGGACAACGTCGTGTACCGCATGGGCTTTGCCTCCACCCGCGCCGAAGCTCGCCAGTTGGTGGGCCACAAGGGTGTGGTCGTGAATGGCCAAGTGGTGAACATCCCCTCGTACCTGGTGAAGTCGGGTGACGTGGTGGCCGTGCGCGAAAAGGCCAAGAAGCAGGTTCGCGTTCAGGAAGCTTACAAGCTGGCCGAGTCCATCGGTCTGCCGGGTTGGGTGAACGTTGACGGTGCCAAGCTGGAAGGCACCTTCAAGAAGTCGCCTGACCGCGACGAGTTCGGCGCCGACATCAACGAATCGCTGATCGTCGAACTGTACTCGCGTTGATGTTGACACGCGCTGCGCGTGCTGGCCTTTGGTGCTGGCGCGCGCTTGCGCGTTTCTGTCCTCAGTTTTTCAGGGCCGGGGCATCCGCTCCGGTTGGTCCAGCAGCCTTATCGGTGTAACGAGCCGAGGGTATTGACAGGAAGACCTCATGCAAACCAATTTGCTGAAACCCAAAGCCATTCACGTGGAGCCTCTGGGCGGCCACCGCGCCAAGGTCACGCTCGAGCCGTTCGAGCGTGGTTACGGCCACACCCTGGGCAACGCGCTGCGTCGCGTGCTGCTGTCGTCGATGGTGGGTTTCGCGCCGACGGAAGTCACGATCGCTGGCGTGCTGCACGAGTACTCGACCATCGACGGCGTTCAAGAGGATGTCGTCCACATCATGCTCAATTTGAAGGGCGTGGTGTTCCGTTTGCACAACCGTGACGAGGTCACGCTGGTGCTGCGCAAGGACGGCGAGGGCCCCGTGACGGCGGCCGACATCCAGACGCCTCATGACGTCGAGATCGTCAACCGTGATCACGTGATTGCTCACCTGTCGCAAGGCGGCAAGCTCGACATGCAGATCAAGGTCGAGAAGGGCCGTGGTTATGTGCCGGGCAACGTGCGTCGTTATGGCGAAGAGAGCAGCAAGTCCATTGGCCGCATCGTGCTGGACGCTTCGTTCTCGCCGGTCAAGCGCGTGAGCTACACGGTCGAAAGCGCCCGTGTGGAGCAACGCACCGACCTGGACAAGCTGGTCATGGAGATCGAGACCAACGGTGCGATGTCGCCTGAAGAGGCCATCCGCATGTCGGCCAAGATCCTGGTGGATCAGCTGGCGGTGTTCGTCGGCATCGAGCCCACCGCCGAAGCCGGCATGGGCGGCGCGTACGAGTCGCAGCCTTCTCCGGCCTTCGATCCGATCCTCCTGCGTCCCGTCGACGAGCTCGAGCTCACCGTGCGGTCGGCCAACTGCCTCAAGGCCGAAAACATCTACTACATCGGCGACCTCATCCAGCGCACCGAGACCGAGCTGCTCAAGACCCCCAACCTGGGTCGCAAGTCGCTCAACGAGATCAAGGAAGTGCTGGCCTCGCGTGGTCTGGCCCTGGGTTCGCGCCTGGAAGCCTGGCCTCCTCAAGGTCTCGACAAGCGTTGATTTTTGAAAGTGGATGCCCCCTCCGGGGCGTCCGGTGCACCCGGCGGTACCTTGAAACGGCCGTCGGTTTTTAAAAGTGAAAGGAAAGCACCATGCGTCACGGACACGGACTCCGTAAACTCAACCGCACCACCTCGCACCGCCTGGCGATGCTGCGCAACATGGCCAACTCGCTGTTGGAGCATGAGGCCATCAAGACCACGGTGCCCAAGGCCAAGGAATTGCGCCGTGTGGTCGAGCCCCTGATCACGCTGGCCAAGGAAGACTCCGTGGCCAACCGCCGTCTGGCCTTTGCCCGTCTGCGCAACCGCGACAACGTGACCAAGCTGTTCACCGTGCTGGGCCCCCGTTTTGCCCAGCGTCCGGGCGGCTACACCCGCATCTTGAAGATGGGCTTCCGCGTGGGCGACAACGCCCCGATGGCCTTCATGGAGCTGGTGGAGCGCACCGAAGAAGCTGCTGGCGACGTCGCCGGCGAGTGAGCCTCTGGGCACAAGCCCTCCGCTCACGGCCCCTGCACATGGCAGGGGCTGAGCACACCCAACCCGCAGCGCGTGCTGCGGGTTTTTTGTTTGCGTGTTCACGGCGTGAGCTTGCTCAGATTTCTTCAGGGGTGGATGCGAAAAGTTGCAATCCGCCCCGTTTTTGTGCCATAATCTCATTCTTCAGTCGCGGGGTGGAGCAGTCTGGTAGCTCGTTGGGCTCATAACCCAAAGGTCGTTGGTTCAAATCCAGCCCCCGCAACCAAGTCAAGCGACTGACAAGCAAGCATCCGCACTCAATGCAGCATACAAAGTTGCATACAACAGTGTGTTCTTGTCGGTTCAAAAGTTTGATGCACACACCAGGTCACGCGAAGTGACCTCACCCATCTGGCGCGGGGTGGAGCAGTCTGGTAGCTCGTTGGGCTCATAACCCAAAGGTCGTTGGTTCAAATCCAGCCCCCGCAACCAATCCTAGAGACTCGTCGCCACGTGGCGAATTGAGCTTGTCTCAAACCGAGCAGGCCGACCCCAACTGGGTCAGCAGGCCGCGTTTCAAAAGCCCCCATGTCCACACGTTCGCGTTTGGGTGTTGGGGCTTTTTTTCATGCCTCGGCCCCCATGGGGGGTGGGGTGGCGCGCCCTAGAATGCACACATGAAAGCATCCTGTGTGGGCCCCGCTGGGGCTCGTGTTTTGGTGGCGATGGGCTGCGTGGTGTTGGGGTGTGCTGGGCCCGTGGCGCCACTTCGGGCACAGGTGCCTCCCCCGACCGTCCCGGTGAACAGCCCGGTGAGCACCCCGGAGCCGACCGGCTCGGCGGTGTCCAGTGAGGCGCAGCGACTGTACGAGCGCGCGCGCGCTCACCTGGTTCAGATCCGCACCTTGCTCAATGGGCAGGGCAGTCAGTCGTCGGTGGGGTCGGGTTTTGTGGTGGCGGGTGGCCAGCGCATCGTCACCAATTACCACGTGGTGAGTCAGGTGGCCCTGGAGCCCCAGCGCTATCGCTTGACTTACAGCCATGTCGATGGTCGACAGGGGCAGTTGCAGTTGCTGGCCGTGGATGTGGTGCACGATCTGGCCGTGCTGGCGCCTGTGGCGGGCGAGCAGGGCGCGGGCAGCGAGTCACCGCAGGAGGCCCGTGTGGGTCTGTCGTTTCGACCGGCCGGGCAGGTGTTGCAGCAGGGGGAGCATCTGTTTTCTCTGGGCAATCCGCTGGACGTCGGGTTTGCCGTGGTGGAAGGCACGTACAACGGGCTGGTGGAGCGCAGCCACATTCCCAGCATTTTCTTCAGCGGTTCCTTGAACCCGGGGATGAGTGGTGGTCCGGCGCTGGACGCCCAGGGGCGGGTGATCGGCGTGAACGTGGCCACGCGCCTGGATGGGCAGCAGGTGAGCTTTCTGGTGCCGGGCGAGCATGCGGTGGCCTTGTTGAATCGCGCCCGCAAGGCCGCACCTGTGACGGCGCCGATGTACGCCGAAATCACGCGGCAGTTGATGTCTTACCAGGCCGATCTGGCGCATCGGTTTCTGGCGCTGACCTGGCGCGACGGTGGGCATGAGCGATACAAGGTGCCCGTGCCACAAGAGCTGTTCATGCGCTGCTGGGGCAGCAGCAGTGCGGCCGATGCCAAGGGCTTGCAGTACGAGCGCTCGGAATGCGGCATGAACCAGGGGGTGTTTGTGGGCGGTTTTTTGCAAACGGGCACGGTGTCAACGCGCCATGAAATCTACGATGGGCGTGCGCTGGGCGCCTGGCGTTTTGCGCACCAGATGGGCGCCAGCTATGCCAATGAAGGTCTGGGTGGCGGGCGGCACCGCACCCCTGCGCGGTGTGCCCAGCGCTACGTGGACGCACAAGGCCTGCCCATGCGTGCGGTGGTGTGCATGAGCGCCTACAAAAAATTGCCTGGCCTGTACGACCTCACGGTGCTGTCCATGTCGGTGGACAGCGATCAGCAGGGTGTGCTGGGTCGATTCGATGTGCGCGGTGTGGCGCATGACAACGCCATGCGTCTGGCGGATTCGTACCTCAAGGGGTTTGGATGGACCACGTCCCCGTCGCGTTGATCGAGTGGCTGGACGCCCATGGGCAGGTCTTGCGCAGCACCCCGGTGTACCGTTGGCCTTGTCGCATCGGGCGTGCCGTGGAGGTGGATGTGCACCTGGATGACGCCAGCACGGCGGCGGTGCATGCCGAGCTGAGCCATGACGGCGAGGGCTTGCGGCTCACGGTGGGCGACACCCTCAACGGAGTCTTGATGGGACGCCGTCTGTTGCGCGCGGGTGAGTCGGCGCGCGTGGCCGGCCAGGAGGTCTGGCGCCTGGGGCACACACGGATGAGGCTGCGTTTGCCATCCGACCCCTTGGCGCCTGAGTTGCCCTTGGGGCGCGGTGCGCTGGCCTCGGGCGAACACGCCTTGCGCTCGCCGGTGGGCTGGACCGCCTGGTTGCCCTGGGCGGTGTTGGCCCTGCTCTGGAGTCTGTGGGACATGTGGGTGGCCTCCGAGCCCGACACCCCTTTGCGCACTTACCTGTCGGGCACGCTGGCCACCGCCGGCCTGGTGGGGGCCTGGACCTTGTTGTGGTCTTTGGGCAGTCAGCTGTTTCAAGGGCGCTTGCAGTTTCACGCCCATTTGCAGCAAGCGCTGTGGCATGGTCTGGCGTGGACGGCCGTGACCACGGCATTGCCCATGTTGTCGTTCATGACTGGCTGGATGTGGCCCGAGCGCGTGGCGGGCTGGGTGGGGGCGGCCGTGCTGGCCGGGCTGGTGTGGGCGCACCTGGCGGTGGTTCAGCCAGGGTTGCGCTGGACCATGGCGGCGGGGGTGTCGGCGGCTTACGCCACGGGCTTGGCCCTCATGATGTGGCTCAACGTGCAGAACACCGGGCAAGTGTGGTCTCAGCCCTATGCCGCCACCATGATGCCGCCAGCCTGGCGACTGGCCCCCTTGTCGGACCCCGCCCGATTGCTGGATGATGCCCAGGCGTTCAAGGCGGCGCTGGATGAGCGCGCGCGCCAGGATGAGGCCGAGGCGGGTGACGAGGCCTTGTGGATGCAAGACGATGAACCGGAGCCGGACCATGAACCCTGAAACTCTGCTGATTGACGTGCGCGGTGACGGTGACCGTCGCGTCGGGCTGATCACCTTGAACCGCCCCAAGGCCCTCAACGCCTTGAACGATCAACTCATGAACGAACTGGGTGATGCCTTGTTGTCGATGGAGGCCGATGACGGCATCGGCTGCATCGTCATCACCGGCAGTGCCAAGGCCTTTGCGGCCGGGGCCGACATCGCGGCCATGGCCAAGCTGGACTTTGTCGACGCCTACAAAGGTGACTTCGTGTCCCGCAACTGGGAAACCATTCGGCGTGTTCGCAAGCCGGTGATCGCGGCGGTGGCGGGCTTTGCGCTGGGCGGCGGCTGCGAGCTGGCGATGATGTGCGACATGGTGATCGCGGCAGACACGGCCCGTTTTGGCCAACCCGAGATCAAGCTGGGCGTGATCCCGGGCGCGGGAGGAACTCAGCGCCTGCCGCGTGCCATTGGCAAGGCCAAGGCCATGGACCTGGTGCTCACCGGCCGCATGATCGATGCGGCCGAGGCCGAGCGCAGCGGCCTGGTCTCGCGCGTGGTGCCTGCCGAGCGGCTGCTGGAGGAGGCACTGGAGGCGGCCATGGTGATCTGCGCCCTCGGTGGGCCCAGCGTGATGATGGCCAAGGCGGCGGTGAACCGTGCATTTGAGACGGGGCTGTCGGATGGGGTGACGTACGAACGCCACCTGTTTCATTCCTTGTTTGGCACGGCCGACCAGCGCGAGGGCATGCAGGCCTTCCTGGACAAGCGTCCACCGGCATTCACCCATCGGTGAGCACCATGGTGCGCAGCGCAGACCCGGTGGTGCTGGTGTCGGCGGCCCGCACCCCCATGGGGAGCTTTCAGGGCGCCTTGTCGGCGCTTGACGCGCCCAGCCTGGGGGCCGTGGCCTTGCGTGCCGCATGGGCCCGCTCAGGCTGGCAGCCCGATGAGGGCGCCGTCGGGCAGGGTGAGGTGCTGATGGGCTGCGTGTTGCCCGCCGGCCAAGGGCAGGCGCCGACGCGTCAGGCCGCCTTGCAGGCGGGCTTGCCTGTGGGCACGCCGTGCACCGGGGTGAGCAAGGTGTGTGGTTCAGGCATGAAGGCGGTGATGCTGGCGCACGACGAACTCATGGCCGGTTCGATCGAGTGGGCGCTGGCCGGTGGCATGGAGTCGATGAGCAACGCGCCTTATCTCTTGCCCAAGGCCCGTGGTGGTCAGCGTTTGGGTCATGGGCAGATGCTGGACCACATGTTCCTGGACGGTCTGGAAGACGCGTATGACGCTGGCACCCGCGGCCGGCTGATGGGCACGTTCGCTGAGGATTGTGCGCGCCGTTACGCGTTCAGCCGGGCGCAGCAGGATGACTACGCGCTGGCCTCGACCCGTCGCGCCCAGCAGGCCATGCATGAAGGTCGTTTTGACTGGGAGTTGGCGCCAGTGAGCGTGCCAGGTCGTGGCGGCGCGGCCACCGAGCTCAGGCAAGACGAGCCACCGTGGAGGGTGCAACCGGAGCGCGTGTCGACGCTCAAGCCGGCGTTTGCGCCCGATGGCACAGTGACCGCCGCCAACGCCTCATCGATCTCGGATGGTGCGGCGGCCCTGCTGCTGATGCGCCGATCGCAGGCCGAAGCGCGTGGGCTCAGCCCCCTGGCGGTGGTTCATGGGCATGCCACCCATGCGCAGGACCCGGCCTGGTTCACCACCGCGCCGGTGGGGGCCATGCAGCGGTTGCTGGCCCGTGTGGGCTGGACGGTGGGCGACGTGGACCTGTGGGAGATCAACGAGGCCTTCGCCGTGGTGGTGCTGGCGGCGATGCAGGACCTGAAGCTGCCACACGATCGCGTGAATGTGCATGGTGGCGCCTGTGCCCTGGGCCACCCGATCGGCGCCTCGGGGGCGCGCATCCTGGTGACCTTGCTGGGGGCCTTGCGCCATCACGGTGTGCGCCGAGGTGTGGCCAGCCTGTGCATCGGCGGTGGTGAGGCCACGGCCATGGCCATCGAGCTCTGCTGAGCCTCAGACGCGACAAAGGCGGGTCACCTCGTCGCCCTGGGTGCAGATCCGGGGCCACCATGGGAGTGGCCTGCCGACAATGCCGGGATGACGTACCGTGCCCTGGTCTGGTTCAAGCGAGATCTGCGCTGGCGTGACCACGCCCCTCTGGCCCAGGCCGCCCAGGCCGACGAATGCCTGGCGCTGTTCGTGCTGGAGCCGGCCTGGTTGTTCAGCCCAGAGTTCGATCTCCGCCACCTGCGGCACCTGCAGTGCTGCCTGGAAGAGCTGCGCGCCGATCTGGCCGAGCGAGGCTTGCGTCTGCTGGTGCGCGTGGGCGAAGCCCCCGAGGTGCTGGCCGCGCTGCACCGCGATTGGGCGTTCACCCACCTGCTGAGCCACGAAGAAACCGGCCCCTTCTGGAGTTACGAGCGCGACCGGGCGGTGGCGCGCTGGTGTCGTGGCCAGTCGGTGGTGTGGACGGAGCATGCCCAGACCGGCGTGGTGCGGGCCTTGCGGCAGCGCAGCGGGTGGGCGGCGCGCTGGGAGGCGCGCATGGCGGCGCCCGAGTCGACCGTGTCAGCGGGCTGGCGTTCTCCCACGGGTTTGACGGGTGATGCAGCCGAGCCCCTGCCCGATCTGGCGACACTGGCCCGTGCCCACGTGCCCGGCTGGGCCGAGCGGCACTCCGCCATGGCCAGGGCCCGCGGGGTGGCGATGCCAGCGATGCCGGCCGGTGAGCGCGCCGCCTGGGCCGATCTGGGCAGCTTCTTGCTGCAACGGGGGCGTGGTTACCGGCAGCACCTGTCCAGCCCCTTGACGGCCGAAGCCGGGTGCAGCCGCTTGAGTGCGCACCTGAGTTTTGGCTCGATCTCGATGCGGTGCGTGCACCAGGCCACCGAGGCGCGCATCGCGGCTTTGCGCGACCGTGACGAGCCCGGTGACCGTGGTCTGGCCTACCACCTGCAAGGCTTTGCCTCGCGACTGCGCTGGCATTGCCACTTCATGCAAAAGCTGGAATCCGAGCCGGAGATCGAGTGGCGGAACTTTGCGCGGGCGTATGACGGCCTGCGTGAGCCCGACTTTGATCGCGGCCGTTTCGAGGCCTGGTGCCGGGGCGAGACGGGATTTCCGATGGTGGATGCCTGCATGCGCAGCCTGAACGCCACGGGCTGGTTGAACTTCCGCATGAGGGCCATGCTGGTGTCGGTGGCGGCCTACCACCTGTGGCTGCACTGGCGCGAGCCCGGTCTGCACCTGGCGCGCCAGTTCATCGATTTCGAGCCCGGCATCCACTGGAGCCAGATGCAGATGCAATCGGGCACCACGGGCATCAACACCATGCGCGTGTACTCGCCCACCAAGCAGGCGCAAGAGCACGACCCCGAGGGGGTGTTCATCCGGCGCTGGGTGCCTGAGCTGGCGGGCGTGCCCACCGAGCACCTGGCCGAGCCGTGGCGCCTGCCGCTGGCCGAGCAGCGTGCGGCGGGCTGTGTGATCGGCAGCCATTACCCCGCGCCCATCGTGGACCCGGTGAACGCGGTGCGCGAGGCCAAGGCCCGACTGGCGGACGTGCGGCGCCAGCCCGAGGCGCAGCATGAGGCCGATGGCGTGCAGGCGCGGCATGGCTCGCGCAAGAGCGGCTTGCCATCGACCACAAGGTCAGCGCGCTCACGCAACGCCAGCGCGTCGAGAACCCGCATGAACAAGGACGCCGAAGCGTCCTTGAGCTCACCCAGCCCTCAGCTCGGTTTGTTTGATGAACTGAGCTGAGGGGCGTTGATGGCCTCGGTGCGTGAGCCCCGCTCAGGCGGGCAGCGCCGGGTAGTCGATGTAGCCGTGCGGGCCCACACCGCCATACAGCGGCGCATCCTTGAACAGCTCGTTCAGGGGGGCGTTCTCTTTGAAGCGACGGGGCAGGTCGGGATTGGTGATCATCAGGCGGCCAAAGGACACCAGATCGGCACGGCCCTCGGCCACCGCGGCTTCGGCCATGGCCTTGTCGTAGCCGTTGTTCACCATCCAGACGCCGCTGTAGAGCTGGCGCAGCGCAGCGTAGTCGAAGGGCGCGTTGTCACGCGGGCCGCCGGTGAAGCCCTCCACCACGTGGATGTAGACCGGGTGCAGCTTCTCCAGCTCGCGCACCACGTGTTCGAACAGGGGCTGCGGCTGCGATTCGCTGGAGTCGTTGACGGGCGACACGGGCGAGATGCGAATGCCCGTGCGTTCGGCGCCGATCTCGCCCACCACGGCGCTCATCACCTCGACCAGGAAGCGGGCGCGGTTCTCGATCGAGCCGCCATACGCATCGGTGCGCTTGTTCGAGCCGTCGCGCAGGAAGGCATCGATCAGGTAGCCGTGGGCGCCGTGCACCTCCACGCCGTCAAAGCCGGCCTCGATGGCATGGCGTGCGGCGCTGCGGAAGTCATCGACGATGCCGGCGATCTCATCCAGCGCCAGGGCGCGGGGCTCCGACGTGTCCACATAACCGGCGCCCGGGATGTAGGTCTTGGCATTGGCGCGCACGGCCGATGGGGCCACGGGGGCCTTTTCGCCGGGCTGGAAGGCGGTGTGCGACATGCGGCCCGTGTGCCACAGCTGCACGAAGATCTTGCCGCCGCGGGCATGCACCTCGTCGGTCACCTTCTTCCAGCCGGCGATCTGCTCGGGCGTGTGCAGGCCGGGCGTGGCGATGTAGCCCTGGGCCTGGGCCGACACCTGGGTGGCTTCGGCAATGATCAGGCCCACGCTGGCGCGCTGGGCGTAGTACTCGATGGTCATGGGGCCAGGCACGTTGCCGGGCTCGGCGCGGTTGCGCGTCAAGGGGGCCATCACCATGCGGTTGGCCAGGGTGATGGGGCCCAGTGGGAAGGGCGAGTACAGACCAGTGTCAGCGGGGGTGGTGCTCATGTGGGGCTCCTGTGGTGAAAGGCAAAAGGGACGAGGTCACGCCGGGCGGCGCAACAGGTGGTTCAACATCAAGGCGATGGTGTCGTGCAGGGGCTGCACGCGCTGCTCCACTTTCATGCGCAGCAAGGCGCCCTCCCAGGCATCCCAGAACAAGGTGGCCAATCGGGTGGCGTCCACATCGGTGCGCAATGCGCCGGTGGCCTGGCCTTGGGCGATCAGCTCGGCCAGGCGGCCACGCCAGTCGCGCAGACAGCCTTGCAGCACCTCGCGGCACAGCGGGCTGGATTCGGCCACCTCGGCGGCAAAGTTGCCCACCAGGCAGCCCTGGCAACCCTGGCGTTCGTGGTGTTGTGCAAAGCAGGTGAAGAGGTGGCGCAGCGCAGAGACCGGCTCGGCGGGCGCGTCGCTCAGGCACTGCTCCCAGGCCTGGGACACCCAGTCGGCGTAGTGGGCAATGATGGCCGCCGCAAAGGCCTCTTTGCTGTCGAAGTGGTTGTAGAACGAGCCCTTGGGCACGCCGGCCTGGTCGGCGATCTGCTGGATGCCGGTGGCGTTGTAGCCGTCGCGGTTGAACAGCAGATAGCCCGCTTCCGTGAGGCGGCGGGGGATGTCGGTTTTGTCGGCGGTGCGGGGCATGGGCAAATAATATGACCAGTCGTCTTAAAAAGCAAATCCTTGCGCCGGGATCGAATTCAGGCGTGGGGCTATGCTTGTCACACCGGGGCCATGCCCCCTTGTCACACTGGAGACGACCGCACGATGACCTCAGCTTCGCCCATGACGCAGTTCACCAACCAGACCTTCGATCAGATTTCATTGGGCGAGACCGTCACGGTGGCCCACACCGTGACACGCGACGAGGTCGAGTTGCTGGCCCTGGTGTCGGGCGATGCCAACCCCTTTGCCGATTGCGAGGCGCTCGCCGACGGCACAGAGCCCTTGCCACGCTGTGATGGCGTGAGCGCCGAGGCCCTCGTGCATGGGGTGCTCAAGCGGCGTCTGCCGGGGCCGGGCACGGTCATCGTGGCGCATGCCTTGACCTATGCAGGCCAGGCCCACGTGGGCGATGAACTCATGGCCACCGTCACCGTGACCGACAAGCAGGCCCCGGATCGTGTGGTGCTGGCCTGTCAGGTGCGCCGGGGTGAGGATGTGCTGGTCGATGGCCATGTCACCGTGCAGGCCCCGTCGGCCCAGCGCACCGTGGATGAGCGCGAATCGACCAACGTCGTCTTGCGTCGCCATGATGTGTTTGGCCGATTGTTTCGGCAGTGCGAACACCTGCTGCCGGTGACGTGCGCGGTGGTGCACCCCTGCGACCGCGATTCGCTGGCGGGCCCGCTGGAAGCCGCCCGCCACGGCCTGATCACGCCGGTGCTGGTGGGGCCGCAGGCCAAGATCCGCGCGGTGGCCGAGGCCCATGGCCTGGACATCAGCCCCTGGCGCCTGGTGGATGTGGAGCACAGCCATGCGGCAGCGGCTCAGGCTGTGGCCCTGGCCCGCGCGGGCGAGGTGCAGTCCCTGATGAAGGGCAGCCTGCACACCGATGAGTTGCTGGCCGCCATCGTGCCTTCGGCCACGGGCTTGCGCACCGGGCGCCGCATGAGCCATGTGTTCGTGATGGACGTGCCCGCCTACCCCCGCATGCTGCTGGTGACGGACGCGGCCGTGAACATCGCGCCCAATGTGCGCGACAAGGCCGACATCGTGCAAAACGCCATCGAGCTGGCCCACATCCTGGGCGTGGCGCAGCCCAAGGTGGCCATCCTGGCGGCGGTCGAGACGGTCAACCCCGACATGCCCGCCACGGTGGATGCGGCCATGCTGTGCAAGATGGCCGACCGCGGCCAGATCACCGGCGGGTTGGTGGACGGCCCCCTGGCCTTCGACAACGCCATCAGCATCGAAGCCGCCCGCACCAAGAAGATCGAATCGCCCGTGGCCGGCCTGGCCGACATCCTGGTGGTGCCCGATCTGGAGGCGGGCAACATGGTGGCCAAGCAGCTGCAGTACCTGGCCGGGGCCGACAGCGCCGGCATTGTGCTGGGCACGCGGGTGCCGGTGGTGCTGACCAGCCGGGCCGATTCGGTGCGCATGCGATTGGCCTCCACAGCGGTGC
The DNA here is from genome assembly GCF_038069945.1 of Aquabacterium sp. A3. Taxonomy (NCBI): domain Bacteria; kingdom Pseudomonadati; phylum Pseudomonadota; class Betaproteobacteria; order Burkholderiales; family Sphaerotilaceae; genus Aquabacterium; species Aquabacterium sp. A3. The sequence continues at coordinate 1,434,303 of NZ_JBBPEV010000001.1, read as the reverse complement.
TCAAACTGGTGGCCCATGCACGGGCGCAGGGGTGAGCCATGAGTGAGCTGCCGCCACTGCCCGGGCCGCTGCTGGTCGTCAACGCCGGGTCGTCGAGCCTGAAGTTCTCGGTGTTCACCGAATGGGCAGAGCACCCGTTCATTCACGGTGTGCTGGAAGAGCTGCACACCCACCCGCGTTTGCTGGTGCGTCAGCGCCACGGAGACGTGCTGCTGGACGAACGCTGGCCCGCGGCCCAGGCCATCAGCCATGACGACGGCCTGGGCCGCGTGCTGTCGTGTTTGCCCCGATGGCTGGACGGTCGAGCCGTGTACGCCGTGGGCCACCGCATCGTGCATGGCGGGCCGGCCCACCTGGCGCCGGCGGTGTTGACCGATGCGCTGCTGGATGAGCTGGACGCCCTCGTGCCCTTGGCACCGCTGCACCAGCCTCACAACCTCTCGCCCGTGCGCGCCCTCAGGCGCCTGCAGCCGGGCTTGCCCCAGGTGGCCTGCTTTGACACGGCTTTTCATGGCAGCAACCTGCCTGAGGCACAACGCTTTGCCTTGCCGCGCGAACTGCACGATGCCGGGGTGCGCCGCTACGGCTTTCATGGCCTGTCCTACGAGTACATCGCCTCACGACTGCCGGCGGTGGACGAGCGCGCCGCCCAGGGCCGCACCCTGGTGCTGCACCTGGGCAACGGCGCCAGCATCTGCGCGCTGCAGGGCGGGCGCAGCCTGGCGTCGAGCATGGGTTTCACCGCGCTGGACGGGCTGATGATGGGCACGCGCTGCGGCAACATCGACCCCGGGGTGCTGTTGTGGTTGATGGACGAGCGAGGCATGGACGCCCGCCAGATCGAGCGCATGCTGTACCAGCAGTCGGGCTTGCTGGGCGTGTCGGGCCTGTCGTCCGACATGCGTGCGCTGCTGGCCGCCGAAGCCGATGCCGCCGAGCCTGCCCGTCAGCAGGCCGCGCGTGAGGCTTTGGGCCTGTATGTGCACCGCATCACCCGCGAGCTGGGGTCGCTGGCGGCGGTGCTGCAAGGTGTGGACGCCATCGTGTTCACCGCCGGCGTGGGCGAAAACGCCGCCCCCATCCGCGAACGGGTGATGCAGGCCGCCGCCTGGCTGGGCGTACGCCCCGACCTGGCGGCCAATGCGAAGGCCGTGGGCCTGCCCGATGGGCGGGTGGAACGCGTCAGCCAGGCCGACAGCCGGGTCGCGGTCTGGGTCGTGCCGACCAACGAAGAGCTGATGATTGCCCGCCACACCGCCCGCCTGGTGGGGGGCTGAACCCTGCCTGCGCGCACGCCGCGCAGCGCTACAATCAAGGGTTCGATGCGAAAGGATTTCCCCCATGTCGATGGATGACCGCGACGGCAAGATCTGGATGGACGGCCAACTGGTGGAGTGGCGCGACGCCAAGGTCCACGTGCTGACCCACACGCTGCACTATGGCTGCGGCGCGTTCGAGGGCGTGCGCGCCTACAACACGGTCAACGGCCCGGCCATCTTCCGCCTGCGTGAGCACACCGAGCGCCTGTTCAACAGCGCCAAGATCCTGCGCATGCCCATGCCGTTCACGATCGAGCAGATCGAGCAGGCACAGATCGACGTGGTCAAGGCCAACCAGCTTGAGAGCGGCTACATCCGTCCGCTGGTCTGGCTGGGCTCCGAGAAGCTGGGCGTCAGCCCCAAGGGGGCCAAGGTGCACCTGATGGTGGCCGCCTGGACCTGGGGCGCTTACCTGGGTGAAGAAGGCTTGAAGCGCGGCATCCGCGTCAAGACCTCCAGCTACACCCGCCACCACGTCAACATCACCATGACGCAGGCCAAGGCGGTGAGCAACTACACCAACTCAATCCTGGCCAACATGGAGGCCACGGACGACGGCTACGACGAAGCCATGCTGCTGGACAGCGCCGGTTTCGTGTCTGAAGGTGCTGGCGAGAACCTGTTCATCATCAAGGGCGGTGTCATCTACACGCCCGACCTGTCGGCCGGTGCGCTCAATGGCATCACCCGCAACACGATCTTCCACATCGCCAAAGACCTGGGCCTGGAGATCGTGCAAAAGCGCATCACCCGCGATGAGGTGTACATCGCCGACGAGGCCTTCTTCACCGGCACCGCCGCTGAAGTGACGCCCATCCGCGAGCTGGACCGCATCGAGATCGGCCGTGGCTACCGTGGCCCCATCACCGAGCAGATCCAGACGGCCTTCTTCGACATCGTCAATGGCCGCAATGCCAAGTACGCCGAGTGGCTGACCCCTGTTCGTTGAACTTCCGGAGCACGCTGAGATGAGCACCGCCACCCACGCCCCCAAGGCCGTTGTGGAAGTGACCGCCGCCGAGCTGCAAGGCCCCGGCGTGGTTTTCTGCCCCAACCCCAAGATGCCGATCTGGAACCACCACCCGAAGGTGTACATCGATGTGGTCAAGACCGGCGAAGGACGGTGCCCCTACTGCGGCACCGTCTACAAGCTCAAAGACGGCGAGCATTACCACGGTCACTGACCGGGCTCATCGCGCCGGCTTGTACACCACATAGTCGGCCTGGTAAGCCACCTGCATGCGCTGGCCCTGGTTGCTGGCCGTGCACGATGCCTGGGGGGCGACGCCGCCCCGGGTGTTGAGGCGCTGGATGTAGCTGGTGCCTTCGAACAGGCCCTGCCCGCTGCTGGGGGTAGCCTGCACCAGTTGCCATGCGATGTTGCCCGCCGGCGCAGGCGCCAATCCCACCTGTTTGCCCTTGACCATCGAGCCATCGCGGCCTTCCCAGGTCGGGCCCCCGTAATAGCGGCCCACCGTTTGCCCCGAGGCGTCGCTCAGCGTGGCCACTGGCGTGACGAACGCCCAGGCATGCTGCCCCGGGGCATCGGCCTTGGCTCGGCATTCGTACGTGATCTCGCCCTTGCCCACCGTCCACGCCGTCTGCCGATGCCCGTCGGGCACGCGCACGGCCTCGGGCAGTGTGGCGTTGTTGACGGTGGCGGGCTGGTAGGTGGAGGCGCAGCCGGCCAGAACGAACAGGGCCAAGGCGGCCAGGGGGGCGCGACGGACGGTGGTGTGCATGGCAGTCTCCTGATGAGTGAGGGTGAAGGGGCGCCCCGATGGCGCCCACCCCAGCCTTTACGCAGGTCGACCGCGTTTGGATGCAACCGGGCTCACAAGGCGCCCACGGAAATGATCGGCCCGGTCGGCGCCCCGGTGGGAGAGCCTCCCGGGGGCTCGACGCTGACCGCGAAGGCGGCAGTGTCGTCCAGCAGATGGGCGCGCTTGATCTTGGCCGTGCCATCGGCCGCCAGCAGGCCCAGCGAACGTGGCGCACCCGAGGGCGGTACCGCCCAGAGTTCCAGCGCGCGGTTCAGGTAGCGCTGCTGCGTGTCGTCCAGTGGCTTGAGCACCAGGTGGGCTCCGTCGGGGCTGACACCGGCCACAAAAGCCACGGGTTGCACACCTGCTTTGGCCGCATCAGGCTGCGCCGCCATCACCACCACGATGGGCGGCTGCGTGACGGGGGGCTGGCTCAACACCACCCCCAGCGAGATGGCGGCCACGGCGGCCATGCCGGCCGCGGCTTGCCACAGCACCAGCTTTTGCCACCAGCGCACCATGGGCTGCACCGTGTGCTGGAACAGGCGCTGCTGCACGCCCTGCCACACCCTCGGCGATGGCGTCACCTCGGGCACCGACACCGACAGCGCGTCCACACGGCGCTGCCAGTCCAGCATGGCGCGCCTCAGCGCCGGGTGGGCCGGCACCAAGGCTTCAAAGCGACGACGGGCCGGGCCGCGCAAGGTGCCCAGCACGTACTCGGCGGCCAGACGGTCGGCCAGTTCGGGACGGCTGTAGTCCATCTCAGCTCAGGGCCAGCGAGGCCCGCTCCAGGCAGTTCTTGAGCCCCTGCAGGCCCCGGCGCACCCAGCTCTTCACCGTGCCCAGCGGCTGGCGCAACTGCTCGGCCACTTCGCTGTGGCTCAGGCCCTGGTAGTAGGCCAGGGCCAGGCTCTGGCGCTGGTCTTTGTTGAGCTGCGCCATGCAGTCTTGCAGGGCCATGGCCTCAGAGGCCTGCTCCAGCAGGTCCAGCGGCCCCGGGGCGTCCGAAGGCAAGGCATTCAGCATGTCGGTCTCCTCATCGTCGGCGTGCGTGATCACCGAGCTCACGGTCTGGGGCGAGGTCTGGCGGCGGCGCAGGCTGTCGATGGCGCGGTTGCGCGCAATGCTGTTGAGCCAGGTCGTGGGTTGGCTCAGGGCCGGGTTGAAGCTCTGCGCCGAGCGCCAGATGTTGACGTACACCTCTTGCAGCACGTCTTCGGCCTGGGCCCGGTCTGATTGGATACGCAGGATCACGCCCAGCAGATGCGCACTGGTGCTGCGGTACAGCGTGTCAAAAGCCACACGTTCGCCCAAAGCCGTTCGGGACAAGAGATCGGCCAGCAGGTGCTGGCGCGCAGACAGGTCGTGATCGGCCATGCGGCTCCCGCAACGAATGAGATGCGCCATTGTAGGAAGAAGCGCCGTGGTCATGGGGCCCGCCTACAATGCCCCCACCATGAAGCTCGCCAACGAATTCGTCCTCACCCTGTCATGTCCGGATGCCAAGGGCATCGTGCATGCCGTGTCGGGCCTGCTGTACCAGGCGGGCTGCAACATCATCGATTCGCAGCAGTTCGGTGACCTGCTGGCCGAAGACAGCACCGGGCTGTTTTTCATGCGCGTGCACTTCGAGGCGCCTGAGCACCTGGCCGATCCGCACACGCTGGGCAAATTGTTCTCGCACGTGCGCGGGCAGTTCGGCATGGACGCCCACATCCACGCCTTGTCGCGCCGCCCGCGGGTGCTGATCATGGCCAGCAAGCATGGCCATTGCCTGAACGACCTGCTGTTTCGCTGGCGCTCGGGCTGGCTGCCGGTGGACATCCCCGGCATCGTGTCCAACCACCCCGATTACGCCGAGCTGGCCGCCAGCTACGGCATTCCCTTTCATCACCTGCCGCTGCCCACCGGCTCGTCGGCCGAGGTCAAGCGCGCGCAAGAGCAGCAGGTCGAGGCCCTGGTCAACCAGGAGGCCATCGACCTGGTCGTGCTGGCGCGCTACATGCAGATCCTCAGCCCCGAGTTCTGCGCCTTCCTCAAGGGCCGGGCCATCAACATCCACCACAGCTTCCTGCCCAGCTTCAAGGGCGCCAAGCCCTACTACCAGGCGCATGCGCGTGGCGTGAAGCTGATCGGGGCCACCGCCCACTACGTGACGGCCGATCTGGACGAAGGCCCCATCATCGAACAGGATGTGGCCCGCGTGGACCACACGCTCGACCCCGAGGACTTGACCGCCGTGGGCCGCGATGTGGAGTGTGTGGTGCTGGCCCGTGCCGTGAAATGGCACACCGAGCACCGCGTGCTGATGAACGGCCACAAGACGGTGGTCTTCCGCTGACGTGATTCATTGAGGGCCCCATGACCGACCCACGCACACGCCAGGCCCAGGCCGCCTTGATGAGCACGGCCGACGAAACCGAAGCCTCGTTCTACGAGGCGCTGCAACAGGGCGACGTCGATCGCATGATGGCCTTGTGGGCCGACGACGATGAGGTGGCTTGCGTGCACCCCGGCGGGCCGCGCATGGTGGGGCCGGGCGCGGTGAGGGCGGGCTTTGAAGCCATCTTTGCCCATGGGCCCGTGCACGCCACCATCGAGCATGTGCGTCGCCTTGAGACGGCGGTGTGCGCCGTGCACCACGTCACCGAAAAAATCCAGGCCCTGACCGAAAAAGGCTGGGAGACCGCCTACGTGATGGCCACCAACGTGTACGTGCGCACCGGCCATGGCTGGCGCATGGTGGCCCACCATGCCAGCCCCGGATTGCCCAACGATTTACCCGACATTTCCGAGCCGCGTAACATGCTGCATTGAGTTCTTGCCCTGGGTGTTTTCAGGAGTGAGCATGCAGCACTACGTTGCCCCCTTGTGGCTGGCCGGCAAGGGCGCTTTGGCCGGCAATGTGCAGACGATCTGGCCCGCGCTGGCCAGCCTGGCCCACCCTGATCGCCGCGATCAGGCGGTTCAATACCAGCGTCGGCGCTGGCGCACCCCGGACGACGATTTCATCGATGTGGACCACTTGCCGGCCGCCGAGGCGAGCGCCGGTCGGCCCCTGCTGGTGCTCTTCCACGGGCTGGAGGGATCGTCGCAAAGTCATTATTCGCGTGCTTTCGCCTGGTGGGCCCATGCGCGTGGATGGGACTACGTCGTGCCGCACTTCAGGGGCTGTTCGGGCGAGCTGAACCTGGCGCCCCGTACCTATTACTCGGGCGATCACGCCGAGATCGACTGGATCCTGGGCCGCCTGGCCCAGGCGCACGCAGGGCCCATCGTCGCGGTGGGCATCTCGCTGGGCGGCAACATGCTGATGCGCTGGGCGCAAGAGGCTGGTGACGCGGCCTTGCAAAAGGCCCGTGCCGTGGTGGCCGTGTGCTCGCCGCTGGACCTGGAGGCCAGCGCCAAGGCCCTGTCAAGCGGGCTGTCGGGGCGCCTGTACACCCGGATGTTTTTGCGCAGCCTCAAGGACAAGGCCATGGGCAAGCTGGCCCAGCACCCCGGCTTGTTTGATGCCCAGGCGCTGCAAGCCTCGCACAACTTTTACACCTACGACAACGCGTTCACGGCGCCGGTGCACGGCTTTGCCAGCACCGAAGATTATTGGGCGCGGTGTTCGGCCAAACCCCATCTGCGGCGCATGAAGCATGTGCCAACGCTGCTGCTGAACGCCCGCAACGACCCGATGGTGCCGGCCTGGAGCTTGCCCACGCGCGCCGAGGTGGGGCCGGCGGTGACGCTTTGGCAACCCCACGAAGGAGGTCATGTCGGGTTCCCTGCCGGGCGCTTCCCGGGGCATGTGGCCTCCTTGCCCGACGCCGTCGGACAATGGCTGCTTCAACACCTTTGATTGCCTTCCATGGATGACATCGTCAAGGCCGCGCTGAAGAAGTGGCCCAATGTGCCCCACTGCCACGACTGGCTGGCGCTGGACGCGCGCGGCGATTGGTACCTGCGTGACGCCCCCACCCAGGCGGCCGGCCCGTTTCCGCAGTCCAAAGGACAGCGGGTGGTGCACGACAAACTCAAGGCCTTCATCGAGCGCAACTACGAGCACGACGAGCAGGGGGCCTGGTACTTTCAGAACGGCCCGCAGCGGGTCTACGTGACGCTGGAGGCCAGCCCGCTGGTCTGGGGCGTTCGGCGCGCAACCCAGGTGACGCCGGGCACGCCGGTCCAGGCAGCCTACGCATGGCAGGCGCACACGGGCCTGGAGGCGCAAACGCTGCGCTCTGCCTGGCTGGACGAGCATGGCCGGCTGTTCATCGACACCGATGCGGGCTTTGGCCTGGTGCGCTCGCTGGACATGGACGTGGCCGCCGACGCCCTGGAGGCCAGTGGCCTGACGCTCAGCGAGTGTCGTTTTGACGAGCTGCCCCAGCGGTTTGGCTATCAATTGCACCCGCAAGCCCAGGGCTGAGGCGCCGTGGCTTCAGGCCGCTGGCCCATGAAAAAACCGGCTGCCAGAGCCGGTTTTTTTTGGGGGCCTGGTGTTTACTGGGCCGCAGCCTCAGACGCCGCAGCGGCCGGCATGGCGGGCGCTTCAAACTTGGCGCCGCCCGCATTGGCCATGTACACCACGGCGGCGGTGATCTCGGTGTCCGACATCTCGCCACCACCTTGCGGGGGCATGGCGTTGAAGCCCTTGATGGCGTGCAGGGCCAGCGTTTCCAGGCCCTTGCCGATGCGGCCACCCCAGGCGCCGGCATCTGCAAAGATGGGCGCACCCAGGGCGCCTGCGGCGTGGCAGGCGGCGCAAGCGGCCTTGTAGATCTCTTCGCCAGAGCGGGGGCCGGTGTTGGCCGAAACCAGCTTCAGGTCCACCTGACTGACCGGCATGATGCGCTCGGACACGGCCTGGGCCGACAAGGCATCGCTGCCTGCCGAATCTTTGGCGCTGGAGGTGACGTAGTTGACCAGCAGCACGATGATGACCACCGGCACCACGAACGCGGCCACGACGGCGGCCACCAGTTGCTGAGGGGTGCTGATCGGGCCTTCGTGGCCGGACTCGTGAGATTGGGGCGCTTGGCTCATGGGGTGTTGTCGTGCGCTGGAGGTTGAAAAACGGCAGTGAGGGGCCTTGCTCGTGGCCGGAAAGCCTCATGCCAAGAAGGTGATTATAGGTCGGGCCGCAGCGTGGCGTAACCCGTACAAAGCCGCTGCTAGAATGCCCCTGTTGCGCCCGTAGCTCAATGGATAGAGTACTGCCCTCCGAAGGCAGGGGTTGCTGGTTCGATCCCAGCCGGGCGCGCCACTCTGTGGCCTGGGGCAAATGCCCCCGCAGACCCCTCAAAAAGGGCTCTGGAATTTATACGCAGGCCTTTTTCCGACAATTCTCCGACACTGCTTATGACGGAGACGTCGGAGGACGACAGATGGCCAGCTTTTACAAGCGCGGCGACTACCAGTGGGAAGCCAAGATCCGCAAAGCCGGATTCCCTCAGCTTGCCCGCACTTTCGAGAGCAAATCAGACGCGATGGCCTGGGCCGCTGAGGTCGAGACCGAGATGCGCCGTGGCACCTTCGTGTCGCGCGCATTGGCCGAACGCAAGACGCTGGCCGCCCTGATCGGCCAGTACGTTGAGGAGGTCTCGCCGTTGCACCGAGGCGCTGACAGCGAAATCGCTCGGCTCAAGGCCATGGCACGGCGCAAGTTCGCCGAGACGGCCATGGCCAACTTGCGGCCCATCGACATCGCCCGCTACCGCGACGAACGTTTGAAGGTGGACGGGGTGTGCCCGGCCACCGTGGTGCGCGAGATGGGCCTGCTGCAGCGCGTGATCGCCCACGCCATGCAGGAGTGGGAAATTGCATTGCCGCGCAACCCGGCGCAGGGCGTGGCCAGGCCCAAGGTGAAAAACGGGCGTGACCGCCGCCTGAAGCCAGCCAAGAAGGGCAAGGCCCACCTTTCAGAAGAAGCGCGGCTGTTGGCTGCCTGTACGGCCGACGGCCGTGAGCGCAGTTGCCGTGTGCCCTGGCTGCGACCGATTGTGGAGCTGGCCATTGCCACCGCCATGCGGCGCGGCGAAATCCTGGCGCTGGACTGGCAGCACGTGCACCTGGAAGAGCGCTATGTGCACCTGCCGGAGACCAAGAACGGCGAGTCGAGGAACGTACCCCTGTCAACGCAGGCCATGGCCATCCTGGCGGAGCTGAAGGGCGATGACGAGCCAGAAGGGCGTGTGTTTGACGTGTCAGCCAATGCCTTCAAGCTGGCCTGGGCGCGGGCTGTGAAGCGCGCCAAGCTGGAAGATTTTCACTTCCATGATCTGAGGCACGAAGGCACTTCGCGCATTGCCGAGAAGCTGAGCAACGTGCTGGAGTTGTCCAGCGTGACGGGGCACAAGGACTTGCAGATGCTGAAGCGCTACTACCACCCGAGGCCGGGGGACATTGCTGCCAAGCTTGGGTGATTGAGGTCTGAAGCGGGCAGGCCGTGGGCCTGCCCACATTTCAGGATTTAGTCACTCACCCATCAGATACGGCTCGATGCTGCCGTGGTACGCGTCGATGGCAAGGTCCTCAACTTCCGCGAGCAGCATCTCGCGCCCGCGCTCGTGGGAATACCATTCTTGGACGCCTTCTTGCGGCTCCAGGGGATTGCCTTCGTCATCTTCGTCACCGTGGAAGACGAGCCGGTCTGGGAAGCCCTCGAAGTCGTTGGACAGGAGCAATCCGGTGTTGTCCGCCTCATCTTGCGTGGCTCGATCAAGTGCACCCATGACCTCGAAGTGGAGAGTACTCAGGTCACCGTTCTTCAGGTCGCGTCGCCGCACCCAAAGTGTTCCGCCACGGCACAGCCAATAGATGTCTGAGTTGCTGCACTGACGCAGAAAAGTTTCCAGTGCCTGGCTGATCTGGTAAATCGGATCGGCATACAGCTCTGAATTCGGTAAGGGGGCGGTCAGCGACTTTTCCTGTTGATGGTGCAGGTCAGCCCAATCGGCGAAGCCCATGCTCTGCGCAAACTGATTCAGCAACTGCACGTACGGTGTGCCACTGACCTTCTGTTGCTTACGGGCATCCCGCCGCAATTGTTCCAGGCGGCCCTTGGTAAGGGGTTCTTGCATCTTTCACTCCAGGGCAGTTCCAGAAGATCGGGCCCACACGACCAGATGTCACCGCCAATGAAGGAAGTGCAAAAAAAGACTGTTGATGTCGTGATGCCGAACCCGGCTTTGCTAATGTGGGCGCGCGAGCCGTCACGGGGCGGCTGCCGTTGATGAGTATAGCGCAAGCACAGGCTCATGTATTGAGCTTGTGATGATTCAAAGTGTTCGGTGCAGGGGGCGAGCACAATCGCCTTGCGCAACTAGTTCTACTCGCGTGAAGGCAACGCGGGGTCATCGGTTTGGAGCGATGAATCATTGATGGAGATCACGTCTGCGCACGCGCGAGGTCGGGCGGTAAAGTCCCTCCATCGTTTGATGATCTCCATAAAAACTGGTCGGCATAAGGGAGGTATGCATGGAAAAGGGGACACAGGTTCGCCGCAAGGACAACCCAGGTAAGGTTGGCACAGCCACGGGCAATCAGCGGCCCCGGAATGGGGTGCCGTACTACTCCATTCGATGGCACGACGGCACAACTGACTATTGCTCCAGTGAGCTGCTGGAGGCGCTGACCGAAGATGGTGATGGCGACATCTATCAACAGATCGACGCTGGTCGGTATGGCCGGTCTGAAGACTTACGGCGCAACCTCACCCATGTGCATCTATCGGGGCGGTTGGCCAACTTGGTCTATTCGATGGGCGTCACCAACACTGACTTCTATGCCCATCAATACAAACCGCTTTTGACATTGCTGGAGTCTCCTGCAAGCGGCATCCTGATTGCGGATGAGGTCGGCTTGGGCAAGACCATCGAGGCCGGCATCATCTGGACGGAGTTGCGTGCACGCGAAGAGATGCGGCGGCTTTTGATCGTCTGCCCCGCCATGCTCAGGGAGAAATGGCGGGACGAACTCTTGAACCGATTTGGTATTGAGTCTCAGATAGTGGATGCAGCCACTTTGACCAGTGAGCTTCAGAACACGTCTGCCTTCGGTCCGACCAAGGCATGGATTGCCAGTTACCAGGCGCTGAGGCCACCTCGTGGCTGGAAGTCTGGCGCCAGCGCCACTTCGAAAAGACCAGGGTCTCGGCATCTGCTCGCGGAGTTGCTGGATGGCTGTGCAGAAGAAGAGCCGTTGGTGGACTTGGTCATCTATGACGAGGCCCACTACATGCGCAATCCTGAAAGCGCCTCGTACAAACTGGGCCAGATGCTTCGGGATGTTTCGCATCAGCGGGTGCTGCTGTCTGCCACTCCCATCAACACTGACCGAGAGGATTTGTTCCACCTTCTGCGCCTGTGTGACCCGGACCACTTTCAGTACCGATCAAACTTTGCGGAGATGGTTCAAGCAAACCAGCCTTTGGTGGCGGCCAGAGATGCGGCGTTGCGCATCGGGTCAACGGCTGAAGAAATCAATGGTTTCATCCAAGAGGCTGCTGCGCATGACATGCTGGCAAGGTCTCGGCAACTGGCGGCATTACGAGACACGCCGCCTACAGATGCGGACCTGGCGGAGCCATCCTATCGTTCCGAGCTGGCGGCCGGCCTGGAGCGTGTCAACCTGCTCGGACATGTGATCACGCGCACGCGCAAACGCGACGTGCAAGTGAAAAGGGCCAAGCGTGAACCCAAGGCCGAGATCGTCGCCATGACGGCAGAAGAGCGTGCCTTCTATGAGCATGTCACCGAGGTTACGCGTGACTATGCCTTCCGTCACAGCATTTCAGATGGGTTCTTGCTGGCAACGCCACAGCGGCAGGTTTGTAGCTGCCCTGCAGCCTTTGCCAAAGCATGGTTAGGCGATCAGGCCGAGTTGGTTGACGACATGACCAGCGTGTATGTCGAAGACAGCGAAGAGTCCGAGTCCAATGACTTTGAATACGAAGATGTCAGTGGATCGTTGAAGGATTTTTTGAAGGCCAATCGCCCCAGAAATCTGGATGTCCAGGCGCTTGAGCTTAACGACTCAAAGCTACATCGCCTCAAGGCTGTTCTGGGCGACTACTTTGCGGCCTCCCCAGGTGAGAAGGTGATCCTGTTCACTTCCTTCCGCGTCACCGCCAAGTATCTGACCGAGAAGCTCTGTGCTGCTGGCATTCCTTCCCTGCTGCTGTGGGGCAACATGCAAGAGTCCAAGCAAGACCTGATCAATCAGTTTCGCGACCAGCCTGATCTCCGGGTCTTGGTGTCGACGGAGGTCGCGTCTGAGGGCGTCGACTTGCAGTTCAGCAAGCTGTTGATCAACTACGATCTGCCATGGAACCCAATGCGCGTTGAACAGCGCATTGGCCGTATCGATCGACTTGGCCAGCAAGCCGACATCATCCACATCTGGAACCTGATGTATGGCGGCACGATTGACGAACGCATCTTCAGCCGCCTGCTTTCAAGGCTGAGGGTATTTGAGCAGGCCTTGGGCGAACCTGAGCCCGTCATAGGCGAGGTGATTCAGAACCTTGAATCCACCCTGCTAACGCGTCGCCTGACACCGGAGGAGGAGGAGCGAGCTATTGAGGCAGCGCGACAGTCCCTGGAAAACGTTCGCATCGAGCAGGAGCGTTTGGAGAAAAATGCCGCCCAGATGATGGCCCATGGCGGCTTGGTATTGGAGCGCATCAAGGCCGCTCAAGAGGTCTCTCGTCGTGTGACTGAAGACGACCTGATCATCTATGTCAAAGACTTTTTAGTCAGACAAGCGCAAGGGCACCAGTTCGTACAGAGCGGTGGCCCTCATGAGTATTCGATCCAGTTGCCATCGGCAGTGGCCGCAGACTTTGACGAATACTGCCGAAGGACCGGACAGACAGGGATGTCAGCCTTGGGAAGTGGCTTGCCTCGCCAGTGCCGGTTCATCAACAAAATCACCGTGTCGGGCAACCGTGGATGGGAGGCCATTCACCAGTTTCATCCATTGGTGCGCTTTATTGGTGAACGAAGCAAAGGCCAAGCGCATCACGGGCTGGTGAGTGTTGAGATTGACGCTGAGCAGGTGCCAACCTTAAAGCCTGGCGACTACGCACTTTCCATCCGTAAGTGGTCATTTTCTGGGGTAAGCGAGGAAGAGTGGTTGCAGAAGGCGGCCTGTCCATTGGCATCGGCAGATCTGTTGGATGAGGATGCGGCTGAGGCCTTGATCAACGCCGCCAGGCTGCATGGGCGCGACTGGCTTGCGGCGGGTAGTGTTTTGACCGCTAACGTGGTGGCAGAGGCTTATGACCTCTTGGATTCAAACATCCAAGGGGCGTATCAGCGTGCACTGCAACGCAAACAGAACGAAAACGCAGACCGGATGATGTTCCAGCTCCATGGGCTTGATCAGCATCTGAATCAGCAGTTGGGCAAGCTGGAGGGTGTCCTGGCCATGCACAAAGCGCTGGCGCGCCATGGCCTTGTCAAAGCCACGCAGGGGCGGATCGATAAGCTTCGTGCGCGCATTGAGCTCAAACGTGAGCGGGTGCGCCAAAGAGAGCGTCTCAACCCGGATGACTCTCCTGTTTGTTTCGGGGTGATTCGCGTGTTGGGAGGCGGGCGATGAAAGATTGGCGAGATCAATTGAAGGCCATCAAGGGCGACCTGGCCTCAATAAGGGCAGACAGCCCAAGCAGCGCGCCACGGCAGGCGGACCAACGTGTGACGCACAGCCAGTCTGCGAGGCCGCCGCTGGACCCGCTGCGTCGCAGCACAACCACGTCGGCAACCAATAAGCCGTCTGGGGCCAAGTTTGATCGAAGGGGATCATCCGATAGAACACGCCAACCGGCGCCAGTGTCCAAGTCGCAGCAGATCAGGTCCCAGCCCCAAACCAAAACGGCAAGACCGCTGCTAGAAAAGCTTGCAGCGCCCATGCCCGCGTCAGCTCAGATTGTCGCGGCGGTGAAGCCCAAGGCAGAGCCTGCTGTTCCTGTCACCTTTCGCTCCATTAGGCCCTCTGCATTGACGCGGCAGTGCCAGTACGTTGAAGCACCTGATTGGGTTGAAGCGGGGCGCCAACTGTCCTTGGGCGAAGAGCGGACCGGGCAGCCGCCCATCGACGTATTCATCGGCATTGACTTTGGAACTTCATACACCAAAGCGGCTGTAGGCCTGATGGACGCGATCTTCCCTGTTCGGTGGGATGGCGCGAACAGCGCCGATGATCAGTTGACACTCCCTACCGAGTACTCAGTCTTGGAGGGAGGTCGGGCAGTTTTAGGGCAGCACCCTCGTGTAACACGTGAATCGGTGTTGGTAAACCTCAAACATCCTTTCCTCATGCCTGCAGTGTCACGCCGCTCCATATGCGAAGCTGCGGTCTTCCTCGCATTGGTGATTCGATACGTTCGCTCATGGACCTACAAGGAGCATGGTGACTTGTTGCGGCACAAGCGCCTCAATTGGATGCTCAACCTGGGCATGCCAAGCAATGGTCTTGAAGACGATCAGCAAAAGATTGCTTACCTGCGCTTGGTTCATTTGGCATGGCACCTCAGCCTGCAAGATCAAGTCCCCGGTCGACTCGATTCCGATACATCCCAGGTGTTGGATTGGATGACCAATCGTCCTGAATCTCTGGCTGACGAGCCAGGCCTCATCCCGGAGTTTTTGGCTCAAGTAGCAGGCTATGTCCAGTCATCGCAAAGAACAGATGGACTGCACTGTTTGGTTGATGTGGGTGGCGGTTCGTTGGATGTGGTCACGTTTTCTGTGATCCACCGCGAGGGTGAGGATAAGTTCGCCATATGGGCACCAGAGGTCAAACCTTTGGGCGTTCACATGCTGCTCCAAAACCGGTTGGTGGGGGCGGATACTCAGGACGCCAGCGCCGTAGATCCCATTTCATGCGCGCTGGAAGCTGAGGCTTTTGCACGGCAAGCAAGCCTGAAGCCCGATACGGTTCTGGCCCGAGATGGCTTGTTTGGGCAAGAGGTGGAGAAGCTCGTCAGGGCGGTTGTCGCAAAGACCAAGACAAAGCGCTACAAGCTTTCACCCGCCTGGGCTAACGGGCTGAGAGTTTTCATGTCGGGCGGAGGCGGTTCACTGGCTGAGTACCGAGGGCCGGTAGACGGAGGTGTCGGAAGGGTGGCCCACCGCGTCAACATGCTGGACATTCCCAGACATAACAAGGTGGCGGAACATCTGTTCCCACCTGGTAGCTACCACCGCATCTCAGTGGCCTGCGGACTGGCACAAGACCCCTTCAATTTTGGGACGCTCACTCTCGCGAAGGACATTGAAGACGACCCAGCTCTTGGCGCTGTCCATGTCCGCCCCAGACTCGACAGAGACGACCTGTACGCTAAATGAAACGCGATAGCATCCTCGGAGTGATTTGGATTTTGCTGTGAATACTGAAAAGATTTCTGTTCCTCGGGTAGGGATGCTGGCAACTGTGCGCAATCGGCGCGGCGTCATCTCCGCCGTCGAGCCATTTGCTGCCTCCAAGACATCTGAGCTGCTCCACTTGGTCACCATCGAGTTCAGCGATGCCGATGGCGAACCCGAAGAGACTGTGTTGTGGGAGCGGGAACGTGGGCCTGTGGTGCTGGAGCCCAACGCATTGCCCAAGGTCGATGCGGAAGCTCCCATGAAGATGGCCGAATTCCTTTCGCTCCAGCGGGCCACGCGCTGGACAGCCATCACGCCATTCCTCTCGCCAGAAGACCCCGATCGCCAAGCTGAGTCGGTCCCAACTGCTCCAGTTTATGGCGCCGTCAGTGCAGATGACTTCCAGTTGGTGCCGCTGGCCCGCGCCATGCGGATGCCGCGCGTGTCCTTGCTGCTGGCCGACGATGTCGGCTTGGGTAAAACGGTCGAAGCAGGTCTGATCCTTGCCGAGTTGGTCCGAAAGCGCCGGATCCGGCGCGTGTTGATCATCACCCCGGCCTCGCTGCGTACCCAGTGGCAGCAAGAAATGGAAGAGAAGTTCTCTCTGGGCTTTGACATCGTGGACAAGGCGGCCACGCATCGCTTGCAGAAAGAAATGGGGCTGGACGCCAACCCCTGGCGCGCGCTGCCCCGCATCATCACCTCGTACCACTACCTGCGCCAGCCAGACGTGCTGGAGCAGTTCATCGCCAACTGCCGGTCCACGCAGACCCAGCAGGGCGCCCAATTGCCTTGGGATCTGCTCATCGTTGACGAAGCGCACAACCTGATGCCGTCCAACTTTGGCGAGGACAGTGACCTGGCAGAAATGTTGCGCCTGCTGACGCCTTGGTTCGAGCACCGGCTGTTCTTGACCGCGACTCCGCACAACGGCCACACACGCTGTTTCTCCGGCCTCCTGGAGCAATTGGACCCCGTGCGGTTCACGCGCACACCCGCCTTCACCGAAAAAGAGCGCGCCATGATCGGCGATGTGCTGATCCGCCGTCTCAAGAGCGAGATCAACACGCAAGACAAGGATGCTGGACGGCCGCCGCGATTCGCCACGCGCAACCTGAAGCCAATGCCGCTCTACATGATGCGGGCCGAGAAAGACCTGGCCGTGGCCGTGCGAGCGTTCTGCGCGGCCCTTAAGCGCCAGATCTTGGCGGCCCCTGAAGTGCGCTCCGTGCTGAACTTTGCCATCGAGGTGCTGCGCAAGCGTCTGCTGTCCAGCCCGGTCACCTTCGCGGACAGCTGGCTGCGCTTCAAAGCGGGCCTTGATGCACAGGAGCAGACCCATGCAAGCGAAGTGCTGGCCGCTCGTCGGGCCGTTGAGGAAGACATCGATGACGATCAGGAGCGCGAAAGCCGGAACCTGCATGCGGCGCACGTTGTCGGCGCCTGGATGCACCCTTACTTGGGGAAACTGACCAAAGAAGTGGCCGCAGTCGATGCAGCCCTCCAGGCGCTGAAGCTGACCGACTTGCCAGTCACCACCAAGGTGCCTGCCGTTGATGCTCGCTTCGACCGGCTGAAAGAGCTGATCAGTGAGCGCTTGCGCAACGCTGAGGCCTGGAACCCTGACGAGCGCTTGATCATCTTCACCGAATACAAGACCACTCTGGATTACCTGGTGCAGCGCTTGGAGCGCGAGTACGGTGCCGACACAGGCGCCATCGTCCAGCTTTACGGCGGCATGTCCGATGAAGATCGCGAGCGCATCAAGCTTGCCTTCAATGACCCGGGCTCTGCAGTCCAGATCCTGGTGGCCACCGATGCTGCGTCCGAGGGCTTGAACCTCCAGCACACCGCTCGGTTTTTGGTGCACTACGAGATCCCCTGGAACCCCTCTCGGCTGGAGCAGCGCAACGGCCGTATCGACCGGCATGGCCAGGCGCGCGATGTCACGATCTTTCACTTCGCCAGTGACGATGATGCCGACCTGGCCTTTGTGGCCCGCGTGCTGGAGAAGGTCAACGACATCCGCGAGGACTTGGGATCAGTCGGTGAGTTGTTCGACGCGGCATTTCAGCGTCGCATGATGGAGCTGAACGACGATCAGGACGTGTTGGCCGACCTGGACCGCGAGATCGGGACCCGACAACACGCCACGGACGACGCCCGCGTGGTCACAGCCGAGCGCGGAATCGAAGAGCGTGCGCGCTTGGAGCGCTTGCTGACCGACCTGGATCTGACCCCTCAAACCCTTCAAAACACCCTGCGTATGGCACTGGGCCTGGGCTCGGCCCATGAGCCATTGCAAGGCCCGGACGCGACCGGACGCATGCGGCTGCGCACACCCCTGCCAGCGCGCTGGCAAGCCGTGGCTGATGACAGCCTGCGCCTGCGTGGTGATCGCGGCGTGGCTGGTGCCATGCCTTGGCTGGTGTTCGACAACCGCTACTTCGTCCACACCATCAACGGGCGCCCGGTGTTCCGCCCGTCGCCTGACACGGTCCTGATGCACCTTGGCCATCCGGTGATGCGCCAGGCGCTGACCTCGTTCGCCCGGTTGCGCTTTCCGGGGGGGCAAAGCGAGTTCGCTCCGCCGAGTCGCTGGGTGGCCACCCGTGGCCATGTGCCGGCCGGGGCAGATGCGCTTGTGCTGCTGACCATTGAGGAGCTGGGCATCAACGAACTCCGCGAAACGCTGCACCACTGGGTGCGCACCGTGGCCCTACCGGTGTCGGGTGGCAAGCTGGGCAGCATGCTGCCGTACGCCGGGCCACATGCAGCAACTATGCCTGGAGCCGAGGACGCAGCCATCGTGCCCGCCGCTCGCGACATCTGGGACGACGTCGACACCAGCGTCAAAACCTGGTTGAACGCCTACCGCGATCAACTGACCACCACATTGGCTCGCGAACTCAAATCGGCCGGTAGCACTGCTACTGAACACGAGAAAGCTGCTTTCGAGCGCCGTATTCGCGAGGTGGCCAGCCTGCAACGCGAGCAGAGCATCGAAAAGATCAAGCGCGAGATCGAAGAGCACCGCAAGCAGCAACTGCAGTACTCGTTACTGGAAGACGCCAACGAGAAGGCGGAACGTGAATTGCGCGATCTGCAAGATGAGCTCAAGCGCCGACAAGGCCAGTTCGGAGACCTGCTCGAACGCCTGACACAGGAGCGGGACCGCATCCTCAAACACGTCATGCCCCATCGCTTTGCACTCCTGGGATCGGCTCAAGTCTTCCCCGTGACCATCGAGATTCGTCTGCCGGGGAGCACGCAATGAGCATCGCCATCGATTGGTGGAGCAGCCTCAAGCATGGTGGCCTGCTCATCTCGCCGGACAAAGTTGCCAACGAATTTGCTACCGAGCTTTCGCCGCTGCCTGCCTGGCGGGCCGAGCGCCTGCGCCGCGCGCTCACAGCCTTCAATGGCGAGAACGAGCAACTGGGTGCGCTGCTGGACTTCGTGCTGCATGACCTGGCTGAACTGCCCGATGGTGAATGGCAGAAGGCCCAGGCGGTAGATGCACGTTGGAGCCTGCGCAGCTTCACGGGCGTCCTGGTCAAGCCACGCCGCCTGTGGCAAGGGCCGCAAGGTGAGGTACTGCCGGTCTTCGTGCCGGAAGACGGCGCTTCACGCCAATTCAGCGGCCGCCTGGGTGTGGGGCGCTCGCGCCAACTGCTCAGCCGCGTCGTGGAATGGCTGCGCCAGAAGCAGCAACCGCTGGCACTGGTGACCAACGGCCGACAGTGGCGGCTGGTGCATGCCGGCCAAGACTACGACGCCTGGTGTGAATGGGACATCGACCTGTGGTTTGTCGAAGGTGCCCCTGGCTCCCAGGTCACCGCGTGGCGCCAGTTGCTCAACCGGTCCGCGCTGGTGGCAGAGGCCGGGCAGCGACACGGCGTCCTCCTCAGTGCCATTCTGGCATCCCGCAAAGGCCAGGCAGACTTGTCTGCTGTGTTGGGCGAGCGTGTACGCCAGGCTGTGGAAGAGCTGATCACCGCATCGCATGGCGCCATCGAGCAGGCCCAGCAGGCCGGTACGGCGCCCGCCTATGCCGATCTGTACGTGGCAGGTTCACGCATCGTGATGCGTTGCATCATCACGCTCTTTGCTGAAGCCCGGAACCTGCTGCCGGTGGACAACCCGGTCTACCAGCGTGCCTACAGCCTCGAAGGCCTGCGCCAGACGCTGGATCGCCGTGCCACTGGCCGTGGCAACGATCGTTTGTCGCAAAGCCGCAGTGCCTGGCCCCGGTTGATGGCCCTGTTCCGGCTGATCCACGAAGGCTCGTCTCACGAAGCCTTGCCCGTGCCGCACTACAGCGGCGCACTGTTCGCACCTGGCGACGCTGCCTCCAAAGACGGCATTGATCGTGCCCTGGCCTTGTTGGAGGGGCCGCAAAACGCCGTGACCGACCGTCAGGTTCACCGCATGCTGCAACTGCTCACCCGAACGGTGATGCGGGTTCGGCAAGGTCGCAGCAGTCGGTTGGTGCCATCGCCCGTTGATTTCTCGGCCCTGTCGTCCGAGTACATCGGCATCTTGTACGAGGGCCTGCTGGACTTCGAACTCAAGCAAGCGGCTGTTGATGACCCGGTCATCTTCCTGGCGGTGGGCAACGAACCTGCCTTGACCCTGTCGCAGTTGGAAGGGATGAGCGATGCCGTGATCAAGCAGTTGTTCGACGCGCTCAAGAAAAAAGACAAAGCCGGCGGTGGCGATGGTGATGACGATGGCGGTGAGGACGAAGCCGCTGAGGCCGACGAGGAAGCCGGATCTGATGCAGAGGCTGACGACATTGAAGAGGTTGCAGAGCCTGAGGAGGCGCCAACAGACGTCGCTGCTGAAGATGACGAGCTGGCCCTCAGCCAAGACCACCTGCAACGCGCCCAGGCGTGGCTGGAGAAGGCCGCCGTCATCGCTGGTTTGGTGAAGAAGCCTCGTGGTCGCCGAGCGGCGGGGGCTGCTGACGGCGAAGATGCCGAGGCCTTGGCCAAGGCCGCTCGCAGTCTGTGTGCGCGCCAGGTCGCGCCAGGCCAGTTCTACCTGGTTCGCTGGGGTGGTACACGAAAAGGCGCGGGCACTTTCTACACCCGCCCTCAATTGGCCGCACCCACCGTGCGCCGTGCCCTGCAACCCTTGGCCTATGAAGCGGCCCGCACCGAAGTCGACACGCGCACTGGCTTGACCGAAGTAGTGGACTGGGTGCCGAAGCGGCCTGAAGACATCCTGGCGCTCAAGGTGTGCGACCCGGCCATGGGCTCAGGCTCCTTCCTGGCCGGTGCGCTGCGCTACCTGACCGATGCCCTGGTGGCTTCGCTGTACCACCACAAGCTGATTGAACGGTCGGAAGACGGTGGCGTGCCCCGCATGGCCGATGGCCAGATCAGCGAGGTGCTGAGCGATGAACTGTTGAAGCTGCGCCCCACCGAGGAAGGCTTTGAAGACGCACTGCGTGCCCAACTCAAGCGCCACATCGTCGAGCGCTGCCTCTACGGCGTGGACCTGGACCCACTGGCCGTGGAATTGGGCCGCATGGCCCTGTGGGTGGAAACCATGGACCGGGACCTGCCATTCGGCTTCCTGGACCACAAGCTCAAGGTAGGCAACGCCTTGGTCGGCACTTGGTTTGACACTTACCGTGACTATCCGGCCCTGGCCTGGGAGCGCGAAGGTGGAGACAAGGACTACCAGAAGGACAAGCCACAGAATCTGGTCAATCACTCCTACACCGACGCCAAGGGCAAGAAGCGCGGCGACAAGTTCACCGCCGCCATTGCTGCGCGCAGCAAGGCCGTACCTGAGCAGCTGATCGGTCAACTGAGCGGCCAGATCACGCTGGAAGGTGGGCTGGAAGCCAGCGAGGTGCACAACGAACTGCTGAAGGTGTTCCGCAAGCTGCACCGCCTGCCTGTGCACGACAGCGACCGCCGCGCCACCGTCTACCGCGAGGAGGTGCTGGCCAACCCGCACTACCATGCGCTGAAGGCCCGCATGGACCTGTGGTGCGCGCTGTGGTTCTGGCCTGGGGACCAGATCGACGTGGCCCCGCTGCCGCTGCAGTTTGGCCAACCCAGTGAGACTGCCTTGGCCGTGGCCACCGAGGTGGCAGCCAGGCGGCACTTCTTTCATTGGGAGTTGGAGTTCCCTGACGTGTTCACAGCCAGCCAGCAGGGCTTTGACGCGATCTTGGGCAACCCGCCGTGGGAGATCCAGAAGCCCAGCTCCAAGGAGTTCTTTTCCAACCACGACCCGCTGTACCGCGCCTACGGCAAGCAAGACGCATTGGCCCAGCAGATCGAGTACTTCAAGGCCAACCCGCAGCTGGAACACAAATGGATTGCCTACGTGGCAGGCATCAAAGCGATGTCGAACTGGGTGAAGTGCGCTGGCCAACCGTTTGGCGACCGCGTCACCACCGACAAGGACGGCAAGAAAAAACACGATCTGAACCTGGGTGGCCGAGGCCGCGACAGCTTTGTCGTGTCACAGCGTCTGCACGACAAGTGGCTGAGCCAGCGCAAGAAGCGCAAGGGCTTCGCTGACAGCGCCCACCCTTTCAAGCACCAGGGATCGGCCGACCTGAACACCTACAAGATGTTCCTGGAGCAAAGCCATGCGCTGATGCGACCGCACGGGCGCATGGGCATGATCGTGCCCAGTGGCATTTACACCGACAAGGGCACCACCGACCTGCGCACGCTGTTCCTGGACCACTGCGAATGGCAGTGGTTGTTCGGGTTCGAGAACCGCGAGGGTATCTTCGACATTCACCGCTCATTCAAGTTCTGCCCGCTGGTGATCCAGAAAACCGGCACCACGCAGGCGATCCGTGCGGCGTTCATGCACCGCAATGTGGACGACTGGGCTCAGGCCGAGCGGCATGTCATGGCCTACCCACGCGAACGCGTGCTCGAGTTCTCCCCATACTCAAAGGCCATCCTGGAAATTCGCAGCGAGCAAGACCTGAGGGTGCTGCAGAAGATCTACGCCAACGGCGTGCTGCTGGGTGACCAAAGCGAACGCGGCTGGGGCGTCAAGTACGCCCGCGAGTTCGACATGACCAACGACTCCAAGCTGTTCCCGCCACGGCCGAAGTGGGAAGAGAAGGGGTACCAGCCGGACGAGTATGGTCATTGGCTGAAGGGGCCTTGGCAACCATACAGCGGGCCGAGCAACATCCTGGATCGCCCGGCGGGGCTGGTGCTGTCGCGTGATGGCAACCAGGCGCTCCACGTTGGCAGCATCGAGGACGTGGCGTTGCCGCTCTACGAGGGGCGGATGATTGGGCAGTTCGATTCGGCCGAGAAGGGCTGGGTGAGTGGCAAAGGTCGCGCGGCCGTCTGGCGAGAGCTGAGCTATGACGAGAAGGAACTGGAGCCGCAGTTTTTGATGGGACTGGAAGATGCAGTAGATAACGGCATGCTTCTCGATTGGAAAGCTCCAATGCTCAACATCGGAAGCGCCACCAATAGCCGGTCGGTGATCGCAGGCTTGATGCGAGGCTTCCCTTGCAACCACTCGCTGAATCCGATTACCTTTCAGGATCAGGAGTTGACCTTCTGCGCTCCCGTTGCGCTGAACAGTTTTGTCTTCGACTACGACGTTCGCCAGCGGCTCGGTGGGTTGAACCTCAGCTTCTTCCTGCTGGACGAATCGGTCTTCCCGAGGCCTGGGAGGGCACGACACCTAGCGGCTATTGGTCGAGCGCTCAGTGCAACTTCTGAGCGGGTAGCCAACGCCTGGTTGGTTGACATTGACCGTTCAAAGTCATGGCGAAGACACTGGGCCGTCACGCCCCATGAGCGCCTACGCCTGCGAGTAATCGCCGACGCGGTGACAGCACACATCTATGGGCTGTCCACAGAAGACTTCGCGCACATTCTGGCTGATTGCGACAGACCGGAAGATGATCTTCGTAGTCGTGTCACGGGCTTCGATCCAAAGGGATTCTGGCGTGTTGACCGTGATCGCCCTCCCGAACTCAGGGCGACCGTGTTGTCTCTCGTAGCACTACATGAGATTTCTCGTCTTGGCCTTGAGCCGTTTATGGCGATGAATGACGGCGAGGGGTGGTTGCTTCCGGAGCATCTACGCTTGGCTGACTTTGGCTTAGGGCACGATTCGCGTGCGGAAGCAGTGCAGGAAGTCGCAAGGCATTTCGGTCCCCGTCACCTCGACTGGCAGCTCTCAGAAGACGTTGACCGCTCATGGCAAGAATGTGAAGCTCACGCAGCGCTGATTCGAACCATCGCACCTAAGATCTACGTGGACGAAGCGCGTACAGCTGTGGGTGCGCTGGCGCCTGCTAACGATCCGAACCATCAACCAGGTTTGTTCTGATGCTCAACCCCATCACCTACACCGAGCAGGTCGTCGGCGACTTTTTGCGCTACCAGCTCAGCACCTACGCTTTCGCCGACACGGGCCTGTACCAGCAGATGCGGACGCTGCTCAACCTGGAGCACACCCGTAACACGCCACTGATGAAGGGGCCGTACATCTCGCTGTCACGCACCTTCCAGCAGGGCGCGACCTTGGAACAGTTGGTGAAGGAAGGGGTGCTGCACGCCCACATCCGCAAGCTGTCTCCCTACCCGGCGGCCTACCGCCACCAGGAGCAGGCTTTCCGTGCCATCCACGCCGGCCAGCCTACGCTGGTGGCCACGGGCACGGGCTCGGGCAAGACCGAATCTTTCCTGTTTCCCATCATCAGCCGCTGCCTGCAACTGCGTGACGAGGATGCGACCGCAGGCATCACCGCTGTGATCGTCTACCCCATGAACGCGCTCGCCGAAGACCAGTTGCAACGCATGCGCGCGCTGCTTGCCGGTACGGGCGTGACCTTCGGCATGTACGTGGGCAAGACGCCGCAGAAAGAGTCTGACGTGGTGGGCGTGCGCTTGCCGCCCGGCAGCACTGCGGCCGACTATCAGAACAAGCTGGCCGACATGCAGGCCAAGAAGCAGGACGTGGCCCTGCACCCTGCGGAAGAGCGCACCAGCCGCGAGGCCATGCGAACCCCCGGCCAACAACCGCGCATCCTGCTGACCAACGTGAAACAGTTGGAGCTGTTGCTGACCCGCCAGCACGACCTGGAGTTGTTCGACAACGCCCGGCTGGAGTTCATGGTCTTCGACGAGGCCCACACCTTCACCGGGGCGCAAGGTGCCGAGACGGCTTGCCTGATTCGCCGCCTACGTGCCTATTGCGGCAAGGACCAGTCCAGCACCACCTGCATTGCCACCTCGGCCACCATCGCCGATCCGGTCAAGGGCCTGGACGCTGGGCGCGAGTTTGCCAGCCGCTTCTTTGGCGTGGACGGCAAGAATGTCGCCCTGGTGGGCGAAAGCTACGAGGCCGATGTGTGGGGTACGCCCCGAACTGCCAGCCCGCCACTCAACGGTGACCAATCGGCCCAGTTGCAGACCGTGCTGGAGGTGCTGACCCAGGTTGACCGGGAAGAGGCCACCGAGGCCGATGTGCAGGCCTTGCGCGTATGGTTCACCACCGCCACGGGCAGCCGATTGCAGCCTGGCCCTTGGCGCGAGGCCATCGGGCATTGGATGAGCCACAACGAAGTGGTCTACCAGATCGCTGAATCGCTGCGCCGTCCGCGTGCGCTCGATGACCTGCTGGTCAATCTGAGCGAAAAGCTGGGGCGCACCATCTCACAAGAGGAGATCCTGGTGTGGCTGGCCCTGGGCGCTGCCGCGCGCCAAGGCGGCCGGCCCTTGTTGCGCCCTGTAGTGCATGGCTTTGTGCGCGGCGTCAGCGGCGCGGTGGTCACCTTCCCTGACCAGAGCAAGGATGCCAAGCTGTGGCTGTCGGCTGAGGACGCACTGGCCGAGAACACCGACCTGCATCGCTTCCCGCTACTGAGCTGCACCACCTGCGGGCAGCACTACTTCGAGCACGGTTTGGAGGACTTTGACTTCACCGGCGCGCACCCCGGTGGTGGCTCAGCTGAGGGCAAGGGCCGCGTCTGGCGTGGGGCAGACATCAAACTGGGCGGCGTGCGTGCCTTGTCGCTGGACCACCAAGTGGGCAACGATGCCGAGGAAGAGCCCGTCCGAACCGAAACGCTGTTCGCCTGCCGTTACTGCGGCACTGTCCATGATGACAACGTCACTGAGTGCGCGGGCTGTGGCCGCAACAAGGCGCTCAAGCCGCTGTACTTCGTCCAGCAGAAGGATGAGCACAAGGGCAAGTTGACGCGTTGTGTGTCTTGCGGAGCGGCTGGCCGCCGATTCAGTGGCAACTACCGTGAGCCAGCGCGTCCTGTTCGGGCCACCACGGTGGCCGACGTGCATGTGTTGGCCCAAAGCATGATTCACCGTGCCGAGCGCCGCCGCCTGCTGGTGTTTGCTGACAACCGGCAGGACGCGGCCTTCCAGGCTGGCTGGATGCAAGACCGATCGCGCCGCTATCGCTTCCGCGAACTGATTTATCAGAAACTCAAGCAGGGAACGATTTCGGTCAGCGACCTCACGCTGTGGCTGGACCAGCACTTGGATGCGGACGACGAGTTGTCGCGTGCGCTGATCCCTGAGGTGTGGCGTGTCGAGCCCAAGTCAGAGACGGGCCAGGCGCACGGCCAGGAACGCAAGTGGTTCCTGCGTGTTCAGATCTTGCGTGAACTGGCCATCGGTGGCCGACAGCGCCTGGGCCTGGAACCCATGGGCCGACTGAAGGTGGACTACCTGGGCCTGGACGGTGAGCGCCCTGAGATCAAGCGATGGGCTGCCAGGATCGGCTGCGAGCCTGAGGCGCTGGCGCAGGGCGTGGCGTCTCTGCTGGATGCAGCGCGGTCACGGCGCATGATCTTTGACAGTGTCACCGGCGTGTATTCCAAGGTGTGGCTGGACGGCGAGCGCGAGGTCTTGCGGGGTTACCTGCCATCCATGAAGGGCGTGCCCTCGGCTCTGAAGTTCCAGCGTGACGGGCAAGACGACGAGACACGAATCAAGCAGTGGTTCAGCACCCATGCCACTGTGGCCCGACAAGCGGCACTGGCCTGGGGTGTTCCCAGCGGTGATGCAGGCGAGTTCCTGAGCGAGATGTGGGCGCTGGTGGCCAACGAGCTGCTGCTGTTGGCGCCGGTTCAGTTGAAGGGTGCTCGCGGCAAGTTGCTGCCTGGCTGCGTGGGCGCGCACCAGGTGGACGTCGATCGGTTGAAGATGCGACCCGCCAAGGGCATGTACCGCTGTCAAACCTGCCGGCGCTTGCACAGCCGACCGAACCCGACGCTGTCATGCATGGCTTGGCGTTGCGCGGGCAAGCTGGTGTTGGAGCCGGAGAACGCGGACGACTACGACCTGCTGTTGCTCGATCAGGAATTCGCTATGTTGCGTGCCAAAGAGCACTCAGCCCAGATCCCCGGGCCAGACCGGGAGCGCATCGAGAACGCTTTCAAGGGCGACAACGAGCGCATCAACACGTTGGTGTGTACACCCACGCTGGAGATGGGCGTGAACATCGGTGCCTTGGATGCGGTGCTGATGCGCAACGTGCCCCCGCTTCCAGCCAACTACTGGCAGCGCGCAGGCCGTGCGGGTCGTCAGTTCCGCATGGCGCTGGACATCACCTATGCGCGCGCCGCCAGCCATGACCGTGCCTACTTCAACGAACCGTTGAAGATGCTGGAAGGTTTGGTCGAGCCCCCCAGCTTCAACTTGCGCAACCCCATCATGGTGGCCAAGCATGTGCATGCCACGGTGCTCACTGCAGTTTTCAAGATGCTGCGTGACAAGGCCCTGCCTCAAGCCGCGATGGATGAGCTGCAAGAAGCGGTACGCAGTTGCTTGCCACAGCAGATCAGAACTTACCTGTTCACCCCTGAGGGCATGGTGCGCCCTGCGCCGATGAAGGTGAGCGCGTTGGAAACAGTGATTCAGCGCCATCGCCAAGCACTGCTGTCGGCCACGATGACGGCCTTCCAGCAAGGGTGGCCAGCGGCAGATGCTGATGTGGTCAGCCAGGCCAGTGTGGAGGCCACCATCGACGGGTTGTCAGCAGAGTTGCAAGTGGTGGTGGACCGCCTCTTCCAGCGCCTGCAATGGGCGCTGAATCAGCTGGAGCGCCTGCGCAAGGTGGCCAGTGCCAAGGGGGCGCTGGACCCTGATGAAGAAGCGCTGCGCAGTCGCTGCGAGCGCCTGGTCAAGAAGCTCAAGGGTGAGGCTCGCCGTCGGGCTAACCAGGCCGAGGGTGTTGACGACACCAACACCTATGGCGTGCTGGCGGCCGAAGGCTTCCTGCCAGGCTATGGCCTGGACACCGGCGCGGTCAGCATCACGCACATCGCACCGCGCTTTGGATCAGACATCTCTGACTGGGAACTGCGGCGCAACAGCGCACTGGCCGTGCGCGAGTACGTGCCGGGTAACCTGATCTACGCCAACGCACACAAGTTCGTGCCGCGCACCTTCCATCTGGTGCCGGAAGAGCCAATCGTGTTTGCGGTGGACCTTGCGAATGAAGCGATCCAGGAGACCGGAGGGCTGGGTAAGGCTGCTGCACCCACGCAAGCTGAATCGGTGGGGGTGTCCAGCATCTTCGGCGTGCAGGTGTGTGACGTGGATGCGCCGCACCAGTCCTACATCTCAGACGATGAGGACTACCGCTTCCAGCTTCCGGTGGCCGTCTTCGGCCAGGACCAAGGGCGCCATTCGGGTGGCAAGGCCTATGAATGGGGTGCGGCCACGCTGCACCTGAAGCACGGGCTGCACATGCGCTTGGTCAATGTGGGTGCGGCTTCGCAGGTGCGATCCAGCGGTGAGATGGGCTACCCCGTGTGCATGGTCTGCGGCCAAAGCCGCTCGCCGATGAGCACCCTCAAGGAGCTGGATGCCTTCAACGAGCACCACATCGAGCGTTGTGGGCGGCCCATCCAGAAGATCGCTTTCTACGCCGAAGTGGTGGCCGACGCGCTGGTGCTGCCCGACTGTGCGTCGAAGGAGGCTGCTTACAGCGTGATGGAAGCCTTGCGGCAAGGGGCTGCGGGTGTACTGGACATGGAAATCTCGGATCTGCAGGTTCAGGTGTTGGGTAAGCCAGGGTCTGACAAGTTCGATGCCCTGTTGTATGACCCGATGCCTGGTGGTTCGGGCCTGCTGGAGCAGTTGCTCGCGCACTGGCCCGCTGTGGTCAAGCACACCCTGGCGCTGGTCGAGGACTGCCCATCCGCCTGCGACACCTCGTGCATCGATTGCTTGCAGAACTTTCGCAATTCGTTCTATCACGAGCACCTGAACAGGCATGCGGCGTTTGAGTGCATCACGAACTGGGGTGACGGCCTCATCCTCAGCCACGCGATCCCAGCAGTGCTGCCCGACGACAACCAGGGCAAGAAGCCTGGCAACCCGCCCGAGCAGCAGCTCGTTGCCATGCTCAAAGCGGCTGGCCTCCTCGACTTTGAGACGGAGCGACCCATTGAGTTGAGCGGCGGCGTGGTGACCCGGCCTGATGTCTACTTCCACAAACCGAACGACCAGTTCGACGGCGTTTGCGTCTACCTAGACGGTATGAGTGAGCACCTGCATGGCAACTCGCAGACGGCGGCGCAGGACCGGCAGATCCGCGATGAATTGCTGAACACCGACTACGAGGTGGTGGCCATCCAGTACCAGGAGCTGTACGACAAGACCGTGATGCGCACGCACATGCGCCGCATCGCCAAGGCCGTGGTGGGCAAGGCCAAAGCCAAAGAAGTCGAAGCCGCCGACGGGTGGTTTGAAATCGCCACGGGTGCGCAACCGGCCGAGGCGCCAGCCAGTGCCCCGAGCGCCACGATCTACCCGTTCCCCGTGATCCAACCCGGTCAGGCAGCGTTCAAGCCCTACGACACTTGCGTGCCGATCAGCACACTGAAGGCTGCGGCGGGCCTGTGGAGTGAGGAGCAGGGCAATCTTGATGCTTTGGCTGACCACGCCGACGAGTGGGCCGTTCTGGATGAGTTCAAGCTGGCACCGGGGATGTTCGTTGCACAGGTTGTGGGCCAATCGATGGAGCCTTTGGTTCCGTCTGGAAGCTACTGTCTGTTCCGCCCGGTGCCAGGTGGCACGAAGGATGGACGTAAGCTGCTGGTCTGGCACAGCGGCGTGACCGATCCGGAAACGGGCGGGCAATACACGCTCAAGCTGTATCGCAGCGAGAAGTTGGTTGGCGATGACGGTGATGTCCAGCAGACCAAGATCACCTTGAGTCCAGTGAACCCGGCGTTCACGCCGATCCAGCTGACCCCGTCTGACGCAAACGCGGTGCGAGCTGTCGCTGAGCTGGTTCGGGTCCTCTGACGCGAGCAAAGACCACAAGAAATTTCAATTTGGGAAGCAAAACGACATCATGGAACGAACCCGGACGATCACGGTCTCTTGCCTGAACCTCGCCATGCACTCGCCACATTCCAGGAGGCGGTATGTGGAGCTGTTGTCTACGGCGTTCGCCGCCAAACGCATGGTGCGCCTTGGAAGTGTCCACGGGGGAATGATCGGCTCACTGTATGGCACGGCCAGCGCGAGCGCTGAGAAGGAGTTGACGGGCGAGCTGTATCGCTTCTTGAAGCTGGACCCCGACGAGCCATGGTTCAACGCCCAGACGAAAGAGGCCGCATCACCTGACGATCTGGAAGCACTGAGTATTCCTTCGCACCTGCTGCCGCATTTGCAGAGGGTCCCGTTTCTGTTCAAACCGGCCACCCATCGCCTGTACCTTGTATCCAAGGATCGAAAAGACAACATGTCCCCGAGTACTGCCAAGCAGCTCTTGGATGGCGTCTTTCAGCCGCTCGCCTTGGAGGGTTTGTTCCCTCCTGTGGAAATCACGGTGGAGCCGGCCAAGGATGCGCTGGATGAGATCTTGAGCCTCACGTCACTCGAACATCTGGTGATCGAGCTGGTTCCGCCCAATCCTGACGATGGCGATGACATCGAGAAGAGCTGGAAAGATCGGCTGAAGAAACAGAACGTCCGCAAGCAAACGGTTCAGCTGGACTCAGAACGGAACCAGACGATCAAGCCAGATGCGGAGACGGTGGCCCTGGCCAGGGTGGCGGCAAGCAATGGCAAGGTGACGGCAAGCGGTCACGATGCAGCCGGAGTCAAGCAGGACATGTCGACCGAGGATAAGCCCTTGCGCGAACGCTTCCAGCATGATCCAAATGTCGAGACACTGTTTGACACGTTGCGGCGAGCCGCAGACATGCTCGGCTGACGGGGTGACCATGTACAAGGGCGTGTTCAGCATCTACGCACGGTACTGGCGTGCCTATGGCGGCACCGCTGCCTTGGTGCGCTCGTTCTACTTGCACGCGGCGCTTCTGATCACGTTGATTTGTGCCAATGTCTGGCTCACCCCTGGTTGGTGGGATCAAGTGACTGCGATCGTCCCCAACGTCCTCGGCTTCACCCTTGGAGGGTTTGCCATCTTCATCAGCTTCGGCGATGAGAAGTTCAGGCAACTGCTCGCTGAGCCAGATGACGAGGACGACGAGGATGCCCCGACCGCTTACGTCAGGCTTTGCTCCACATTCGTGCACTTCATCCTGGTACAGATCTTGGCGCTGTTGTTCGCGATCATCGCCAAGGCCATGTACTTCCCTTGGATTGATGCACCGGCTTTTTTCAAGGCCGCCCTTCCGTGGATGAATGGGGCGGCGGGTTTCATTGGCTACGCGCTCTTCATCTATTCCCTCGCCAGCGCCCTGGCTGCGACGATGCACGTGTTTCGGATCGCGTCGATGTACGAAAGCTTTCAGAAGAGCCAAGCCGAAGCTGAAAATGATCCCAGGTGACTCACAACGATTGATGCGTGAGGGGAAGGCTTTCGCGCCACGTTGGCGCTGAGTTACCAGCGTGGCAGGTCCTGCGCAGCCGACCACGCCCCATCGACCATGGCCTTGACCGCGACGCTCGGCCCCAACTCTGCTTGCAGTTCCCTGGTGATTTGCGATTGCTCGCGTCTGTGTCGCGTCCAGAATGACCCGGGCGGCCCATATGGGGGCTCGCTGATGTTCTCGTCATGGTCTCGCTGCCAGGCGGCGATTCGCCTGACCAACGGGAATGGCAAATCCAGTTGGTCATAGGTCAGCGCGATGCCCTCTGCATCCCACAAACCACTGCAGTGCTCCTTGCTGTTCACGCGTAGTTCGGTGAGTTGCTGTGTGAATGCCGTGCGCAGCGCCCGCTTGGCAGCCACTCGCTCTGGGGCGCCACATTGCTTCAAAAAGTATTCGGGGTTTGATCGCCCCATGCGGTCTATGCCGAGGCACTTGATGGCGATCCCATTTTCCAGTGCGAGCCAAAGCAGGTCCTCCACTGATTCGTGTAGGTGCAGGTCACGTCCCTTTGATGCGGCTGTGTCACCTGTGATGATAAACAGCTCGTCGATCAACGCCAGAGTCTCGATGGGTTGATCCACGCACTGTCCCTGCATGTAGTCTGTGCGCCATCTGGGGCAGTTGATCGCCGCTTGCCTGATCCAGGCAAAAGACGCCAAATCCTGTGGGGCGACGACATGAGCGTCGGCACCGATCTGCATGGCCAGGATGGCCTGAGCCACCGGGCGTGCCTCTGGGCTTGAGAACAACACGCCGATGGTTTTGCGGGCGCCAGGTGGCAGGTAGCTGATCCGGCAGGGCAATGTTTCCAGTCCCGACGCGCCGTTCATCTTGTACGGATGGGTGTAGCTTGCCGGGTCGATCAGCACGGCTTTGAGTTCATCCACATCCCGGACGCCACTGATGGTCACGAGATGCTTCACGAACGTCGCGTCGGGCTTATGTGAGCAACACCAGTGCAGCACCAAGAACCGATGCACGTAATCGTCGTCCAGTTCATCTTGCAGATCAGCGAAGTGGTAGACCGACTCGCCCAGGGTTTGCTCCAACGCCTGAGCAATGGGGTAGATGGCCTTGCGCCATTGGATGAAGGGGTTCTCGTCTGATGGCCAATCTTCTTTGGTGCCCCACCTGTCGATGTCGATCCAGGGTGCGCCAGGGGTGAACTCGATCATCGCTTTACTGGGCGGCCATTCGGGAAGGTCAAGCAGCGACCACGGGCTGGTCCAGTTGTCCGGCCCCCGGAACATGGGCACGGATGCTGCGACCCCGATGGACTTTTCGAGGAATTCGGCGACTGCTTCTGAAATCAGCCCTTCCTTCTTCAGTGCCTCGACAAATGTCGCCGCTGGCAGGCATTCGGGAGAATCGGGCCTCAAATCATCCAGGAAGCGGGCCGTTGGCACATCTGGCATGTCGGCCCTCAACTCCTTGACCAGGGCGCGCGCATGAGCCGGTGCCTCGTCTGCGGCCATGCCTTGGTGTCGCAGCAGAATGATCAGTGCGGCAACGGGGTTGATGTACGGCATGCGATGGCCAGCAGGAGGCTCCAGCAAGGTGATATGCCCGTGCCAACGCTGGTGCTCAGGCAAGTCGAGGAAGCCTGTCAGGGTGGCCAATTCTTGCGGCTCAAGCCCGGAAACGGGCAGGGCTTTCATCAATGCGGAAATGTTGACCATCTGGAAGATCCTCTGAACTTAAATCTGCCTGTTGGACAGGGGCATCCGTTCCATTGTGATCAGTCTTAGGCTCATGGCATGAGCTTCAGTGTGGTGTCGGGCGAGCCATGCCATGGCCCCCACCACCCTAAGTGCGGGAGTAGGTTGCCAGGGCATCGCGCAGTTGCTGTGCAACCTCTGCCCTCAATTCTTTGGGCTCCAATACCTCCACCTCGGGGCCGTGCCGCAAGATGTCCATGCGCAGTTCGGTCATGTCGGTGAAAGGCAGTTTCATCTCTACCCTGCCATCGTCCAGCGCAGTCAATTGCTGATCAGGGTGCCATCGCTCGCGAGCCACCCATTGCGACGCGCGGGCACTGAACATCAGTCGCGCCCAGCGCAATTGGTTGCCAGCGTAGATGCCATAGCCCCCGTCCAGTTTCTTGATGACTGTGCTGATGGCGACCTCCTTGGCTTTTTCATCCCGCACCTGAACGTCGTCCATGGCGTCGAGGGCAAAGCGGCGCAGGTCGTTGTTCTTGTGGCACCACGCGTCCAGGTACCAGGTGTTGCGGTAATAGATCAGGCGTTGGGGGGAACCTTCTCGACGGGACTCGGCCTGGCGTGAGCGCGTGAAGTACTTGAAGGAAAGCCTATGGCGGCCCAGCAATGCGCTGCATACCGCTTCGAAGCAGGGCGCCTCGACGGGGCGCTGGCTGGCATTGATCACGCTGATGCGCTGCATCACGTCGATCCGGTCGCGATCATTCTGACCGACCAACTGGTGGATGCGATCCAGCAAGGGGCCGACATGCCTATTCAGTGCGCCATTGGGGTCGAGGCTACTGAGTAATTGGTGGGCCGTCAGCAGTGCATGAAGCTCTGTTGCGCTGAACCACAGGCCTGGGATTTCCAGGCGTTCTCCGACTTGAGCTGAGGCGTCAAGGCGGTAGGTGTCTTCGGCCCGGTCGTAAATGATGGGGCAGCCGAGTCGATCACGCAGAAAAGCCAGATCGCGCTTGATGGTTGCGGGAGAAACCTCCAGGATGTCGCGCAATGTTTGAAAGTTGACCGGGCGGTTACGGCGCAGCAGGCTTTCAATTTTGACGATGCGATCAGTTTGGGCGCCCATGTCTGTTGGTCCAGATATTGTTCTGAGGATTGTGGCCTGCTTCTCAGCCAGCCCTTGGTTTGAGTGTGGCGAGCTGGCCGGGGATTTTCGGTGTCACATATTCCAGATTGACCTGTCAATATGGCATGTGGCAAACCTTGCTCAGGTCATGCCGATATCAGCGTGAACGGGCGCCGCCGCTTCGCGGCGGGCCAAGCAGCAGGCGCTGCGCAGGCCCCCGAGGCGCACCTGGCCCCAGCCAGGTTGCCGAGGGGCTGGGGGGAGCCGCCAGGCACAAATCGCCCCAGCGATTTGAGGCGCCCCAGCGCCGGTGCATGAGCGGGGGGCGAAGCCCCCGCCTCCCCCTCGCCGCAGGCGCGGGGGCACCCGGGAGGCCGGTGGGGCGTCCAGCCCCAGCCCGTAGGGCCGACCGGAGTAGGGGCGCGCAGCAGACCCTCGCAGGGAGCCGGATCTGCCGGGTGCCCCCGCGCAGCGGGGCGCTGATGGCGCAGCCATCAGCAGGGGGAGGCGCGACCCCGGACAGCGGGCGGGCAGCAAGCCCCGCGTCCAGCGGGGATAGGGGCCGTGGGCGGCGTCCAGCCGCCCCTTGAGGCCCCGGTGATGTCCGGGTGCTGCCCCGATCACGTCACCCGATTCTGGCTCCGAGTCACCCGGAATCGGATCAGGCTCGGGCCCGGATTCGGGACACTCGACCTGCACAGTTGCACATGTTCAATTGACATGGTTCTTGTGCACAAGGCATGTGAACATGTTCAATGTGATCAGTACAAGTGTTGGAGGGAACATGGTGTTGTTCATCTGTGCTATCGCCGCCACGGTGCCCATCGCCATCATCGTCTGGGCCTTGCTTGAAGCACGGTCTGCTCGCCGCCGCGCAAGGCATGCCGTTGACCGTGTTCAGGTGCTGGAGTGGGTCAGGCAGGCAGCGGGCACGCATGGGCATTGAGGCGATCACGCGTGAGCAGCTTTACGCCGAGGTCTGGGCCGAGCCCATGACCAAGGTGGCGCTGCGCTACGGCGTCTCGTCCAGCTTCATGGCCAGGGTGTGCACGGCCATGAACGTGCCCCGACCTGAGGTGGGCTACTGGACTCGGTTGGAATTTGGCAAGCCAGTGTCAAAGCCACCCTTGCCTGACGCTCGACCCTTTGACGTGCTGGCTTGGGCACCCGGCATGGCGTTTCCCGCTAAGCCCGTGCTGAAGCCAGCCGCCCCAGTGCCTGCCGCGAAGAAGGCCAGGGCGCCCAAGAAGCCTGCCTTGACCGGGCCTCGAATGCACCCCTTGCTGCGTGACATTCGCAGCCACTTCGAAGCCGGGCGTGAGAATCAGAACGGGTACTTCCGCCCCAACAAGAAGACGTTGTCAGACGTGGTGGTGTCGAAAGCGGCTTTGCCGGCGGCGGTTCAACTGGCCAACCAGCTCTACCTGGCCTTTGAAGACTTAGGGCATGAGGTGTCATGGTTGCCGGTGGGCGCAGACTTTCAACGGCACAAAGTCAATGTGCATGAAAAGCCACCAAGGCATGAGGACTACGAGACTTATTGGTATCCAGTCAGGCTGACGGCGGTTTCGATGGGCACGCTGGCCATTGGCCTGACCATTTTCGAGACTTGCGAAGCCATCGAGATGCGCTACATCCGAGGCACCTACTACCGGGAAGACCAGTTGCCCAAGGTGAACCCGCGCGACATGGTGCATTCATGGACCACCATGCAGAACCAGTGCACTGGCCGCTTCTGCATCCAGGCCTATTCTCCCTACGGTGTGCTCGACTGGAGTCGGCAGTGGGGGGAGGCCAAGCCGGGCGAGTTATTGGGCAAGGAGCAAGCCATCGCGAAGGAGCTTGCCGACTTGGCGCCTGAGCTGGTGGCGTTTTACGAGGCCGCGCAGCAGCGGGCCGAGGGTGAGCGTCAGCGCAGAGAAGCGGAATGGCAGCGGTGGCAGGCCGAAAGCCGCGCCAAGGAACTGCTGAACGCACAGACGAAGAGCAAAGAGGCTTTGCTCGCGTCCATCGAGCATTGGGCCAAGGTGAAGGCCATGGACGCATTCTTCGAAGACGTTGAACGCCGTGCAGCCGAACTGCCGGACGAAGCCGAGCGTGCGGCTATCCTTGCCAATGTGCAGCAGGCCAGGGAGGTGATTGGCAGCACGGATGCGCTGGCGTACTTCAAGAACTGGCGTTATCCGAAGTAGGGCCTGCAGCGCTGCCGAGCAAAAGGAATGGCAACACCACACAACGACAAGCTGGCTGTGCTCATAGATGCGGACAACGCGCAGGCCAGCATCATCAACGAGCTGATGGCCGAGGTATCTCGCTACGGCACCGCCACCGTGAAGCGGGCCTATGGCGATTGGACGACACCCAACTTGCGAGGCTGGAAGGACGTGCTGCACAAGCTGGCCATTCAGCCCATGCAGCAGTTTGCCTACACCACGGGCAAGAACGCCACCGATTCGTCCTTGATCATTGACGCCATGGACCTGCTGCACTCAGGCAGTGTCAGCGGTTTCTGCCTGGTCTCATCAGACAGCGATTTCACGCGCCTGGCCACTCGCATCCGTGAAGCAGGCCTGGTCGTCTATGGCTTTGGCGAGCAAAAGACACCGCAGCCATTTGTGGCGGCCTGCGACAAGTTCATCTACACCGAGATCTTGCGAGCTCAGGGCGAGGTGGCCGCTCAGCCCATCGTGACGGAGGAGCCCGGGCTGTCGTTGGAATCCATGCTGCGTACCGCTGTGACGGCCACGGCCAAAGACAACGGCTGGGCCGCCTTGTCGACAGTGGGCTCGATGATCATGAAGAATCATTCGTCGTTTGACCCGCGCAACTACGGCTGCCAGAAGCTCGGGGAGTTGGTGCGCAAGCAGGGCTACCTGGAGGTCAAGGAGACGCCGATGCAGGACGGCTCCACCCATCTGCATTTGTTCGTCAGGCTGAAGGTGGGGGGCTGAGGTCGTGGAGATCATCAGCGATGCCGAGGGGCGTCAGAAAGCCATGGTCATGGCCGATGCTCTGCTGGCTTTGCCTCTGCTGCTGATGGCCGCGATCCAGGGCAAGGCGATGCGGCCCCTTTTGGCCAAAATGACAGGACTGTCTGAGACCCGCATTGCCAAGGGAAATCTCGGTTCATTGAGCTCTGCCACTCAGCGGCGGGTTGCCGCACATGCCCGAGAGATGGCTTTTCAAGAAGGTCGTCGCAATGGACTTTCTGCTGAAGAGATGGAGCTTAGACTGGCGGAACTCAAGGATCTCGAGCGCGAACCGTGGGAGCTTTTTGCAGTGATGCTCATGGTCCGAGAGGTCCACATGATCCCTCATGCGCGTTCGGTTGGAAGAGATTACGGGCGACGACTGAGAGCACTGTTTGAAGATGCTGAGGCCGATCGATTTGATGCCTTCCGAGAGAAGTTGCACCCGGCGGTAACTTGCGAGCCGTTCGAGCATCTTGGTGCAGTGGTGACCGATCGTCTTGAGCGCTATCGGTCTGCGTGTATGGCTGCGAGCACATGGGGTGAAATCCTGCCGGTGTTCAAGGACGCGGTCGATTTGTGGTTCTTTGACTTTTTCTCAGCCATGGATGCCGAGTGGGGCCGACTCTACTTCGGCGCGATGAAGCCGGCGCCCTACTTTCTTTGGGTCGCACCCATGACTGATTTGCCCGTAGGTCAAGGGAAGGTGGATTTGAAGAGCCGCCGCAACATTGTCTATTTGCCGGTGCGCAGGTTGCTGCAGCTGAGCCATGTGTTGATACAGCGTGAGTACCGGAAGGCATGGCCCAGTCAGCCTGCCGGACGATCCTCGCTGGCGATTGATGCGGATCAGACTGAAGTCGTGATCGGCAGTTACTTCGATGGGACCAAAGCTCTCCGGCAGGGGGATTACGTGGCCATGTGGCATGCCATGTATCAACGCCTGTCGGGCAACGTCTCTGAGGCTGACGAGCCGACCCCGCCCATGGCGCTGTTGCATGTCGCCTTGCTTTGGCAGCGCTTTTTCGTCCAGAGGGGGCCTGGATCAAAACTGGATGCCTTCACGATCTTGGACGAAGCTTTGTACCGTGCCTGTTGGCAGCGACATGTCGATGTGCTGGCGGACCAACCTGCGACCGAAACGCACGATTGGCCCGACTGGTTGGTCAATCAGTCTTTGTCGCCATCATCAACCTGATCTGCCCAGTCTTGAGGGCGCTCGTCCTCTCCCCGTGATTGCCAGTAGACATCGTTGTTGGGGTTGAGTTGGTTGGCGCGGTTGTCTTCACGGTCTTTGTCTCGCTGCATGGCCACCTCACTTGGACTTGGCCGCTGCCTGCTGCAGACGTCCAACATAGCTGCCGGAGGGCACCTTGCCGCCGTGTTGCTTGGCAACGGCGCTTTGGGCGCGTGACGCAGCGTGTTGGGTCATCGGTGTGGCGGGCCTGGGCTGTGCACTGGTCTTCTTGCTCATATGAACTCCTAGTTGAAAGTTGCCCCCTGTCATCAGGGTGGGGTGACTGTCTCAAAAGTCGTTCAATGAGTTCATCCAAAAATCCCAACTTCGGGGGGCGTAGCCCCTGGTGGACGTCTCGTCTTATGCGGTGCAACGACTGCGTTGGTCGATGAGCTTCTGGATCGTCTGCTCCACAGCCTGATGCAATGCGGGCGACTGCTTGCCAAAGGCACTTTCCTGCAGATCCGGGAATGCCTTGTTGAGCGGCCAGATCAGGTCGGGAAATGGGTAGGTCTTGCGTGACACCCAGTTCGGGACGAAGTTGATGTACAGCTCGGTCGAGAAGTTGACGATGCCGAGCCAGTGGCTGTTGATCGTCGGGGAGTAGATCAGGGCCAGCTTGTTGCCAGCCCGGACCCCAAAGTCGCCCGAGTACTGCAGGCTGCCTTCGATGCCATCCTCGCGGCGATACCAGACCTCCCGCAGCTCTTGACCGTAGGAGAAGTTGCGACGGCCTTCAATGGCCGTGACCATCAGTGATTGCACTTGGACCATGATTCGTTCTCGCTGGGAAAGAAGGCGCACTGGCTCTGTTGCCAGTGGATCGGTACCAGGTCAATTAGCTTGACCCACTTGTCGTTGGCCTTGCCATCCACCTCGGTCTGCACCTTGGCCAAGCTGCCGGCGGCAAGGGTGGATGCCGCCAGCATGCGCAAAGCGATTCGCTTCTTCACCTTGAATTCCTATTATTGTGTGAAGACAAATCCTAGCTGAAACGCGAAATTCTTCCAACTATTGGAGGAGTTTTTTTGGAAGTCGGGACAGCGTTCGGTAAAGTATTGAGGCGGTTGCGCAAGCAGGCCGGGCTCAGCCAGGAGCAGTTGGGCCTGGATGCCGATCTGATGCGCAACTACATCAGCATTCTTGAGTTGGGGCAGCAGCAGCCAACGATTAAGACATTGTTCAAACTGTCCGTCCCTCTGAAACGGAGACCTTCCGAAATCGTGGCCTTGGTCGAGGATGAAATCCTCGCTGACGCCACCGGCTCCACAAAAGACTGAATCCCTCTGATCAGCCAGTGCCTTGATGGGCGTTCTCACTGGCCTCTCTCCTTGTCCTGATCGCTGGCACGGGTCCATGCGGTTGTGGGCAGCGCTTTGGCCAATCGCGCTCATTGGTTGGCATCAGCAGGAGAAGCATGTGGATTCAAAGTTCTGGAGCAATGACCCCGAAGACAACCGCCGAATCTTTCGGGACAGCAAGGGCCGCATGGTGGTGAAGGTCGTCACGCCAGGCGGAGTGGTCGGTCTGATCGGTGCGGACATTCCAATGACGGCGATTGCTGAGTTGAAGCGTCGGATCCATTGCCGGATCCTGCTCCGCAAGCAGAGCAACATCCCCTCAGGATCTGTTGACGATCATGGGCTTGATCAATCCGCTGGGGAGGATGTTGGCGATGACATTCATCCTCCCCCGTAAAGGCCTTAACAGATGCGATGAG
This sequence comes from Aquabacterium sp. A3, assembly GCF_038069945.1. Classification (NCBI taxonomy): domain Bacteria; kingdom Pseudomonadati; phylum Pseudomonadota; class Betaproteobacteria; order Burkholderiales; family Sphaerotilaceae; genus Aquabacterium; species Aquabacterium sp. A3. The sequence goes on along the minus strand of NZ_JBBPEV010000001.1, from coordinate 1,394,302 downwards.
TTGCGGGTGAACACTTGGCGCACGCGCATACTTTGCGCTGCAGGCGGCTCTCCAAATTAGTTCAACGGCACCAGCAGGAGGTCGGCCGTCTTGGCGGCGGCTTCGAGCAGACCCAAGGATGGCTGATGCCCCGCGGTCGGATTCGGCGAGGTCTTCAGATCGACCTCCAAGCCTTCCTCCGGAGTTTGCTCTGGCCGATGGACATGCCATTTGCCATGACCCAATGTGGTCACCAGAAGCTCTCGCTTGAAATCCAGCGTGCTCTGGGTGAAGAGGAAAGTCGTCGCCCCTTCGTACTCCAGGTACGGCTCGAAGTTCCACCAAGTCCAGCCCTCTTTCTGGAGGCGTCGCAACACCATGTCTTTGGCTGCGGCCTCTGTTTCGCCGGTACGCCACAGCCACGATGAGGGTTCAAAGGCGATCGAGTGTTCGTCCAGGTGAACGACAGATTGCCGCACCCGGAAGGCAAAGGGAAGGCCGACCGGTGGACCCGCAGTCCACTTCTGCCCGCTCGCCAGCTTCCACTTCCGGACGCTGGCGTTCTTCAAGCATTCGCGCAGGTACCTATTGGTGGATGGCGCGCGGCACAGCCAGATTGTTGGCAAGTGCTGTGACCTGGATGCGAGTAGCAGGGCCTGTTCGACCTCCCGCACCTTTTTGGGGTAGCGCTCGATCTCGAAGGCGATCTCGTGGTGTCCGTAGCCGCAGATCAGGTCTGGCAGCTTGATGTGCTTGACGTCGCTGCTGGAGTGCTTGGAACGAAGTGTCAAGTCGGTCTCAATGACGCGACCCCCACCGTGGATCCAATGCGCAGCGATGCAGGCTACCGTCAGGTCATGTTCCAGCTGGGCTCGCCTGATCGACTCGGGACGGGTGTCGTAGTCATGTAAATCTTCGCGGTCGCAGTCGGACTGCGCGGCTAGAAGGCCTGCCTTCGTGAGCATGAAGACGCGGCCGTTGGGCGCGAGTGCGCTCGATGTCAGCACCACTTCCTGCAGAAGGCGGCGCATGAGCAGTTGGCGGACGGTGGCATTCGCATTCGAGTTACTCGCGCCCAACAAGGCCTGCACACAGGGGACCGAAATCATGTGGGTCAGGTAAGTCAACTTCAAGATCTTGGAGACCTTCTGCTGATGGAGAAGGCGGGCCAGAGGGCCAGGTATCAGATAACTTGGTCGGAGCGCCAATTCGAGATTGGGGATGGTCGTTTGGATCATGTTTTGACCTTTCAGATGGCGCTGCAGGCTCTGTCAATGGTGGCTCCGCATGCGGAGCCACTTGCGCAGCCATTGACTGAGATTGCGGCGCGGATACGCTTGCTCGACGCGGGCCATGCAGCCGCTTGGCTGTTGGCCCGATCGAGCCCCTGCGGGCGGTGCAGCGCCCCCTGCCCTGGGGCAGGGCGGGGGGGTGGGGGGAGAGATCAGGAGGCCCCGATGTGGTCGGCTGAGATGTCGCATGCGCCAACGGTAGAGCGTAAGCAACGTATAAAACCGTCAGGATCGGATCGAGGTAGAAGGCGGGAGCACGCGGTATACCTCGCGCACTTTTTGTCCAACGTTACCGTTGCGACTCACGCCCTGTGGTCGTGAGCGAGCGCACCCCATGGACAACTCGTCCCGAGTTGCCCACAAGGTCCCCGCGCGGCCGGTCGTGACCAAAAGGTCACCATTCAAAACAGCCGAACAGCCGAACAGCCGAACAGCCGAACAGCCGAACAGCCGAACAGCCGAACAGCCGAACAGCCGAACAGCCACGCGCTGCGCGCGTCAAAGGCTGGCCCGCCCTGCGGACCAGCCCCTGGTCTTCGACCACTATACAAGATGGGCGGACATGTCCGGCGTGGGACAAGGTGCTCACCAAGGGCGTAGGCGCCCGCTCGTGAGATTTTATACGGGGGTCAATTTTCTAGACTGAGTCCGATCGAAGCATCGGAGATCCATCATGCACCCTCACGATCGACTGACCGCAGTCCAACCCACAACTCTTGAGCTCCTTCAGAGGCAAGGCCAACCTGCGCTGATTTGTCTGAAGGACGCAGCGCGCATCAGTGGCGTTGCCGTCCAGACCTTGCGCAACCAGATCAGCCAGGGGCGCTGCCAGCTCAAGACCATCAAGCGCGGTGGTCGCAGGTTTGTGCGTCTGCAAGATCTTGCTGAGTTCATCGACGGATCTCCCGGCGGGAGCGAGTCCTCAGTACGTCGGACGGGGCGGCTCACGAAGCGCGAGGAGATCGAGCGCAGGAACGGGCGGTGCTGAACCTTCTTGTTTCCGATCTAGGGCGCTTGACGGAATCTCGCCTGTGCCTTTTTGGTGATCGACTTCACCTCGTGGGTAAGGTGCTCTGCGAAGGTCTGGCTGTTGTGGGCCAGCAGCGGCGAGATTTCGTTCACGGCTTGATCGATGGCAGCAGGAACCTTCGCCGCCACATCGTCTGCAACCGTCTGCAGATACCGGGGCTTCATGCCCAGTTGCTGGGCCATGCCTTGCAGCTGCACGTGGCCCATCTGGCCTGGAAGCACTTCGCCGCCCACATTGAAGGCGAACTCTTTGGACAGCCCGGGGTAGATGCGCGTGCACATCAGGTCATAGAAGGGCGTGAGGCGAACGCCCTGGCCTGGTAACGCGTACAGCGACAGGTTTTTGGCGTGGCTGTCGTTGTTGCCCACACAGATGTTGAAGAACACCCATTGCACCAGCGCTTGCAGGTCAAGGGCTGCGCGTGAACTGTGTTCGCGGATCAGTCGGGCGCAGGCCTGTAGTCCGGGCCCGCCTTCCTTTTCGTACTTCTTTTCAGATACGGTGCCTGCCAACTGGCACAGGTCGTACTGGATGACGCGGCTCAAGCCACCATCGTCTCTGCGAAGCCGGTCAAAGCGCTCGACCACACAGGCCTTGGTCAGTGGCTCGTAAAACACTTCGGCCGTTCTCAGCCCGCAGTGCTTGGCCGTGCGCATGATGATGGCCTCGTTCACAGCGCTGTCTCGCACCTTGGCCAGCCGGCGGATGTCGGGCTTGAGGATGTGCGTGGACGGCGCGTGCCCCTTGGGCAGCATGGGTTGGCCGTCGAAGATGGCGATCGTTGCTTTGTCTTGCGCACCAGCCAGTGAGATGCGGGCGTCCTCTCCTTGAACCTGGATGGCTGCGGCCGATTTGGACTTAAGGATGTCGGCCAGGGCCTGCCAGCTGGTGGGTTCGTATTGCGGGGGCTGTGGGCGTTGTCCCTGGGGCAGCATCACGTAGGCACCGGCCGTGTCGCCCGCCACGGCTTGCAGCAGCGCGAACAGCGTGGACGCCTTGCGCTGAGCCGAGAGGTAGGTGCGTACCTCGCCCTCGGGCAGCAGATTCTCGAAGAAGGCCTGCACCTGGGGTTCGACCAGGCGCCCCGGCTTTAGGGCGATGCTGGACAAGGGGAAGGGACCAGCCGGCTGTTGCCTGCCCAGCCAGGTCGGCGCGTATTCGAAGCTCAATGGCTCGGTGTCGAAGACGGTGCCGATCAGCTCATCGCCATGGAAGACGTCCAGCGCAGTGACGCGTTCCATCACAGCGTCCTGGATGTCTTGGGCTGGATCACGACTTCCAGGCCGAGGATGTCGAGCAGGTCGAGCACCTTTTGAAGCTGCACGGTGGGCTTGCCGTTTTCCACATCGACGATCAAGCGGTTGCCGGTGTTGGCCAGGCCGGCGACATCGAGCTGGCGCAGGTTCATGCCGTTGCGCTGCCGCTTGACCATCTGACCGATGTCCAGCGCGGTGCGAACCACATGAGGTGTGGGGTCGAGCAAGGGGCTGTCTGCGGTGGTGTCCATGGGGGCGGCCTTCAAATTACCGTTAGGTAATTTTATGAGGTCAGTTCGATCATGACAAGCACTTGATTACCGATCGGTAAGTTCTTTATGTAATCGATGGTGCATGGGACTTTAGTTACCGATCGGTAACATTCGCCGTGCTCATTCATTCAAGGTTGCAACTCAGAAGTCAGTTGCAACTTACTTAGTCTGTATGGAGTTCTTGCAGAACGAGTCCACGGTACGTCGGACGGGGCGCCTCTTGAACCTCCCAGTCAAGGACGGCCTCCCGCATGGCATCGCGCCGGGTGGTCAGTCGTCCGATCAGATCGGGCCGTTGCTCCTCCAGGTTCCGAATCTACTCATCCTCAATCCTCGTGGTCCATTTCCCCGCAAACAGTCCTTTGGACGCGAGGCTCATCAGGGCATACAGCACGCATGCATCCAGCAATGCCGTGTAGCGTGCGTGTCCTGCCATCAGTAGCCCAGGCCCAACTCGTGGGCGTCCTCAGCCGTGCGATCTAGCGCGGACTGTTGGCGTACGCGCATCTTCTCGGCGTATTGCACTAGGTCATCAAATGCGATGCGGCGATGGGTGCCCACCATCCGGTAGGGCAGCCGTCCTTGCTCGATTTCCTTGATGACGAAAGGGCGCGAGACGTTCAGAAAGTTAGCTGCTTCCACGGTCGAGACTTCCTGCTTGGACGGCATGACCACGATGGGGCGACGCTCGCTCATGGCGCCAAGAACCTGCGCAATGACTTTCAGGGCCTGTGGCGGGACCTGGATGACGGGCTGATTGCCTTCATCATCGGTCAGCGTGATTGAGGCCGCCTTGGAGTGGTCCAAGGCGGCCATGATGCACCGCTGTGCAGCGCGGGCCATCTCTGCGTCCTGGGCAGACATGACCGGGGGCATGATCTCTCCGTTGCGCTCCAGTGTTGACATTTGGACCTCCGGTGCAGCCATCTGTGTGCCTCCGGTGGAGGCCTCAAGGCTGTCTGTTCGATATCGGCACTTTAATCCATAAGTGCAATAAACGCAGCAGATGAAGCCAATGATCTGATGCCAGTCCAGGTGTTGCAGATCTTGGCGCTCCGACAGTTTTCCGACAGTTGACCCGGGAAACACCGGTATACTGTGGTCTACCCTGCTGTACTAAGTTATTGATTTTGCGAGGTTTTCAGTGTCCCTCGCAGTCGGAAATGGCGCTCCGAAGGCAGGGGTTGCTGGTTCGATCCCAGCCGGGCGCGCCAACTGAATCACCCGACCGCCACCTTGGTGCTCGGGTTTTTTTGTGCCTGCAGCCGCGCAGCGGTCTGGGCCAGGCCCTCCAGAATCCGGTCAGCCAGGTTCAGCGGATACCCTTCAGGCAGCTTGCGCCTGACCTGCTGGATGACCTCAGGTGTGCGTGCCACCAGGTCGTCCAGCAGCTTGTCGACGGGTTGGCCATTCTCGGTGACCACACCGTGCCGAGTGCCCACAGCCACCCAATGCCGTCGCTGGATGTCGTTCATCTTCCAGTGCGCGTTCTTGCCTCGAACCGCCATGGCCAGTTTGACCTTGAATGGCGAGATCTGGTTGGGCCCATGGCCCAGGATGGGGTAGGCCGAGATCACGTCGTACAGCGGCGTGAGTTGATAGCGCCCTCCCGGCCGGATGAAGAGGCTGAAGTTCTTGGCGTGGCCGTCGGGTGCGCACAGCATCCAGAACAGCACCTGGGCCAGGAAGAAGGTGCGCTTGTCCTGCTCAGGTGTCATCGAGCCCGCCAACACGGCCCAGCCGCTGCCACGAGCCGTGTCAGTCTCGGACAATGTTTTTTGTCCAATCGCCTCTTCCCTTCGAACAGGGGTTGTTTGAGCGATTGTTAAGGGCGTTTGAACGCCCGCCGCGCCGCCGCTGCCTTCGTCCGCACGCTGCACCCGCTTGCGTGATCGTTGACCAGACCCATGGCCTGCATGAAGGCGTAGACGGTGGTGGGCCCCACGAACTTCCAGCCCCGGCGCTTGAGTTCTTTGGACAGCACCACCGCGGCGGGCAGGGTGTTCACGCTCTGCGGCTCGGGCAGGGTGTCGGCGGGGGGCTCGTGGCGCCAGAAGAACGCGGCCAGCGAGCCGTGTTCGGCGGCGAGCTCCAGTGCGCGGCTGGCGTTGTGGATGGTGGCTTCGATCTTGCCGCGATGCCGCACGATGCCTGGGTTGGCGAGCAAGCGCTTGACCTCGGCCGGGCCGTAGGTGGCCAGCTGGGCCACGTCGAACTCGGCGAAGGCCTCGCGGAAATGCTCGCGCTTGGCAAGGATGGTGCGCCAGCTCAGACCGGACTGAAACGCCTCCAGGCTGATCTTTTCGAACAGGCGGCGGTCGTCGGCGACCGGGAAGCCCCATTCGTGGTCGTGGTACGCCAGGAATTCGGGCGCGCCACCGCACCATCGGCAACGGGGCTGGGCGTCGGGCCCAATGAAAAGGCTGCTCATGGGTGTCCTCCCTTGAGCAGCCAGTGTAGGGGCGATGGGCGGGCCCCAGGCCCGCCTTCAATCAACCGCCGCGACGCTTCAACGCAGCCTCGGTGGCGTCACTCTCCCACAGGTTGTTGGTCACGTCCACCTTCTCGGCCTTGCCGGTCTTGGTGTTGAGGTCCAGCTGCACTTCGTAGCTGTTGTGCCCCTTGACGATCTCGACCTCCACGTAGTCCTTCTCGCGGTCATTGACCGAGGTCACCGTGTAGCCCAGGCCTTGCAGTTGCGACAGGTAGTCGGCCGGCGCCTTGCCCGGCGTCATGGACTTCTGCAGGGCCTGCTTCTCGGCGTTCCATGCGGGCATGAATCGGCGGTCGCTGAAGTCGGACGACTTGATGGCTTGCACCTTCTTGCCTTCCAGGGCCAGTTTGGTGCTGTCGGCTCGCCACAGGTTGGCCGCCACGCTCACGTCGGTCACCTGGCCGCCCGACAGGTCCAGGGTCACTTCATGGCTGTGGGGGCCCTTGACCACTTCGTACTCCATGCTGTTCTTGTCGGCATCGTTGATGGCCGTGATCTGGTAGCCCATCTGCGAGAGCTTGGCGCTGATGCCGGTCACGGTCTTCACGCCCGTCAGGGCCTTTTCCAGCTGTTCACGCTCGGCCTGGGCGGTGGTGGCCATGGCCCGGTCGCTGCTGCTGGTGCCTGCAGAGGCAGATGCTTGGCTGTTCTTCGCGTCCGAGGCGGCGTGGGCCAGGCCGGCGCAGGCCAGGGCCAGGGTGGTCAGGGCGATCGAGGTGGTGTGCTTCACAGAGCGTTGCATGTCTTTTTCTCCTGTTCACGTTGCGCTGCGGGGTGCTCATCACCAACCGCTTCAGCGTGGTCACATCGTGCAATTCATGTCTCGGTTTGGCTGTCGGTGTTGGGCGCGAGTGCGCGTCGGCGAGGTCCTACAAGCTCTGGCGCTCACTGACTTGATGTGTCTCAAGTTTGTGAAACCGGTGGCTTGTTGTAATGCGCTCATGCACGACCCTGACCTGGCCACCACGTCCACGGCGCACCCGTGGCATGCCCTTGACACCGAGGCGGTGCTGGCCGCGTTGGCCACCGATGCCGAGGGCCTCACTGGCGTCGATGCTCAAGCCCGCTTGACGCGACACGGCCCCAATCGCCTGGCCGAAGCGCCGCTGGTGCCGGCCTGGCGGCGCTTGGTGGCCCAGTTCAACAACACCTTGCTGATGGTGTTGATGGGGGCGGCGGCCGTCACGGCCTGGATGGGCCACACGGTCGACACGGTGGCCATCCTGGCCGTGGTGGTGCTCAATGCCGTCATCGGTTTTGTGCAAGAAGGCAAGGCCGAGAAGGCGCTGGCGGCGATACGCCACCTGCTGGCCCCGCACGCCGTGGTGTTGCGCGACGGGCGGCCACACGATCTGGAGGCGGCCCACCTGGTGCCCGGCGACGTGGTGCTGCTGGCCTCGGGCGACAGCCTGCCGGCCGATGTGCGCCTGATCCAGGCACGCAACCTGCGGGTGGACGAGTCGGCGCTGACCGGCGAGTCGGTGCCGGTGGACAAGTCTTGCGCCGCAGTGGACCGGGCGGCGGCCCTGGGCGATCGCGTGGGCATGGCCTATGCAGGCACCCTGGTGACGCAGGGCCAGGCCCGTGCCGTGGTGGTGGCCACGGGCGGCCAGACTGAAATGGGGCGCATCGGCAAGCTCTTGCAGACGGTCGAGGGGGGCGCCACGCCGCTGTTGCGCAAGATGGAGGCCTTTGGCCGCACGCTCACGCTCACCATCATCGTGGTGGCCGCAGGCCTGTTTGCCTACGCCACGCTGCTGCGGCAGATGCCGGCCGCCGAGGTGTTCATGGCGGCCGTGGGCCTGGCGGTGGCGGCCATCCCCGAAGGCTTGCCGGCCATCCTCACCATCACCCTGGCCATCGGGGTGCAGCGCATGGCGGCGCGGCATGCGGTGATCCGTCGTTTGCCGGCGGTCGAGACGCTGGGCTCGGTCACCGTGATCTGCTCTGACAAGACCGGCACGCTCACGCGCAACGAGATGACGGTGCAGGCGGTGGTGTGTGATGGCCTGAGCGTGGCCGTGAGCGGTGCGGGTTATGCGCCCGAAGGGACGCTCACCGCCACGGGGCCGGCGGGCAGTGCTGCCCCCGCGCTGCGGGCCCTGCTGCAGGCTGCGGCCTTGTGCAACGACGCCAGCTTGCGTGACGACGCCGGGCAGTGGCGCCTGACGGGCGATCCCACCGAGGGCGCCTTGCTCACCCTGGCGATGAAGGGCGGCGTCATCCCGGTGACGGCGCAGATCGAGTGCCCCCGGGTGGAGGTGATTCCCTTCGAGTCGGCGCACCGCTACATGGCCACCTTGCATCACGACGCCCAAGGGGCCCAGGTGTGGCTCAAGGGCGCCCCCGAGCGTGTGCTGGCCATGTGCCAGCACCAGATGGCGCCCGATGGCACGCTGGTGCCGCTGACACCCGGCGTCTGGCAGGCCGCCATCGAGGCCCAGGCCCGGGCAGGGCGCCGTGTGCTGGCCCTGGCGGGCAAGCGCCTGCCGGCCCACACCATGGACTTGGACCACGCCCAGGTGGCCCAGTGCATGACCTTGCTGGGCCTGGTGGGCATCATCGACCCACCACGCGAGGAAGCGATGGCCGCCGTGGCGCGCTGCCGTCGCGCGGGCATCCGCGTCACCATGATCACGGGCGACCATGCCGTGACGGCCTCGGCCATCGCGGCGCAGCTGGGCATGGGTCAAGCCGATGAGTTGCAGGCCCTGACCGGCCCCGAGATCGAAGCGCTGGACGACGCGGCCTTGTGCGAGGTGGTGCACCGCACCCGGGTGTTTGCGCGCGCCAGTCCAGAGCACAAGCTGCGCCTGGTGCGCGCCCTGCAGGCCAATGGCGAAATCGTGGCCATGACGGGCGATGGCGTCAACGATGCGCCGGCACTCAAACAGGCCGACGTGGGCGTGGCCATGGGCCTCAAGGGTACCGAGGCGGCCAAACAGGCGGGGGCCATCGTGCTGGGCGATGACAACTTTGCGTCCATCGCCCACGCGGTGGAAGAGGGGCGCACGGTGTACGACAACCTGCGCAAGACGATCACCTTTTTGTTGCCCATCAATGGGGGCGAATCGTTGTCGTTGCTGGTGGCCATCGCTTTGGGTTGGAGCCTGCCCATCGCACCGGCGCAGGTGCTGTGGGTGAACATGGTCAGCTCGCTGGCCCTGGCCATGGTGCTGGCCTTTGAGCCCACCGAGGCCGATGTGATGCGTCGCCCCCCGCGACCCGTGGGCGAGCCGATGTTGTCGGGGTTCGTGGTCTGGCGGGTGCTGTTCGTGTCGGTGCTGTTCTTGCTGGGCATTTTCGGATTGCACGACTGGGCCCTGGCGCAAGGCCTGGGCGACGAGGCCGCCCGCACCGTGGCGGTCAACACCCTGGTGTGCATGGAGGTGTTTTACCTGTTCAGCGTGCGCTACCTGAAGGCAGGTTCCTTCACCCTGCAGGGCGTCAAGGGCACGCCCTTGGTGCTGGTGGCGGTGACGGCGGTGGTGGTGTTGCAGCTGTTCTTCACGTACACCCCGTTCATGCACGCCTTGTTTGGCAGCGCCGCCCTGCCGCTGCAGGCCCTGCCGGCCATCGTGGCCGCCGGTGTGGCCGTGTTCGTGGTGCTGGAGCTGGAGAAGTGGGTGCTGCGCCGTCACTCCGCACCCTGAGTTGTCCGCCATTCCCCGGTCTTTTCAGGCGGCTGTGTGGGCTGGTGCTGGTGCAAGATCGCCAAAGACATCATGATGTCAGACACACACCGCAGGGGTTCGCCACGTGACATCGTCCAGCCCGCACCATGTCAGTTTGTCCGAGCCTGAGGCACCCCCCCGTGCCGAGGGCGACCTGACCATCGATTACCTCTTGCGCCGCATGCGCTTCAAGAGCGACTTCCCCGCGCTGTCGGCGTCGGTGTCGCGGGTGCAGGCGCTGTCAGAGTCGGAAGACGACCGGCTGCAGGCCCTGTGCGACGAGATCCTCCAGGACGTGGCCCTGACCAACAAGCTGCTCAAGGTGGTCAACACGGCCCACTATCGGCGGGCAGGCGCCGACCCCATCAGCACGGTGTCGCGCGCGGTGCTGCTGCTGGGGGTGGGCGGGGTGCGCAACCTGGCCCTGTCGCTGATGCTGCTGGAGCACATGCCCGACCGCGATCACGCACGGCAGCTGAAGGTGGAGTTTTTGCAAACCGTGATGGCCGGCACGGTGGCCGGCGAGCTCAGTGGCAACGCCCGCGAAGCCGAGGAGGCCTTTCTGGGTACCCTGTTCAGGCAACTGGGGTGGCTGCTGGTGTCGTACTACCTGCCGGAGGATGCTGACCAGATCCGCGAGCGCTGTGGCGCCAGTGAAGGCCTGACCCCGTCGCCTGCGGCGCTGGCGCAGGCCGCCCGAGAGGTGCTGGGCGTGAGCCTGGACGATCTGGCCGACCACGTGGCCGCCGCCTGGGGCCTGCCCGACGGGCTGCGCGCCTGCATGCGCACGCCGCAGGGCTTGGTGCCGGCGGTGTCGCTGGCCGCCCGCCCCGAGCGCCTGTGGTGGCTGGCCAGCCTGAGCCATCAGGCCGCCCACACCTTGATGCACACCGACGCGGCCGAGATGGGCGAGGCACTCAACCAGCTCACCCAGCCCTATGTGAAGGCCCTGGCCGTGTCGCCCCCGGTGCTGCGCGATGCCCTGGGCCGGGCCAGCCAGCGCCTGAAAGACCTCACGGCCGCGCTGAACATGCAACTGCCCGGCGGCCCGCAGGTGGAGCGCTTGCTGGAAACCTTCTACGTGGACGCGCCCAATGCGGGCGACACCAGCGGCCCCTCGCCTGAGGCGCTGGGGCTCGACAGCGAGCCCGGTGTGCTGGTGCAGGATTCGCCCCTGCCGGCGCACGACGCCGCCAGCGTGCTGACCAGTGGCATCCAGGACATCGCCAACACCCTGGTCGAGTCGTTCAAGCTCAACGACGTGCTGCAGATGGTGATGGAGATCATGTGGCGCGCCCTGGACTGCCGCCGCGTGGTGTTTTGCTTGCGTGATCCGCGCAGCGGCGCCCTGCAGGGGCGTCTGGCCCTGGGCGAGGGCGGCGAGGCGGTCAAGTCGGTGTTCAAGGTGCCGCTGGCGGTGCCACCGGGGCAGCAGCCCGACTTGTTCACCGCGGTGGCCCTGCGTCAGGCCGACACCTTGATCGCCGATGCGGCCGCCCCCAACATCGTCAACCGGTTGCCGGCGTGGTTCCGCGACCAGGTGCAGGCGCCCACCTTCTTGCTGTTGCCCCTGGTGCTCAAGCGGGCAGGGCAGGCCGATGTGGTCATTGGCATGCTGTATGCCGACAAGGGCCAGACCCACAGCCTGCAGTTGGGCGAGCGAGAGCTGTCCTTGTTGCACACCTTGCGCAACCAGGCCGTGATGGCCTTCAAGCAGACCGTCACATAATCGCGGGCATGTTCCGCATCGTTTTGGTTGAACCCGAGATCCCGCCCAACACGGGCAACGTCATCCGCCTGGCGGCCAACACCGGCTGCGAGCTGCATCTGGTTGAGCCCCTGGGTTTTTCGATGGACGACAAACTGCTGCGCCGCGCAGGGCTGGATTACCACGAGTACGCCCCGGTGCGCCGGCACGCCGACTGGACGGCCTTCATCGAGACCGTGCAGCCCGACCCCGCGCGCATGTTCGCCTTCACCACCCATGGCAGCCAACCCTTCGCGCAGGTGGCCTGGCAGCCGGGCGACTGGCTGGTGTTTGGCTGTGAAACCCGGGGCCTGGCCCCCGAGCTGCGTGAGCGTTTTCCCACCAGCCAGCGCGTGCGCCTGCCCATGCTGCCCGGCCAGCGCAGCCTGAACCTGAGCAACGCCGTGGCCGTGACGGTGTTCGAGGCCTGGCGGCAAAACGGCTATGCGGGCGGCGCCTGAGCGCCGCTGACTGCCGTGGCCACTCAACCCGTGTTGCGCAGGGCCGAGGCCACCCCGTTGATCGACAAGTGGATGCCCCGGCGCAGGCGCTGCCCGGGCGCATCGGCATACACGCCTTCGGCCTGTGCCGCCGGTGCGGTGTCCAGGGGTGGGGCCTTGCGGTGTCGGCGCATCAGCTCCACCTGCAGGTGGTTGAGCGGGTCCACATAGGGGAAGCGGAAGGCCAGCGTGGCGGCCAGCTCGGGCTGCGTGGCCAGGCGTGCTTTGGTGCCGGTCAGCAGGTTCAGCATCTCGTTGGTGCGCTGCCATTCGGCCTCGATGGCCGCGAAGATGCGCTTGCCCAGGCGCTTGTCCTCCACCAGGCTCACGTAGCGGGCGGCAATGCCCAGATCGCTCTTGGCCAGCACCATGTCCATGTTCGACAGCAGCGTGCTGAAAAACGGCCAGCGCTTGGCCATGCGCTGCAGTCGTTTGAGCTGCACCTCACGCGTGCTGCCGGGTTGCTGCAGGTAGGCCTCGATGGCCGAACCCAGGCCGAACCAGCCGGGCAGCGCCACGCGGCATTGCCCCCATGAAAAGCCCCAGGGAATGGCGCGCAGGTCTTCGATGCGGCGGGTGGACTTGCGCGAGGCGGGGCGTGAGCCGATGTTGAGCTCGGCGATTTCGCGAATGGGCGTGGCCGCGAAGAAATAGTCGGCAAAGCCCGGCGTGCGGTAGACCAGATCCTGGTAGGCCTGCATATTGGCCTGCGAGAGGAAATCAGCCGCCTCGATGAAGTCTTTCGGCACGGGGCGCTCGGGCGCCAGCAGGCTGGCCTCCAGCGTGGCGGCCACCAGGGTCTCCAGGTGGCGTCGGCCCACCTCGGGGTTGGCGTACTTGGAGGCGATCACCTCACCCTGTTCGGTGAGCCGGATCTGGCCATTCACGGTGCCCGGGGGCTGCGCCAGGATGGCCTGGTACGACGGCCCACCGCCACGCCCCACGGTGCCGCCCCGGCCATGGAACAGGCGCAGGCGGATGTCGTGGCGCTGGCGCAGCGCCTGAAAGTGCGCCACCAGGGCCACCTCGGCGCGGTACAGCTCCCAGTTGCTGGTGAAGAAGCCGCCATCCTTGTTGCTGTCGCTGTAGCCCAGCATGATGTCTTGCTCGCCGCCCGAGCGCTCGATCAGCTCGGCCACGCCGGGCAGCTCCAGGTAGGCACCGATGATGGGCGTGGCGTTGCGCAGGTCGGCAATCGTCTCGAACAGGGGCGAGACGATCAGGTCCAACTGCGCTTGGGGATGGCCCAGGGTGCCGCGCAGCAGCCCGCATTCCTTCTGCAGCAGCAACACCTCCAGCAGGTCGCTGACGGTTTCGGTGTGGCTGATGATGTAGTGCTTCAGGGCCTGTGGGCCATAGCGCCGGCGGGCCTCGGCCGCGGCCTCGAAGATCGCCAGCTCTTTGAGGGCCAGCTCGCTGTACGGGGCGCCGGGCACCCGCAGCGGGCGGGGCTCGCGCAGCAGGCGCAGCAGCACGGCCTGGCGGCCGTCTTCGTCCAGCGCGGCGTAGTCTTCCAGGCCCGCGTGCTGCAGCAGCTCGGCCACCACCAGCTCGTGCTGGTCGGAGCTTTGCCGCAAGTCCAGCGTGGCCAGGTGAAAGCCGAACACCTGCACGGCCCGCATCAGCGGCCGCACATGCAGGTCGGCCAGCGTGGCCGCGTGGTGGCTGCGCAGCGAGGCGTCCACGGTGCGCAAATCGGCCAGGAAGGCGTCGGCATCGGGGTAGGGTGTGGAGGGCGCCACCGCATGGCGCAGGGCCTCTTCGCCCGACAGCTGCCGCAGCGTGGCCGCCAGCCGCGCGTACACGCCGGTCAGGGCGCGGCGGTAGGGCTCATCGGCGCGGTGCGGGTTGTGGTCGGGCGATCGTTCGGTCAGGGCCTGCATCTCGGGCGACACGCCCACCAGCAGGCCGGACATCGACAGCTCGGCACCCAGTTCGTGCACCTTCAGCAGGTAGTGGCGCAAGGCCACCTCGGCCTGTCGGCCCAGGGCCAGGCGCAGGGTGTCGGCCGTCACGAAGGGGTTGCCGTCGCGGTCGCCGCCAATCCAGTGGCCCATGCGCAAGAACGATGCGATGTCCAGCCCGGGCAGGGCGGCCTCCACTTGCGCGTACAGCTTCGGGATCTCCGTGAGGAAGGTGCTGGGGTAGTAGCTCAGCACGTTTTCGATCTCGTCGGCCACCGTCAGCTTGGTGTAGCGCAGCATGCGCGTTTGCCACAGCTGGGTGATGCGGGCGCGCAGGGCCTGGTCCACCTCGGCCACGCGGGTCTCGTCGGCCTGCGCCGTGGCCTGGTGGCGTTGCGACAGCAGCGCACCGATGTGCCGCTCGGCATCGAGGATGGACTTGCGCTGCACCTCGGTGGGGTGGGCGGTCAGCACGGGCGACAGGTAGGCCTGCGACAGCAGGGCCGCGATGTCTTCGCTGCTGTGACCGGCCTCGGTCAGGCGGTGCAGGCTGTGCGCCAGGGTGCCTGGTGTCGGTGTGGATGCCGGTGGCAGGGCGCGTGCGGGCTTGAGCGCCTGCCGGTCTTCGGCGATATTGGCCAGGTGCGAGAAGTAGCTGAAGGCCCGGATGACGGACACCGCGCGGTCGGACGACAGCCCTTTGAGCAGTTTGTCGAGGTCTTTGCCCGCGCTGGCGTCACGCTTGCCCCGGTAGGCCACGGCCAATTGGCGGATGCGCTCGATGAGTTCGAAAGCGTCACGGCCTTCTTGCTCTCGGATGACCTCACCCAGGATGCGCCCCAGGTGGCGGATGTCGGGCAGCAAGGTGCTGCCGTGGGTGGATGGGGTGGTGGCGCTCGTGGCGCGTTGTCGGGGCGATCGGGTGGATGGCATGGACAGGGGCGTGAGGTGATTCGGGGGCCAGCGGTGCTCAGCCTGATGGGCCAAGCAAGTTCTGCGCGCACCGGGTGGCCTGTTGCGCGCGCTGTGTGATCAGCGCCCAGCGACCGGCTTCGATGTCGGCCAGCGGTGCCAGCCACGAGCCGCCCACCATGGCCACGTTGGGCAGGGCCAGCAGCTCGGTGAAGCTGGTCTCGCTCACCCCGCCCGTGGGGCAAAAGCGCACATCGGGCACCGGGGCGGCCAGGGCCTTGAGCATGCCCAGGCCACCAGCCTGTTGGGCCGGAAACAGCTTCATCAGGCGGAAGCCCCGATCCCGGCAGCCCAGCACCTCGCTGGGGGTCATCACGCCAGGCACGAAGGGCAGGCCTTGGTTCACCACCTCGTCGAGCAGGGCATCGGTGTGGCCAGGCGACAGGCCAAAGCGGGCGCCCGCCCGCATCACGCGCTCGACGTCGGCCGCCTGAAGCAGGGTGCCCGCCCCCAGGGCCATGTCGGGCACCTCGGCGGCCACGTTCGCGATGGCGTCCAGGGCACAGGGGTGGCGCAGCGTGATCTCGATGACGTCGATGCCGCCCGCTAGCAGGGCTCGGGCCAGGGGTACGGCCTGATCGGCATGGCTCAGCGCCACGACGGGCACCACGCGGCTGTGAAATGGAGGCAAGGGAAACGGTGTGCTCATGGGGCGTCGGGGGTGTGCAAGGCGGGGCCCCACAGCGGGCTGCCGCCCGATTCTGCGCTGCCCGCCGCGTGGCGGAACAGGCCGAACAGCTCGCGGCCCGTGCCATGGTGGTGGTGCGCCAGCTGGGGCACCACGGGCGTGCGCGCAGCCCATTCGGCGTCGGGCACGTCCACGTGCAGGTCACCCGTGGTGCCGTCGAGCACCACGGTGTCTCCGGTGCGGATGCGGGCGATCGGGCCGTTGTCCAGGGCCTCGGGGCTGAGGTGGATGGCGGCAGGCACCTTGCCTGACGCGCCCGACATGCGCCCATCGGTGACCAAGGCCACCTTGAACCCTTTGTCTTGCAGCACGCCCAGCACGGGGGTGAGTTTGTGCAGCTCGGGCATGCCGTTGGCACGCGGGCCCTGGCCCGTGAGCACGGCCACGAAGTCGCGCTCCAGCTCGCCGCGCTGGAAGGCGTCCTGCACCGCTTGCTGGTCGTGAAAGACGATGGCCGGCGCGCGCACCACGCGGTGTTCGGGCTTCACGGCCGACACCTTGATGATGCCGCGCCCCAGGTTGCCCCGCATGAGCTTGAGCCCGCCATCGGCGCTGAAGGGCTCGCTCACAGGGCGCAGCACGGCCAGGTCGCCGCTGGTGGCCGGCGCCGGGCGCCAGGCCAGTTGGCCGTCATTCAACCAAGGCTCTTGCGTGTAGGCCGCCAGGCCCTCACCCATCACCGTCTTCACATCCAGGTGCAGCAGGCCGGCCTGCGCCAGCTCGCGCATCAGAAAGCCCATGCCGCCGGCTGCGTGGAAGTGGTTCACATCGGCCGTGCCATTGGGGTAGATGCGCGTGAGCAGGGGCACCACGGCCGACAGGTCCGAGAAATCATCCCAATCGATCAGCACACCGGCCGCACGCGCCATGGCCACCAGGTGGATGGTGTGGTTGGTGGAGCCACCGGTGGCCAGCAGGCCCACGATGCCATTGACCACGGCGCGCTCGTCAACGATGTCGGCCAGGCGCACCGGGTGCTGGAGCACCTGCTGCACCGCCGCGGCCGTGAGCGCCTCGCGCAAGGGCGTGCCCGGGTTCACGAAGGACGAGCCCGGCAGGTGCAGGCCCATGATCTCCATGAGCATCTGGTTGGAGTTGGCCGTGCCATAGAAGGTGCAGGTGCCCGCCGAATGGTAGGACGAGGCTTCGGCCTCCAGCAGGGCCTCGCGGCTCACCAGGCCTTGCGCATGCTGCTGGCGCACCTTGGCTTTCTGGTCGTTGGCCAGGCCCGAGGTCATGGGGCCGGCGGGCACGAATGCCGAGCCCAGATGCCCAAAGCGCAGCGCGCCCATCAGCAGGCCCGGCACGATCTTGTCGCACACGCCCAGGTACAGGGCGGCATCGAAGGTGTTGTGCGACAGGGCCACGGCGGTGGACAGGGCGATCACATCGCGCGAGAACAGCGACAGCTCCATGCCGTCGGCCCCCTGGGTGATGCCATCGCACATGGCGGGCACGCCGCCAGCCACCTGGGCCACACCGCCTTGCTCGCGCGCCACCCGCTTGATCAGCTCGGGGTAGCTGGCGTAAGGCTGGTGAGCCGACAGCATGTCGTTGTAGGCCGTGACGATGCCGATGTTGGGCACCTTGGCCTCGCGGATGGCGAGCTTGTCGTTGGTGGGCAGGGCCGCGAAGGTGTGGGCCAGGTTGGCGCAGCCCATGCCCTGGCGCTGGGTGCCCGCCTTGCTGGCGCGGTTGACCAGTGCGAGGTAGTCGGCGCGGGTGTCTGCGCTGCGTTGCTGGATGCGTTCGGTGACGCGGACTAGAACGGGATGCAGGGGGGCTGTCATGCGCGAGGTGGGGCTTCAGACACCCCACAGTGTGCGCGCATTGGCGTGCTTTGTCTGCAGCGTGGACGTGACGCTGCGCTCAGTGACTTGCAGAATCGAGGGGCAACTCCGGCTTGGCCTCTCGGGCCATCAGCAGTTGCACCGCATCAGCCGGGGTCAGCCGGCCTTCGATCACCTCCACCACCGCGTTGGTGATGGGCATGTCCACCCCCAGCGAGCGGGCGCGTTCGCGCACGGTGGCGGCGCTGTACACGCCTTCGGCCACATGCCCCAGCTCGCGCAGGATGTCGTCCAGCGTCTTGCCTTCGGCCAGTTTGAGGCCCACCGTGCGGTTGCGCGAGAGGTTGCCGGTGGCCGTGAGCACCAGGTCGCCCAGGCCAGACAGGCCCATGAAGGTTTCGGTCTGGGCACCCAGGGCCACACCCAGGCGCGTCATCTCGGCCAGGCCACGGGTGATGAGGGCTGCGCGGGCGTTCAGGCCCAACGCCAGCCCATCGGCGATGCCGGTGGCGATCGCCAGCACGTTCTTGACGGCGCCACCCACCTCCACACCCACCGGGTCGGTCGAGGTGTACACGCGCACGCTGTCGCTGTGGAAATACGCCACGGCCTGATCGGCCAGGGCCGGGTCGTTGGTGGCCGCCACCAGCGCCGTGGGTTGGCCCAGGGCCACTTCCTTGGCAAAGCTGGGGCCGGACAGCACACCATGGCGGCCCCGGGGGCGCAGCGTCTGGGCAATTTCGTGGCCCAGGCGCCCGGTGCCTTTTTCAAAGCCCTTGCACAGCCACAGCACGGGCAACTCGTCGGGCAGGGCCTTGAGCATGCCGTCCAGCGCGGCCATGGGCGTGCCGATGATGACCAGCCCCCCATCGCCCCGCGCCTTGCGCACGGCGGCGTCCAGGTCGGCCGTCAGTTGCAGGCTGTCGGGCAGCGGGGCGTCGGGCAGGTAGCGGCCGTTGACACGCTGGGCTTGCATCTGGGCAATCTGGGCGCTGTCGCGCCCCCACAGCCAGACGTCAGTGTTGTAGCGTGCTGCGCTGATGGCCAGGGCTGTGCCCCAGGCGCCCGCGCCGAGGATGGTGACCGCCATGCCGTGCGTGACGCCCTCAGGCCTGGGCTTGGCCGTTGGCGGCAGCGGCTTGAGCCAGCTGGGCCTCGTACATGGCCTGGAAGTTCACTTCCGTCAGGTGCACGGCGGGGAAGCCGGTGCGGTTGAGCACGTCGGCCACGGTGGCGCGCAGGTAGGGGTAGACGATCTGCGGGCAGGCGATGGCGATGATGGGCTGCATCTGCTCTTGAGGCACGTTCTTGATCTCGAACAGGCCCGATTGCTTGGCTTCGACCAGGAACAGCACCTTGTCGTTGATCTTGGCCGTCACGGTGGCCGTCACGGTCACTTCGTAAACGGTTTCCAGCACGGGCTCGGCGTGCAGGTTCAATTGCACGTCGATCTGGGGCTGACCTTGTTCCAGCAGGATCTTGGGCGCGTTGGGCATCTCCAGCGAGAGGTCCTTCAGGTAGATGCGCTGGATGGCAAAGCTGGGCTGGTTGTTGTCTTGATCGCTCATGAGATGTCCTGTTAATGGCAAGGGTGCGGCACAAGGCGCCCACCGGTGACCCATTATGGCCCAGCCCTGTGACACTGCCTGGGCAGGCGTGTCAGGTTTTGGCGCCCATTTGAGCGTGTGCGCACCAGGCGCAGCGTCGCGTCAGGCCTGCAGCAAGGGCAGCAGGCCACCCTTTTGGTCGAGGGCGATCAGGTCATCGCAGCCGCCCACGTGGGTGTCGCCGATGAAAATCTGAGGCACGGTGCGTCGGCCGGTGATGGCCATCATGTGGTCCCGCTGGGCCGGGTCGAGGTCGATGCGGATTTCTTCGATGGTGTCCACCCCCCGTTGCTTGAGCAGGGACTTGGCCCGCATGCAGTAGGGGCAGACCAGGGTGGTGTACATCTTGACGGCTGGCATGGCGGCTTTCTCACGCGCGCCCAGTGGGGGCGCTGGGTTCACAAAGTCTTAACATTGTGGCGTGTTCAGGATGCCTGAGATCGCTGTGGGGCCAAGCCGGGCCTCGACGCTCAGGCCTTGGCCTGACTGCGCTCCACGGGCATTTGGGCTTCGCGCCAGCTCTTCATGCCGCCTTGCAGCACCTGGGCGTTGTCGTAGCCCAGCTTCTTGAGTTGCGCGGCGGCGCGGCCCGCCCGCATGCCACTGGCGCACACCACGATCAGCGGTGTCTGTTTGTTGCCTGGCAGGCCCTTGGCCTCGCCAATCTGCGCCAGGGGGATGTTTTTCGAGCCTGGCACATGGCCGGCCGCGAACTCGGCGGGCTCGCACACGTCGATGACCTGGGCCTTTTCCTTGTTCATCATCTGCACGGCCAGGGTGGGCGTCAGGCCACCACCGCCGCCCTCGCGAATCTGTTGCCACAAGAGCAGGCCCCCCGAGCTGGCGGCGGCCAGGATCCAGATCCAGTTGTCAACGAAGAAATTCGGCGTGGCACTCATGCGGGGGCTTTCAGCAGCCAGTGGCTGGTTTCAGGGCGTCAGGGGGCATCGGGAACAGGCCGGGATTATAGAATCCCGGGTTTCCATCTCTTCATCCCACTCTTCAAAGAGAGGCCCGATCTCATGTACAAGCTCGTGCTGATCCGCCACGGCGAATCGACCTGGAACCTGGAAAACCGCTTCACCGGCTGGACCGATGTGGAGCTGACGCCCACCGGTATCTCGCAAGCCATGGCCGCCGGCAAGCTGCTCAAGGCCGAGGGCTACGAGTTCGATGTGGCCTACACCTCGGTGCTCAAGCGCGCCATCCACACCCTGAACTACGCGCTGGACGAGATGGACCGCACCTGGCTGCCCGTGGTCAAGGACTGGCGCCTGAACGAGCGCCACTACGGTGGTCTGCAGGGGCTGAACAAGGCCGACATGGCCAAGCAGTATGGCGATGAGCAGGTGCTGGTCTGGCGCCGCAGCTATGACACGCCGCCGCCCGCGCTGGAAGCCAACGACCCGCGCGGCCAGCGTCAAGACCTGCGTTACGCCAAGCTCAACCCTGAACAGGTGCCGCTGACCGAGTGCCTGAAGGACACCGTGGCGCGCGTGGTGCCCTACTGGAATGAGGTGCTGGCCCCCGCAATCAAGGGTGGCCAGCGCATCCTGATCGCCGCGCACGGCAACTCCATCCGCGCCCTGATCAAGTACCTGGACAACATCGGCGACAACGACATCGTGGGTGTGAACATCCCCAACGGCATCCCCCTGGTGTACGAACTGGACGCCGATCTCAAGCCCATCAAGCACTACTACCTGGGCGACGCCGAAGCCGCTGCCAAGGCCGCGGCTGCCGTGGCCAGCCAGGGCAAGGCTTGAACAGTGGGTGGTCGGCCCCCGAGGCCGACCGGCTCACCGGATCGCGTCGTGCCCCAGGATGTGGTGCATGTTGCGCTCGGCCAGGGCCGTGATGGTCACGAAGGGGTTGACGCCCACGCTGCCGGGGATGAGCGATCCATCGGTCACATACAGGCCAGGGTGGTTGCGCACCCGGCCGTGAAGGTCGGTGGCCTGGCCCAGCAGGCAGCCCCCCAGCGGGTGGTAGGTGAAGTCATCGGCCACGATGCGTCCGCCACCGAACAGATCGGTTCGGTACACGGTGGCTTCGCGCCGGTTGATGGTGTCCAGCAGGCCGCGCAGGGCCTGCACACTGGGCGTGTTCTGTGAGCGTTGCCAATCCAGGCTGACCTGGCCGGTGCTGCTGTTGTAGCGAAAGCTGGCGCGCTCGGGGTTGCGGGTCACGCCCAGGTACATGCTCACCCAGTTCTCGAAGCCCGTGGGCAGCGGCGTGATTTCGGCAAAGATGGGCCGTGTCGGGTGAGCCCAGTCGTCGATGCCCATGAGTGGCATCGTGCTTTGCAGCGATCCGGTGGGATGCCAGACGTGGTTCGCGCGGGCGGCCATCACGTTGCCGTTGTGCCCCCAGCCCTGGCCCACAGCGCCGGGCAGTCGTGGCAGATCACCGCTGTCACGGGCTCGCACCAGCAGTTCGCTCGTGCCGATGCTGCCCGCCCCCAGGAACAGGCTGCCGCAGCTGACCTGAACTTCGTCGATCACGGCACCGTGCTCGTCGATCTGCCGCACGTCCAACAGGTAGTCACCGTTGGGTTCTTGCCGGATGCGACGGACCTCGTGAAGGCAGTAAATGCTCACGCGCCCGGTGGCCACGGCGTCGGCCAGGTAGGTCTTGTCCAGGCTGCGTTTGCCGTGGTGGTTGCCGTAGATCACCTCCTGGTCCAGGGCCGAGCGTGGCACCTCGCCGCGTTCTTCGCGGGCCAGGTAGTCCAGGTCGTAGACCGAGGGCACGAACATGGTCTTGAAGCCAGACCGGTGCGCCTGGTCTCGCGCCACGCGGGCGTAACGCTGCGAGCGGGCAGATTCAAACCAGGTGGGATTGACCTGCCCCACGCCCAGGGTGCGGTTGGCCAGCGGGAACCAGCGCGCGTACATGTCCGAGGCACTGACCTCGGGCAAGATGGTTTCGAAATAATCGCGGCGAGGGGTCACGGCCATGCTGCCATTGACCACCGAACCGCCGCCCACCCCCCGGCCCAGGTACACGCTGATGCCGGGGTAATTCACCCGGTCCAGCACGCCGGCATAACGAGGGATCTTGCGGTTGATCACGTCCAGCCACAAGAAGCTGCTCAAGGGTGCCTCGGTACGGTCTTTGAACCACATCGCCCGCCCGTCTGGCGAGAGGGTCTTGGCAAAGATGCGACCGTCGCTGCCGGCCTGGGTCCACAGGCGGCCCATTTCCAGGATCACCACCGGGGTGCCCGCCTCGGCCAGGCGCAGCGCGGCGACCGCCGAGCCATAGCCTGAGCCCACCACGATGGCAGGCACGCGCCCCAGGGTGCCCAGCGAGGCCGCAGGGGCGGCCGCTCGTGGGTCGAGCCGTTCGCCGCGGTTCAGTGTCTGGGCGCCAGCCTTGAAGGCGGGCAGCGCGGCCAGGGCAGCGGCCTGCAAAACAGTCTGGCCCATGAAGCGTCGGCGGGAGGTGTGCATGATGAAGCGGTGCCTGAGTGACCACGAAGGGCGGGTCTGTTGATTGAAGCCCTTTCTGGCACTGACGGGATGGGACATTGACTTGCAGTTGGGGACAAACCTTTGCCTCCATTGACTTGGGTGGGGTGGGGCCGCTGAGGGATTACCCGTTTCATGTCGTTGTTCGCGCATCGTTGTTCGATTCCTGGGGGAGGCGCCGTTACACTGCGTAACACGTGGTCCGTGAGAAGAAGTGATTCATGGCGGTGATGAAAGTGGCCCCCGTGGCGTTCCAGGTGGTTCTGGATGCCGCCGATTTGCAGCACTGGCCGGTGCCTGCATGGGCGCGTCAGCGCCTGGCCGAGGCCCGAGCGGCGGGCTCGTCCGAAGCCGAGGCCCAGTGGCTCGATGCCACCGAACTGGAGCGTCTCTATCTGGCACTGATGCAGGGCTCAGGGCGCCCTGATCTGGGTCTGCTCCTGGGGGCCTCGCCGGCGGTGGTGCGCTATGGCGTCTTGCCATCGTTGATCATGAATGCGCCAGATTTGCGGCGCATCATCGAGGTCATCACCCGCTACGCGGTGCTGACCCAGGAGCGATCTGAGCTGCAGTTCGAGCCGTCCTTGCCGTGCTCGGCCGTGTACATCGACCCCTTGGGGCGCACCGCCGAAGGCCTGCGCTGCCGGCTGGAGTTCATCCTGGTGGGCCTGACCATGATCTGGCGCCTGGCCGGCGGAGGGCGCTCCGGGATTGTGCGCACCTGCTTTCCCTATCCGCGACCAGATCACGTCGGGGCTTATGCCGAGGCCTTTGATGGCGAGTTGGTCTTTGACGCGCCTCGTGCCGCCTTGGTGTTCGACACGCAGATGCTGGAGCGTGGCCTGCCTGGCGCAGATCCTGTCTTGTTTGAGGCCGTGCGCTTGCGTGCCGACATGACGATGGCCGAGCTCAGGGCGCGCCAAAGCTGCGTGCAAACCTTGATCCAGACCCTGGAGGCCTGCCTGCATGAGCGGCCTCGCATGGCCGACATTGCCGCGCGCATGCAATTGCATGAACGCACCTTGCGGCGCCAATTGCATGAGCACGGTGTCACTTACAACGAGGTGCTTGCGCGCGTTCAGCTGGCGCGTGCGCAGTCTTTGTTGTGTCAGGGCGAGATGAGCATTCAGGCGGTGGCGCAGGCCACGGGGTACCTCAACGTCAGTGCATTCCATCGGGCTTTTTTGCGCAGCACGGGCCGCACCCCTGGGCAATGGCGAGGCGGCCCTGACGCCCCTGTGCGGCCTGTCAGTGCCGCAGTGCCCACACCACCGGGCAGTGGTCCGACAAGACGCGTCCCGGCGGCTGATCGTCAAAAGTGGCCCGCGTGAAGCGCCGCTGCCCGTACCGCTGGGCCAGGCGCTGATCGATCAGGATGTCATCGATGTAGTGGCGGTGTCGCTCGCCGGGATGGCAGGGCACGTAGGATTGGCCATCGGTGGCGCGCCAGAGTATCGCTCCACGTGGCTCGTTGTCGCTCCACGCCTGCATGGCATTGAGTGGGGCGTTTTCATCCGGCCCGGCCGGGAACCGGGCATCGGTGGCCAGGTGGCGATTGAAATCGCCCAGCACGGCAAAGGCGACGCCTTCGCGCACGCGATCATCGATCCATGATTCCACCACCGGCACCTGTTTGCGCAGGGCGGCACAGGGGCCGAGGGTGCGGTCGAGCCGGCCTGTGAAGCACCCGCTCTTGAGGTGCACGTTCAGCACGCGCACCGCCTGTGCGGTGCCCGGCCACAAGGTGAGGTCAGCCCCCGCGCGTGCGTGGCCGTCGATGTCCAGCGCACCGAGGTCGCCATTGCAGCGGTAAGGCACCCCATCGCGGATGGCAAATCCCACCTTCTGTGGGTGGGCGCGGTCCACGAAGCAGTCCAGCCGCCACCCCTGGCGAAACACCTGCGCGGCAGCCTCGGGGCCATCGGTTTCCTGCAAGGCCACCACGTCGACCTGGTGCTCGTTGTGCAGGGCCTGGGCCGTGATTGACAGTGCATCCAGGTCGGCCTGGCTGCGTCGGGGGGGAGGTGGACGGCCCGGGGTGCAGGGCAGGGCCCGCTCGTCGCTGCCGGGTTGCCGGGCGGTGCAGCGCGACGCCAGCCGGTGGTGTTCGGCGGGCGTCATCAGCCATTCGAGGTTCCAG
Organism: Aquabacterium sp. A3; assembly: GCF_038069945.1. Classification (NCBI taxonomy): domain Bacteria; kingdom Pseudomonadati; phylum Pseudomonadota; class Betaproteobacteria; order Burkholderiales; family Sphaerotilaceae; genus Aquabacterium; species Aquabacterium sp. A3. Next base: position 1,369,484 of record NZ_JBBPEV010000001.1, on the reverse strand, counting down.
GTGGCCAGGCCAAGTTGCCCGGTCGATGGCGCCTGTTCGGCGCGGGTGCAGGCGGCGCTCAGAGCGCTCAGGGCAAGCAGGGCCGCCACGGCGCAGCGCCCAGGCATCTTCAACACACCTTCACCACGCCCTCACAACACCAGCACCGAGCCGTCCAGCGTGTAGTTTTGTGGCCCCGCCACGGCGATCTTCAGGGCGCCCATGCGGTTGCCCAGTTGCACGGCCTTGACCAGGTCCCAGCCTTTCGACAGGCCGTACAGCAGTCCGCCGCGGAAAGCGTCACCACAGCCGGTGGGGTCGACCACGGCCGCCGCCTGCACCCCGGGCACGTGTGTTTTTTCGCCCTGGATGTACACATGACAGCCGTCGGCCCCCAGGGTCTCGATCAGGCCCTTGAGGTGGGGGGCCTTGGAAATCTCGACGAGGCTTTGCCCTGTGCGGTCGGCCAGCATCTTGCCCTCGTAGTCGTTCACCGCCACCCAGGTGGCTTGCGACACGAAGCGGCTCAGCTCGGTACCATCGAACATGGGCAGACCCTGACCCGGATCGAAGACGAAGGGGATGCCGGCGGCTTGCAGTTGCTCGGCATGCTGGATCATGGCGTCGCGGCCATCCGGGGCCACGATCGCCATGTCGATGTCGGGGTCGGCTTCGATGGTCAGGCGGTGGGCCTGCCCCATGGCGCCCGGGTGAAAGGCCGTGATCTGGTTGTTGTCCTGGTCGGTGATGATGATGGCTTGCGCGGTGTAGTCGTCGTCCACCGTCAGCACATGCCGTTGACTGATGCCCAGGTGTTCGAGGTGGGTGCGGTACAACGCGCCGTCCTTGCCCAGCGCGGCCATGATCAGGGGCTCGCCACCGAGCTGCTTGAGGCTGTAGGCGATGTTGCCCGCGCACCCGCCAAACTCCTTGCGCATGGACGGCACCAGGAACGACACGTTGAGTATGTGCACTTGCTCGGGCAGGATCTGTTGCGCAAAGCGGCCCGGGAAGGTGGTGATGGTGTCGAAGGCGAGCGAGCCGCAGATCAAGACAGACATGGGTGCACTTTCAGATCAGGGGTGATCGGGTGGGTAGAACAGCTCGGCGGTGTAGCCAGCCGGGGTGAGGTCGTCCAGTTGCAGCGACCAGCTCAGGGTGCCCAGGGCAGCGGGGCCCACGGCCGCCGGGGGGCGCACGCCAGTGGTGGCGCGCACAGGGGCTTCGGCCAGCCAGTCGGCATCGTTCACCCGCAGGGTGCGGCGTGCCATCACCACGCCATTGGCGTCATTGAGCACCAGGTCGACGGCTGGCCAGGCCAGCTCGGTGCGTGCCAGGTTGCGCACCACCAGGGTCAGGCGGTATCGATCGGGACCTTCTGATTCGGCCCGCACCAATGCTGCGTGGTCCACCTGCAGCTGGTCCAGGCCTTTCAACAGCCGAAGCTCGCAGCCCGCCAGGCTGCACCATTGGGTCAGCCAGGGTTTGCTGGCCGGCAGGTGGGCGGCCAGCCAGTCGCGTTGCTGGTGGGCGACCTGAGCGGCCAGCGTGAGCGACAGGGCCAGGCACAGGCCGGTCAGCACGCCGCGCACACCGGGATTGCGCCACAGGGCTTGTCGTTCGGCCTGCCGGATGAACTCGGGGGTGTCGGCCTGCGGTCGCCGGCTTTTCTGGCGGGCCTGACGCTGGTGCCGCGCGAGCAACTCAGCCTCGGTCAGCGCCGGGGCGATGGCGGTGGTGGGGCGCTGGTCTTCGGCGTGCGGTGGCCGCTCGTCGTCGTCAGCAAACCGCGACGGTACCGTGCTGATGAGGTCGTCAGCGGCGGGGGCGTCGGCCGGCATGGGCGGCGGTGCTGGCGGTGTCTCCGATGGGGGCAGGGCCTTGCTGGGCGTCGACGCGGCCACGGGCTCAGGCTCAGGCTCAGGTGCGGACTCAGGCGGGGCGCTGGGCAAGGTGGCCAGTGCAGCCAGTGCACGCTCGGCCACGCTCAGACCGGATGGCGTGGTCTCGTCAGTGTGAGGGGGGAGGGCGGCGGGCGCCGATGGCCCGGGCTCAGACGCTGGGGCCGCGTGGCCTCGCGCCAGCGAGGGGGGGGCCGTGCTGGGCAGTGGCGGCACGTCCAGCGACCAGTCGTCTTCGGCGTCCAGCCAGGCGTCCATGGGGAACTCGGCGTCGGCAAACTCGGGGCCCTGTGTGCGGCGCACCGGGGCCTTGCGGCTGCGACTGCTGGACGGCAACAGATAGCGCGACTCCAGGGCGTCGGCCTCGTAGGTCATGGGCACGCTGTCCGGGCCGGGGGCGGCGACGTCGTCCGTGTGCTGCACGAACACGCCGCCGGGCTGCACCGCCGCTGGCACGTCCCTCAGGGACACCGAGGTGTCGAGGTCAAAGTCGTCCTTGGGGGTCGCCCGGGGGGCGCCCAGGTTCAGCGGGGCGTCCGCCAGCAGGTCTGCCTTGGTGGGCTGTCGGGCCACGGCGCCAAAGGCGGGCGGCGTCGGTGAGGGGGTGGATGGCCGGGGGGGCGGTGCCTCCGACGCCAGGTCGAACAAGGCCGGCAGGGCGTTGAACACCTCGTTGCAGCGGCCACAGCGCACCCAGCCTTCAGAGACCTTCAATTGGTCTTGCACGACCTTGAAGATCGTGCCGCAGTGGGTGCATCGGGTGGCCAGGCTCATAGGCCTGTCATGCTGCCACAGTCGCGGGCTCGTTGACCGCCTTGCGCGCCGTCATGAGGATCCAGCCTTCTTCCTCGTTGGCCACCTGCAACTGCAGGCCGGCCTCGGCGTAGGCGGCCTTCAGCTCGTCTTCCTGGCGGGCCAGGATGCCAGCCAGCACCAGGTGGCCACCGGGGGCCACGTGCCCGGCCAGCAGGGGGGCGAGCATCTTCAGGGGCGTGGCCAGGATGTTGGCCAGCACCACCGGATATGCGCCTTGCGCCTGGCCCACCAGCTCGGGCAGGCCCACGGCCAGGGGCAGCTCGCCCTGGTCATTTTTCAGGTGCGACACGTTGGCGTCGGCATTGGCCAGGGTGGCGTCCACGGCGGCCGGGTCGATGTCCACCGCATCGGCGTGGCGGGCGCCGTGCAGCAGTGCGCCAATGGCCAGGATGCCCGAGCCACAGCCGTAATCCAGCACCGGCTTGCCTCCATAGGACGGGACATTCTGTGCCAGCCACTTCAGGCACATGCGGGTCGTGGGGTGGGTGCCGGTGCCAAAGGCCAGACCCGGGTCCAGGCGCATGGCCACGGTGGCCCCCGCTGGCACCTCGTGCCAGGTGGGCACGATCCAGAACTCATTGGTGATGGGCACGGGTTGGAACTGCGACTGTGTCAGTCGCACCCAGTCCTGCTCGTCCACCGGCTGGATGCCCTGCACGTGGATGTCGGCCGCCCAGTCCTGCGCCAGGATGAGGGTCACGGCCTCCAGGGCCTCGGCCTCGTCCGGGAACAGGCTCTTGATGGTTGAGCGCTGCCAGGCTTCGCGGGGCACGGGCATGCCCGGCTCGCCCCACAGGGCTTCTTCGTGCTCGGTGTCGGCGTCAGCGTCTTCCACCGAAACCGACAGGGCTTCGACCTCCATCAGCGCGTCGCTGAGGATCTCGACGTCGGCCTCGGAGGCCAGCAGGGTGAGTTCGTACAAAGGCATGTCAAGTGGACGGAGGGGCCCGTGGTCTCAGCGCTGTTTGCGCGCGGCCATCCACGCTTCCAGGTAGTGGATGTCGGTGCCGCCTTCCACAAAGCCGGCGTCCACCATCAGCTCGCGGTGCAGCGGGATGTTGGTCTGGATGCCTTCGACCACGGTCTCGGACAGGGCCGTGCGCATGCGCGCCAGGGCCTGCTCGCGCGTGTCGCCGTGCACGATGACCTTGCCGATCATCGAGTCGTAGTTGGGGGGCACGAAGTAGTTGGTGTAGACGTGCGAATCCACACGCACACCAGGCCCGCCCGGCGCATGCCAGGTGGTGATGCGGCCCGGCGAGGGGATGAACTTCACCGGGTCTTCAGCGTTGATGCGCACCTCGATGGCGTGGCCGCGCATCTCGATCTGGCGCTGCGTGAAGGGCAGTTTCTCGCCCGCCGCCACACGGATCTGCATCTGCACGATGTCGATGCCCGTGGTCATCTCGGTGACGGGGTGCTCCACCTGCACGCGGGTGTTCATCTCGATGAAATAGAACTCGCCGTTTTCGTACAGGAACTCGAAGGTGCCCGCGCCGCGGTAGCCGATCTTCTTGCACGCGGCGGCGCAGCGGTCGCCCACCTTCTCGATCAGGCGGCGGGGGATGCCGGGGGCCGGTGCTTCTTCGATGATCTTCTGGTGGCGACGCTGCATGGAGCAATCGCGCTCGCCCAGCCACACGGCGTTTTTGTGCGTGTCGGCCAGGATCTGGATCTCCACGTGGCGTGGGTGCTCCAGAAACTTCTCCATGTAGACCTCGGGGTTGCCAAAGGCGGCACCGGCTTCGGCCTTGGTGGTCTGCACGGCGTGGATCAGCGCAGCCTCGGTGTGCACCACCCGCATGCCGCGACCACCGCCACCGCCGGCGGCCTTGATGATCACGGGGTAGCCCACGGCGCGCGCGGTGCGGATGATCTCTTTGGGGTCATCGGGCAGGGCGCCTTCCGAGCCGGGCACGCAGGGCACACCCGACTTGATCATGGCCTGCTTGGCTGAGACCTTGTCGCCCATGATGCGGATGGATTCGGGCGTGGGGCCGATGAAGGTGAAGCCCGATTGCTCGACGCGCTCGGCGAAGTCGGCATTCTCGGACAGGAAGCCGTATCCGGGGTGGATGGCCTCGGCATCGGTGACCTCGGCCGCCGAGATGATGGCCGGCATGTGCAGATAGCTCTGGGCCGACGGCGCCGGGCCGATGCACACGGCCTCGTCGGCCAGCTTGACGTACTTGGCGTCGCGGTCGGCCTCGGAGTAGACGACCACCGACTGGATGCCCATCTCGCGACAGGCGCGCTGGATGCGCAGGGCGATCTCTCCACGGTTGGCGATCAGGATCTTCTTGAACATGGAAGACCCCGCTTACTCAACGATGAACAGGGGCTGGCCGTATTCCACAGGCTGGCCGTTCTCGACCAGGATCTTGGTGATGGTGCCATCGATGTCCGACTCGATCTCGTTCATGATCTTCATCGCTTCGATGATGCACACCGGTTGGCCGGCCTTCACCTGGTCGCCGACTTCGGCAAAGGCCTTGGCGCCCGGGCTGGAGGCGCGGTAGAAGGTGCCCACCATGGGCGACTTGACCACATGGCCGGTTTCAGCCGGTGCTTCGGCAGGTGCCGCGACGGCGCCAGCGGGCGCACCCGGGGCAGCGGCGGCCACGCCAGCAGCAGCGACAGGGGCGGCTGCGGCCATGGGCTGCGCATACACCACCGGCTGGGCGCCGGCCTTGACGATGCGCACCTTGCCATCGGCCTCGGTGATCTCCAGTTCGGAGACGTTGGATTCGGACACGAGGTCGATCAGGGTCTTGAGTTTGCGCAGGTCCATGATGAGGTTACTCCAGCGATGCAGGCGAGCGGGTGGCTCGTGGGGTGAGGTCGGCGTGGGGGCGGTTTGGTTGAAACCGCGTCAGCCGGCCACGTTCGGGGGCGGCGCCCCCAGGCGTTCAATGGCCGCTTCCAGTGCCAGGCGATAGCCATGGGCACCCAATCCCACGATCACGCCTTCGGCAAGATCAGAGAAGTAGGAGTGGTGTCGGAAGGGCTCGCGACGGTGCACGTTTGACAGGTGCACCTCGATGAAGGGAATGGCCACGCCCGCCAGGGCGTCGCGCAGGGCCACGCTGGTGTGCGTGTAGGCCCCCGGGTTGATGAGGATGAACTGGGTGCCGTCGGTGCGTGCGGCGTGCACGCGGTCGATCAGCGCCCCTTCGTGGTTGCTCTGAAAGGCCGACAGCGTGGCCCCCCGTTGGGCGGCTGCAGCGACCAGACCGGCGTTGATCTGATCCAGGGTGGCGGCCCCATAGACCTGGGGTTCTCGGGTGCCGAGCAGGTTCAGGTTGGGGCCGTGGAGGACAAGGATCTGCATGGGTTCCGGGCCCTGATGTTGATTGCCAGGAAGGTGAGCGAACTCATCGACAGGCAAAAAACAGGCCAAGAAGTTGTAAGTAAAGTGATTTTAGCCGTTTTTGGCTGCAAATCAAAGCTTTTTGGTGTCGGGCGCCTCCACGCCGTCCACCCAGGCCATCAATTCGTCATGGTGGGTCTCGCCCATCTTGCGTTGGCGGATGCGGCCTTGGGCATCCACCAGCACCGTGAAAGGCAAACCGCCGGCGGTGTTGCCCAGGGCCTTGGCAAGTTCGGTGCCGCCAAAGCCTGCCAATCCGGTGGCGAATCCTACCCTGACTTTGCCCAGAAATTCGCGCACCGGTGTCGGCCCATCCACCGCCAGCCCCACCACCCGCCAGCCACGCGGCAGCAAGGCGGCGTGCACGCGGTCCAGTTCGGGCATCTCGCGCACGCAGGGCGGGCACCAGGTGGCCCAGAAGTTCAGGATGAACCCCTGGCCTTGCAGCCCCTTCCAGTCCAGGGGCTTGCCGTCAGGTTGATCGAAGCTCAGATCCCAGAAACCCTCGGGCAGGGGATCGCCGGGCAGGTCAGAGGGCTCGCCTTTGGCAGGCAGGGGGCCTGCGCCACCCTGGGCGCGCCATGCCAGCCAGCCACCGGCGGCGGCCGCACCGGCGCCCGCCAGAACCAGCCATGCCCGACGCCCCCGGCTGGGCGACACCGACTCTTCGGCCGGGGTGGGGTGGTCGGTGCTCATGCGGCGTCCTCGTTCAGCAATCGTTGCAGGGCGGCCAGATCACCCCGTTCGCTGCGCCCACGGGCGTCTGGTTTCAGCGCGCCACGCAGGTCGTCGGCGTCCAGGATGCTCAGGTGCAGCCCCACGGGCTCACCCAAGGCTGGGCAGGGGATGGTCAGGCTCAATCGGTCCACCATGCTGCCGCGCGGACCGGGGGCGCTGCCCACGTCGTAGTCAATGCCCTTGTTGAGCAGCAGGATTTCCGCCGATTTGCTGTCATCGCAGTACAGCTGCAAGTGGATGTCATTGAGCCGCGTGGCCGTGCCCCGCCACACCGCACCCGTGAGGTGTGGCCGAAACTCGGCCAGCCGCTCCATCCACACCACCGCAGCCTCGCGCAGCGCCCGCAGCTCACCCGGCTGGGTGTCGGCGCAGAACAGCGAGAGGTACTCGCGCACGGCGTCTTCCAGCAAGTCGTTGTCGGGCAGCTCTGCGCGCGTGCTCAGGCCCAATTGCTTGATCGCCCGGCGTTTGGCCGGGCCGTACTCCAGGCCTTCCTCGACCACCAGGCGGGCGGCGGTGTGGGCGATTTCTTCACGGGCGGTGCTCATGGGGGCGATTGTGCCTGGGGTGATCACTCTGCTTGGCTCAGGGGCCAGCCGCTCAGGAATCTGCAGCCGGTTGATTCACCAAGTGGTTCAGTTCACGTTGCAGGTTGAGTCGCGCAGGGGTCTCCCACAAGGCGCGCAGGGCCGGCGTGAAGTACAGCGTGGGCCGGTTCAAAAAATCTTGCAGCACCGCCGCGCGGCGAGCCCGGTACATCTCCGGCGGCACCCAGGCGTACTCGTGGGCAATCTGCTCGGTGTAGCGCTGGTACACCTCGGGCTCAGCCGCCAATATCGACAAGTCCAGATCCAGGAACAAGGCGGTGTCGGGGTCGCCATCGGTCCATGTGTGCCCGGCCGTGGCGCGCACCTTGGCTGCCACCGAGCGCACCAGGGCCTCACTGCATCCCCAGGCACTCAGGGTGTCGTGCGCCAGGAGGGCGCTGCGCTCTTCGTTGTCCCCGCGCAGGGGGTCATAGATGGCATCGTGAAACCAGATGGCCAGTGCGATGGCCAGCGGATCTTGCGTGCGGTGTTGGTGGGTGTGCAGATGCCCCAGCAAGGCCTCGACATGCGCGGTGTTGTGATACGCGCGATGCGGCTCGCTGTAGCGGGGGCGCAGCAGGGTGTCGGCGGTGGCGAGCCAGGAGGCGGAGGATGGTGTCATGGAGGACATCATCTCAAATGCCGGGGGCGTTCCCTGAATGTAGGGGCGGTGCGCCCCACTAGGTGAATGGGGCCGTTCAGCATCGGGGCCCTCAGGGATCCTCACGGCGCGCTCAGAAGCTCTTTGATCTCGCGTCGGTCTGCGTCACTGAACTGAGCCGCGGCGATGATGGCCTTGACATCCTCGGTGTTCAGCTTCATGACCTTCAGCAAGTCGATCAGATCGTCCTTGTAGATGGGTTGCAGCGTTGCCGGGGTGATCGCACCAGGGATTGTGATCCGATCCCATTTGCCGAGCCAACCGATTTGATAGTCCGGGCCGATGACGACAGGGCGGTCGATGTCGCCATCAATGAAGTCCATCATTACCTCGCTGCCTCTCTTCTGAGCAAAAGCTTACCTTGAAAACTCCTCAAGCAGGTTGCGGATTTCGTCTTTTGACAAGGTGCCAGATGCGAGTATTTCCCTGAGTTCGTCCTTTGTGATTGGATAGTCTTCAGTCAATTTCTTCAATTGTTCCTTGCCGACGGGGAAGGCGACCAAAGGATCTAGCCAAAACTTGTCGGTTGGTGGCGCAACATCTAGAGAGGTGCCTTCCACGTTGACATAGATCTTGTATCTCACGAACCCCTCTGGGAAGGCTTGATCGTAGTACAAGGTTGTGCCGGCTGGGAGTAGGTAATGGTGTTTTGATGCGGCGCCGCCTGAAAGCATGAGTGGCGCCTTAAGTTTGTGCATCATTGGTGGATTTTCGTTGCTCATCATTGCCCTAGAAAAATATCCTGCCGATGCCGCAATGGTTGCGACTGCGATCATTCCAAAGAAGCTTGAAGCCTTCATTTTACAGCGCCGTAGACATCCACCCTAGTCGGCTTGACTGCTGGCTTGGTGGATAAAAATTTCTCTAAGTTTGCTGGCAGGAATAGCCTGCTTGGGGTTCCTCCTCCGATGGTTTTCATCGCCAGCAATTCTGTCATTGAGAGAACGGCAGCGGGGTCAATGAATGCCGCGCCCCCATTTTCAAAATTTGGCATCCCCGCCTTGACTCCATCCAAGCTCAATGTCGTACAGTTGTAGGAGAGTGCGTGGTAATTTCTTGGGAGCTGGTAAATTTTTAGCGCACTGCGACCCCGCTCTAATTCAGTCCTTGGTTTGCTGCTTCTAATCAGGTCGCGAAAATGTGTGTTTACAGCTTGCGATTGTTCTTCAAACGCAGAGAAAACGAAACCAGTTGTTTTTCGTTTTAAGCTGTTTTCTCCTGAAATATAGTCTGTGAAGTTAAGCCATACGCGCAAAATACCCTCTCCTTCTGCGCCAAAATCGCCTGTAACTCTGCCGTAGCGGCCGAAATCATAGGTTGTGTCAGTCCCAGGTGTTTTAACACGAACTGCCACATGCCCATACCTGTGTTCTTCTCGGCCCGCTGTGTAGGGGCCGCCGATAAGTATATGAATTTCTGAGTTCGGCTTCAGTCTGCTAACAGGTGCCGTGCCGCCGGGCTCCTGAGTCTCAGTTCTAAAAATCTTTGATGGAGGCATCACGCGCCTCCTTTGCTGTTTGCTGTGACTCCCCAGTGGAATTCAATACTCTGTGGGTTGATCGTTGGCACCAGCATTGTCAGCCCATTTTCATCGGTCGTTCCGTAATGAACATCTCCTTCTGGAGTCGTTGCTTTGTAAGGCACTCCCGCCATCGGCTCACCAGTAAGGTCGTTTACCAGCTTCGCCTGACGGTTGAAGAGCTTTACCCTGGAGTCTGGCAGGGCCGTCAAACTCGCCGCCCCATTCCCTGGCCCGGCCCAGTTGTGCGCACTGGCCTTGGCGATGAAGTTGCCCGGACACGTGAACGTGATGTTGCCGCCCTTGAGCTCGATCTGGCTTTGGCCTGCGGTCAGGGTGATGCTCTTGCTGGCCTGGATGCGGATCTCGCTGGTGGTGCTTTGCACGGTCAGGTCTTGTTCGGACCAGATCTGCTGGGCATCGGTGTGGGCGCGCAGGCTGAGGGCGGCGTTGGCGGTGATGGCCTTGATGCCGCCTGAGTGGGTGTAGAGGCTGGTGGTTTGACCGCTGACGGCGCTCAGGGTGTGGGCGGCGGTGAGGTGGGCGTCGCTTTGCGCGGTCAGACTGGTGCTTTGGCCGCTGAACAGGCTGATCTGGTCAGGCGTGACGAAGCTGGCGGCCACCGGGGTGTCGAGGTGGATGAGCGGCTGCGCGAAGCGTTCGACCGGGTCCTGGCCCTCCCGGCTGCCGGGCTGGGCCTTGGTGGCGGGCTGGCCGTTGACGGCGCCGTCGAACTTGCCCTGCGCCTGTGGGCTCATGGCCTCGGCATGGCGCTGCAGGGCCTGTTGTGCATCATGGCTGGGCAGGCCCTGGGCGCCTTGCTGGCGAGCGCTTTGGCTGAGGGCCTCGCCCAGTTGCTGCGCGCCCTTGAGCTGGGCCACGGCCTCGGCCGCATCCATCTGGGTGCTGGCCACGCTGGCGCCTTGGACCGGGCGGGTGCTGGTGCTGAGCAGCAGGCCGCCTGCGGCGCGCACGATGGCCCAGCCATCGGTGGCGCCATAGAACCCGCTGCCCAGCCAGGTGCCGCGCTGCGCGTGACCCGCGCCGCCTTGGGCGCTGTGCTGGATGAGGTGGCCCAGGCTGAGCTCGCTGTGGCCGGTCTGGCTGCCGTGGCTGGCCAGGCGCATGCGCAGCTGGCCGGTGGCGTCGTCGATCAGCCACTGGTTGGCGCCGCTGCCGTCCAGGTGGCTGCTGTGCCAGCCTGAGATCGTGCCGCCGTGGTTGGCGCCAGTGTCCACCCCGGCGGGCCAGGGTAGCTCGTGTTGGCCGTGGTGCAGCTGGCCGATGACGACGGGGCGGTCGATGTCGCCATCGATGAAGTCCACCATCACCTCGCTGCCGGCGCGGGGCGTGAAGACGGTGCCCCAGTTGGGCCCGGCCAGGTGCTGGGCCACGCGCACCCAGGTGCCGCTGCGTTCGTCATGGCTGGCGTGGGTGGCGGCTTCGCCTTGCGGGCCCGCAGGCGCGCTCAGGCCCGCACTCAAGGGTGCCGCTCCACGCTGCCACGCAAATTGGATGCGGATACGCCCATCGCGGTCGGTGTGCAGGGGCTCGCCCGCTGCCGCCACCACGGTGGCGATCTGGGGGCCGGGTGCGGTGGGGGCCACGATGGCCTGCAGGCTGTTCGGTGGCACCAGGCGGGTGCTGGCGGGCACGGCCGTGAACCGGTTGCGGTAGCTGCCTTGCCCCAGATCCGGCTGCGACAGCAGTTCAGCGGCCTGCGCCCCCAGGTTGTTGGCCGCCTCGTGGCTGATGTGGATGACGGTGAACTGGCGGGCCTCCAGGGGTTGGCCTTCGTACAGGTGGTGACCGGTGATGGCAAAACGCTGTGCAGGTGCCATCGGGCGCACGCCTCCTTGGGCCTGCACCTGGCGATGGCCCAACTCGTGGGCGGCCAGCACGGTGTCGGCCCGGCGCTCGGCCTGGGCGGGGCTGCCGGGCTGGGCGTCGGCCACGCGGCCGTCGGCATGGCGCCGCTCGCCATGGCCCAGGTAGGTTTCCAGCACCGGGGCGCTGCCATGGGGCAGGGTGCTGTGGCGTTGGCTGGCCAGGCCTTGCAGTTGGCGCTCGTCCCACGCCCCCAGGGTGACGGCATTGGGCACCAGGCGCTGGCCCACGCTCCAGGCGGTCAGGGTGTCTTGCACCCACCCGTCGTTTTGCCGCATGTCGGGGCGGCTGTAGCGCAGTTCGCCCAGGTCACCCAGGTCGGCCACACTGGCGTGCTGGTCAAAGATCAGCAGGGTGTGGTGGGCGGCGCGTGCGCCGGCGAAGGTCTGGTCGGTGTGCTCGTCGGCCTCGTGCAGCACACACCAACTCCAGCCCTCCTGCGCCATGAGGCGTTGGGCAAATGCCCAGTCTGACTCGGCGTACTGCGTGCACAGGGCGCGCAGGGGGCCGTCATGGGCCACGTCAAACCGAAACCGCGCCTGGGGCCAGGCCTTGAACACCTCGGTGAGGATGTCGCGGGCCGTCCGGTCCTGAAACACGCGGGTGTCTCGGCGGTGTTGCAGCCAGTGGGTCCAGGCCGCCAGCGTCAGGCGGTAGCGGGCCAGGCCGCCGTCGCTGGCCAGTTGGGCGGTGTGCATGGCGTAGCCGTGCCAGTGGCGCCATTGGCCGTCGGCCAGCATGAGGCGCACGGTGAGTTGCTCGCCCGTCAGGTGTTTGAGTGCCAGGTGGGCGTTGGTGCTCAGGCAGTCCAGTTCGGCCCACAGAGGCTCGGGCGCGTGCACGCCTTCGTGGATGCGGCAGCGCTCCAGCACCAGGGTGCCTTCAGGCAGGGGTGTGTGCAGTTGCAGCAGGCGGGTGTGCTGCCCAAGGTGCAGGGTCGAGGCAAGGCGAGACAACAGGTCTGCGCCCCATGAGCGGCTGGCGCCCAGGGCGTGTGGCGTGGACGGCAAGGCCCCTCCGCTGGTTTATGGATATGGGGCCGTATCCTAGAAGCGCCAGACGGGGCCCGCAGACCCACCAACAGGGGGAAGTTGCAACGAGGTGTGTCAGGCGGCCTGCACCCACACCGGCACGGCACTGAAGGCGGCATTGCCACTGAGCCGCTCGGTCAGGCGGTCGTCCGTCAGGTCGTTGATGCTGGCGCCGGCGTGGGCCTGGGCCACCTGCAGCGCGATGCCAGGGCGGTCATGCCCCCAGCCGTGCGGCAGGCTGACCACGCCGGGGCGGATGTCGGGTGTCACGTGCAGGGGCACGCGCACCTGGCCCACGCGCGAGGCCACGGTCACCGTCTGCCCATCGCTGAGCGACTGGCGCTCGGCATCGTGCGGGTTCATCCACAGCACGCAACGCGGTTTGCCCGACACCAGGCGTTCGCTGTTGTGCATCCACGAGTTGTTGGTGCGCACATCGCGCCGGCCGATCAGCTTGAGGGCAGTGCGGCCATCGGGCGCGGTGGTGTCGGCAAGGGCGGCACCCGCCGGGAAGGCCTGCGCCAGGTGGGGCAATTCGTGCTGGATCAGCGCGGGCATCAGGCCAATGGTCTTGCGCCGCGCCTGCAGGCTGGCCACCAGCGAGGGCTTCAGCGGCCCCAGGTCCAGGCCTTCGGGGTGCTGGCGCAGTCGCTTGAGGCTGACGCCCTGCTGCTTGGCCGTGGGGCTGCGGCGCAGGCCGATGTCCAGCACGCGGTGCGGGGGCAGGCGGCGCATCAGGCTGCGCACCAGCATGCCTTGCAGGCGTTGCTTGATCGTGCCTTTCTCCAGGGCCCAGATGCGGCGGGCATAGCGCTGGGCCAGCTCGCTGTAGATCTCCCAATCGTGCAGGGTGCCGGGGGCGCGTTCCACGATGGGCTCGCTGTAGCGGCTCACGTTGTGCACGGCCAGGTGCAAAAAGATCAGGTCATAGTGGTCGTGCTCCACGAAGCAGGTGGGCGGCAAGATGACGTGGGCGTGGCGCGTGGTTTCGTTCAGGTAGAAGTCGATGGACACCATGAAGTCCAGCCCGGCCAGGGCCTCGTCCAGCTGGCGGCCATTGGGGGTGGACAGCACGGGGTTGCCGGCGGCCGTCACCAGGGCGCGGATCTGCCCCTTGCCGGGTGTGAGCATCTCTTCAGCCATCACCGACACGGGCAGCTCGCCGCTGAACTCGGGCGCACCACGCACCCGGCTGCGCCAGGCGCCCAGGTGGCCGGGGCCCATCAGCTTCATCTGGATGAGGTTGAGCGCCGGGCTGGTCAGCAGGGCGCCGCCTTCGCGGTCGATCTGGCCGGTGAGCAGGTTCAGCACCTGGATGGCCCACTGGCACACCACCCCATGGGCCTGGGTGGACACGCCCATGCGGCCATAGACCACGCCGCCCTCGGCCTGGGCCAGCTCGCGCGCCAGACGGCGCGTGGTGGTCGCATCGATGCCCGTGTGGGTGGCGGTGGATTCGGGGGTGAAGTGGGCCACGGCCTCGCGCACGGCGTCGATCTGCGTCAGCACGGGCTGCAGGGCGCCGGGGCGCACCAGGTCTTCATCGAACAGGGTGTGGATCAGGGACAGCAGCCAGGCCGCGTCGGTGCCGGGGTCGATGGCCAGGTGCTCGTCGGCGATGGCGGCGGTTTCAGTGCGGCGGGGGTCCACCACCACCAGCCTGCCGCCGCGGGCCTTGAGCGCCTTGAAGCGCGCACGCACATCGGGCACCGTCATCAGGCTGCCGTTGGAGGCCAAAGGGTTGGCGCCCAGGACCAGCATGAAGCGTGTGCGGTCGATGTCGGGGATGGGGATGGCCAGCTGGTGGCCATAGAGTGCCTGGGCCACCACATGGTGGGGCAGTTGGTCCACCGAGGTGGCCGAAAAGCGCGCGCGGGTTTTGAGCTGGCTGAGGAACAGGTGGCCGTGTGTGATGTTGCCCCAGTTGTGCACATTGGGGTTGCCCTGGTACACGCCCACGGCGTGGCTGCCGTGCTGCTCGCGCACGCGGGCCAGGCCCTCCACCACCAGATCGAAGGCTTGTTCCCAGTCGATGGGCTCCCACCGTGTGTGGCCGTCCACCGTGATGCGGCGCATGGGCTGGCGCAGGCGGTCGGGGTCTTCGTGCAGATCCTTCAGGGCCACGGCCTTGGGGCAGATGTGCCCGCGCGAGAGCGGGTCGGCCTCGTTGCCCTTGATGCTGATGATGCGCGCCGACGGCCCCGTGCCCTGCACCTGGAAGGTCAGGCCGCAGATGGCCTCGCAGAGGTTGCACACGCCGTGTCTGGTGACAGTGTGCACGTCTGCGCTGGCGTTGGCAGCGGGGCTTGTAGGATGAGACATCAGGCAGCTCCAGCAGGTGGGAGTCCGCATCCTGCCAGAAGCTGCCCGCGTCTGCACTGGGTTGATTCAGGGGTGGTTGGCGGGCATCGTTTGTGCTGCTGGCGCTGGCTGCTCAACGGGGGCTGCTTCAGGCTGGCGGGTGAGCGCCTCCAGTGCCGCGGCCGTGATCGGACCGATCGACTGACTGAGTGCTTCGCCACCGATCGCCGCCAGTCGAGGCAAGGCCTCTTGCTGAAGCCAGGTCGCGAGCGCTTTGCGCTGCGTGCTGAGCAAGGCGCCGGCCAGCAGGGCGATGCCCACGGCGCGCCACGGGTGGGCTTGAACCAGCGGGGCGGTCCATTGCTTGAGTTGGACCTGGCTTTGTTGCGCCAGCGTCTGCAGCAGGGTGGGGCCATGATCGCCCCGCAGCCACTGCTGAAGCCCATCGGCCACCAGCGAGCTGATCAGCGCCGACATGGCCTGGCTGCTGTCCGGGGTGGATGGGTTGTCGGAGGTTTCCGGCCCTGGCGGGTGCCGGACCGACCGGTCTTCCGATGTGCGCTGCTGCGTCAGGCAGGCGCGCATCAGGCGGGCGCGCGTCAGCGTCAGTTGGGTCAGCGCCTGTTCTCGTTGTTGGATCGCGCTGTGTGTCATCGGTTGGATTCCGGTCGGCCCAGCAGCCAGGTGGCATCGGCGTGCCACTGTTCATGCAGGGTGTCCCATGCGGGGTGGACGGGGGTGCGGTGCCATCCCCAAAGCGACAGTCCGCTGGCGCTCAGGAACAGCGCCGAGGGCAACACGAGCCCGGCGCACTGCAGGGCGCTGAGTTGATCACCCACCACCACCCAGGCCATGAAGGCCATGGCGGCCAGCCCCAGGCCCAAGGAGGCCAGGCTCAGGCTGATCAACATCAGCAAGCCGCGCCGCCGCACCGAGCGCCACCACAGGCGGCCCTCGGCACTGGCCAGCTGGCCATAGGCCTGGGCATGGTTCAGCCAGGCGTCTGGCTGACTGACCATGGCCTGGAGGTAGGCGGACCATTGAGGCACGGGCGGCGTCCTTTTTTTGTCGTCCGGGTTGATCAGCGTTGCTGACGGCGCTGAGCGACGTAGGTGGCCACGGTGGCCAGGGCGGCACCGGCTGCCACCGCGATCAGCACCGACTTCAGCGGATCCTGGCGGATGCGATCAGAGGTCTGGTCGGCCACCTGCAGGGCCTTGTCCTTGGCCAGGGCGGTGGTTTCGGCAGCAAAGGCCTTGCTTCGCTGTCCGACATCCTTCACCCGTTCGACAGCGAGATCGACCAGACCAGGGGTCTTGTCGACCATCGCCTTGGTGCTGTACTGCATCTTGGTGATGGCCTGGTCGGCGGCCACATGTGCCGTGTCCAGCGCCTCGCTGGCGTTCTCGGCGGCGCGATCGATCGACACATTGGCCGAGCGGGCGAAATCTTGGGCGTTGGCGGTGAGGGTGTTGGTCTTGCTCATGAGAATTCCTTTCAGGCGATGACGGTGGGCTCAGGGGCGGCGAACCGGGTTCAGCGGCGCAGGGTGTTGCCCAGGAAGGACAGCAGTGCCAACACCAGGAAGATCACGAACAGGATCTTGGCGACACCCGCAGCACCAGCGGCGATGCCGGTGAAGCCGAACAAGGCGGCGACCAAGGCAATGATGAAAAAGACGGCGGCGTAGTGCAACATGGTGGGCTCCTGGTTGAACGGGAAACCTGCTTCCCTGGGCTCGCCACCACAGCGGTGGCGATGACTTCACTGTAGGCGCCCAAGGCCTGTGCGGCTGCCGGCCATGGCCGACACTGGGGGTCGGTCCTCAGGCCATGGTCTTGTCAGACTGGACTGACAAGACCCTTCACGTGGTGGTGGCGGTGGCCGCCTGTGGTGAAGCCTGTCGCGGCAACCAGGCGCTCACGCGCGTGCCCTGACCGGGGGTGGACTGGATGTCCAGTCGTCCGCCTGCGGCCTCCAGCCGGAACCTCATGCCGCGGATGCCATGGCTGCCCGCGCGGGCGCGGGTGGTGTCAAAGCCGCGCCCGTTGTCGCTGACTTCCACCAAGGCCATGTCCC
Source organism: Aquabacterium sp. A3 (assembly GCF_038069945.1). Classification (NCBI taxonomy): domain Bacteria; kingdom Pseudomonadati; phylum Pseudomonadota; class Betaproteobacteria; order Burkholderiales; family Sphaerotilaceae; genus Aquabacterium; species Aquabacterium sp. A3. Next base: position 1,352,615 of record NZ_JBBPEV010000001.1, on the reverse strand, counting down.
CATCGGGCACCAGGCGCACGCTCAGTTGGCTGGCTTGCGCATATTTCAGGGCGTTGGTGACCGATTCCTGAACCACCCGGTAGGCCGTGAGCTGGTCGTCGGGGCGCAGCGTGACCGGCTGCAGGCTCACGGCCATGTCCAGGCCACTGCTTTGGCGCATGTCGTGCAGCAAGGCCTCCAGCGCTGCAGCCAGACCCAGGGTGCGCAGCGAGGAAGGGCACAGGTCCTCGATGATGCGGCGTTTCAAGGCGATGCCTTGATTGAGGGCCTCGATCAGGTGGGTCACCTTGGGGCTCAGGTCGGGCAGATGCTGCTGCACCTTGGGACGGATGACCGCCACGTCCAGCTTGGCGGTGGTCAGCAGCGCCCCCAGTTCATCATGCAGGTCGCGCGCCAGGCGGGCGCGCTCATCTTCGCGGGCGCTCTGCAGGTGCCGGGCCAGGTCCTTGAGGTCGGTGAGCTGATCTTGCACAGCCTGCTCCAGCCGGTCTCGTTCGCGCACGAGGGCGTGGCGCTGTTCTTCCCGTTCTTTCAGCAGGGTCTGCCCCTGGCGGATGAAGAGGATGAGGATGAGCACACTCAACAAGGTCATGGCACCGATGCCGATGCGCCCCAGCAGCAGCAGGTCCTGCACATCCTGCATGTGCGCATCCATGCGTTCGGAGCGCACCTTCATGTTCTGCTCATAGCCCGCACGCATGCGCTGCATGATCTCGCGGCCGATGCCGCTGCGCACCATGTCGACGGCGGCCTCGTGCCGGCCGCTCTCGTGTTCTTTGAGCACGGTCTGCATCTCGCCCAGCTTCTCGTCAACCAGGCGGTCCATCTCGTCTTGCAGTTTCAGCACCTGCTCGTCTGCCGTCTGTTGGTCGAGCTTGTGTATCTGCTCCATGGCGAACCGCACGTCGCGGCTGGCCTGGCTGTAGGGCTCCAGGTAATCGTTGCCACCCACCAGCAAGAAGCCACGTTTGCCGGATTCCGCATCGGTCACGCGCTGGACGGCGTAGGCCAGCAGGGCACGGGCCTGCCCCATGGTCGAGATCACCTGCATCTGCTCGCGCTGACTCTGGTAGGCCAGTTCGGTGATCATCAGCATGAACAGCGCCGCCACCAGGGTGACCGCAATGCGCCATCGCGCCGTACGGCTGTTCACGAGAAAGGATGAAAGTTCCATGGGCTTGACCTAGACTGGAGTCCAATCAGTTTATTTTGACGACCAACCCATGATCCGAATCGGCCTGGTGGATGACCACCTCATTGTGCGCGCGGGCATCAAGCAGTTTCTGTGCGAGCAGGTGGACCTGCGCGTCACCGCAGAGGCGGCCAACGGCATCGAGGCGCTGGAGATGGCCCGTGGTGGAGAGGTCGATGTGCTGGTGATGGACCTCTCCATGCCCGACCAGGGCGGGGTGGACGCACTGTCGGCCATCAAGGCGAGGTTTCCGGACCTGCCGGTGCTGATCCTCAGCGGATTTCCGGAAACCCACTACGCCACCCACCTTTTGAAGCTGGGCGCGGCCGGCTACCTCAACAAGGACTGCGATCCGCAGGACATCATCAGCGCCATCCGAACGGTGTTTCGGGGCCGCAAGTACATCACGCCGGCGGTGGCCGAGCTCTTGGCCGATGGCTTGAGCGGGGATGTCGAGAAGCAACCGCACGAACAGCTGTCCGAGCGTGAGTTTCAGGTCTTTTTGCGCCTGGCCAAGGGCGAGACGGTGGGCGCGATGGCAGACGCCATGGCCCTGAGTGTGAAGACGGTGAGCACCTACCGCTCTCGGGTGCTGGAAAAGCTCAACCTCAGCACCAACAGCGACCTCACTTATTACGCCTTGAAAAACGGCCTCATCCAGTGAGGCCGCTGCAGCGTTGGCGCGCATCAGTCTGAGTTCAGCTCAACGCAGTATTCGATCAGCGACTCCAGCTCGCTGGATTTGTCAAACACGCGGTCGGCGCCCAGCTCGGCGCACCGCTGACGGATCGCTGGCGCGGCGTAGTTGGTGAGCACCACCTTGCGCATGCCAGGGGGGCTGCCCAGTCGCTGCAGGTGTTCCAGCACGCCCAGGCCGGTGCCGTTTTTCAGCAGCATGTCCAGGATCACGAGATCGCAGCCTTCCCGGTGCGTGTCCAGCCAGCCAATCGCAGACAACTCGTCGGCGGCATGGCCCACCACCGTCAGTGCCGCAACCTGCTCCAGCGTGTCGGTCAGCTCCTGCAGGATCAGGGGGCTGTCCTCCACGATGAAGCACTTGGGTCGGCGCGTGGGGGTGGGGTGGTCAGCGTGGGGGGCGGTGGTGGACATGGCGATGTGGCCTCTCGGGGCGATGGGGTCTGGTGATGCTTCGACCCTGTCTGCATTGGACACCTGAACGGTCAACGCGCGTGTCGGACAAGTCCTACACGCGCGTTGATCACGGTTCAGAACGTGTCAAAGGTCACCGTGGCGTCGCCGTGGTGGGCCCACAGCACAGGTGGCCTCAGTTGAACCAGCTGTCCTGGCTCTTGGATTGCCATTCCTTGACCTGTTTTTCGGCCTCGTCCTTGGCCATGCCGTAGCGCTCTTGCAGCACGCCGGCCAGTTGCTCTTGTTTGCCGTTGATCACGTCCAGGTCATCGTCGGTGAGCTTGCCCCATTGGGCTTGAACCCGACCCTTCAGTTGCTTCCAGTTGCCTTCAATGCGATCCCAGTTCATGGCTTTCTCCTTGCGGTGGTTGAAAATTTTGGTGGTTGAAGAATCAGGGGCGAACAACAATGCTGTTCTTCACGGCCTTCACACCCTTGACCTGCTTGGCCAGCGCTTCGGCAGCCGCCTTTTCTTCATCGGTCTTGGCAAAACCCGACAGCATCACTTCGCCATTGAGCGTTTCCACCTTGATGGCCGCTGCACTGACCAGCTTGCTCTCCACATGCTTGGCCTTGACCTTGGTGGTGATGGTGGCGTCGTCGATGTACTCGCCAACGGTGGACTGATCGCGCGTGACCGCGCAGCCGGGCAGCACCAGCAGGGCAGCGGTGGCGGTCATGGCGGCAACAAACAGGCGATGTGTTTTCATGGTGGTGGCTCCTTCAGGCTCTGGGCCTCTTGGTTGTGCAGGTCGGTGTGTTCACCGTGATTTCATTGTGGGTGGACGTCTCGTCTGGCGGTGTCGGACGGCGTGGTCATGTCGTGTAGGACAAGGCCGCCTCAGGCCAGCAGATCGGCCAGTTCATCGGCATGCTCTTCTTCATCTCGAAGGATGGCCTCGAGCAACTGGCGGGTGGTGGGGTCCTTGTCGCCGATCAGAGTGATCATCTGCCGGTAGGCCTCAACAGCCACACGCTCGGCCACCAGGTTGGCCCGGATCATGGCCTTCAGGTCGTTGCTGTCGTCGTACAGCGCGTGGCTGCGCGACGTCAAGCCATCGGGGGCGTAGTCGGGTTCTCCACCCAGTTGCACGATGCGTTCCGCCAGGCGGTCGGCGTGAGCGGCCTCTTCATTGGCGTGCACCATGAACTCGGCGGCAATGGGTGCGGCATTCAAGCCGCTGGCCATGAAGTGATGACGCTTGTAGCGCAGCACGCACACCAGTTCGGTGGCCAGCGCGTCGTTGAGCAGGCGCACGATATCGTCACGCCAGGGGCCATAACTGGGGGTCACGGCACCGTCGTGCAGCCCTTCGCGGGCTTGGGCCAGGGCCTCGTCGTTCAGAACAAGGCGGTGGGTGTTGGGGGATGGGGAGGGGTGTCTCATGGATGGCTCCTGTGATGAGTTGGGGAGGTGGTGCATCACTTGCGCACCAGCGAGATGCCGAGCGCGACCAGCGCCAGCACCACGATGAAAGCAACCAGGAAGATCACGAACAGGATCTTGGCGATGCCTGCGGCGCCGCTGGCGATGCCGCCAAATCCGAAGGCGCCGGCAACGACGGCGATGAGTGCAAAGATGAGGGCCCACTTCAGCATGGCGACTCCTTGTGAAAGCGGGTGATGTGCCCGATGCCTTCATTGAAATCCCGGTCAGCCCTGGTGTGTGTCGGTGTCGTGCGGCTTTGCGTGTAGGTCTTGGCTGTCAGACACGTCTGTCAATGCAATGCGGTCGAGGCCGGCAGCGTCTGCGCCCCTGAGTCGGCACACTGAAAGCGTCCTCCAACACCTTTCAGAGCAAGCACCATGACCAAGAAAAACCCCTTCCAACATGCCTTGTTTTCGTTGAGCGCTGCGAGCGTGCTCGTGGCGTGCGCCGTGGGCACATCCAACGCTCAAGCCCTTCCTGCCATGACCGTGGTCAGCGCCAGTGGCGCGCAGCCGTACGTGGTTGACAGCCAGCGCGACATCGTCAAGGACGGTGCCGGCCAATGTGTGCGCAGTGGCACCTGGTCTGCAGACGATGCTGCGGGCGTGGCCTTGATGAACCATCCCCTGCCGGCGGGCTGTTATTGCGACGAGGCCCTCATGCCCCAGGGTGCCTGCACGGTGCCGGTGGCTGCGGCGCCCGTGACGCCAGCCCCGGCACCTGTTGCCCCGGCGCCCGCGCCTGCCATGCCGCAGGCCGAGAAGGTGACCATCCCTGCCGACACCTTGTTTGCCTTCGACCAGCACACCTTGTCTGACCAGGGACGCACTGCGCTGAATGCCTTGCTGCAGAAGCTGCAGCGCGTGGATCTGGAGGCGATCGTCGCGGTGGGCTACACCGACCGCATCGGATCGGCCAGCTACAACCAGACCTTGTCTGAGCGACGCGCCGAATCGGTCAAGGCCTACCTGATTGAACAAGGTGGTATCAAGGCCGATCGCATCTTCATTGAAGGTCGTGGCGAGGCCCAGCCTGCCACGGGCGATGCCTGCCAGAAGCTGGGCGCGGCCAACCGCCACAACCAGGACCTCAAGGCCTGTCTGGCACCTGATCGCCGTGTGGTGATCGAGGCTGTTGGCACGCTGGCCCGCTGAGGCCCACCACTCGTCACAAGGAGCCGATCATGAACAAGACAGCCATCATCGTGGGCACCATCTTGCTGGTGCTGGGCGCTGCATCGCTGGTGTACGGTGGTTTCACCTACACCGACCAGGACACGGCGTTCAAGCTGGGCCCGGTTGAAGTGGATGTCCAGCAAGACAAGCGCGTCAATGTGCCCGTCTGGGCTGGTGCGCTGCTGGCCATCTCCGGCGGTGTGCTGGTGGGGGTGGGCGCGCGCCGACGTTGAGGCACCTACCCGGACTGCCCGTGCCTTCGCCTTGCGGATGATCGACATCAGATCATCCGCAAGGCGACGTTGTATGGTGTGGGGTGATCGCACATGCATGACAGGCCTTCGGCAGCGTGTGCAGCCTTGTTGGACCAGGAGACATGCATGACGACATGGAAGACCGATGTGGCCATCGTGGGCGCGGGCACGGCGGGCCTGTATGCCTTGCGCGAGGTGCGCCGTGCAGGGGGCTCATTCGTGTTGATTGACCAGGGCCCCTTGGGCACGACGTGTGCCCGCGTGGGGTGCATGCCCTCAAAGGTCGCTCTTCATGCTGGCGCCATGTGGGCGGCGCGTGGGCACGCCGCAGCGATGGGCGTGGAGGGCGCCGAACACTTGCGCATCGACCGCGCACGCACCTGGGACCATGTGCGCCAATGGCGAGACGAATTCGCTGGTGGGGCCGCCACCAAGACCCGCCACACGGCGGGAGAGCAGCTCTTGATGGGCACGGCGCGCCTGGAGACACCCCAGGTGCTGAGCGTTCAGACGCCTGAGGGTGCGGTGCGCGTTGAGGCCCAGGCCATCGTGCTGGCCACCGGTTCGCGGCCTGTGATGCCGGCGTGGCTGGCCGCCTTGGGCGATCGGGTGGTCACCACCGACGGCTTTTTCGAGCTGCCTGCCTTGCCCGAGCGCGTGGGCGTGCTGGGTTTGGGAGCCATTGGCCTGGAAATGGGCCTGGCGCTGTCTCGCCTGGGTGTTCACGTCATTGGGGCCGACATGGCGCCCGTGGTGGCGGGCATCAGCGACCCATTGGTGGCCGCGTTGGCCCGAGACCGCTTTGGGCGCGAGATGACCCTGTGGCTGGATCAGCCCACCAGCGTTGAGCGCAGCGCTGGCGGCGTGATGATGCGTTCGGGCGATCGACATGCCGAAGTCGACCTGGTGCTGGCCGCGCTCGGGCGGCGCCCCAACGTCGATGCACTGGGGCTGGCCGAGGTGGGCGTGACCATGGATGCGCGTGGCACACCCATCTTCAATCCCCAGACGATGCAGGTCGGGGATTTGCCCCTCTTCATCGCGGGCGATGCCAATGCTGATCGTCCGCTCATGCACGAGGCCTGCGACGAGGGCAGCATCGCCGGCTACAACGCGGCGCAGCGGGCCACGCAGGGTGCTGCGGCGCAGGCCACGGCTTTTCAGCGCAAGGTGAGCTTGGGCATCGCCTTCACCGATCCTGATGTGGTGAGCGTGGGTGAGCGATTCGACCGCCTGACGGACAGCGACGTGCTGGTGGGCACCGCCCGTGGTGAGGGCAACGGGCGCACGCGCATCCTGGGTGGCGAGCAAGGGCTGCTGCGGGTGTATGCCGACCGCCAAACGGGCCGCCTGCGCGGCGCTGCCATGGTGGCCGTGCGCGGCGAGCACCTGGCGCACCTGCTGGCATGGGCCATCCAGCGAGGCGAAACCGCCCGCGCTGTCTTGCAGTTGCCCTTCTATCACCCGGTGGTGGAGGAGATGCTGCAAAGCGCGCTGCAAGACATCGTGCGGCAGCAGGGAGACCACTGCCCCTGGCCCATGGGCTTGCAGGCACTCAGCTCACAGCCTGGAGGTTGAGCACACGGCTGAACGCTTCGGTGGCCGTCGTGCGGTGGCTCACCCAGATCAGGGTGCGGCCTTGCAGATGGCGGGTCACGTGTTGCGTCAGTTCGGCCTCGCCCGCCAGGTCCAGGCCTTCGCTGGGTTCATCCAGCAAGGTGATGGGGGCGGCTTGCAGCAGTGCGCGTGCCACGCTCAGCCGCCGACGCTGGCCGCCCGAGAGGTTGGCGCCGCCTTCGTCGATCCAGGTGTTCAGGCCTTGTCGCCAGCCTGACGCCGCAGGGTCCAGGCCCACCAGACGCAACACATCCAGCATCTCGGCCTCGGTGGCGTCAGGGCGGGCCAGGCGGAGGTTGTCTGCCAGGGTGGCCGTCTGCACCCAGGTGTCCTGCAGGGCGCAGGCCACCTGTTGACGCAGTGTGGGTTCGTCCAGCATGTCAATGGGCACATCGCCCAGCAGGATCTGACCATGCTCCGGCTGTTCCATGCGGGTGATCAGGGCCAACAGGGTGGACTTCCCGCAGCCGCTGTCGCCTGTGAGCAGCAGGTGCTCGCCAGGCCGGATGTGCAGATTCAAACCGGCCAGCACGGGGGTGTGTTCGTCCCACTTGAAGTGGAGGTCGTGAACATCGATGCCGCTGTGCGCCGGCTGGGCCCCATGGCCGACAAACAAGGTGTGGGGCGGCTCGTTGGTGATGGCGTTCAAGCGCTGTGCAGCGCTGGCGGTGCCCGGCAGGTCAACACACGCCCCGGCCAGGGGCTGCAAGGCCTCGGCGCAGCCCATCAGCAAGAGCACCAGGGCGACGATCCAGGGCACACCCAGTTGCACCCCAACGGCGTGGCCCCCCAGCCAGGCCAGGCTCCACCATGCGGCCAGGCCCACCAAGAGGCCCACCCCCGTGCGCAGCAGGGCGCTGCGGCGTTGCACCTGGCTGTGCAAGCGCAGCCATTGGGCGCTGCTGTCCAGGGTGCGCTGCCGCTGTTGTGTCCAGGCCCGAGGGTGCAAGGACAGGTCTTCCAGGCCCTCCACCGTGTCCAGCAAGCGGACACGCAGGGTGGTGCGCAGCCGCATCCATGAAGGCGCCATCGAGCGCCCCAGTAGCCACCCCAGCCACGGCAGCCCCACCACCGCGCAGGCCCACAGCATCAGCGGCACATGAACCAGCCCCGGAGCCTGCCAGATGAACACCGCCACCAGCAATGCCATCACCAGGCTGGCCGCCGCCATGGGCATCAGCACGCGCGGATAGAGGTTGTCCAGCGCGTCGATGTCTCGCATCAGGCGGTTCAGCAGGTCACCGCCGTGGTAGCGGCGCAGCTGGCTGGGCGCCAGCCGTGCCAGGTGGTCGTACAGCGACACGCGCAAGCCCGCCAGCAGGCGAAAGGTGCCCTCGTGGCTGAGCACGCGCTCGCCCCAGCGTGCGGTGGTGCGCAACACGGCCAGGAATCGCACGCCCGCACCGGGCATGAAGAAGTTGAACGTGGCGGCAGTGACGGGGCTCAAGCCCGCGATGGCCGCGCCCGTCAAGAACGCGCCTGACAAGCCCAGCAGACCCAGGCTGCCCACCAGGGCGGCCACCGTCAGCGCCAGCCCGCCCAGCAGCCACCAGCCGGCGCCCGACAGGGTGCGCACAAAGGGGCGCAGGGCCTGCCAGCCTTCGCGCCACCGCAGCGTTGGTGGCTCATGCATGGGGCATCTCCTGCGCGGCGGCTGCGGCGGGTGCCCACGCCTGCAGTTGCCCGTGCTGCAGTTGCAGCACGCGGTGGGCCAGTTGAAGTGGCGCACTGCGGTGCGTCAGCAGCAACACGGTCTTGCCCGCACACAGCGTGGCCAGGCGCTTGATCAGTTCGCGCTCCGTGTCGGCGTCCAGGCTGGCGGTGGGCTCGTCCAGCAGCAGCACATCGGCCGGGCGCAGGCGCACACGCGCCAGGGCGAGGCGGCGCAACTGACCGCCGGACATTCCCCGCCCACCTTCGCCCAGCCGGGTGTTCAGGCCCTGCGGCAACTGCTCAAACCAATCGCCCAGGCCGGCCCACTGCAAGGCGTCGTGCAGGGCTGCGTCGCTGGCCTCGGGTTCGGCCACGCGAAGGTTGGTCGCCAGGGTGTCTGCCAGCAATCGCGGGTGCTGGGTCATCCAGGCCACACGCTGGCGCCAGGCGCTCAGGCGCCACGACGAGATGGGCTGCCCGGCCACGCACACTTGTCCATGCTGAGCGGCCAGTTGACCCAGCACCAGGCGCAGCAAGGTGGTTTTGCCACCCCCGCTGGGGCCCTGGATGGCCACCACCTCGCCGGGCGCCACCTGCAGATGGCAGTGCCGCAGCACGGGCTCGCCCTCGCGGTGGGCAAAGCTCACGTCGTGCAAGGCCAGTGATGGCGGGCCGGGGGGCGGCGTGAGCGAGCCTTCATCAGGTTGGGGCGAGGCGGCACGGAGCCAGTCTTGCAGCGCACCGGCCGCGGCCAGGGCCTCGGCCCGGGCGTGGTAGTGCGTGCCCAACTCGCGCAGTGGAAGGTAGAACTCGGGCGCCAACAGCAGCACAAACAAGGCCACCTGCAAGGTGGGTCGTTGGCCATAGAGGCCGAAATCCAGGTGCCCCAGCAGGTTCATCCCGAAGTACACCGCCGACAGGGCGATGGCGACCGAGGCAAAAAACTCCAGCACCGCCCCCGACAGGAACGCCAGGCGCAACACGCGCATGGTGCGCACCCGAAAGGCGTGCGCCACCTCGGCCACCTGGGCTTGCATGCGGTGTTGGGCGTTGAGCAGGTGGAGGGTGGGCAGACCGCGCACCAGTTCCAGGAAATGGCCGCTCATGCGCTGCAAGGCCAGCATCTGCTCGGTCTGTCGTTGCCGGGCCCCCCAGCCCACCAGGATCATGAACAAGGGGATGAGCGGGGCGGTGATCAGCAAGATGAGCGCCGCGCCCCAGCTCCATGGCAGCACGGCTGCCACGATCATCAAGGGTGTGATCACGGCCAGCCATTGTTGCGGACGGTAACGGGCCACCCACCCGTCGAGCGCCTCGACTTGCTCCAGCATGGTGCTTGCAAGGCCACCGGCTTGCTGGCGGCTGGCCCACGCCGGCCCCAGGGTGTGCAGGTGGTCCAGCAGGGCTGCACGCAGCGACTGCCGCGTGGCCTGAGACATGCGCAGCCCCGCTTCCTCGCGCACCAACGCCGCCATCGCCCTCAGCAGCAGGGCAGGCAGCATCCACCACCACACCGCGTTGAGCTCACCAAACGAGGCCTGTGTGATGGCCAGGCCATGCACGATGTGGGCCAACAAGGCCGCCACGGCGATGGTGCAGGTGGTTTGCACCACACCCGCCATCACCGCCACGACAGACCACAGCGGATGGCGGGCGTGCTGCCGTGTCAGCGCCTGGAGCGCTTTCAGATGGGGGTCGGGGGATCGGGTTTCGGGCATGGGCCCCGACACTATCAGAACGACAGGATCTGCACCTCGGGCTTGAGCAGGTGGGCCGCGACCTCGCCAGGTTTGGCCGGCGTCACCCCGGCGATCAGTTCGCTGGCCTGTTTGCCGCTGTTGGGCAGGTACAGGGCGCACACCTCGACCTTGGCGCCACCCTTGATCAGGCCCTGCAGCATCTGCTGCGCGGTCACGTTGCGGGGCTTGAGCATGGGCAGGTGTTGTCCCGTGACCGCGATGTCGGCGGCTGCATCACACAGCAGCAGCCGCACCGACGCTTTTTGCTCCAGTGCCTGGGTGGCCAGCACCAACCCGGCTCCCTGTGCCATGGCGCCTGAGGACTGGATGTTGACGAACAGCTCGGCCGCTTGTGCGGACGACAGGGCAGAGACGGCCAGGGCCAAGGTGCTCAGTGTGCGTTTCATGTGGACTTTCATGCAATTTTCTCAGGGGTGGGTTGATGTGAAGAGACACGGCCAAACAGGCGATCCGTCAGGCGCACGTACCACGCCGCCGACTGCACCTGCACCACGTAGGCCAGGGCGATCAGTAGGGCGGCCTCGGTGCCGTGGTCTTTGAACACGCCGATGGCGATGGCCAGGGCGATCGACAGATTGCGCATCACCGTGCCGTACACCAGGGCGATGGCGTCGCCCCGCTCAAAGAAGAGCCGGCCCACCACCGTGGACAAGGCAAAGTTCAAGGCGTAGACCAGGGCCAGCGGCATCAGCAGGGTGGCCAGCAGGGCGGGGTTTTGCACGATGTCGTGCGACTTCAAGGCCATCGACACGAAGACGATGCCCAGCACGCCCAGCGTCGACCACGGTGGAAACAACAGCTTGGTGTGGCTGTTGAAGCGCGCCTGCCCCACCTGGGCCACCAGCCACTTCTGGGTGAGGTGGCCCAGTGCCATGGGCAGGAACACGATCAGGCCGATCTGCAGCGCCACCTGGGTGACGGGGATGGACACCACCGCACCCAGCAGGGCTTGCAGGTACAGCGGCGCCAGCAGTGAGCCAGCCACCAGACCCAACACCGTCATCTTGACGGCGGCAGGCACATTGCCTTTGGCAAAGCCCGTCCATGAGATGGTCATGCCCGAGGTGGGCAGCAAGGCGGTGAGCAACAAGGCCAGCCGTGCCGCCGGTTGGTCGGCAAAAAAAACCACGCCGGCACCCCAGCCCACGGCAGGCATCACCACGAAGTTGATGAACAAGGCGGTGCCTTGTACACGCCCCCCACCCGGGCTGAGCAGGGCCTTGAGGTTCATGGTGACCATCATGGGATACACCATCAGGAAGGTCAGGGGCAGGATGGCCCAGCGCAAGGGGCCGGGGTTGGCCAGCTGGCCGAACAGCAGGCCCAGCAGCATGGCGCCCGGGATGCTCCAGACCAGGTTCTTTTGCAGCCAGCTCAGTGCGCGGGTCATGGCGAATCCTCAAGCGATCTGATGGGCGCCCAGGCGCTCGATGACGCGGCCCAGTTGGGCACGTGCCAGCTCGCAGGCTGACTTCACGTCCACGTTGTCGGTCTGCGCCGCGATCACGCGGGGGTCTTGCAGCACGATGCGGGTCTGGCCTGGCGTCGCTTCGGCCGCACCGCCGCCGCAAGGCAACAGCGCCGCAATGTCGGGCTCGGCGCCCATCAACGCATGGGCGATCTTGGGGCTGCAGATGCCCAGCAGTTTTTGTGGGTGCGAGTCCAGGCCCAGCTTGGCCTTGAGTGTGGCCTGCACGTCCACCTCGCTGACGATGCCCATCTGTTCGGCCGTCAGCGCGGCGCGCAGGGCGTCTACCGCCTCGGGCAGCGGCAAGGGCAGGTCGATGGCGAAGGCGTAAGAGATGGTGTTCATGGTTGAAGACTCCGGTGAGTACGTTGCCACCAGCGCACGTGCATGGGGCGGGTGAAGAAGGCGCCTTGCGGCCCCTGGTGCGGCGCATAGGCCTGCGCCACGCGGGCGCGCAGGGCTGCGTCGATCTGGTGGTCGGCGAAGGTGGGGTGCATCATTCGCTGCTCGAACTGGGCGAAGTCGCGGTATTGCACGGGCATCTCGAAATGTCGCTGCGCCAGCTCGGTCCACAGGCCCTCGGGGTTGACCAAGGCGCGCTGCAGGGCGCTCTGGGCGGCCGCTCGCACCGTGCCCTCGTCGTTGTACAGGCGCACGATGTCGTTCAAGGCGCCGTCGTACACCGGCTCTGAGACGTAAAAGTACGCGCCGGGCTTAAGCACACGTGCCACCTCACGCAAAGCGCGATCCATCTCTGGCAGGGGCACGTGGTGCAGCGACTTGAGCATCAAGGCCAGCTCAAACGCGGCACCGTCCGCCGGGATGGCTTGTGCGCCGCCCAAGGCAAAGCGCATGCCGGGCGCGGGCTCGGCGATGTTCAGGGCATGTTGCCGCTCGTCAACCTCCAGGCCCAGGTAACTCAGCGTGGGCCAGCGCGCCAGCATCTGCCTGGCCATGCGTGCGGCGCCGCAACCCAGCTCGATCACCTCACCCGAGGGCTGGGGCCACACCGTGGCCAGCACATCCAGCTCATCGGAGATCAGGGCGGGGGTGCTGCTCACGGGGTGTCCTCGTGGCCGGCTTGGGCACGTTGACGGCCTTCTTCGTTCTCGCCCCACATGGCATTGAGAATGGCCAGCAGGACGGCAAAGCCGACGCCGAGGATCCAGGCGAAGTACCACATGGTGTTGCTCCTTCAAATCAATGGGTGATGCGGGTGGCTCAGTACGCCGCGTGGTCGTTCTCGCGGATGTAGGCCTCGGTGACCTTGCCGCGCATGACGCTGTAGGCCCAGCTGGTGTAGGTCACGATCAGGGGCATGAAGATCAGCGTGGCCCAGAACATGATCGACAAGGTCAGGTGGCTGGAGACGCTGTCCCACACCGTCAGGCTGGACGCCAGGTGCGTGCTCGACGGCATGATGAAGGGGAACATGCTGACCCCGGCCGTGCCGATCACACCCACCACGGCCAGCGACGAGGCCACGAAGGCGCTCAGCGTGGCGCGGGCACGCAGCAGCAGCGCGGCCAACAAGGCACCAGCCACGCCGAGTGCGGGCAGGATCCACAGCGCGGGCATGGCGGCGTAGTTGGCCATCCAGGCGCCGGCCTCGCGCACCACCGTCTTGGCCAGCGGGTCGGGCAGGGCGTCGCTGACCACGGCCGAGGTGATGCGGTAGCCCTCAATGCCTTGCAGCCACACGCCGGCCGCGATGAAGCCGAGCACCATCACCAGGGCGGCACCGATGCCGGCCTTGATCGTGCGGGCCTGGATGGCGCCCTCGGTGCGGTGGGCCAGGTAGGTGGCGCCCTGCAGCGTGATCATCGCGCTGCTGACCACACCGGCCAGCAAGGCAAAGGGGTTGAGCAGGGCCCAGAAGCTGCCGGTGTAGGTGGGCATCAGGTACTCGTTGAACGAGAAGGGCACGCCCTGCAGCAGGTTGCCAAAGGCCACGCCAAAGATGATGGGTGGCACGGCGCCGCCGATGAACAGGCCCCAATCCCAGGTGCTGCGCCAGGTGGGGTGGTGGATCTTGCTGCGGTAGTCAAAGCCCACCGGCCGGAAGAACAGCGCCCACAGCACCGCCAGCATGGCCCAGTAAAAGCCGCTGAAGGCCGTGGCATACACCAGGGGCCAGGCCGCGAAGATGGCCCCGCCGCCGGTGATGAACCAGACTTGGTTGCCGTCCCAGTGCGGGCCCACGGTGTTGATGACCACGCGGCGTTCGGTGTCGTTGCGGCCCACGAAGGGCAGCAGTGAGCCCACGCCCATGTCGTGGCCGTCCATGATGGCAAAGCCCACCAGCAGCACGCCCACGAGCAGCCACCAGATCAGCTTCAGGGTTGGGTAGTCCAGCATGTGTTTCTCCTTGATGGGTGGTGGTGTTCAGTGCGCCAGGACCTGGCCCTGCTCGGCGTGCGTCGGCTCGTTCATGTAGCGACCGGTGCCCAGGCTGCCCGGGCCCAGGCGCGCGAACTTCACCATCAGGAACATCTCCACCACCAGCAGCACGGTGTAGAAGCCGATGAAGCCGACCAGCGAGCCATAGATGCTCTCCACCGTCAGGTTGGACACGCTCAGGTGCGTGGGCAGCACGCCGTAGATGGTCCAGGGCTGGCGGCCGTACTCCGCCACGAACCAGCCCACCTCACAGGCGATCCACGGGGCGGGCAGCATCCACAGCGCCCACTTGAGCAGCCAGGGCTTGTCGGTGAAATTGCCCTTCAGCGTGGTCCAGAAGCTCAGCGCAAACAGCGCCAGCATCAAAAAGCCCAGGCCCACCATCACACGGAACGACCAGAACATGGGTGCCACGGCCGGGATGGTGCTGTCCACCGCCTTCTGGATCATCTCGGGCGTGGCCTGGTTCACGTCGGTGGTGTACTGGCGCAGCAGCAGCCCGAAGCCCAGATCGGCCTTGTGTTGCTCGAACACCTGCTGGGCCACGGTGTCATCGGGTGTCTTGCGCAACGTCTCCAGCGCGTTGACCGCCACGATGCCGCGCACGATGCGTTCGCGGTTGCGCGCCTTGATCTCGTGGATGCCCGGGATTTGCTTGTCCAGCGAGCGCGTGCCGATCAGGCCCATGACGTAGGGAACCTCGATCTCCCAGTCGTTCTTCTGCTCGGCCTCGTTGATGCCTGCCACCAGCTTGAGGCCGGCGGGGGCTGGTTCGGTCTCCCACATGGCTTCCAGCGCGGCCATCTTGGTCTGCTGGGCCTCGCCCACGGTGTAGCCCGACTCGTCGCCCAGCACGATCACACTCAGCACCGAAGCCAGGCCAAAGGCCGAGGCCACGCGGAAGCTGCGCTTGGCGAATTCGATGTCGCGGCCCTTGAGCAGGTACCACGCCGAGATCGACAGCACGAACATCGCGCCGGTCACATACCCGGCCGACACCGTGTGCACGAACTTGGCCTGGGCATCGGGGTTGAAGATCACGGCCCAGAAATCGACCATTTCCATGCGCATGGTCTGGTAGCTGAACTCGGCGCCCACCGGGTTTTGCATCCAGCCGTTGGCCACCAGAATCCACAGGGCCGACAGGTTGGTGCCCAGCGCCATCAGCACCGTCACCATCAAATGCTGGGTCTTGCTGAGCCGGTCCCAGCCGAAGAAGAACAGGCCGATGAAGGTCGATTCCAGGAAGAAGGCCATCAGGCCTTCGATGGCCAGCGGTGCGCCGAACACATCGCCCACATAGTGCGAGTAGTAGGCCCAGTTCGTGCCGAACTGGAACTCCATGGTGATGCCCGTGGTCACGCCCAGGGCGAAGTTGATGCCGAACAGCTTGCCCCAAAAGCGCGTCATGTCCCTCCAGATGACCTTGCCGGTCATCACGTAGACACTTTCCATGATGACCAGCAGCCAGACCATGCCGATGGTCAGCGGCACGAACAGGAAGTGGTACATCGCCGTGGCGGCAAATTGCAATCGAGACAGGTCAACAAGTTCTTCTGAAATCATGAAGGTTCTCCTTGGGTCTGGGCGCGGCAGACCGGCGCGCAGACGGTGAATGTGCTTTCACGATTTGTACCAAGGGGGGTATGGGGCGAAAGTTGTTGTGGATCAAGGACTTGCGATCTTTGCGGCCTGGTGATTCCATGTTTTTGGCGACAAATTGGCAGACGAAATGGCTGCCAAGGCTTGTCATGCCTGCCGTGCCGGGTGACAATCGGCCATGGATGACACCCTGACCGAACTGGTGGCCTACTTGGAAGGGCAGGAAGCGCCCCACATCGTGTTTGATCAGCAGTACCGCATCGTGGCGGCCAACGCGGCTTACCGCGCGCAGTTCAGCCCGCAGGCCTCGGTGCTGGGGCGCACCTGTTACGAGGTGTCTCACCACTTCAACGTACCTTGCGATCAGGCGGGCGAAACCTGCCCCCTGGTCAAGGCACGCCAGACGGGCCGGCACGAACGCGTGCTTCACCTGCACCACACACCGCGTGGTGAGGCCTACGTCAACATCGAGCTGATGCCGTTGAAGGGGGCGGGTGGGTCCCCGCGTTACTTCGTCGAAAAGATGGAAGAGGTGCAACTGGCCCGGGGGCGCGCCACCGACCAGGGGCTGGTGGGACGCTCACCGGCGTTCAGGCGCCTGGTGGAGCAGGTGCAGCGCGTGGCGCCCTCGGCGGCCAGCGTGCTGCTGTTGGGCGAGTCGGGCACGGGCAAGGAGCTGGTGGCCAGGGCTTTGCACGAGGCCAGCCCGCGCAAGTCACGCCCGCTGGTGGTGGTCGACTGCGCCAGCCTGACGGAGACCCTGTTTGAAAGCGAGGTCTTCGGTCACGAGCGCGGCGCCTTCACGGGGGCCAGCACGGCCAAGCAGGGCCTGGTCGAGGCGGCCGACGGCGGCACCTTGTTCCTCGATGAGGTGGGCGACATCCCGCTGACCATGCAGGTCAAACTGCTGCGCTTGCTGGAAAGTGGCACCTACCGGCGTGTGGGCAGCACCGAGCTGCGCCACACCAATGTGCGCGTGGTGGCGGCCACGCACCGCCAGATCCGGCAGATGGTGGCCGATGGCCGCTTCCGCGAAGACCTCTACCACCGCCTCAATACCTTCCCCATCCACCTGCCTGCCCTGCGGGAGCGGCAAGAGGATGTGCCCCTGCTGGCCGAAGCGCTGCTGCAGCGGCTGGCGCCCGAGCGACGACTCAGTCTGTCGCGTGGGGCCCAGCAGATGCTCAAGCGTCACCCGGTGCCCGGCAATGTGCGCGGGCTGCGCAACGTGCTGGAGCGGGCGGTCTTGTTGTGCGATGGTGGGGTGATCGACACCCCCGTCTTGCAGGAGGCGCTGGCCATGGACGAGCCGGTGGGCAGCGCGGCACCCCACGTGGCCCCGCAGCCTGCCAATGCCCGCGATCAACTGCGCCAGCAGGCGGTGGCCCTGGCCCAGCGATCGCCTGGCAGGCGAGCCGAGGTGGCCGCCTCGCTCGGCATCAGCGAGCGCACCTTGTACCGCTGGGTCCAGCAAGCGGGGTGAGGCCTTGGCTCCCCTCCAAAGGGGGGTGAGATTGGGCGCCACAGCACACCAGACATTGCGCACAATCTGGGCATTCTCATCAAATCAGGAGTGAATGCCATGCCTTCATTGCGCATGTGGTCTCGCGCTGTCGAGACGATCGGTGGGGCGCAGCCCCGTGTCTGGTGCGGTGCCGTCTTGCTGTGCGTGGCCAGCCTGGCGCAGGCCCAGCAGGCGGTCATGGAGTACCGCGACGGTGAGCTGCCCAGCGCCAACGATGTGGCCGACATCCTGTCGCGTGGGGCGGCCGAGAACCTGCGCCATCGTGGCATGGGTTCACCGTTTTCGGCCCTGGAGGTGAAGCCAGTGTCGCGGGTGCGCGAGGCCAGTGCCCTGTCGGTGCCGGTCAACTTTGCTTTCGACTCGGCCGACCTGACCGAGGGCGCACGCCGCCAGCTCGACGTGATTGCCGAAGGCATCCGCCTGACCGAGGGCACCGTGCGCGTGGTGGTGGAAGGCCACACCGACGCCAAAGGCCGGCTCACCTACAACGACGATCTGTCCTTGCGGCGGGCCCGCGCCGTGCGTGATTACCTGGTGGGACAGCACCGCCTGTCGTCGCGCTTGTTTGTGATCGAGGGTCGTGGCCCACGGGCCTTGATCGACAAGCAGGATCCCTGGAGCGCGCGCAACCGCCGCGTCCAGTTCCGTGCGGGTTGAGCCTGTGGCGGGCACCCGGACATGGTGGGCCTGCTGCCTGAGCGCCATGGTGTGCCTCGGGGCGTTGGTGGCGCCTCGTGCCCACGCCGCCGATGCCGAGTCCTCCGCCGATGAACTGAGTGTGCATTGCCTGTTGCCGGGCAAGGTGCGTCGCCTCGGTGCCTTCAGCAGTGTGGTCACGCCACGCCGTGCGGCTCATGTGTCGGCCGCAGAGTGTCAGGCCGGTGGTGGTGAGTACGTGGTCCGGCAAGATCCGCACCTGGCCGTCCGGCAGGTGTGGTTGCCGCTGGCGGCTGAGGGGGTGGCCGAGGCGCAGCTCACCGTGGGCGAGCTCTACGAGCAACAAGGGCAGACGGCCCTGGCCCGTGTCTGGTACGAAAAGGCCGCAGCGCAGGGCGTGGCCCGCGCGCAGTTCAACCTGGCGGCCTTGATGGCCCGTTCTGGGGGGGGCTCAGACCGCGTACACGAGTTGCTGGCGGCCGCCAGTGGCGGGCTCATCGCCGGGCTGGCGCTGGGTGAAGACACCCGGCCGCGCATTGAGGTGGTGTCGCCCGAAACGGCGCTGCGCCTGCCTGCTGGCGCTGCTGACTCGCCGCCGGTGGTGGTGTTGCCTGATGCCGGCCCCCACACGGTGCGCGCACGGTATGTGGCGCCTGCAGGGCTGGCCTCGCTCACGGCCAACGGTCAGCCCGTGCAGCCGGTGGAGCCCGGGTGGGTGGACGTGACGCTTCCGCCTCATGAGCCGTCTCAGCCAGCCACGCAAGACGCCGTCCAGGAGCTGGTCTTGGCGTTGACCGATCGCCTGGGCCAACAGGCGCAGGCACGTGTCACCTTGAGTCATCGGGCGGCGTCGACCGCCATGGCCGCTGGGCAGCCCACCGCCTCGGCCGCCATCGTGGACGAGGGCACGCCCTGGTTGCCGCCAGGGCGGCGCCATGCCCTGGTGGTGGGTAACCAACGCTACCAGCACTGGCCCACCCTGGAGACCCCCCGCGCCGATGCCCAGGCGGTGGCGGCGCTGCTGCGCGAGCGGTTCGGCTTTGAGGTGACGGCCTTGCATGACGTGACCCGCGCTCAGGTCTTGCAAGCCCTGGCCCGATTGCGGCAAAGCGTCGGGCCGAATGACCAGGTGCTGCTGTACTACGCGGGGCATGGGCAGATGGACGATGCCACGGCCCGAGGGTACTGGATCCCGGTGGATGGCGACCCGAAAGATGTCTCGGGCTGGTTGTCGGTGATCGACATCACCGACCAGTTGGCTGCGATGCCGGCCCGCCATGTGCTGGTGATCGCAGACTCTTGTTACTCCGGCACGCTGACCCGCTCGTTGATGCCCAGGGTGGACGCCGCGCTGAGCCTGGCCCAGCGGCGTGCACCACTGGCGCACCTGTCGCAGCAGCGGGTTCGGGTGGCCATGACCTCTGGCGGGCTGGAGCCCGTGGTGGATGGCGGCAGCGTGGAGCACTCGCTCTTTGCACGCAGCTTGCTGGATGCCATGCGCGGTGTTCAGGCACCGGTGGCGGCCAGAGAACTGTTTGACGTGGTCACCGCCCGGTTTGCCCACCTGGGCCAGCGCCTGCAGGTGTCTCAAACCCCGGAGTACGCCCCCATGGCCTTTGCGGGCCACGAGGCGGGAGACTTCGTGCTGGTGCCCCGCCATGCCGACGGGGCCGTGGCGGCTCACAAGGCGGATTGAACGCCCACGGTCAGGCGCCAGGCGCGCACATCGCGCAGTCCCAGGGTGCGGTCGTAATCTGAATAGATCGTCCAGCCCTGGGGCAGCACCGCGCTGAAGCCCAGCCCCAGTTGTTGGTAGCTGCGATCGCTGGCTTGAGGGTTGGGCTGCAGGGCCTGCAGGTACTGGTCGGCGTTGGCCTCAGGCTCGCCTTCCAGGCGCCAGCGCATCACCTGATTGAACTCCAGGCGGGCGTGCGGCATGAGCACTCCCCAAGACATGGGCCATTGGGTCTGTGCCTGGGCCCCCAGCGTGCGCTGGGTGCTGTGGCCGCGATGAACCCCCGAGGCGCCCTCGAAGTGGCTCACGCGGCTTTGCACCCAGTCCACCCGCGCATAGGGGGCCACCGTCCAGGTGCCCACGCGCAGGTCGTGGCCAGCCGACAGGCTGACCCCCGATGATTGGCTGACCGCTTGGCTGCTCACGCTGTCGATCAGCAGGTCGGTCATGATGAACGGCCAGGCCTGCAGTTGATACCGCGTGCGCTGCGCACTCACGGCGGCGCTCAGGTAGGTCTGGTCGCTGACACTCCACAGGGCATGCACACCGGCGCTGACGCCATCGCCCGAGGCCCGGTTGCTGGGCGTGCCGCGCCACTGCAGTTCGGGGTGGGTGAGCGCCAGGTGAGCACCCACCGCCCACTGGTCGGTCCATTGGTGGTCTGCACCCGCGAGCAGGTCAAAGCTGTTCATCTCCAGCGTGCGCTGGCCCGTTTGGCTGGCGGTGTGTTGTGTGGGTGCGCCTTCGACGAAGACGCGCCAGGTGCCCACCGCCGCCCGCTGGCTGCGCAGCCCTTGCTGTCGCACCCATTGCGACGTGAGTGCCGCGCGGGTTTGTTGCAGCGCCACGGTGCTCAGTGGGCGACCCAAGGTGCGCGCAACACAGGCTGCAGCCGGTCCGGTGGCGGGCATCGATGTGCTTGATGTGGTCGCCTGGGCCGTGTCGCGCACGGCGGCTGGCTGAACCCGTGCCAGCGCTTCGTATTCGAACTCTCCGCCGTAGTCGTTCAGTGGCTCGTCGACGAAGCCGTCGAAGGCCGGCTCACCAAACAGGACATCGGTGTCGCAGGCGGTGCTGGTGCTCTGAGCCCAGGCCGGCGCACCGCACAGCAGTACGCCACAAGCCAGGGCCGCCGACAGGCGGCGTGTGGCGCTTGACTCGCTGTGGTGCGAGGCCTCCGAGTGGGCGGCAGCAGGACTGGCGGGTGGCGTGGAGGTGGCAGAGAGTGCGGGGTTGGGTGCGTGTGACATGTCCGTGGGCAGGTGAACCACGGCCGGGCCCAACGAGCACGCACCAAGGCACGCGCCAAGGCCGATGGCCCCGCGCGCCTTCACCACCACCGCGACGACGGTGGTGCTTCCCTGTGTATGGTGTTCGTCCGGCGGTCGTTGACCTGGCCGTGAAAAAGAAAACGCCGCGATTGTGGCGGCGTTTCTCGATCGGCATGCTCCCCCTCAATGGGGAGCACCCCTTGTTTCTGGGGGCAGTGAGCCCTCCAACGGTGGCCTCACCCCTCGCGACGCAGCGCCGGGAACAGGATCACATCCCGGATGTTGGGCGCATCGGTCAGCAGCATCATCAGGCGGTCGATGCCGATGCCGCAGCCGCCGGTGGGGGGCAGGCCGTATTCGAGCGCGCGGATGTAGTCGGCGTCAAAGAACATGGCTTCTTCGTCGCCGGCGTCCTTGGCGCTGGCTTGGGCGTGGAAGCGGGCAGCCTGTTCTTCGGGGTCGTTCAGCTCGCTGAAACCGTTGCCGTATTCGCGGCCGGTGATGAACAGCTCGAAGCGCTCGGTGATGCTGGGATCCGCGTCCGACGCGCGCGCCAACGGGCTCACCTCCACCGGGTAGTCGATGATGAAGGTGGGCTGCCACAGCTGTTCTTCCACAGCGGCTTCGAACAGGCCGAATTGCAGTTCGGCCAGGCTCCAGCGGGCCGGTGGCTCTTCGCCCAGTTGCTTGAGCTTGGCGTGCAGCACGGCGGCGTCATCGGCCTCGGCGGGTGTCAGGCCGGCATGCTTGATGAGCGAGTCGCGCACCGTCAGGCGCTCGAAGGGCGATTCGAGGTCGACGTCCTTGCCGCCGTAGCTGAGCTTGGCGGTGCCGACGGCGGCGATGGCCGCGTGGCGCAGGATGCTTTCGGTGAAGTCCATCAGGTCGCGGTGGTTCCACCAGGCCGCGTAGAACTCCATCATCGTGAACTCGGGGTTGTGCCGCACCGACACGCCTTCGTTGCGGAAGTTGCGGTTGATCTCGAACACGCGCTCGAAGCCGCCCACCACCAGGCGCTTGAGGTACAGCTCGGGCGCGATGCGCAGGAACATTTCCTGGTCGAGCGCGTTGTGGTGGGTGATGAAGGGCTTGGCGTTCGCGCCGCCAGGGATGGGGTGCATCATCGGCGTTTCGACTTCCAGGAAGCCGTGGTTCACCATGAAGCTGCGGATCGAGGCCACGGCCTTGGATCGGGCAATGAAGCGGGCGCGAGACTCTTCGTCCACGATCAGGTCGACATAACGCTGGCGGTACTTCTGTTCCTGGTCGGTCATGCCGTGGAACTTGTCGGGCAGCGGACGCAGGGCCTTGGTCAGCAGGCGGATGCCGGTGACCTTGATGGACAGCTCGCCCGTCTTGGTCTTGAACAGCGTGCCTTCGGCGCCCAGGATGTCGCCCAGGTCCCAGTGCTTGAACGCGTTCAGGGCGTCGGCACCGACGTTGTCCAGCGTCACATAGACCTGGATGCGACCGGTGGCGTCTTGCAGGGTGCCGAAGCAGGCCTTGCCCATCACCCGCTTGAGCATCAGGCGGCCGCCCACGCTGACCCGGACGCCCTGGGCTTCCAGCGCCTCGGGCTCGGTGCCGTCGTGGGCGGCGCGCAGTTTGGCGGCACGGTCAGCGGGCTTGAAGTCGTTGGGGAAGGCCACGCCCTGAGCCCGGATGGCCGCCAGTTTCTCGCGGCGCTCTGCCACCAGTTTGTTGGTGTCCACCACGGTGTCGGGGGTGGCATCGGGCGTCGCGGGGGTGTGGTTTTTGCTCATGACAGGCAACAGGTTTCAAGTCGGCCAAACCTTCGATTGTATGAAACCGTGGGCGACAATGGCGGCCATGTTCAACCGTTTGCCTGTTCCACGCTCCGCATTGGGCAATTTGCTGGCCAAACTGCTGATGGTGGCACTGGGTTTGGCCATCACCGTGGTGGTGGCCCGGCAGGGCCCTGGCGTGCAAGGTGCGTTTGCCTTGTTCATGGCGGTGGAGTCGGCCATGCTGACCCTGCTGTCCGGCTTGGGTTTGTGGCTGGCCAGGCGCTTGTCGCAGGAGTCGAGCGCCCCGGCCACGCGTTCGCGCCCCATGTTGCTGGGGGTGTTGCGGGCGGCGGTGGGTTTGGGCTTGCTGGCGTCGTTGCTCTTGTTGGGCTGGTCATGGGTGGCCGACCAGATGCCTTACCGGCAACTGTGGCTGCTGGCGCTGGCCGCCCCGTTTTTGTTGCTGGTGCCCACCGCCACGGGCTTGTGGCTGGGGCAAGGGCGCATGTGGCCGATCAACGTGGCCCAAGTGGCGCAGCCGGCCTTGGTGCTGGCGGGGCTGGGCGGCGTCTTCTGGTTGCTGGAGGGCACCGACCGGGTGACCCCGCTGGTGTTGGGCGTGCTGATCGCGTGGGTGAGTGCCAAAGCGCTGGTGGGGGTGCTCACGGCCTTTTGGTCGCTGCGTGATGCCAGCCATCGGGATGCGGCCATGGTGCAGCCAGCGATGGACCATCCGCGCTGGCGCCATGAGTGGCGTTTCGTGGCCGTCATCGGCATCACCAACCTGATCAGCCTGCTCAACTACCGGGCGTCCTTGTTCCTGGTCGAACACTTTTTGGGGCTCAACGTGGTGGGCACCTACTCGGTGGCGGTGCAGGTGGCTGAGTTGCTCTGGCTGGTGTCCTCAGCGGTCACGATGTCCCTGTACGCGCGCATCGGCGCCCCTGACCGGACGCAGGCCGCGTTCGACACCTTGCGTGCCGTGCGTTTCAACGTGCTGGTGACGGTGGTGGCGGCGCCTGTGCTGTGGGCCCTGGCCGCCTGGGCCGTGCCCTGGGTGATGGGTGAGGCCTACCGCGCATCCTTGCTGCCGCTGGCCGCGCTGTTGCCCGGCGTGGCCGCGTATGCGGCGGCGTCCAGTTTGTCGGCGTTTTACACCAATCACCTGGGGCGCCCGCACCTGTCCGGCATGGTGGCCGGGCTGTCGCTTGGCGTCAGTGTGCTGGCGGGCTGGTGGCTGATCCCGCAGTGGGGCAGCCTGGGGGCGGCGGTGGCCAGCACCACGGGCTACCTGCTGGCCATCGTGGTGGGCACCCACCTGTTCTTGCGTGAGGCGGGCCTGCCCTGGCAGGCCCTGTGGCGTCAGGCGCGCTGACGGCGAGCGGCTGCGGCCACACCCATCAAGCCCAGCGCCATCAGGGCGTAGGTGCTGGGCTCGGGGATGGCCGGCGCGACGGCGGAAGTGAACTTGATGCCCATGACCATGTCATCGAAGTCGCTGTCCATCGGATTTTTCACGATGCCTTTGTCATTGAAGGCCACGATGAAGTCAAAGTCACCGTACTGGCTGGTGCTGACGTCCGAGACGAACACCATGGCACCGTAGCTGCCGTTTTGGTAAGTCTTGCCTCGGGTCACGTCCGTGAAGCTGAAGTTGACCTTGCCGGCGCCGATGTCGGCGCTCAAGGTGGTGCCCAGCAGCGCGGGGAGTCCTTCGCGGCTGTCATCGGTCAAGCGTTGTCCGTTGAAGCTGAATCGGTTGGTGTTCCAGGCTTCCTTGCCCAGGTAGGTGAAGCTGATGGTGCCCGCCTCTTCGGCCATCAAGGTGCCGCCCAGACCTTGGGTCAGGGTGCCGGTGACGCTGGCGGGCGTGCCGTCATAGTCTTGAAAGTTCATGACCGACGAGGCCGACACCGTCAGGCTGGCGTGTGCGCCATGTGCGGCCAGGGCCAACGCCAGGACAGAGATGGATTTTTTCATGGACAACCTCGTGCTGCTTGGGTGATTTGGATCAAGTCAGACGGATGCTAGGGCCGTCCCGCCGGCTTGAACACCGTGCGGTCAGGGGTACGGGCTGCTTTTTCTGGCGCATCCGTGCATTCCTGCGCGGATGCGCATCGACTTGCGGAGACAATCACGCCAGGACTTCCCCTGCACCATGTCTTTGCTGCGCCGTTTTGTGATCCACCCGCTTGCCCGCCTGGCCACCGTGCTGCAGGGGCCTCGCATCATTTATGGCTGGTATAACGCCAACGGCCAGTGGTGCGAGCACACCCGCGTCAGTACGCACACCTGTGTCGAGGGGCGCCGTGGACTGCACCTGCACGACCACGTGTTCGTGGGTCACTTCAACCGGCTGGATGGCTCCAATGGTCTGGTGCTGGAAGAGGGGGTGCAGGTCACCAGCCATGTGGCCATCCTCAGCCACTCCAGCCACCGCGCGGTGCGCGTCATGGGGCGGCGTTACATCCAGGATCCCAACCCGGTGGGTTATGTGCGCCAGGCCACCCGCATCGGGGCCTACAGCTTCATCGGTCCGCACAGTGTGATCGCGCCAGGCAGCCAGATTGGCAAGGGCGTGATCGTGCAGGCCTACAGCTTCGTGTCCGGCGTGGTGCCTGATTTCGCCATCGTGGGCTCGCAGGCCCACGGCAAGCCGGCCGAGGTGATTGGCGACACCCGCCGCATGGACCGCGCCCTGCTGCAGCGCCACCCTGAGCTGCACGCCATGTACGTTCAGTGGGCGGGGCAAGACCACCTGCGCCGCGCCCTGGGCATCCAGGAGGGGACATGAGCGTGGGCCGCGAACAGCTTCGCGTGCTGTACTTTGCCGATGCCGCCAGCGTGCACACACGCCGGTGGGTGGCCGCCGCCGTGGAACGTGGCGCGCGGGCCGTGGTCGTCACCCGCAACCCGGGCGAGGTGCCGGGGGCCGACGAGGTCATCACCCTGCGGCCGGGCAGCGACAAGCTTTCCTGGTTTGCCGCCCTGCCTGAAGTGCGCCGCGTCAGCCGCGAGTTGATGCAGCGCTTTCAGCCCACGCTGGTGCACGGGCATTACGTGACGTCCTATGGTCTGTGGGCGGCCGCGTGCGGTCTGAAGCTGCCCAAGGTGCTGACCGCCTGGGGCAGCGACATCCTCGTCACCCCGCGTGAAAGCCGCCTGATGCGCGCCGTGGTGGGCTGGTCGCTGCACCACGCCGACCTGATCACGGCCGACTCGATGGACATGCTCGACGAGATCGGGCGCTACCACCCGGGTGCGCCTTGCCACCAGATCTTGTGGGGGGCTGACACCGACCGCTTCGTGCCTGGTGAGCCGGCGCCCGGCTTTCAGGTGCTCAGCCTGCGCAGCTGGGAGCCCAACTACAACATCGACGTGCTGATCAAGGCCTTTGCTCATTTCGTGCAGCAACGGCCCGACGCGCAGGCGCGCCTGTGTCTGTTGGGTGGCGGCCCCCAGGCGGCCGAGTTGCAAGCCTTGGCCCAGCAACTGGGTGTGCAGCGCCATGTCGATTTTGTGGGTCGGGTGGGTGACCAGGCCATGGTTGATGCGCTGCAGCGCAGTCGCGTGTCGGTGTCGGTGCCCAGCAGCGACGCCACCTCGGTGTCGGTGCTGGAATCGATGGCCTGTGGCCTGCCCATCATCGCGTCGGACCTGCCCGCCAACCGGCAATGGATCACCCCGGGGCAAGGCGGCTGGCTGGTGCCCGTGCGCGACGAAACCGCGCTGCTGCAGGCCTTGATCACCGCCCACGACCAGGCCGAGGTGCGGCACAGCATGGGCCAGAGCAACCGCGAGCGCATCGAGCGCGATGCCTCACGCCGGGGCCAGATGGACGCCATGTGGCGCCTCTACCAGGGGCTGCTGCACCCGGTGGTGCCACGCCTGGCCCGCCGCCGTCCTGCGCAGCGCTGAGGTTCTGTCATGACGACATCCACCGTGACGGTCATCGTGCCGTGCCGCAACGAGCGCGATCACATCCAGGCTTTCTGCGCCAGCGTGGCCCAACAGCTGGTGCCCGAGGGCTGGACGCTGGAGGTGCTGATGGCCGACGGCATGAGCGACGACGGCACGCGCGAGCGCCTGGCGGCCTGGTGCCAGCAGGATGCGCGCTTTCGCATGGTCGACAACCCGGGCCGCATTGTGTCGACCGGCTTGAACCGCTGCATCGAAGCGGCCCAAGGGCGCTTCATCGTGCGCATGGACGTGCACACCGTGTACGCCCCCGATTACGTGGCCCAGTGTCTGGCCACCTGGCAGCGCACGGGCGCCGACAACGTGGGTGGCCCCTGGCGCGCGCAGGGCGCCGAGGGCCCGCAGGCCGTGGTGCAACGGGCCGTGGCTGCTGCGTTCCAGTCGCGCTGGGTGGCGGGTGGCGCGCTGTCGCGCGATCTGGCCTATGAAGGCCCGGTGGACACCGTGTACCTGGGTGCCTGGCCGCGAGAGACCTTCGAGCGCTTTGGCGGCTTCGATGAACAACTGGTGCGCAACCAGGACGATGAGCACAACCTGCGCATCCACCGGGGTGGCGGGCGTGTGTGGCAGTCGGCCAGCATTCGTTCCACCTACTGGCCGCGCGCCAGCAAGGCCGATGTGTTCCGCCAGTACCGCCAGTACGGTTACTGGAAGCCCTTCGTGATGAAAAAGCATGGGCAGGCGGCGGCGCTGCGGCACCTGATCCCTGGCTTGTTCGTCGCCGCCTTGCTGGTGGCGCTGGCCCTGACGGTGTCGGGGCTGTGGTTGGCGCCACTGACGATGCTGGGCGCGGCCGCCATGCTGGGCCTGAGCGGCCTGTACATGGCCGCCGTGTGCGCCATCAGCCATCGCATCGCGGCCGAGTCTGGCCGCGATCTGCGTCCCCACCTGCCAGCGGTGATCGCTGCCTACCACCTGGGTTACGGCCTGGGCTCGCTGCGCGGCTGGTGGGATGTGCTGGTGCGTGGCCGCCCCGACCCCGCGTTTGGCCGATTGACCCGATGACGATGAAACGAGTGCCCCATGAGCGCTGAATCCAAATTGCCTTTCCTGCCCTTTGCCCTGCCCGAGATTGGCGAGGAAGAGATCGCCGAGGTGGTCGACACCTTGCGCTCCGGCTGGGTCACCACCGGCCCCAAGGCGCGCCAGTTCGAAGAGGCGTTTGCCACCTTCCTGGGTGAGCCTGGTCTGCACTGCATCGCCGTCAACTCCGCCACCGCTGGCTTGCACCTGGCGCTGGAAGCGCTGGGCATCGGCCCGGGCGACGAGGTCATCACCACCACGCACACCTTCACGGCCACGGCCGAGGTGGTGCGCTACCTGGGGGCCGACGTCAAGCTGGTGGACATCGACCCGGCCACGCTCAACATCGACCTTGCGCAGCTCGAAGCCGCCATCACGCCGCGCACCAAGGCCATCATGCCCGTGCATTACGCCGGCCTGGCCGTGGACATGGATGCGATGCAGGCCATCGCGCGCAAGCACGGTGTGAAGGTGGTGGAAGACGCGGCCCACGCCTTGCCCACCACCTGGCGTGGCCAACTGATCGGCCTGCACAGCAGCGACGCCATCGTCTTCAGCTTCTATGCCAACAAGACCATGACCACGGGCGAAGGCGGCATGCTCGTCACCCGCAACGCCGAGCTGGCCGCGCGCGCCAAGGTCATGCGCCTGCATGGCATCAACCGCGATGCTTTCGACCGCTTCACGGCCAAGGTGCCCAGCTGGTACTACGAGATCGTGGCGCCGGGCTTCAAGTACAACCTCACCGACATTGCCGCCAGCCTGGGCCTGCACCAGCTGCAGCGCATCGAAGGCTTTCAGCACCAGCGAGAGCACCTGGCCCAGCGCTTTGATGCGGCCCTGGCCGACCTGCCGCTGGTGTTGCCGCCGCGGCCGGTTCATGCGGGCGATCGCCATTCGTGGCACCTTTATGTGGTGCGCCTGAAAGACGACGCTGGTATCACGCGCGACCAGCTCATCGAGCAGCTGTTTGCCGATGGCATTGGCGTGAGCGTGCACTACATCCCGCTGCACCTGCACCCCTACTGGCGTGACCGCTATGACCTGAAGCCTGAGCAGTTCCCGCACAGCCAGCATGCGTATGAGCGCATGGTCAGCCTGCCGCTGTACACCCGCATGACGGATGGCGATGTGGACCGCGTGGTGGCCTCGGTGCGCAAGGCGTTTGGCCGCGCCTGATCGATTCCTGGGTTGACCGGTTGCCCACCATGACCAAGCGTGTGTTCGATTTGCTGCTGTCGTCGCTGGGCCTGCTCGCGCTGGCCCCGCTGCTGCTGCTGATCGCCCTGCTGATCAAGCTCGATTCGCCCGGGCCGGTCATGTTCCGGCAAGAGCGGGTGGGGCGCTTTGGCCAGCCGTTTCGCATCCACAAGTTCCGCACGATGCGGCACGAGCCGGCGGTGCAGGGCTTGCAAATCACCGTGGGGGCAGATTGCCGCATCACGCGGGTAGGTGGCTTTTTGCGCGCCTCCAAGCTCGACGAGTTGCCTCAGTTGCTGGACGTGTGGCTGGGCGACATGAGCCTGGTGGGGCCGCGCCCCGAGGTGCCGCGCTACGTGGCCCACTATCCGGCCGAGTTGCGCGACAAGGTGCTGTCCGTGCGCCCGGGCATCACCGACATCGCATCCATCGAGTACCGGGATGAGAGCGCCGTGCTGGCCCGTGCGGCCGACCCCGAGCAGGCCTACATCCACGAGGTGCTGCCGCACAAGCTGGCGCTGGCGGCGCAGTATGTGGACCGGGCATCGATTGGGCTGGATGTGCGCCTCATCTGGCGCACGCTGCTGGCCATCGTGTGTCGTTGAGCAGGCGCTGAGCAGGCTGCCGTCAGCAGGCCACGATGTTCACGGCCAGGCCGCCTCGCGCGGTTTCTTTGTATTTGTCCTGCATGTCGGCGCCCGTCTGGCGCATGGTGCAAATCACCTGGTCCAGGCTCACCCGGTGTTCGCCGTTGCCGTGCAGGGCCAGGCGGGCCGCGTTGATGGCCTTGACCGCGGCCACGGCATTGCGTTCGATGCAGGGAATCTGCACCAGCCCCCCCACCGGGTCACACGTGAGGCCGAGGTGGTGCTCCATGCCGATTTCGGCGGCGTTTTCCACCTGCGCCGGGCTGCCGCCCATCACCGCGCACAGGCCTGCGGCCGCCATCGAGCAGGCCACCCCCACCTCGCCCTGGCACCCCACTTCAGCACCTGAGATCGACGCGTTTTCCTTGTAAAGCAAGCCGATGGCGCCAGCCGTGAGCAGGAAGTCGACCACACCGTCGTCATGGGCGTCCGGCACAAAGCGGCGGTAGTAGTGCAGCACCGCCGGGATGATGCCGGCCGCGCCGTTGGTGGGGGCTGTCACCACCCGTCCGCCGCCGGCGTTTTCTTCGTTCACCGCCAAAGCGATCAGGTTGACCCAGTCCATCACGAACAAGGGGTCGTTGGCCGGGGCCCGCTCGGTCAGGCGCCGGTACAGGGCTGGCGCCCGCCTGGGCACACGGAAGGGGCCGGGCAAGCAGCCTTCTTGTGTGCAACCGCGCTGCGCACAGGCTTGCATCACCGACCACAAGGCCAGCACATCGTGGTCGATGGCGGTTGGCGTGCGCCAATGGGTTTCGTTGCGGCGCATCACGTCGGCGATGCTGCAGCGGTGGGTCTGGCACAGTCGCAGCAACTCGGCCGCGCTGTGGAACGGCAGCGGCAACACCTGTGGCCCTGGTGCGATGTGACCCTGGCGCGCTTCGTCATCGGCAGCCTGCTGACTGAGCACAAAACCGCCGCCCACCGAGTAGTACACCTCGCGGGCCAGGGGATGGCCCTGAGCGTCCCAGGCCTCGAAACACATGCCGTTGGGGTGCCAGGGCAAGGGCGCATCCGCCTGCAGCCGGATGGCCTCGTCGACGCGCAGGGCGATGCGGTGCTCGCCCAGCACCATCAACGCCTCCTGCTGTCGGACCTCTTCGACCCATGAGGGTATTTTCGCCACCTCGACGGTGTCGGGGGTGTGCCCCATCCAGCCCAGCAAGACGGCTTTGTCGCTGGCGTGTCCAAGGCCTGTGGCCCCCAGTGAACCATGCAGACTGCAACGAAGACGGGCCAGTCGCGGCATCAAGTCCCGTTGCTGAACCTGCACAACGAACATCCGCGCGGCCCTCATCGGCCCCACGGTGTGGGAACTCGATGGGCCGATACCCACCTTGAACAGGTCGAACACCGAGATGGCCATGTGCGTGCTCCTGTCTCCCATGGTGCGCTTTTCGGGGGCGCTGTGGTCGGGTGATATCCCCTGCCATCCTCCATGGAAACCAGATGTTTCGGGGTAAACGCGCTCATGACTTGACGCTGGTGTTTCGTTAAATGTGACCGAAAGTCCAACAGAGCATGGCATCAGGAGACACACATGCCCCACACCACCATCGGCCGCACCCCTCGGAAAGGGGTCTTGTGGCAAGCCGCCACCCAGGCGCTGATCGGCGCCACGGTCGCGCTGGCCGGCGCGATGCTGCCGGCGCACGCCACTGGCCGTGACTTCATCGCGTTCGAATCGGGGCATGTGCGTCCCATGGCGCTGTCGGCCGATGGCACCCGCCTGCTGGTGGTCAACACCCCGAACAACACCTTGGACATCTTCAACGTCACCGCCAATGGGCTGCAGCCGGCGGGTCGGGTGCCTGTGGGCATGGAGCCGGTGGCCGTGGCCTGGCGTGGCGACCAGGAAGCCTGGGTGGTCAACCACCTGTCGGACAGCGTCAGCGTGGTCAGCCTGCAAGGCACGCCCCGCGTGGTGCGCACGCTGCTGGTGGGCGACGAGCCTCGCGACATCGTGTTCGCCGGCTCGCCAGCCAAGGCCTTCATCACCTCGGCCCACCGTGGCCAGCACCGCAACCACATCTCCAACCGCGATGTGCCTGGCGCGGGCGACCCCGAACTCACCACCCCTGGGGTGCCGCGTGCCGACGTATGGGTGTTCAATCCGGCCCAGCTCACCAGCCAGGTGGGTGGCAAGCCGGTGCGCATCATGAGCTTCTTTGCCGACACGCCCCGTGCGCTGGCGGTCAGCCCCGACAAGCAAACGGTGTATGTGGCCGCGTTCAAGTCCGGCAACCAGACCGCGTCCATCAACGAAGAGCTGGTGTGCGAAGGCTTCGAGCTCAACAAGTCCTGCTGGATCAAAGGCACCAAGTCGCCCGGTGGGCAGCTCGGCCCGGCCACCAACGCCGAAGGCAAGCCGGTGCCCAAGACCGGCCTGATCGTCAAGTACAACCGCGCCACCAAACGCTGGGAAGACGTGGCGGGGCGCAACTGGTCGAACGCCATGCGCTTCAACCTGCCGGACAAGGACGTGTTCGCCATCAACGCCAACACCCTGGCCGACAAGGCGACGTACAGCCATGTGGGCACCACCTTGTTCAACATGGTCACCAACCCGGTGTCGGGCAAGCTGTACGTCAGCAACACCGAAGCCAACAACATGACCCGCTTCGAGGGCCCGGGCCAGCATGGCGGCTCGACCGTGCAGGGCAAGATCGCGCTGTCGCGCATCACCGTCATTGCCAATGGCCAGGTTCAGCCGCGGCACCTCAACAAGCACATCGACTACAGCAAGCTGGCCCACGATCCGGGCTTTGACCCCACGGCCAAGCAGCACAGCCTGGCCAGTCCCATGGACATGGCGGTCACCGGCGATGGGCGCACGCTGTTCGTCACGGCCTATGGCTCCAGCCGCATCGGCGTGTTCGACACCGCCGAGCTGGAAGGCGACAGCTTCAACCCACGCACCACCAGCAGCCGCTACATCAACGT
The DNA here is from genome assembly GCF_038069945.1 of Aquabacterium sp. A3. Classification (NCBI taxonomy): domain Bacteria; kingdom Pseudomonadati; phylum Pseudomonadota; class Betaproteobacteria; order Burkholderiales; family Sphaerotilaceae; genus Aquabacterium; species Aquabacterium sp. A3. The sequence goes on along the minus strand of NZ_JBBPEV010000001.1, from coordinate 1,320,186 downwards.
CAGCGGAGGCGGCCCCAGCGGCATCGTGCTGGACGAGGCGCGTGACCGCATGTACGTCACCACCCGCTTTGACAACGCAGTCAAGGTGATTCAGCTGTCGAGCCGCGCCGAGGTGGCGCGTGCCCTCATGCCCAACCCCGAGCCCATGAGCGTGATCGCCGGGCGGCCCTTCCTGTACGACGCCCGCATCTCATCGGCCAACGGTGAGGCCTCCTGCGCCAGCTGCCACACCTTCGGTGACATGGACGACCTGGCCTGGGATCTGGGCAACCCGGACGCCAAGGTCACCAAGAGCCCCATCCCGCAAGAGTTCACGCGGGGGCTGGAGTTCCAGGTGGCCAAGCAGTTGTTCCAGTCTGACCCGGACAACAAGATCAACGGCAGCGACGACCCCAAGGACTTCCACCCCATGAAGGGGCCGATGACCACGCAGACGCTCAAGGGCATGGTCAACCAGGGGGCCATGCACTGGCGCGGCGACCGTGCCACGGGTGAGTTCGGCACCGATGCCTTTGACCCGGTGATCTCGTTCAAGAACTTTTCGGGTGCGTTCGCCGAGCTGCTGGGCAACCACGAGCCGATGAACGAAGCCGGCATGCAGGCCTTTGCCGATTTCATGCTGCAGGTGTTCCTGCCACCCAACCCCATCCGCAATCTGGACAACTCGCTCACCCCGGCTCAGAAGCGTGGCTTCGACTTCTACTTCGGCGACAGGCCCTCTGACGGCATCCTCGTGCCCGACCTGGGCGATCTGCGTCAGTTTGTGCGCAGCCACAACTGCAACGGATGCCACACCGTGGACCCGGCCAAGGGGCAGTACGGCACCAGTGGGCACCAGAGCTTCGAAGGCATTTCGCAGATCGTGAAGATCCCCCACCTGCGCAACATGTACGCGAAGGTGGGGCGCTTTGGCTCGCCGGCCATCCCCTTTGCCACGGCGCCTGACACCGGACATGTGGGTGACCAGGTGCGCGGTTTCGGCTTCGTGCACGACGGCACGGCCGACACCCTGGCGCACTTCTTCACGGTGCGGGTCTTCCAGCCGACGCTGAACTCGGGCTTCCCGCTGTGGAACCCCAACCAGACCCGCCGGGACGTGGCCGACTTCATGCACGCCATGGACAGTGATCTGGCGCCGGTGGTGGGCCAGCAGGTCACCTTGACGTCGGACGCGGGCACGCGCCTGGCGGTGTGGCCGCGCATCGACATGCTGATCCAGCGTGCCAAGACGCCGTTCGTGTCGAAAGAGCTGGGCGGCCAGGTCACCGAATGTGATCTGGTGGCGCACACCGTCGAGGGCGGCCAGCGCCGGGGCTTCTGGTTTGACACGGCAGCCAATGCCTTTGTGGGCACCGATGGCAGCCGCCGCTCAGACGTGGCCTTGCGCAATGTGGCGTCCGTGGCAGGTCAGGAGGTCACCTACACCTGCGCGCCACCCGGCTCCGGACGCCGCATGGCCTCCACCATGTGATGGCATGAGGCGCTCATGAAGGTCGGCATCATTGCCGTCCACACCGACTACCACCGTCGGGGTGCCCACCACCGCACCTTGCTGCAGCCGCAGATCGGCCCGCTGATTGCCGGTCTGCTGCCCGATGAGGCCGACATCGAGGTGGTCAACGACACCTGGACCGATCCGGATTGGTCCAGGTCGTACGACTTGCTGTTCGTGTCGGCCATGCTGTCCGATTACGAGCGTGCGCGGCAGATCGCCCAGTACTTTCGGGCCCGTGGTGCCCGCACGGTGCTGGGCGGGCGCATGGCCGACGCCTACCCGCACCTGTGCCTGCGCGATTTCGATGCCGTGGTGATCGGTGATCCGGAAGACACCGTGCCCCGCATCTATGCCGACGCGCGTGCCGGGCGCTTGCAGCGCCTGTACCGCTCTGGCGGGTACCAGCCCGACCGGGTGCCGGTGCCGCGTTGCGACCTGACCGCCACACAGCAACCAGCGCCGTTTGGTTTGGAAGTGACCCGAGGGTGTCCCTTCACCTGCGACTTCTGCGCCCTGACGGGCTCTGGCACGCGCTTTTTGACACGCCCGGTGGAAGGCGTGGTCAGAGACATCCGGGCCATCGAGGCCAGTTTGCGGGGCAAGGTGCCGTTCTGGCGTCGCCAGATGCTCATGTTCTACGACAACAACCTGGCGGGCAGCTTTGCTTACCTCAAGGCTCTGTGTGAGGCCTTGGCGCCGCTGGGGCTGCGCTGGGGCACTTGCGTCACCTTCAATGTGCTGGGCCGGCGTGATCTGTTGAAGCTGATGTACGAAGCGGGTTGCCGATCGGTGTTCGTGGGCCTGGAGAGTTTCAACCCCGCAGCCATCGAGGGGTTCAACAAGCATCAAAACAGGCTGGGGCATGTGCGACGTGCGCTGGAGACCGCGCGCGAAGAAGGCATCCTGGTCAGCTCGGGGCTCATGCTCAGCCCGCAGCACGACGACCTGGATTACATCGCGTCGCTGCCCGAGCGACTGCGCGACAGCGGGCTGCATGTGCCCAGTTTTGTGTGCATCGAGTCGGCTCTGCCGGGCACGCCCTTGTTCAAGCGGCTGGCGCAGGCCCCGGTGCCTCAGTTGATGCCCCATGCCAGCCTGCATGATTTCAATGCCTACACCTTGGTGATTCGCCCTCAGAAAACCACCCCCGAGCGCTTTGTGCAGGCCTACCGCGAGGTCTTGCCACAGATCTACAGCCTGCGGCAGCGCTGGCACAAGCTCGCAGACGACGCGCCTCGGCTGATGCAGGCTCGATCCTGGTCGGGTGTGGCCATGGACCTGCTCGTGACCCTGGGGGCCAGCACGCCCGTGGCACCCGGTCGCACCTTCATTCCGGGCACCGACATCTTGCCGCCCGAGCAGGTTCCGCTGCGCCAGGCACACTGCCGCGACGAAGCGCACTTTCTGGACCTGACCAGCCCCATGGCCGTGACCGACGCGCAGGGCAGGGTGCTGCCCCAGTGGCTGGAGTCGTCCATCCGCGTGGCTGCTTGAGCGGCAGGTCATGAAAAAAGCCACCCGAAGGTGGCCTAACAAGTGGAGTGTCGAGCAACACCGCTCTGCGGCGGCTGGCGCGACGGGCTGGAGGCGCTCAGTGTGCTGCCTGAAACAGCGCATCGCCGGCGCGCATGGGGTCGCCGGTCTCCTCAAAGGTCTGTACCCACACGGGGTAGCTGTGGATCACCTTGTGCTGCCAGGGGTGGAAGCCCGGACGGTAGTAATCAAGCAGGTTTCGTGTGTTGCGCGCAAAGATGCCGCCGGGGCCATACAGCCACCACGCGCCCTTGGTGCACAGCCACAGGCGTTGGGCCAGCGAGAACTTGTCGGCCACCAGCAGGCGGTTGGTCAGGCGCATGCTGTCCACCACCACCTTGTACAGGGCGTGGGTCATGGCCGCACAGCGCATGACATAGCCCACCTTGGCCACGTCCTTCATCACATCAAAGGCCACGGCCTTGTGCTCCATCTCTTCGATGGCGTGCCACGCCCACATGGCCCGCACGTTCGGGTCGGCGGGGGCCATCACGTCTTTCGACTCGAACAGCATTTGCGCCATCATGGCCGTGAAGTGCTCGAACGCGGCCGTCAGGGCCAGGTTGTACTGGGCCGAGTACTGACGGGTGTATCGGTCGAACAAGGCCTTGGCGTCGGTCAGGATGCGGTCCACATCACAACCCTGTTGGCGCAGCAGGTCGTTGTAGTGCGTGTGGGCGATGCCGTGCTGACCCTCCTGACGGATGAAGTTCTTCACGTCCTCGGCCATTTTGGGATCGGTGATCAGGTGGCGAAACGCCCGCACGCTGGTGATGAAGTAGCGCTCGCCATCCGGGAAGGCGGCCTGCATGCCATCAAACAGCCGCGTCTTGAAGGCGTCGCCGCCGTACCACCAGCGGGGGGTCTTTTCGTCCAGCGAAAAATCCAGCTTTTCGCGCGGAACGATGGCGTGTCGGTCTGGCGTGTTCTTGTGTCGCATCGTGTGTCTCCATAGGCGATGGCCTGGATTTCAGTTTACGTAACAAGTAGATACTTGACGTATACGTCATCGCGACACATGGGCATCGTGCGCGACATATGACCGCCTAAGGGGGGGCGAGGGTCATCCCGCGACCTCGGGTTAGCCCGAATGTCGATGGGATTCCGCCCCCCTCTTGAAACTTCTCAAGCCGTCCCTATAATCTGTTAGCACTCGCCTGGTATGAGTGCTAGCGACGGTGTCACCGCGCTGCGTCTGCCAGGCCCCACCCCGGCACGAGTGTGACTCGTGCCTTTCAATGTCAACCCGATGTCTCAAGAGACAGGAGAAGTCATGAAACTGCGTCCCCTGCACGATCGCGTGATCGTCAAGCGCCTGGAACAAGAAACCAAGACCGCTTCGGGCATCGTCCTGCCCGACGCCGCCACCGAGAAGCCTGACCAAGGCGAGATCCTGGCCGTGGGTCCTGGCAAGCGCAACGACAAAGGCGATTTCGTGGCCCTGAACGTTCAGGTGGGTGACCGCGTGCTGTTCGGCAAGTACTCGGGCCAGACCGTCAAGGTCGATGGCGAAGAGCTGCTGGTGATGCGCGAAGAAGACCTCTTTGCCGTTGTCCAGAAGTGATCCGCACGCGCTGATCCTGCTTACCTGACACCCCCATTTACTGATTTCGGAGATACACATGGCAGCAAAAGACGTCGTGTTCGGCGGCGAAGCCCGCGCACGCATGGTTGAAGGCGTGAACATCCTGGCCAACGCCGTGAAGGTGACCCTGGGCCCCAAGGGCCGCAACGTGGTGCTCGAGCGCTCGTTCGGCGGCCCCACCGTGACCAAGGACGGTGTGTCCGTGGCCAAGGAAATCGAACTGAAGGACAAGCTCCAGAACATGGGCGCCCAGATGGTCAAGGAAGTCGCTTCCAAGACCTCGGACAACGCCGGTGACGGCACCACCACCGCCACCGTGCTGGCTCAGGCCATCGTGCGCGAAGGCATGAAGTACGTGGCCGCCGGCATGAACCCGATGGACCTCAAGCGCGGCATCGACCGCGCTGTGGCCACCCTGATCGACGAGCTCAAGAAGATCAGCAAGCCCACCACCACCTCCAAGGAAATCGCCCAGGTTGGCACCATCTCGGCCAACAGCGACGCTGACGTCGGCCAGATCATCGCTGACGCGATGGACAAGGTGGGCAAGGAAGGCGTGATCACCGTGGAAGACGGCAAGAGCCTGAACAACGAACTGGAAGTCGTTGAAGGCATGCAGTTCGACCGCGGCTACCTGTCGCCCTACTTCATCAACAACCCCGAGAAGCAAGCCGCGCTGCTGGACAACCCCTTCGTCCTGCTGTATGACAAGAAGATCAGCAACATCCGCGATCTGCTGCCCACGCTGGAGCAAGTGGCCAAGTCGGGTCGTCCCCTGCTGATCATCGCTGAAGAAGTTGACGGCGAAGCCCTGGCCACCCTGGTGGTCAACACCATCCGCGGCATCCTGAAGGTTGTGGCCGTCAAGGCCCCTGGCTTCGGCGACCGTCGCAAGGCCATGCTGGAAGACATCGCCATCCTGACCGGTGGCAAGGTCATCGCTGAAGAAGTGGGCCTGTCGCTCGAGAAGGTGACCCTGGCCGACCTGGGCCAAGCCAAGCGCGTGGAAGTGGGCAAGGAAAACACCACCATCATCGACGGTGCTGGTGCCGCTGCCGACATCGAAGCCCGCGTCAAGCAGATCCGCATCCAGATCGAAGAAGCCACCAGCGACTACGATCGTGAAAAGATGCAAGAGCGCGTGGCCAAGCTGGCCGGCGGCGTGGCCGTCATCAAGGTCGGTGCTGCCACCGAAGTCGAGATGAAGGAAAAGAAGGCCCGCGTGGAAGACGCCCTGCACGCCACCCGTGCTGCTGTGGAAGAAGGCGTGGTGCCTGGCGGTGGCGTGGCCCTGCTGCGCGCCAAGCAAAACGCTGGCGAAATCAAGGGCGACAACGCCGACCAGCAAGCCGGTGTGCAACTGGTGCTGAAGGCCATCGAAGCCCCCCTGCGCGAAATCGTGGGCAACGCCGGTGGCGAAGCCTCGGTGGTCGTCAACGCCGTGCTGCAAGGCAAGGGCAACTACGGCTTCAACGCCGCCAACGACACCTATGGCGACATGATCGACATGGGCATCCTGGACCCCACGAAGGTGACCCGCACCGCACTGCAGAACGCCGCTTCCGTGGCTTCGCTGATGCTGACCACCGAGTGCACCGTGTCTGACGCACCCAAGGACGAAGCCGCTGCACCCGGCGGCATGCCTGACATGGGCGGCATGGGCGGCATGGGCATGTGATGCCTGTCTGAACGCGCTGCTCACGCAGACGTTCAATCAAAAGGGCCGCAGCGATGCGGCCCTTTTTTTTCGGCTCCGCACCCTCTCAAGAGGGTATGGGGGATGCCACGGCGCTGCTAAGCTCCACGTCAGTCAAACAATACTGAAGGGGTACAAGCGATGGGTCACACCATGAAGGCGAGGGTGTCTGCAGCGGCGGTGCTGGGCATGTGGGTGATGTCGCTTGGGCAAGTTGCTCAAGCCCAGACACTGCCGGGACGCCCCGGGCTTTGGATTGAATCAACGTCCGGCACCATGAATGGGAATGCCTTGCCGGGCTTGGAGGCGACGCTGGAGGCTTACGGGCCTGAGGTGCACACCCGCGTCCGAGCGGCTTTGAAGCGCTATGGGCTTCCTCTGGATGGCGCGCCGAGCCTGAAGTGCCTGAGCAGCGCCGACTTTGATGTCGATGCCGTGCTTCGTAAAGCAAGGCAGGAGTGCCCTGGTGCACAGGTGGAGAAAACCGCCACGGGCGTGAAGTACCGCGGTACCTGCCAGGGGCAGAGTGGCACCACGGCTTCTGTCGAGGGCGAGGTGCGCATGTCGGCCAAGGGCGACGAGATCGTGTCAAACAACCGCGTGTCGGGCCAGTTCATGAAGGGACGATACGTGTCCGAACACCGCTCCATCCAGAAGTGGATTGGCGGTGATTGCAGCCATCCTCCGGCCGGTGTGGACCGGGAATGGCTGACCATGGATCAATGATCAATGATCAATGATCAAGGCTCCAGGCGCTCGATGCCCAGGGCCTTGAGCACGTACTTCTCGTAGATGGGCTCGGAGTTGCCGGTCTTCATCTTGTGCATGAAGTACTTCTCGAAGGCCACCTTGGCCAGGTGCACCCATTTGCCTTTCTTGAACCAGTTCACATTGCGTGGCGGGATCTGCGGCAGGGCCACGAAGGCGGCGCCGGTGTCGCCCATGTCGGCCAGGCAGATGGCGTTCCACGAGCCACGGGCCGTGGCCTCGCGCCCTTCGATCTCACTGGCGATGTTCTCGACGATGGCCGTGACCATGGTCTCGATCATGTAGCCCGTCTTCGGCGCGCCCGTGGGCACGGGCGTGGCCTCGATGGGCGGGATGGCGATGCACACGCCGGCCGAGAAGATGTTGGGGTATTTGGTGCTGCGCTGGTGCTTGTCGACCAGCACCATGCCGCGCGGGTTGCACAGGCCGTCTACCTTCGCCACGGCGTCCACACCCTTGAAGGCCGGGATCATCATCGACATCTTGAAGGGCAGCTGATGCTCCTTGAGCACCTGGCCCTGGTCGTCCAGCTGGGTGACGTGCATCACGCCGTCTTCCACCTTGGTGACCTTGGCGTTGGTGATCCACTTGATGTCGTTGTTGCGCAGCTCCGATTCGAGCATGCCCTTGGAGTCGCCCACGCCCCCTAGGCCCATGTGGCCCACATAGGGCTCGGAGGTGACGAAGGTCATCGGCACCTTGTGGCGCAGCTTGCGGCGGCGCAGGTCGGTGTTGACGATGAAGCCGAACTCGTAGGCCGGCCCGAAGCAACTGGCCCCGGGCATGGCGCCGACGATCACCGGGCCGGGGTCGTCCAGGAAGCGCTGGTAATGCGCCCAGGTGTGCTCGGCATGGTCGATGGTGCAGATCGAGTGGGTGTGGCCTTGCGGCCCCGCGCCTTCGATTTCGTCAAACGCCAGTTTCGGGCCGGTGGTGATGACGAGGTAGTCGTAGCTCACCTCGCTGCCGTCGATCAGCGAGAGCTTGTTGTGCGCCGCGTCGATGGTGTCCACGGCCTTGCCGATGAAGTCGATCTGCTTGCGGGCCAGGTAGGGGCGGATCTCGAAGGTGGTGTCGTCGCGCTGTCGCCAGCCCACGGCCACCCAGGGGTTGGAGGGCACGAACTGGAAGGTCTCGCTGGCGTTGATCACCGTGATGCGATGGTGGGGGCCCAGGCGGTTGCGCAATTCGTAGGCGGCGGGCATGCCGCCCGTGCCGGCGCCCAGTACGACGATGTGCTTCTCGACGATGTGATTCATCTGCGTCTCCTCGCCCCGAACCATGTGGATCGCCCGTGGGCCTCGGGGACGGGCCCAGGGGTGTCGCCTCAGCGTCTGGTCATGGTGTTGATGTGGTCATCGGTGTGGTGCGCAGCCATGCGTTGGCCCGCTCCAGTGAAGATTCGTCCAGCGTGCCGGCCATGGCGTCCAGCCGCAGCCTGCTGAGAAGGGCCTGGTGCTGCGCCAGGGTAGCTTGGCGCTCTGCCTGCAGCCAGTCGCGCTCGGCATCGAGCAGCTCCAGCATCGTGCGGTGGCCCACGTCAAAGCCGGTCTGGGTGGCGCCTCGACGGTCTTGTGCCGACCGCAGGGCCTGCATGGCGGCCTGCCATTGCGCCTGGGCCGATTGCACGCCCAGCCAGGCGGCGCGCACATCGCGTTCCTGCAGTTGCACCACGTCCAGTTGCCGGGCCAGCGCCGCCTGCAGGTTCAGGGCGGCCTCTTGTGCTTGGGCGCCTTGCATGCCACCGGTGTACAGCGGCACCTGCAGTTGCAGGCCCAGCCATTGCTGGCGGTTGCTCACGCGGGCATCCTGACCGGCGGTGGCGTAGGGGCCATCACCGCGAATGCGTTCGTCGCTGACGCGCCCCACGAGGTCGAGTGACCATGGCGCTGTGGCCTGGTGCTTCTCCACCTCGGCGCGGGCCAGTGCCACGCTTTCTTCGGCCATGCGGGCTGCCAGCCCCTGCGTGCGGGCACGCTCCTGCCACTGGGCCTCGGTGTCGATCGACAGCGCGATGGGCGCCTGCTGGGCCAGCGCCCTGGGCTCGGCACTCGCCAGCCCCGTGAGCTGCCGGTAGGCCAGTTGGGCCACGTTCAGGGTTTGTTGGCTTTGCACACGTTGGGCCAGGGCCATGTCGTGTCGGGCCTGGGCCTCGTGCACGGCAGTCACGGGGGCGGCGCCGGTCTGGTAGCGCTCGCGTGCGGCGTCGGCGGCTTTGGCCGAGGCCTGGGCTTCCGCATCGGCGATGCGCACGGCATCCTGGGCTTGCAGCACCTGCAGGTGGGTGTCCACCAGGCGCCAGATCAGGGCTTGGCGTTCGGCCTGGCCTTGCAGCGCCGCCAGGCGGGCCATGGCGGCCAGTTGCTCGGCGTTGGCGCGACGGCTGCCGCCCAGCAAGGGTTGCTGCACCATCAGCGTCACCGCGGTGCCCAGGCCTTGGTCCACCTGGGTGCGAAAGCCCACGTCTTGCGAGGTGCCGAAACCTGGCGCGGTGAAGGCCGCACCGTCCATCTGCGTGCGCTGCGAGGCCCAGCCTGCCCCGGCGTTGAGCAGCACCTGCGGGCGCCACAGGGCACGCCCTTGTTCGGCCTTGGTCTGCCCGGCTTGTGCTTGTGCGACGCTGGCGGCGTAGGCCGGCGAATGGGCCATGACGGCCTGCCATCCCGCCACAAAGTCGGTGGCGGCTGCCGTGGCCAACACGGGTGCCGACAGGCCCAGGCTCAGAAGGAGGTGACGCAGTCTCATGGCGCGGCCTTCGTGATGTTGACGGGTGTTGATGGCTTGTGTTGAAGGTTCATTCGGTGGCCGGCAGGCCCAGCTTGCGCAGGATGCGCTCCATCAGGCACCAGCGCGTCACGCCGCTTTGCAGCAGGTTGATGCCCACGAAGGCGGTGAAGCCCAGCCAGCCCACGTGCTGGAACACGGGGCTGCCTTCGATGCCGAGGGCCAGCGACAGCAGGATGAAGGTGCCGGCGATGACGCGGGTGAGTTGCCAGGAAGTCATGGTGGTTCTCCTTGTGAGGGGTCAGGCGCCGTGTTGACGGCGGTAAGTGCGGAAGTACAGCAAGGGGATGACGACCAGCGTCAGCACGGTGGAGACCAAGATGCCGAAGATCAGCGAGATGGCCAGGCCGTTGAAGATGGGGTCGTCCAGGATGAAGAAGGCGCCGGCCATGGCCGCCAGCGCGGTCAGGGCGATGGGCTGGGCGCGGGTGGCGGCCGAGCGGATCACGGCCTCGCTGAAGGCCATGCCCTCGCTCACCTGCAGCTCGATGAAGTCCACCAGCAAGATGGAATTGCGCACGATGATGCCGGCCAGGGCGATCATGCCGATCATCGAGGTGGCCGTGAACTGCGCGTTCAGCAGGGCATGGCCCGGCATCACGCCGATCACCGTCAGGGGGATGGGCGCCATGATGATCAGGGGCGTCACGTACGAGCCAAACTGCGCCACCACCAGCAGGTAGATCAGGATCAGGCCCACGCCATAGGCGGCGCCCATGTCGCGGAAGGTCTCGTAGGTGATCTGCCATTCGCCATCCCACTTCAGCGAGATGCCGCGGTAAGGATCGGTGGGCTGGGCGATGAAGTGCTCGGCGATCTGGCCGCCCGGCACTGTCAGGCTGGCGATGTCCTGGCGCATGCCGAACAGGCCGTACAGCGGGCTGTCCAGGCCGTCGTCGCGCGACATGTCGGCCACGACCATGGTCACGGGCAGCAGGTCTTTGTGCCAGATGGGCAGGTCGGCCTCGTCACGCCGGGTTTGCAGCAATTCGCCCACGGGCACCAGCGCACCCGTGGCGGTGCGCACGGGCAGCTTGCGCAACTCGGTGGTGTCGCCGCGTGTGGTGTCGGGCAGCATCAGCATCAAGGGCACGGGGTATTTGGATCCGTCGTGCAGGTGGCTGACAGCCTCACCCGACAGGCCGGCACGCAGGCTGCCCACGATCGAGGCCTGAGGCACGCCCAGCAGGCCCGCGCGTTGGCGGTCCACGCTCAGGAACTCACGCGGCGCGGGGGGCGCGTCGGAGGTGTCGATGTCCACGATGCCCGCACTGCGGTGGAAGACGGCCTGCACCTGCTCGGCCGCCGCGCGACGCGACGCGTCATCCGGCCCATAGACCTCGGCCACGATGGGTGAGATCACCGGCGGGCCCGGAGGCACTTCCACCACCTTCACGCGGCCGCCATGCGCCAGCGCAATGCGCTGCAAGGCCGGGCGCAGGCGCGTGGCGATGGCGTGGCTCTGGTCGTCGCGGTGGTGCTTGTCCACGAGGTTGACCTGGATGTCGCCCACCTCGCCACCCGCGCGCATGTCGTACTGCCGCACGAGGCCGTTGAAGTTGATGGGCGCGGCCGTGCCGGCGTAGACCTGCCAGTTGAGCACCTCCGGCGCCTTGGCCAACTCCAGCGTCATCTCTTGCAGCACGGCGGCGGTTTTCTCCACCGGGGTGCCGCCGGGCATGTCCAGCACCACCTGGAACTCCGACTTGTTGTCAAAGGGCAGCATCTTCAGCACCACCAGACCCGCCACCGGCAGCGACACCGACAGCGCGATCAGCACCAGCACGCCACCCCAGAGCTTGAGGCGGTTGCCATGGCCACGTTCGCGGTCCAGGAAGGGCGTGAACAAGCGGGTGAAGAAAGGCAGCAGCTTGCCGGTCAGGCCAGCGTGGGCAGTGTGATCGCCTGAGGCATCGCTCGACGTCGGCAACTTCAGCCAGCGGTTGGACATCCACGGCGTGAGCACGAAGGCGATCGCCAGGGAGATCAGCATGCCCATTGATGCGTTGATGGGGATGGGGCTCATGTAGGGGCCCATCAGGCCGCTGACGAAGGCCATGGGCAGCAGGGCCGCGATCACGGTCAAGGTGGCCAGGATGGTGGGGCCACCCACTTCATCGACGGCGCCCGGAATGATCTCCACCAAAGGCTTGCCGGGGTGCAGCAGCATGTGGCGGTGGATGTTTTCCACCACGACGATGGCGTCGTCCACCAGGATGCCGATGGAGAAGATCAAAGCGAAGAGCGACACGCGGTTGAGCGTGAAGCCCCAGGCCCAGGAGGCGAACAGCGTGGCCGTCAGCGTCAGGGCCACAGCGATGCCCACGATCAGGGCCTCGCGTCGCCCCAGGGCGATGAACACCAGGGCCACCACCGAGGCGGTGGCGAACAACAGCTTCTGGATGAGCTTCTGAGCCTTGTCGTTGGCGGTCTCGCCGTAGTTGCGGGTCACGGTCACGGCCACGTGGTCGGGGATGACGGTGTTGCGCAATTCGTCCACGCGCTGAAGCACGGCGTTGGCCACGTCCACGGCATTCTCGCCCGGCTTCTTGGTGATCTGCAGGGTGACGGCGGGGGTTTCTCGCACCTGGCCGCTTTGGCCGTCATTGGCTTTGTCCTGGACCTTTTCACCAAACCACACCAGGCGTTGCACGGGCAGGGGGCCATCGACCACGGTGGCCACGTCGCGCAGGTAGACAGGCTTGCCGCCACGGGCGCCCACCACCAGCCCGGCCACCTCATCGGCGTTGCTCAGGAAGGGGCCGGCCTCCACCTCGACGGCCTGGTTGCCCGAGATCACCTGACCCAGCGGCGCGCCCTGGTTGGCCGATTGCAGCACCTGGCGCAGATCGTCCACCGTCAGGCCCGCCTGGCGCAGGCGTGAAGGGTCGAGCTCGATGCGCACGGCGCGGCCGGGCCCGCCAATGGCGCTCACGTCACGCGTGCCGGTCACGCGCTTGATCTCGGCTTCGATGGCGTGGGCCACGCGCTCCAGGTCCAGCGGCGCATCGGGCTTGGCAGCGTCGCGCCCATGCAGGGTCAGCGTGACCACAGGCACGTCGTCGATGCCCTTGGGCCGGATGATGGGCTCGCCCACGCCCAGGTTGGCGGGTAGCCAGTTGCGGTGCGCGGCCACCGTGTCGTGCAGGCGCACGACCGCCTCGGTGCGCGGCACGCCCACCTTGAACTGCACGGTGAGCACCGACACGCCCGAGCGCGACACGCTCATCACGTGCTCGACGCCAGGCATGCGCGAGAACACCTGCTCGGCCGGGATGGTCACCGCCTGCTCCACCTCCTTGGTGGCGGCGCCAGGGAAGGGGATGATGACGTTGGCCATCGTCACGTCGATCTGGGGCTCTTCTTCGCGCGGTGTCACCATCACGGCGAACAAGCCCAGCAGCAAGGCCACCAGGGCCAGCAGTGGCGTGATGCGCGCTTGCAGGAAGTAGCCGGCGATGCGGCCCGAGATGCCCAGCTTGGGGCCCAGTGTCTGCGACGACATGCAGTCCTCCCGATCAGCGTTGGGCAGCGGCGGCCACGGGGTCCAGGGCCACGCGTTCACCGGTGTTCAGGCCCGACAAGACTTCCACCGTCGCGCCGGCGGTGCGTCCGAGGCGCACTTGTCTCAGGCGTGCCTGGCCGTCGGCGCCGACCACATAGACACCGGTCAACTCACCGCGCACGACCACGGCTTGGCGTGGCACGTCAAGCCGTTGGGCGCTGAGCGGCGCGGCCGCGCCATTCAAAGGCAGCACCAGCTTGATGGATTGGCCCGGGGTGAGGCCGCTCACGCCAGCGGGCAAGGGCGCACGCACGGTCACCGTGCGGGTGGCGGGGTCCACCGCCGGCAGCACGTCCAGGCTCAGGCCGGTGATGGGAGCGGTGCCGCCAGCGTCCGCGCTGGCGCCTTGGCGCTGCAGTTGGGGCACGAGCGATTCCGGCACCTGCGCCGTGATGCGCAGCGCGCTGGGGTCGTACACCTGCATGAGCATCTGGCCGGGGCCCGCGGCATCCCCCAGGCTCACCGCCACCTGGGCCACCCAGCCCGCGAAGGGCGCCTTCAGCACGTGCAGGCCCGCCTGGGCGTTGGTGGCTGCCACCTGGGCCTGCATGGCGCGCACCTGTGCATCGGCGGCCTTGGCCTGGGCCTCGGCCTGGTCCAGCGCCGCCTGGCTGATGTAGGACTTGGCAAACAACTGTTGAGCGCGGCGCACTTCGTTGCGCGCCACCACGGCCTGGGCTTGCGCCTGGGCCAATTGCGCCTGACTGCCGGCCACCTGCTGCTGGATCACCGAGGGGTCGATGCGGGCCAGCACCTGCCCGGCCTCGACCCGATCACCTGCACGCACGGCGAGCCCGACGATGCGCCCCGGCACCTGGCTGGCGATGCGCGCGTCGCGCACGGCCTCGACCGTGGCGTCGGTCAGAAAGCGGGGGCCGCCTTGGGGAGCGCCCACCGTCACGGTCTGCAGGCTGGACGGGGCGGCAGAGGCGGGTGGCGTTTGCGCGTGAACGAGCACCATCGGCGTCTGCCAGACCAGGGCCATGGACAAGAACAGGCGGGTGACGTGGGGCATGACCGGACTCCTTGGGGCGCTTGCGTTATGCATCTTTACGTCATAGTATAACCATATGGTTATTAACGCAACTGGAGAATTCGTACAATGGCTCGCAGTTGTTCCACAGGTGGTGCCCCACACATGAATGCCCTTGACGATCAGGCGCTGGACCAGGTGGCCGATTACTTCCGAGCCCTGGCCGAGCCATTGCGCCTCAAGCTGCTCAACGGCTTGCGCGACGGCCCCATGAACGTCAGCGAGCTCACGGCCCTGGTGGGCAGCAGTCAGGCCAATGTGTCCAAGCACCTGGCGGTGCTGGCCAAGGCGGGTTTGGTGGTGCGCCGCTCTCGCGGCACCAGCGCCTATTACGAAATCGGCGATGGGCGCACCTACCAGTTGTGTGATCTGGTGTGTGGGCACATTGCCGACCGGCTGTTGGCCCAGGTGCAGGGCATGACCGGGGGGGCGCGGCCTTGAGGGTCCGCTGGCTTCGCCGCCTTGTTCATGGCCTGAGCGCCTTGATGTGCTCGAGCGTGTGCACGACATCGGTCTTGGCCGATGAAGTTCGGGTGGCCGTGGCCTCCAACTTCGTCGCACCCTTTCAGCACATCGCGCAGGCCTTCACCCAAGCCACCGGACACGCCGTCAGGGTGTCGGGTGCCTCCACCGGCAAGCTCTACCTGCAAATCCGCAACGGCGGGCCATTCGAGGTCATGCTGTCGGCCGATGACGAGACCCCGCGCAAGCTGGTCGCGCAAGGGCATGGTGTATCAGGCAGCGCCTTCACTTACGCCCTGGGCAAGCTGGTGTTGTGGAGCGCGCACCCTGAGGTGGTCGATGCCGAAGGCCGTGTGCTGCGCGACGGCGCATTCCAGCGCTTGGCTGTGGCCAATCCCAAGCTGGCACCCTATGGTGCAGCGGCCACCGAAGCCCTCCAGGCCCTCGGGCAGCTGGAACGCCTCACCCCACGTTTCGTGCAGGGAGAGAACATCGCACAAACCTTGCAGTTCGTGTCCACGGGCAACGCCGAGCTGGGTTTTGTGGCCCTGTCGCAGGTGGCCGTGCCCGGCCAAGCTGTCAGCGGTTCGCAATGGGTGGTGCCCGAACACCTGTACACCCCCATTCGGCAAGACGCGGTGTTGCTCAAGAAGGGCGAAGGCCAGCCGGCGGCCGAAGCGTTGATGCGGTTCATGCGGTCGCCTCAAGCACGCCAGATCATCCAGACCTGGGGATACGGCCTTGCCCCTGCACGCTGAAGACTGGCAAGCCCTGTGGTTGACGGCCCGGCTGGCGGCCACCACCACGGTGTTGCTCTTGTTGGTGGGCACCCCCATCGCCTGGTGGCTGGCCCACACGCGCTCGGCGCTCAAAGGGCCCGTGGCGGCGGTGGTGGCGCTGCCGTTGGTGTTGCCCCCCACGGTCATCGGCTTTTACTTGTTGGTGTTGTTGGGGCCTCAAGGCCCTGTGGGTCAGTTCATGCAAGCCATGGGCATGGACCTGTTGCCGTTCACCTTCTCCGGGCTGGTGGTGGCGTGCACCCTGCACTCCCTGCCGTTCGTCGTTCAGCCGCTGCAACAGGCCTTCGAGGCCATCGGCGCGCGTCCGCTGGAGGTGGCCGCCACCCTGCGTGCGTCGCCGTGGGATCGATTCATCACCGTGGCTCTGCCGCTGGCCCGCCCGGGCTTCCTCACGGCAGCGGTGCTGGGTTTTGCGCACACGGTCGGTGAGTTCGGGGTGGTGCTCATGATCGGTGGCAACATTCCTGGCGCCACGCGCGTGCTGTCGGTGGCCCTCTATGGACACGTTGAAGCGCAAGAATGGGCCAACGCCCACTGGCTCGCGGGGGGCATGGTGCTGTTTGGCTTTGTGGTCATGCTGGCGCTGTACCTGCTCAATGCCCGTCGTAGCGCCTTGGGCGGATCACCCGGGGTGCCCACATGAGCATGGGCGACCTCCGGGCACAACTGCAGTTGCACCACCCAGGTTTTGAGTTGTCGGTGAGCCTGTGTTTGCCCGGTCGCGGGGTCAGCGTGCTGCTGGGGCCTTCAGGCTGTGGCAAAACCACGGTCCTCAGGGCGTTGTCTGGTCTGACCCGCGCGTCTGGCAGCGTGCGTCTGGGCGATGAGGTGTGGCAAGACGACGACCTGGGTCGCTGGCTGCCTGTGCATCGGCGACCGCTGGGCATGGTGTTTCAGGAAGCCAGCTTGTTTCCACACCTGGATGTGCGCGCCAACCTGCTGTACGGGCATCGTCGCGTGCCGTCGGGCTTGCATCGCACCACGCTGGACGACGCCATTGAGTTGCTTGGCATCGGCCATCTGCTGTCCCGGCATCCACAGGGCCTGTCGGGCGGTGAGCGTCAGCGTGTGGCCATCGCCCGCGCCTTGCTGACCAGCCCACGCTTGCTGTTGATGGACGAGCCCTTGTCGGCGCTCGACGCGGCACGCAAGGCCGAGGTGCTGCCTTACCTGGAGGCCTTGGCGGTGCACGGGGTGCCCATTGTTTACGTGACCCACGCGCTGGACGAGGCGGCCCGGCTGGCCGATCACCTGGTCCTGATGGAGCAAGGCCGCGTGCAGATGTCAGGGCCCGCCTTGTCACTGATGTCTCGCACCGACACGCCGTGGGCCGCCTTGGATGAGGCCGGCGCCGTGCTCGCCCTGAGCGTGAGGCGCCATGACGAGCCGCATGGCTTGAGCCTGTTGGGCTGGGGCGAAGGCCCCGATCAGGGGCTGTGGGTTGGCCGGGTGTCGGCGCCCTTGGGGCAGGCGGTGCGCTTGCGCATTCTGGCGCGCGATGTGAGTGTGGCGCTGAGTCGTGCGACCGACAGCAGCATGCTCAACATCCTGCCTGCAGTGGTTCGCACTGTGCACCCTCACGGCGACGGCAGTGTCATGTTGGGCCTGGCATTGAGCGCACACCACACCGTGCTGGCGCGCATCACCTCCCGGTCAGCATCGACCCTGGGGCTGCGTGAAGGCCTGCCGGTGTACGCCCAGATCAAGGGCGCCGCCTTGTTGCGCGCCTAGTTGGGGGTTTCTCTGGGGGTGGCCTGGGGTGCACCCTATGCGGTCAAACCCTTGAGTGTCGGTGACGCGGCGCCGGAATGACCAACAGCTGACAGTCTGCTGTCCAGGTGGGCCCAGATACTGGGGATCTTTCGTGTGAAGTTGCACAACCAGAACAGGAGATATCGATGCGATTCCGTTTGACCCCTCGCCCACAGTGGCTCTGTGCATTGCCCGTGGCCTTGTCTGCGCTGGCCTTGCCCGGCACGGCCAGCGCTACCACCGATCCCTTCTTCGAGTTCACCGACACGGCTGCACTGGCCAGCGCGGCGCCCGGCACGGTGCTCAAGAGCCGCACGATCTCTGTGTACGTGGCCGGCTTCAAGACCAAGCTCAAGGCGACGCAACTCGTCTACCGATCGACCGATGCCTTGATGCGGCCGGCAGCCAACGTCACCACCATCTTCACACCCGACTGCGCCACGGCCAGTTGCACCAACAAGAACAAGGTCATTTCGTACCAGTCGTTCTACGACTCGTTGAACCCGGAAGACGGTCCTTCGCGCGCCTATGCGGGGGGCAAGCGCCTGCCCGACCTGCTGCCTGCTGTCGAGACCATTCTGTTTGGCAAGTACGTCAAGCAGGGCTACACCGTGGTGGTGTCTGACACCGAAGGCCAGAAAGCCAACTTTGCCGCAGGGCCCGAGTACGGCTACAACACGCTGGATTCCATCCGTGCAGCGCTCAAGGCCCCGCAGGTCGGCCTGAGCAGCAACGCCCAGGTGGTGATGATGGGCTATTCGGGCGGTGCCATCGCCACCGAATGGGCGGCCGAGCTGGCCCCCAGCTATGCGCCAGACCTCACGCCCAACCTGATCGGCGCAGCCTTTGGCGGCACCCTGGTGAGCCCCGAGCACAACCTGACCTACGTCGAAGGCGCGCCCATCTGGGGCGGTGTGATGCCCATGGCCATCATCGGCGTGTCGCGCTCGTACGAGATCGACATCAAGAAGTACCTCTCTCCGCGCGGCCTGGAGGTCTACGACAAGATGCAGAAGGCCTCGATCGCCTACGTGCTGGGCATGTACCGCAACGTGACCTGGAAGGACCTGGTCAAGCCCGAGTACCAGGACCGCACCAAGATCAAGGAATACGTGGAAGCGGTGAACAAGGTCATCATGGGCACCGGCGGCACCCCTGCCATCCCGCTGCAGATCGGGCAAGGCACCGGCGGCGTGTGGGAGCTCACCAAGACCTCGCCCCTGTGGGGCAAGGGTGATGGCGTGATGCTGGCCGGTGACGTGCGCACCCTGGCTCGTCAGTACTGCGCCCAGGGCGTGCCCGTGCAGCACAAGGAGTGGGGCACCAGCCACTTCACCACCATGGCCCTGTGGCTGCCCTGGGCCACCGACTGGGTGGATGCGCGTTTCGCTGGCAAGGCAGCGCCGCAGAACTGCTCCAGCATCGCCCCCGGCAACCCATTGACCCCCCTGGCCTACAACCCTTGAGGTCTCAGCCCCTCAAGCCGTCAATCAGAGCGTTCAACACGGCGTGCAACTCACGCCTTGCCGAACCAGATTTGACGCCCCATTGAGCCAGTTGGCCGTCGACGTGCATGCGCGCCATGCCGTAGACGGCACTGCGCAACATCAGCGCGAGGCGCTCAGGTGGTACATCCGCCTGAAGGCTGCCCTCGCGCTGCGCCATTTCCACCAGTGACACGGTTCGTGAGCGCACCTCGTTGAAGTGAGCGTGCAGGCTGGGCGACGCATTGAAATCGTAGAGGCGCCGAGCCGATACCAGACGAAATGAGGTGGGGTGTTCCAGCGCCCAACTCAGGAAGCTGTTTCCCATGGTGCGCAGGCGCTCGATCGCCGCTGGTGGCGACCGATGCTGATCGCGCTCGACCATCAAGCGCAGGCGCACGGTGGCCTCTTCCGCGATGGCGGCCATCAAGGACGCATGGTCTGCAAAGTGCCGAAAGGGTGCGCCCGAAGAGACACCGATGCGCCGCGCCACCTCCCGCAGACTGACCTGCTCGTCTCCAGTTTCTTCGGCCAGCGCCAGGGCCGTGTCGATCACGGCCTGGCGCAGGTTGCCATGGTGGTAGTGGGTGCGGTTTGGAGGGGATGCAGGCGTCATGGCTTGAGGCATTGGTGATGTACAAAAAGCACTTCAATGTAAGCAGTGCGTATTTTGGCTTCACCGCATCGCGTTGTCGCATCAGCATGGCGGCCATCACCACTCCCCAAGACGGCCATGCTGGATTCCAACACTTCATCAGCGGCTCTGGCGCTGCGAACAACGTCGCCCTGGCGCGTATGGATCTGGGGCTCAGTGGCCCTGGCGGTCTTGAGCGCCTTGATGTTGTTGAGTCAACCGGACGCGGACGGGGCGCGGCGGCTTGTCCGCGTGACGGCGCGACTGTCTTTGCCGCTGTTTCTGCTGGCCTTCGTGGCATCGGCATGCTGGCGTTGGTGGCCAGGTACGCTCAGCGCAGCGTTGATGTTGCACCGTCGCCAGGTAGGGCTGTTGTTTGCTACATCGCATGCCTGTCACGCTGTGGGTATTCTCTGCCTGTGGATTTGGGCAGAGCCTGCGCTGTGGTCACACCTGACGCCGCTGCTCAGTCGATGGATCGGTGGCGCGGGCTATGTGGCGGTCGTGCTGATGGCAGCGACCTCGTTTGATCCTGCGGTGCAGTGGATGGGCCGGGCACGATGGGTGCTTCTACACCGCCTCTGTGCCTATGTGATCTGGACGGTGTTCGTGCTGTCATGCCTGAAGCGCGTAGGGGCAGCGCCGGTCTATGCCTTGCCCTTGGTCTTGTTGCTGGGCGCGATGCTGCTGCGAGTGTGGCCGCAGCGATCTGCTGCACCGCTCAGCCAGCGCCTCTGAGCGAGGCGTCGATGCCTCTGTCGTTGGCCTTGCAGGTTTGTCGAGACGAGCGGCCGCGCCTGCGCTGTCTATACTGTGCCGAACAGGAGTTTCGTTCCCATGCAATCCAACGCCAAGATTTTTGTGGCCGGCCACCGAGGCATGGTGGGCAGCGCCCTCGTGCGTCGCCTGCAGTCTGCCGGCTACAGCAACGTCATCACCCGCAGCCGCCAAGAGCTTGATCTGCTCAGCCAGCAGGCCGTGCATGAGTTTCTGCAGTCAGAAAAGCCGGATTACCTGTTCATCGCCGCCGCCAAGGTGGGGGGCATCCAGGCCAACAACACCTACCGGGCCGATTTTCTGTACCAAAACCTGGTGATCGAGGCCAACTTGATCCACGGTGCCCACCTGGCGGGCGTGCAGCGGCTGATGTTTCTGGGCTCCAGCTGCATCTACCCCAAGCTGGCGCCCCAGCCCCTGAAGGAAGAGTACCTGCTCACCGGCCCGCTCGAGCCCACCAACGAGCCCTACGCCATCGCCAAGATCGCGGGCATCAAGCTGGCCGAGGCCTACAACCACCAGTACGGGCGCCAGTACACCAGCGCCATGCCCACCAACCTGTACGGCCCCAACGACAATTACGACCTCAACAACAGCCACGTGCTGCCGGCCCTGATCCGCAAGGCGCACGAGGCCAAGCAGCGGGGCGACAGCGAGCTGGTGGTCTGGGGCACGGGCACGCCGCTGCGCGAGTTCCTGCACGCCGACGACCTGGCCGATGCCTGCGTGTTCTTGATGGAAAAGGGCTTTGACGGTCCGTTGATCAACGTGGGCTGTGGCAGCGACGTGTCGATCCGCGAACTGGCCGAGCTGGTGGTGAAGGTGGTGGGCTTTGAAGGCCGCCTCACCTTCGACACCAGCAAGCCCGATGGCACGCCCCGCAAGCTGATGGACGTGGGGCAACTCACGTCACTGGGCTGGACGCCCCGCATCGGGCTGGAAGAAGGCATCGGCCTGGCCTACCAGGACTTCCTCAAGCGTTACACCTGAGGCGGCCTTGTTCACTGGGCGCGACCCTCGCGCACCAGCCGGTCATGTTCTTCCACATCGGCCTTCACGTGGCGGGCCACATACCAGCCGATGTAGCCCAGCATCACGAACATGAAGGCAATGACGGCCAGGCTCATCAGACCGTAGTCGGTGGTGAAGAAGTCGATCCAGGCTTGCATGATGTGCTCCGTTCTTGTCTGAATTGAGTGCCCCAAGGGGTATGTTCATCAGACGCCTTTTTCGGGGCGGTTGCCATGACCCAGGTCAATTCAGAATGACAATCGGCGCATGAGCGTGCGTCTAGTCATTTCGATCCTGGTGGCCACCCTGTTGTCGGTGGTGTCGGCCATGGCCGCCGAGGCGCCTCGGGGTGAGTCCCCGCGCGACGGGGCGTCACAGCGTCCGCGCATTGGCCTGGTGCTCTCTGGTGGCGGTGCCCGTGGCCTGGCCCACGTCGGGGTGCTCAAGGTGCTTGAGCGCGAGCGCATCCCGGTGGACGTCATCGCAGGCACCTCCATGGGGGCCATCGTGGGCGGGCTGTATGCCAGCGGCCTGAGCGCCGCGCAGATCGAAGCCGAGGTCAAGCGGCTGGACTGGGGCAATGTGTTCGCCAGCCGGGTGGATCGTCCCGAGTTGTCTCAGCGGCGCAAAGAGCAGGATTTCGAGGTCTCGCCCCTGATCGAGGTGGGCGTGGGGGCCGATGGCCTGAAGGCCCCGCTGGGCTCGCTGTCCAGCCGGGTGCTGGAGTCGCACCTGCGCCGCCTGACCTTGCCGGCCAGCCAGACCTCGCACTTTGATCGCTTGCCGATCCCGTTTCGCGCCGTGGCCACCGACATGGAAACCGGCCAGCCGGTGGTGATCGAGCAGGGCGACCTGGCCACCGCCTTGCGCAGCTCCATGTCCGTGCCCGGCATTTTTGCCCCGGTGGAGGTTCAAGGGCGCATCCTGGGGGACGGTGGCCTGGTCAACAACACCCCGGTGGATGTGGCCCGGGCCATGGGGGCCGACCGGCTCATCGTGGTCAACGTGGGCACCCCGCTCGCTCCACGCGATACCTTGTCCACGCTCACGGGGGTGACCGCCCAGATGATCAACATCCTCACGGAGCAAAACGTCCAGCGCAGCCTGGCCACGCTGACGCCGCAGGATGTCTTGATCACACCGCAACTGCAAGGGCTGACCTCGGCCGATTTCAGCCGCGCGGTCGAGTTCGTGGAGCTGGGCGAAACGCAGGCCGACGCCATGGTGCTGCGCTTTCAGGACCTGCGCCTGTCAGAGGCCGATTACGCCGCCTGGCGTACAGGCCATCAGTTGCGAGCACCAGCGCCGCAAGAACTGCGTTTTGTGCGCTTTGAAGGCTCCGAGCTGACGCACCCCCAGGCCCGCTCTGACATCCTGCGCTCGCAACCCGGACATGCTTTCAGCGTGGCGGATGCCGAGCGCGACCTGGTCACCCTGGCGGCCACGGGCGATTACCTGCGCACCGACTACCGGCTCGAGCCCGCACCCGATGGAGGACAAGGCCTCGTCTTCATTCTGCAAGACAAGCCCTGGGGGCCCAACTACCTGCAGATGGGGCTTGATTTCAGCGCCGACAACCGTGGGCGCAGCACCTTCGACGTCAAGGTGGTGCACACCCGGCATTGGGCCGACCGCAGCGGCAGCGAATGGCGCAACTTTGCCCGCATCGGTTCGTCACCAGCGCTGTCCACCGAGTGGTGGAGCCCCTGGACGCTCCAGCTGCCAGACGGCCTCAGCGCCTTCTGGTCGGCATCGGCCGCCACGCAGCGCCACACGGTGGACTACCACCTCAATCCGGACGATGACCTGGCCGCCACGGTGCGCCGTCAGCGCAGCGAGCTGGCCCTGGACCTGGGCCTGAACTGGCGCGAGCTGGGCGAATGGCGCCTGGGCTGGGTCAGCCAGAACCTGCGCGACGACCCACGCATCGTGTCATCGGCGCTGTCCGAGGCCAGTGCCTCGGGTGGGCCTGACGTGCAGCGCTGGAAAGAGCAAGGCTGGCGTTTGCGCGCCGTGTTTGACCAACTGGACCACGCCTTCTTCCCGCTCAAGGGCTGGCGGGTGGATGGGCAATGGTTTCATGGGCACCTGAGCGACCGCGGCTCTGCACCGATTGATGAAGGCACGCTGCGTTTGATCAGCCTGCAGGGCCAAACTGTTCACACCTGGGGCAGACACACCTGGAGCCTGCTCGGGCGTGTGTCGCTCAGCGATGGTCCGCAGCCGACCATCGACCGCTATGGCCTGGGCGGCTTCCAGCAGATCTCGGGTTATGCGCCATTTCAGATCAGTGGGCCGCAGGTGGCCCTGGCGCGCCTGGGTTACCGCATTCGCCTCACCGACATGAGCCTCACCCGGGGCACCTACCTGGGCGCCAGCCTGGAGGCCGGCAACGCCTGGCAGCAACGCGAAGAAGTGGGCGAGGGCCGCCTGAAGCTGGGCGGCAGCCTGTACATCGGTGCCGACACGGCGATCGGCCCCGTGTATGGGGCCCTGGGGTACAGCCCGGCGCGCGGCAGCACCTTGATGCTGTTCGTGGGCCGGCCTTGAGCCGGCCTTGAGCACGGGTCTCAGACCCGGCTCAGCGCCTGTCCCACCGTGCTGCGCAGGTGCTCCATCAGGTGCGGGCCGATCTGCTTGAGCGGCAGCACTTCTTGCACGGCCCCGGCCGCAATCGCCTCACGTGGCATGCCGAACACCACGCAGCTGGCCTCGTCCTGCGCCACGCAATAAGCGCCCGCATCCTTCATCTCGCGCATGGCCTTGGCGCCGTCGGCGCCCATGCCGGTCAGCATGATGCCGATGGCGTTGCGTCCCACGAGCCTGGCGGCCGATTTGAACAGCACTTCCACACTGGGTTTGTGGCGGTTGACCGGCTCACCATCCTGCACCCGTGCGATGTAGTTGGCGCCCGAGCGCTCCACGCTCAGGTGCAGCCCGCCCGGTGCGATGTAGGCGTGGCCGGGCAACACCCGCTCGCCATCGGTCGCCTCTTTCACGCGGATGCGGCACAGCCCGTCCAGGCGGGTGGCGTAGCTCTTGGTGAAGCCCGGTGGCATGTGCTGGGTGATGACCACCGCAGGCGCGTCGGCCGGCAGCGTCATCAGCACCTCCTTGGTGGCCTCGGTACCGCCCGTCGATGCGCCGATGAAGATGATCTTTTCGGTGGACAGCCGGCCCAGGCTGGCCGGTGCAGGCGCGGCCGTGCCCGTGGCCGTGCTACTGGCCCCAGCGCTCCCGGTACTGGCCCCCACAGGGGTGCTGCGGGCAGGCGCCGATGGCGTCGGCGCGCGGTTGATGCGTGCCTTCGAGGCGATGCGCACCTTTTCGGTGATCTCGTTGGCCAACTGCTGCAGGCCGTCGGCCACGCCAATCTTGGGCTTGGCCACAAAATCGATGGCCCCCAGCTCCAGCGCCTTCAGGGTCACCTCCGCGCCGCGCTCGGTCAGCGTCGACACCATCACCACCGGCATGGGCCGCAGGCGCATCAACTTGGACAGGAAGTCGATGCCATCCATGCGCGGCATCTCCACGTCCAGCGTGATCACGTCGGGGTTGAGGTTGCGGATCATCTCGCGCGCCACGTAGGGATCGCTGGCCGCGCCGATGCATTGCATGTCGGGCTGCCGGTTGATGATCTCGGTCAACATGCTTCGCACCAGGGCGGAGTCGTCCACCACCACCACTCGAATCTTGGCCATTGGGATTTCTCCGTCGGGTCAGAACAGGTCCACGGTGCCACCGCCGGTGCTGGCGGGTACCACCTTCTGAGCGGCCATGCGATCTTGCTGAACGATGGCCTCGGGGTTGCTGGGGGCCAGGCGCTTGACCATGGCCTTGCCACTGTGCGGCAGGAAGCACACCTTGCGCGGGTAGATGTCCAGCACATCCTTGGACACCACCGGAATGCGCTCGGTCTTGAGGTAGTCCATCACAAAATTGGTGTTGCGCTCACCCACGTTGATCGTGTTCATGCCGCTGATCACCGCGCCGCCGCCAAACACCTTGGCTTCCATGGTCATGCGCGCGGCGCCCATCTTCATCATCTCGTTGATCAGCAGTTCCATGGCGTACGAGCCGTAACGTCCCGAATCGCTGGCCCCGCCGCCGTTGTCTGGCAGCATGAAGTGGTTCATGCCCCCCACCTTGGCTTGCCGATCCCACAAGCACACGGCGATGCACGAGCCCAGCGTGGTCATGATCAGGATGTCTTCGTCCAGCACGAAGTACTCGCCCGGCAACACCTTGACAGCTTCACTGCGAAAGTGCGCGTCGTAGAAAAAGAACGAGGCTTCGCCGGGCTTGGCCACGCGGGTCTTGAGCCGGGTCAGCCGATCGGTGCGCGTCGCCCCCAGCCCACCGGCCAGGGCCGACGGGGGAGCGGGACGGGCCGCAGGGGTGGAAATGGGGCTGATCATCGTGTCTCCTGGTGGCCGTCGGTCTTCAGACCTTGTCATAAACCGTCTTGCCGCGCAGCGTGAACAGGTCACGCGATTCGGTGAAGTTTTCAGAGTGCCCCACGAACAGCATGCCCTTGGGTTTCATCACGCCGTGGATGCGCTCCAGCACCTTGCGCTGGGTGGGTGCATCGAAATAGATCATCACGTTGCGGCAGAACACGATGTCGAAGGCCTCGCCCAGCTGCCAGCTGGTCTGCATGAGGTTGAAGGGCCGAAACTCCACCAGGCGCGCCAGCTCGGGCTTGACCCGGATGCTGCCGGCGTTCGCCCCCTTGCCCTTCAGGAAGAAGCGGTGCAGGCGTTGGGGCGACAGGCCGCGCGCGCTGGCCTCGTACACCCCGCGCGAGGCCTTGGCCAGCACCTGGGTGTCGATGTCGCTGCACAGGATCTTGACCGGCGCGTGCAGCCCCATGTTTTCGGCCACGGTGATGGCCAGTGAATACGGTTCTTCGCCGGTGGACGCCGCACAGCACCAAATGCGGGTGGGCTGGCTGCCGCGGGCCTTCAGCCACTCGGCCAGGGTGTGAAAGTGATGCTCTTCGCGGAAGAACGAGGTCAGGTTGGTCGTGAGGCAGTTCACGAACTCCTGCCACTCCAGATCGGCTTGCGGGCCGCTGGCGCCCTCCAGCCACCTCAGATAGGCATCAAAAGAGGGGTGCCCGGTTTCGCGCAGTCGGCGCGACAGGCGGCTGTACACCATGGCCTGCTTGCCGTCATGCAGGCTGATGCCCGCCCGCGCATAAATCAACGAACGCACCCGGGCAAAATCGCGCGGTTGAAAGTCAAATTCGCGATCAATCGGTAGAACGGCGTCGGGGCTGGCGATGGACATGGGCAGTGGTGCCTTGGCGGTGAACGGTGAGGATGCGAGCGCGGACAATGAGACCCTGTTGGGTTATCGGACGGGCCGCACCAGACTTGAGCATGCCCACCCGGGCCGGGCGTCAGCCTCGGAGATGACGTGGCAATCCGTGCCATTCCGGCGACAACAGTCCCCTGGGCGCTGCTAGACTGAAACGAACTTTGGTGTTCATGCTCAGGAGCCCGCCATCACCACCGTCGTGCCTGCCCCGCTTGCCACGTCCGAGCCCATGCCCTTCAGCTTGTCAGACGGGGCGCTTCGACTTGAACAGGCCTTGTCTCTGCTGCAGCAGGCCGGCTGGCAGGCCCCCGCTGACTTGGCCGCGGGCAGCGCGCCGTGGCTGCAGGCCATCCTGGATGGCCTGTGCGACCTGTCCAGCCGTGACGCCCTGACGGGCCTGGCCAACCGGCGCCAGTTCGAAGCCGCCATCGCCCGCGAGGTCGATCGCGTGGCCCGCATCGGCGAGCCCGCCTTGCTGCTGGTGGCCGACATCGACCACTTCAAGAAGGTCAACGACACCTACGGCCATGCGGCGGGTGATGTCGTCATCCAGTCGGTGGCGCACTGCCTGCAGGACTGCGTGCGGCCCATGGACCTGGTGGCCCGCCTGGGTGGCGAAGAGTTCGCCATCATCTTGCCCAACTGCCCACCCGCCTTCGGGCAGACGGTGGCCGAGCGCATCCGGCAAAAGGTGGAACAGCGCGACGTGGCCATCGTGGGAGGCCAGCATTTGCGCGTCACCGTCAGCATTGGCGGCGCGTTTGCGCCGCAGTGGGTGCGCTCCCTGGCCACCTTGTGGTCAGAGCGTGCCGACCAGCAGCTTTACCGCGCCAAGGCCGAAGGCCGCAACCGCACCTGCCTGGACATGCCGCCCCTGACGGTGGTCAGCGCCGAAGAAAAAGGGCTGCTGTTTGGCAGCTTCACACACAGTGACGATGGTCCGGACTCAGGAAATGACGCCGACCTGCCGAAAACCAGCCCATGATGGTGACCATGTCCACTCCTGACGTTTCTTCGTCCCCGGCTGTTCGCCTCGCCCGCACGGTGGCTGTCACCAGTGGCAAGGGTGGGGTGGGCAAGACCTTTTTCAGTGCCAACCTGGCGGCGGCGCTGACGCGCCAGGGCATGCGCGTGCTGGTGCTGGATGCCGACCTGGGGCTGGCCAACCTCGATGTCGTGCTCAATCTGTACCCCAAGATCACGCTGCACGACGTCTTCACGGGCAAGGCCGAACTGGAGGAAGCCATCCTGGCGGCGCCCGGTGGCTTTTCCGTGCTGCTGGCCGGCTCGGGCCTGGTCGAGTACTCTCGGCTGACGCCCGAGGTGCGTGAGCAGTTGCACACCATTTTCGAGGCGGTCAAACCCAAGTTTGACGTCATCATCATCGACACCGGTGCCGGCATTTCCGACGTGGTGCTGTACGCCGTGTCGATGGCACACGAGGTGGTGGTGGTGGCCACGCCAGAGCCCACCTCCATGACCGATGCCTACGCCACCATCAAGGTGCTGGCGGCCCAGCAAGCCCGAGAGCAGCTCAACCTGGTGGTCAATCAGGTCAGCCGGCCCGGAGACGGGCGCGGCATCTGCAATCAACTGCAGCAGGTGGTTGAGCGCTTCGTGCAACTGCCCAGCGGCGGTGCCCCCAAGCTCAATTTTCTGGGCGACATCCCTCAAGACAACAGCGTGCGCGAAGCCGTGCAAAAGCGCCAGCTGCTGCTGGAACTGCACCCGGGCAGCCCGGCGGCCCAAGGGGTGGTGCAGGTGGCCACGCGGCTGTTGAGCCGCGCGGCCGTGTCAAACTGAGGGCATGAGCGAAGCTTCTGCGTTTGACCTGCTGGGCGGCGAGCCCGGCGTGCGTGCCCTGGTAGACCGTTTTTACGACCTGATGGACCTGGAGCCCGCCTACGCGGTCTTGCGTGGCGTGCATGGCACCACCCTGGACGACGCCCGCGACCGCCTGTTCTGGTTCTTGTGCGGCTGGCTGGGTGGCCCCAACCACTACATCGAGCGCTTTGGGCATCCGCGCCTGAGGGCGCGGCACCTGCCTTTTGCCATCGGCATCCGCGAGCGTGACGAGTGGCTGGCCTGCATGGCCCAGGCCATGCGCGAGCAGGACATCGACGCCGACCTGCAAGCGCGTCTGGCCCAGGCCTTCTTTCAAACGGCCGACTGGATGCGCAACAAGGGTGTCTGAGCCCTGCCGCTCAGGATGCGCCCTGCGGTCCCGACCGCCCGGGCTTGAGCAAGACCACGACCGCGCCGTGGCCACCTTCGTCGGCCCGGGCCTGCACGAAGGCCAGCACCCGGTCGCTTTGCACCAGCCACCGGCGCACCTTGTCTTTCAGCACCGGCTGTTTGCCGGGTGAGCCCAGCCCCTTGCCGTGCACGATGCGCACGCAGCGCCAGCCCTTTACATGGGCTTCGCGCAAGAAGGCCGACACGCGGGTGCGTGCCTCGTCCACGCGCAGCCCGTGCAGGTCCAGCGCGCCCTGAAGCGCCCACACCCCTCTGCGCAGCTTGCGCACCACGTCCACGCCCAACTCGGGCCGGCGCCACGACAGGGTGTCGTCGGTCTCCAGCAGGCTTTCCACGTCGAATTCGTCTGACAAGGATTCTTGCAGCACCGCCTGCTCGTCGGCTTGGCGGTGTGCAGGCACAGGCTGGGCCTTGCGGGCGGGCTCCGGGGCCCTTCGGCCCGCATCGGGCAGCGGATGAACCGAGCCCACCGCCTGCCTGAACAGCGCGGCGTCATGCACCTGGCTCTGACGGCGAGCCTGCTCCGCGCGCTCTTGTTCCAGGCGAGCGGCAGCCTCCCGCGCCGCCTGTTTCAAGGCACGCTTGAGATCGGCAAAGTCGCGCAAGGCAACGTTGGGCGGCGGTTTGACATCTCGGCTCACGGACCCTAGCCTAACCGAAGTTCGGTCACATTTCGTCACAGGCTGAACGGGCCGCGTGGCCGGCGTCACAGCAGTCCGCGCTCGGCAAACGAGATGGCGCCGGTGCGCCCCACCACCACGTGGTCCAGCACCTTCACGTCCACCAGGTTCAGGCTGGTTTTCAGGGTTTGCGTCAGCAACTCGTCGGCGCGTGAGGGCTCCAGCACGCCCGAGGGGTGGTTGTGGGCCAGGATCACGCTGCCGGCGTTCAACTCAAGCGCGCGTTTCACCACCTCACGGGGGTAAACCGAGGTTTGCGTCAGCGTGCCCCTGAAGAGCTCTTCGCAGGCGATCTGCCGGTGTTGGGCGTCCAGAAAGAGCACGGCAAACACCTCGTGGGGCAGGGCGCCCAGGCGCAGACACAGGTAATCTTTCACCAACTGGGGCGAGCTGAACACCGGCTGGGCACTCAGGCTGCCTTGCAGTCCGCGCCGGGCCATCTCCATCACGGCCACCAGCTCGGCCCGTTTGGCGGGCCCCAGTCCGCGGATGCGGCGCAGCCGCTCTGGCGGGGCGTGCAGCAGGCCCTGAAACCCGCCCAGCTCTCGCAGCACGGCCTCGGCCATCTGCAGCACCCCCAGGCCCTTGAGGCCCGTGCGCAGCAGCAAGGCCAGCAGCTCGGCATCGCTGAGCACGCCTGGGCCCATGGCCAGCAGTTTCTCCCGCGGCCGCATCTCGGCAGGCAGGTCTTTCATGGTGTGTCGTCCCTGGGTGTGTAGTAAACCTAAAATTGTGGCTTCGCTGCTTTTCCCTGCCCATCCTCACGAAGGGTGGGCCCACCACCATGACCTCCCCCGTGCCCACCGTCGCCCCTGGCTCGTTCCTCACCCTGCACTACCGCCTGGCCGGCCCGGACGGTGGCGACGTGGTCAACACCTTCGATGACAAGCCCGCCACGCTCTCGCTGGGCTCGGGTGAGTTGTCACCCGCCATCGAGGCCCGCCTGATCGGCCTGCCCGAGGGCACCCGCACCACCTTGCAGCTCGACGCCGGCGAGGCCTTTGGCCCCCGCAACCCCGAGATGCTGCAGCGCGTGGCCCTCAAGCTGCTGCGCGAGCTGGGTGACCCGGACGAAACCTGGAACGTGGGCGATGTGGTGCAGTTCCCCACCCCGGATGGGCAGGGCTCGTTCGCGGGGGTGGTGCGCGAGCTGGACCCGGCGGGCGAATGGGCGTTGTTTGATTTCAACCACCCGCTGGCGGGTCAGCCCGTCACCTTCGAGGTGCAACTGATCGGCGTGCTGTGAAAGGGCAGGGCATGAACCAGGTTGAAGACGTGTTGCTGGCCGAGCCCCGGGGCTTTTGCGCCGGCGTGGACCGCGCCATCGAGATCGTCGAGCGGGCGCTGGCCCAGTTTGGCGCGCCCATCTACGTGCGCCACGAGATCGTGCACAACACCTACGTGGTCAACGACCTCAAGTCCAAGGGCGCTATCTTCATCGAAGACCTGGCCGAGGTGCCCCCAGGCGCCACGCTCATCTTCAGCGCCCACGGTGTCAGCCAGGAGGTGCGCCGCGAGGCCGATGCCCGCGGCTTCAGCGTGTTCGACGCCACCTGCCCCCTGGTCACCAAGGTGCACGTGGAGGTGGCCAAGCTGCACCGCGAGGGCTTCGAGTTTTTGATGATCGGGCACAAGGGGCACCCTGAGGTGGAAGGCACCATGGGCCAGGTCACCGAAGGCATCTACCTGGTGGAAGACGAGGACGATGTTGAGCGCGTGCAGGTGCGCAACCCCGGCAAGCTGGCCGTGGTCACGCAAACCACGCTGTCGGTGGACGACGCCGCCGGCATCCTGGCGGCCATCAAGCGGCGCTTTCCGCAGGTGCGCGAGCCCAAGCAGCAAGACATCTGCTACGCCACCCAAAACCGGCAGGACGCCGTCAAGATCATGGCCCCGCAGGTGGACGTGGTGATCGTGGTGGGCAGCCCCACCAGCTCCAACAGCAACCGCCTGCGCGAACTGGCCGAGCGCCTGGGCACCCCCGCCTACATGATCGACTGCCCTGACGACCTGCAAGAATCCTGGTTTGAAGGGCATCCCCGCGTGGGCCTGACCGCTGGCGCGTCCGCGCCCGATGTGCTGGTGCAGCGCGTGATCACGCGTCTGAAAGACATGGGCGCCGTGTCCGTGCGCCGCATGCAGGGGGTGGAAGAGCACGTGCGCTTCCCGCTGCCCAAGGGCCTGGGAGGCACCGGCCTGGACCGCCCCCTGCCCAGCCAGCGCGCCGTGTAAGCTGCGCGCAGTTCTGATCCACATTCACCACGACTCAACATGCTCGACATCGCCCTGCTGCGCAAAGACCTCGATGGCGTGCTGGCCAAGCTGGCCAAGCGCAAGACCCCGCAGCCTTTCCTGGACGAGGCCCGTTTTCGCGCGCTCGAAGCCGAACGCAAGACCATCCAGACCCGCACCGAAGAGCTGCAATCACAGCGCAACAGCCTGTCCAAGCAGATCGGCATGCTCAAGGGCAAGGCCGCCAAGGGTGAAGACACCACCGCCCAGGTGGAGGCCGTGATGGCTCAGGTGGCTGGTATCGGCGACGAGCTCAAGGCCAGCGCCGATCGGCTCGACATCATCCAGACCGAGCTGCAGGCCATGCTGCTGTCGGTGCCCAACCTGCCGCAAGACGACGCGCCCGTGGGCCACGACGAATCGGGCAACGTCGAGGTGCGCCGCTGGGGCACCCCTGCCACCTACGCCTTCGAGGTGAAAGACCACGTGGACCTGGGCGAAAAGCTGGGCCTGGATTTCGACACCGGTGCCAAGCTCTCGGGCGCGCGCTTCAACTTCATGAAGGGCCCCATCGCCCGCCTGCACCGCGCGCTGGCGGCCTTCATGCTCGACGTGCAAACGCAAGAGCACGGCTACACCGAGTGCTACACGCCCTACCTGGTCAAGGCCCCGGCGCTGCAGGGCACCGGCCAGCTGCCCAAGTTCGAGCAAGACCTGTTTCACGTCACCTCGGGCGATGCCGAGGCCGCCGAGGGCAAGTGGTACCTCATCCCCACCAGCGAGGTCACGCTCACCAACACCGTGGCCGACACCATCGTGCCGCTGGAGCAGTTGCCCATCAAGCTCACGGGCCACACGCCGTGCTTCCGCTCTGAAGCGGGCAGCGCCGGGCGCGACACGCGCGGCATGATCCGCCAGCACCAGTTCGACAAGGTCGAGATGGTGCAGATCACCACGCCCGAGCAAAGCAACGCCGCGCTGGAGGCCATGGTGGGGCACGCCGAAGCCATCCTGCAAAAGCTGGAACTGCCTTACCGCGTGATGGCCCTGTGCACAGGCGACATGGGCTTTGGCGCGGCCAAAACCTACGATCTGGAAGTGTGGCTGCCCGCGCAGAACACCTACCGCGAGATCAGCTCGTGCTCCAACTGCGAGGCCTTTCAGGCCCGCCGCATGCAGGCCCGTTTCAAGAACGCGCAGGGCAAGAACGAACTGGTGCACACCCTCAACGGCTCGGGCCTGGCCGTGGGCCGCGCGCTGGTGGCGGTGCTGGAAAACCACCAGCAGGCCGATGGCAGCATCTGCATCCCGGCCGCGCTGCGCCCCTACCTGGGCGGCGCCGAGGTGCTCACCCCCCTGAAATCTCTGCTATAGTTGCGGGCTACGCCGAATTGACCCCGGCGCCCCGTTTCAGGAGAGGTGGCAGAGTGGTCGAATGTACCTGACTCGAAATCAGGCGTACGGTATCCCCGTACCGAGGGTTCGAATCCCTCCCTCTCCGCCACACACCAAGCCCCGAGCGATCTGACGATCCTCGGGGCTTTGTCTTTGTATTTGTCAGCCAGGCTCAGCGCTTGGGCAGCACGTCCAGCTCGGCCGCGCTGGGCAAGAACGCGCCGTTCCACACCGCTTCCACCGGCACGGGGTTCTTGGTGGCGTAGGCGGCGGCCACCTGCTCGGCCATCAGCTTCAGGCGGTCGGGGTTCAGGCGGCCAAAGCCTTCGGCACGGGCGCTGGGCGAGTCCATGGCGGTTTCAATCGTCAGCTTCAGGCGCTTGATTTCCAGTTCGGTGTTCACCAGACCGTCCTTGGTTTTCAAGGACGCGATCGCAGCGGCCGGGTCGGCGATGGCCTCACGCGTGCCCTTGGCGAAGGCCTTCAGAAACTTGCGGATGGCCTCAGGGTTCTCGGCGATCAGTTTGGGGCTGGCGATGATGACGTTGCCGTACAGCTTCACACCGTTTTGCGCATAGGGCATCAGCACCACGTCCTCGCGCTTGACGCCTCGGGCCTCCAGGTTGAGCAGGCTGGTGAAGGTGTAGCCGGTCACCGCATCCACGTCGCCGCGCACCAGCATGGTTTCGCGCAGGGGCGGGTCCATCGTGGTCCATTGCACGGCGCCCACGCCATTGGCCTGCGCAAAGATCGGGAAGGTGCGGCGCCCCGCATCAAAGATGGGGGCCCCCATCTTCTTGCCGGCCAGGTCGGTGGGCTTGGTGATGCCTGATTTCTTCAGTGTGATCACGGCAGCCGGCGTGGTGTTGTAGATCACCATGACGGCCACGGGCTTGATGGGGGCTTGCGGGTTGTTGGCGTGGAACTCCATCAGCGCGGCCAGGTCGGCAAAGCCCAGGTCGTGCGTGCCCGAGGCCACGCGCTGGATGGCGCCGGCACCGCTGGCGGCCTGCACGTCCACGTCCAGGCCCTGCTCTTTGTAATAGCCCTTGATGCCCGGGTGCACAAAGAATGCGGCGGGCCCTTCAAAGCGCCAGTCCAGCTGGAACTTCAAGGGGGTGTCGGCGGCGTGTGCGGTGGCACACCACAGGCTGGCAGACACCAGGCACGCTTTGATCAGGGCTTGTTTGAACATAAGGCTCCATCAGGGTGGGGGTTGCAAAACTGTATACCGTTTTGCAAAATCGGTGCCAGCGGCGAACGCCTCGTCCGCACCCACAAGGTTCTGCATGACCGAAATCGACTTCACCACCCTCGATGCCTACGCCCGCTACAAGCTGATGGCCAGCCTGATCGTGCCGCGTCCCATCGCACTGATCACCACCGTCAGCCCCGATGGCACCGTGAACGCCGCGCCCTTCAGCATGTTCAACATGGTGGGTGAAGACCCCCCTGTGCTGATGGTGAGCATCAACAAGCTGCAAGACGGTCAACTCAAGGACACGGCCGCCAACATCCTGCGCACAGGTGAGTTCGTGGTGCACATCGCCGATGAGGCCATGGCCACCGCCATGCACCGCTGTGGTGACCGTTTGCCCATGCATGAGAGCGAATTGGTGCATGCAGGCTTGCACAGCGTGCCATCGCACCAGGTCGGGCCGCCGCGCATCGACGAAGCGCCCGTGGCTTTTGAGTGCGTGCTGCACGAAACCATGGAAACCGACAGCCGCTACGTGTTCATTGGCCGCATCGTGTGGCTGGGCGCACGCGATGGCCTGATCGATACGGCGCGCTGGCGTGTGCACCTGCAAAGCTACTTTCCCGTGGGGCGCTTCGGGGCCAGCTTCTATGTCAATTGCCGAGATCGTTTTGCCATCGACGCGGCCGACGCGCCCCAGGCCGGCGCGGCCAGCACCGCCATCGATGAGATCTAAGCCACGAGGCCATCCAGGCCGTCAGGCCGCTGGCGGCCAGGGGCGTGGCGCCACGCCCTCGTACGCCACGTCGTCACAGCGCATGGCAAAGCGGGCGCCAGCCGGCAACTCCAGCGCCTCCAGGTAGCAGGGGTGCATGCCCGCCAGGAAGGCGGGAAAAAGGAACATCGTGAATTCGCGCGGGCTCCAGCCAAAGTCGGCGGCGAAGGCCGACACCAGGCCCCCCAGGTTCAGGCGCAGGGGCTTGCCTTGCTGCGCAAAGTAGTCGTCAATGGCCCAGGCCAGTGCCAGGTGCGGGCCCTGGTCCAGCCCCAGTTCACGGGCCTTGGCCAGGGTCAGTGGCATGCGCTCGTCCACGGTGGAGATCGGGCGCCCGTAGCCCGCCAGGCGTCCGCCATCGGCCAGAAAGCGGGTCAGCACCTCGGCCAGCGGTTCACCGGCCTGCACACGCTGCTGCACCTTGATCAAAAAATCCATGGCGCGGTATTCGTTGCCCCGGCCAAAGATCGTGGCCTCGGACATGGCCTCGGCCGCGCTCAGGCCCAGGTTGGCGGTGCTGCGTGTGGTGCCGGCCAGCGCGGCGATGCGGTTGTTCCACAGGCGCAGGTCGGGGTAGCTGGTCCACACCCAGATCGAGTCAAAAAAATCCAGCTGAGCCTTCGGTACCTCGCGTCCGAACACGGCCAACGCGCACAGCCCCAGCCAGTGGTGGTCGCGCAGGTCGCGGTGCAGGTCGCGCCCCCTGAACACGGCCCGCTGGCCCGGGAAGGCCGCGCCCACGCGCGTGGGCTGGGCGCCGGTGTGGGCCAGCAAGGGGTGAGCAGCCGAGGGTGGCGCTGCTGAGGGGGGTGAGTCGGGGGTCATGAGGTCGTGCCTTGGTGCAGCGGGTCGTCCAGCAGGTTCACGGGCGGATACGGAAAGCGCTTGAAGCCCTGGCTGGCCTGCTCCAGCGCGTGCGCGGCGGCCCCCGGCAGTCGCAGCAGCAGGTGCAGCATCTCGCCCTGGGCCGGGCTCAGTCCCAGATCGGTCATGACGGCGGCGGCCACGGCCACCAGCGTCAGGCCCATGCCGGCCTGGGCGCACAGGGTGTCGATGTGCTCATGCAAGCGCTGCGTGCAGGGCCCTGCCTCGCTCAGCAGCGCCAGGCTCTGGCGCACGATGGTGGCCGTCACCGGGCTGTGCGGGTCCAGGCCGGCGGGGTGCTCTGCCGTGGGCCAGCCCGCATCACGCGGGCCCAGCCAGGCGGGGGCATGCACTGCCAGCAGGGTCTCCAGCCATTGGCTCAGCGGGGCGTCGGCGGGCAGGGCGCGCGCACCTTGCCAGGCGTGCATCGCCAGGTACACGTCGCGGGCGCCACCACTTTGGCCTGCGCCCACGGCCAGGGCCGCCATCAGCCCTGCTGCGGCGGGCGTGCCGCCAATGCCGGCGCACATGGCCGCATGCACCATGGGGTCGCGCGGGCCGGGGTTGGCCAGGGCCACGGCCAGCGTCTCCAGCACGCGGGCCTGCAGCGGGGCCGGGGCCTGTCCGGTCAGCAGCAGGTACACCATGTCCACCCAGCGGGCCTGACCCAGCATCTGGCCGTACACGTCATAGCCATGGCAGCGGGCCACCTGGGTGGCAAAGGGGTTGTCGGGCTCGGGTGTTTCTTGCCAGATCGTGCTGTGCAGTGTGGGCTCGCTCATGCCGATGCCCCCCGGCCTTCCAGGGTCTGCATGCGCAGGCCCATGGGCGGCACCTCCTCGGGGTCGATGTGCACATCCAGCAGGGTGGGGCCCTGCCGCTGCAAGATCTCGTCCATGTCCAGGCGCTCGAAGTCGTCGGGGCCGTGGATCACCACCCCCGGGATCCCCATGGCCTCGGCCAGGGCCGCGTAGTTCACATCCGGCAGCTCGAACGCCACCTGCTCAGCGCCCGCCAGACGCTGGCCGTGTTTGACCATGCCCAGGGCCGAGTCATTGAGCACCACAAAAATCACCGTCAGGCCCTGCTGTGCCGCCACGGTGATTTCTTGCCCGTTCATCAGGTAGCTGCCATCCCCGGTGATGCACACCACCGGGCAGGCGGGTTGGCCGCTGGCAATGCCCACGGCGGCCCCGATGGCCCAGCCCATGGGGGCGAACTCGGTCAACACGCGCAGCCATCCGGCGCGGTCGCGACGCCGTTCGGTGGGCGCCGTCCCAGCGGTGGCGTGGGCCGCCGGGCCTTGGCGCACCAGGCCCAGGCGCCGGTTGTTGCGCGCTTCCAGGTAGTGCACCACCCAGGCCGTGGCGTTGCCTGCATCGGCCACAAAACGCGTGGTGGGGGGCAGCCGGCGGGACAGCTCGTTCATCAGGCGCTGCGGTTTGATGGGTGTTGCCTCGCTGTGAAGCTGCTCAGGTGCACGCAGGCTCAAGCCAGTGGGGGGCAAGCCTGCGCCCGTTTGCAGCAGCGGCCAGTGCCCGTCATCGGCATGGGGGGCCTGGGCTTGCAGTGCCTGCACCAGGCGCTCAAACACCGATCGCAGGTGCCCCTTCACATGGCCCCGCGCCATGGGCGACCGGCGCAGGTGGTCGTCGTTGTCATCCACATGCACCAGCCGATGGTTCAGCACCGCGTCGCTCCAGGCGGCGCTGGTCCATTCGCTGAGCGGGGTGCCCACGGCCAGCACCAGGTCGGTGTCGCCGCGCAGGGCGGCCTGGGCCGAGTCGTGGCCCGCAAACCCCAGCACCCCCCGGTACTGCGGATGGTGCGGGTTGATCAGGCCTTTGGCATCGGGGGTGCTCACAAAGCTGGCCCCCGTCAGTTCGATGAAGCGCATCAGCGCCGGCATGGCTTCGCCGCAGCTGCCGCCCACCAGCACCGCCAGCCGTCGCGCCCGCGACAGCTCGTCCAGCAGTTGCGCCAGTTGGTGGCTGTCCACCGCTTGCGAGCGG
The DNA here is from genome assembly GCF_038069945.1 of Aquabacterium sp. A3. NCBI lineage: Bacteria > Pseudomonadati > Pseudomonadota > Betaproteobacteria > Burkholderiales > Sphaerotilaceae > Aquabacterium > Aquabacterium sp. A3. The sequence goes on along the minus strand of NZ_JBBPEV010000001.1, from coordinate 1,282,073 downwards.
CGCATCAGCACCGGCAGATCGGCGGCGCGCAGCCGGGGGCTCAGGGGCTGCCTGAGCAGGTCCAGCGGGATGGACAGGTGCACCGGCCCGGGCGGGCTTTGCGTGGCCCGCATCAACGCCTGCACCAGCTTGGTCTCCAATTGATCAATGTGCGACACCAGCGTGTTGTAGCGCGTGCAGTGCTCGAACATCCCCAAGGTATTGACGCCGGTGCAGGCCGACTCTTGCAGGGCGCCGCGCCCGAAGACGGGCAGGGTGGGCTGACCCGTGATGACCAGCATGGGCACCCCGTTGTCAAAGGCGCACGCCACGCCGGTGATGAGGTTCGTGGCCCCTGGCCCCGAGGTGGCGCAACACACCCCGACGCGCCCGGTCTCTCGGGCGTAGCCATCGGCCATGAAGGCCGCCCCGGCCTCATGCCGGGCCACCACCGGGCGCACACCACCTCGCCGCATGCTCACGGCCATGGCGTTGTACAGGGGCTCTATCGCGCCACCAGGCACCCCGAACACCTGGTCGATGCCCAGCGTCTCAAGGTATTCCACGATCAACTCGGCGGCCGTTGGCCGATACGCTGGCTTGGTCGACAGCAAGGTGTCAGCAGGCATGAGGGCCTTTCGCTACTTCCGCAACAAACAGGAACATCTTTCACGTACTGCAATAATTGTCGACGCCAGCGAGAATGCCTTGTTGACAAACTCGCGTCACCCCCCGGCATGTGGGGCCCTGACTGTGTGTACGCCACACCATGAAACATGTCTTGAAGAGATCTTGCCGTTCTGATCTCGACGTTGTCGAGTTGCCCGCGCGTCGGCAGGCCACCGCCTGGATGTCGGCTGCCGCCCTGCTCGGCTGGGGGGTGTCGCCGCGCGTGGGCGCCGCCGAGCCCACCCGGTTGCCACTGGCCGTCATCTACCCCGACATCGGCGAGCCTTACCGCAGCGTGTTCCTCAACATGGTGCGCGGCATTGAAGACCGGCTCAAAGCGCCCGTGCTGGCCTGGGCGGTGCCCGCTGGTGCGCCGGCCGAGGCCCTGCGCAACCGCCTTCAGCAAGACGAAGTGCGCACCCTGATCGCCCTGGGACGCAGTGGGCTCAAGACCGGCGCCGAGCTGGCCGCCAGCGTGCAGGTGGTGGCCGGCGGCGTGGTGTCCGTGCCCGAGGCCGATGCGCTGGACCTGGTCGTGCAAAGCCTGGCCCCCGACCCGGCCTTGCTGTTTGCTCGCCTGCGGGCCTTCATGCCGCGGGTGCGCCGTGTGTTCGTGGTGCACGACCCACGCCAGAACACGTGGTTGATGCGCCTGGCCCGCGAAGCCGCGCGCCAGATCGGGCTGGAGCTCATCGTCTACGAAGCCCAGGACCTGCGCACGGCGATCCGGGTGTACCGCGACATGCTGCCCCGCCTCACGCCGCAGGTGGACGCCGTCTGGCTGCCACAAGACACCATGACGGTGGACGACACCACCGTGCTGCCCCTGTTGCTCAAGGAATCCTGGGCGCAGCGGTTTGCCGTGCTGTCCAGCAACGTGGCGCACGTGCGCCGCGGCGCGCTGCTGGCGCTGTACCCCGACAACATCGACGTGGGACGCGAGCTGGCCGGACTGGCCTTGCAGTCCCTGGGCACCCAGGCACTCCTCAAGGGCATCCAGCCCTTGCGACGTTTGCGCACTGCTGTCAATACGCGCACGGCCAGCCACCTCGGGCTGGACCTGAACGCGGCCCAGCAGCCCATTCACCTCGTCTTGCCGGAGCAGTAAATATGACAAGACTTCAACAATGCCTGGCGCAGTGGCGTGCATGGGGATGGCGCAATGTCATGACCTTCCGTCAGCAAATCCTGCTGACCATGGCCCTGGGTGGCATGAGCGTGGCGCTGGTGGCCTCGGTGGGCAGCGCGTGGCAGGGCAGCGAGCAGATCAAGACCCATCTGCTGCAGCAAAGCCTGGGGGTGGCCGCCAGCCTGGCCACGCAAAGCCAGTTGGCCCTGCTGGCGGGCGCGCCCGATAACGTGGTGGAAGCGGCCGAGGCGGCGCTGACGTTTCCCGACGTCAAGCGTGTTGAGGTGCGCGGTGTTGATGGCACCGTACTGATGGTGCGCGGTGCCGACGACGCGGGCATGAGCGGCGCCCATGAAATGGTGCCCGCCACCTTCACCGAGCCCATGGTGCTGGCCGAATGCGACCAGGCCTGGCGCATCGTGGCGCCCGTGCTCACCTCGGTCACCAGCTCGCCGTTTGACGTCACCCCCAGCGCACCACAGTACCTGGGTTATGTGGCCGTGGTCATCAGCAAAGACACCCTGGGCCGCATGGTGGGCAGCATCTTCACGGTCAACCTCGTGTCGGCCATGCTGGTGGTGCTGGGCTTTCTGGTGGTCATTCGCTACCTGTCGCGTCGGCTGTCGCAGCCCTTGGTGCAACTCTCCAGCGCCATGTCGCGCGCCGAGCGCGGCGAAAGCAATGTGCGCACCCCCGTCGATGGCCCCCGAGACGTGCGCACCATGGCCATGGCCTTCAACCGCATGATCGCGGTGCTGCAAGACCGCGAGCAAGAACTGCAAAGCCACCGCGATCACCTCGAAGAGCTGGTGCGCGAGCGCACCCACCAGCTCAGCGTGGCCAAAGAGCGGGCCGAAGTGGCCAGCCAGGCCAAGTCCGACTTCCTGGCCCGCATGAGCCACGAACTGCGCACGCCGCTCAACGCGATCATGGGCTACGCCCAGATCATGCAGATGGACACCACGCTGTCGCCCCGCTACCTCAACATCCTCGACACCATCCACCACAGCGGCGAGCACCTGCTCACACTGATCGTCGACATCCTGGACCTCTCCAAGATCGAGTCTGGCAAGGCCACGCTGCAGCTCACGGCCGTCAACCCGCACGACATGGTGCAATTGGTGGGCGATGTCATGTGCATCAAGGCCGCCGAAAAACACCTGGACTTCACCGCCCAGTGCGACCCAGACGTCCCCACCGCCCTCATGCTGGACGACAAGCGACTGCGGCAGGTGCTGCTCAACCTCTTGAGCAACGCCGTCAAGTTCACCCGCCAGGGCTCGGTGGGCTTGCGCGTCAGCCGCCTTGACAGCACCGATCACCCCGCCGACGGCGGCGACGATGCCGGTGGGCCCTGCGCGCGTCTGCGCTTCGAGGTCATGGACACCGGCACCGGCATCCGCCCTGAAGACCAGCAGCGCATCTTCGAGCCCTTCGAGCAAGCAGGCGATTCCCGCAGCCGTGCAGCGGGCACGGGCTTGGGCCTGGCCATCTGCCGTCAGTTGGTGCGCCTCATGGGGGGCGAGATCCGGCTGGACAGCACGCCAGGGCAGGGCAGCGTGTTCCTGTTCGAGCTCACCTTGCCGGTGGCTGAAGCCCAGGCCCCTGCACCCGTGGCCCGACCCGTGCCGGTTGGTTACGAGGGCCCCCGTCGGCGCATCCTGGTGGTTGACGACGTGGCCGTCAACCGTCAGATGCTGCTGGCCCTGTTGCAGCCCCTGGGCTTCGAGGTGCTCGAAGCCGCCGACGGGCAAGAGGCGCTCAGCCAATGGCGCACTGGATCGCCTGAGCTCATCCTCATGGACCTGGTCATGCCGGTCATGGATGGCCTGGAGGCCATCCGCAGCATCCGTCAGGCCGAGGCCAGCGACACCGCACGTGGCCAAGCCCGGCTGCCCATCGTGGCCCTGTCGGCCAACGCCGCCGACAGCGACCAGGCACAAGCCCGCGACGCCGGGGCCGACGACTTCTTGCCCAAGCCCGTGGCGCACGCCGAACTGCTCGATCGGATCGCCACTGCACTGGATTTGCAGTGGACGCACCGCCCCTCATGACATGGATTGTGGTGAACGTGCACCTGGGTCATCCACAGGCTGGTCAACTGTCCGGTTTGCCGACACAATGCGGCAGGTTTTCAACAGGTGGAACTGCCCCATGAGCGTGAAGTTGGCTCGAAGTTCTGTTCCCCGTGCTGCCCTGCGTGCCGCGCGCGCTGTGGTGTGCGCGTCGTGCATGGTCAATGCACAAGCCGCCCCCGCCTCTGATGCCGAAGACCTGGCCATGGCCTTTGGCGACCAGGCCTCTATCAGCCTGGCCACCGGCTCTTCATTGCCCCTGCGGCGCGCCCCGGCCGTGGCCTCGGTCATCACGGCCGAGCAAATCGCGGCCATGGGTGCCCGCGACCTCGACGACGTGCTTGAGGCCGTGCCCGGCCTGCATGTGTCTCGCGTGGCCCAGGGCTACAGCCCGCAGTACGTCGTGCGCGGCATCTACAGCGAGTTCAACCCCCAGACCCTGGTGCTGCAAAACGGTGTGCCCATCACCATGCTGTACGTGGGCAACCGCGGCAACGTCTGGGGCGGCTTCCCGCTGGAAAACGTCTCGCGCATTGAAATCATTCGCGGCCCAGGCTCGGCCCTGTACGGGGCCGACGCCTACGCAGGGGTCATCAACATCATCACCAAGGGCCCTGACGAGGTCAGCGGCACCACCGTGGGCGCGCGTGTGGGCTCGTTCAACACCACCGATGCGTGGCTGTTGCATGGTGCCACCCTGGGCGCCTTTGACGTCGTCACCCACCTGCGCTGGGGGGCCTCTGATGGGCACGACGGCACCATCACCAGCGACGCACAAACCGCGCTGGACCAATTGCAAGGCACCTCGGCCAGCTTGGCGCCAGGGTCGGTCAACACGGGCTATCAGGCCCTTGATGCCAGCGTTGAAGCCCGCCTGGACGACCTGCGCATGAGCCTCAGCTACCGACTGCGCGACAAGCTGCAGTCCGGTGCCGGGGCGGCCAGCGCCATTGACCCCCTTGGGCGCGGCCGCACCGAACGCTGGCTGGCCGACTTGAACTGGCGCCGCATCACACTCAGCCCCGACTGGCAGGCGGCCGTCAACCTCAGCTGGTTCAGCTACACCACCACCTACCCCCAACTGCTGCAGTTGTTGCCCCCTGGGGCCTTCAATGGCGCCTTTCCCGCCGGCATGCTGGGCTCGCCCAACACCTGGGAGCGCCAGATCCGTGGCTCGGTCGTCTTCACCTACAGCGGTTGGGCAGGGCACCAGATCCGACTGGGGCTGGGCCATGACGACCTCGACATGTACCGCACCCAGGAGTTCAAGAACTTCACCCAGGCCCCCAATGGCGCGGGTGTGCCGCTGCCGGGCGCCCAGGTCGTTGAAGTGCCCGTGGCCGATTCGTTCGTGGCGCCGCAGCGCCGTCGCGTCAGCTACGTCTACGTGCAAGACGAATGGAGCATCGCCCCTGACTGGCAGCTCACCGCCGGCCTGCGCCACGACCAGTACTCCGACTTTGGCGGCACCACCAACCCGCGACTGGCCCTGGTGTGGGACACCAGCCTCGACTTCACCACCAAGTTCCTCTTTGGCCGCGCATTCCGGGCGCCCTCGTTTTCTGAGCTCTACAGCGTCAACAACCCTGTCTTGCGCGGCAACCCCGACCTCAAGCCCGAGGTCATCACCACCTTCGAAACCGTCTTCACCTGGCAGGCGCGCGCCGACACCCAGTGGCAGCTCAGCCTGTTCAAGTACGACATGAAGGACATCATCCGCAGCACCGGGCTGCCGGCCATCCGTGCCAACTCAGGACGGCAAAGCGGCGAGGGCTTCGAGCTGGAGGCCCAGCACCGTCTGGCCCCCGATTGGCAGTTCACGGGCCATTACGCCTTTCAGCGCACCATCGACCGCAGCACCGGGCAGTCTGCCGGCTACGCCCCCCGACACCACCTCTATGGCCGCGTCGATTGGCTGGCCGACCACGGCTGGGCCGTGGGCCTGCAAGCCAACCGCGTGGCCGGACGCGAGCGGGCGGCGGGCGATGCCCGTGCGCCCGTGCCCGACTACACCACCGTGGACCTGAGCCTGCGCTCGCCGGCCAACACCCGCAGCGGCCAATGGACGCTGACCGTGCACAACCTCTTCGATGCCGACGTGCGCGAGCCCAGCTGGTACTCGCCCAGCAGCCTGGTGCCTGTGCTCATTGCCGATGACCTGCCCATGGCCGGGCGCAGCATCATGCTGCAGTGGCAGTACGCGCTCTGAGCATGGTCGAGTGCACCAGCGAGTGCACCAGCGTCAGCTTGTCCAGCACCGCGTTGGGCAGCACAAACGGGTACAGATCGCCCTGGCCCAGGCTGCGCCCCATGCTGTTCAAGAACATCGCCAGCGTCACCCACTGCTGAACCAGCTGCTGCCTGAAGTCCTGCATGCGTGTGGCCACCCGCGCAAAGTGCACGCCCTGCGTCGGGCTCGGGTCATCGGGCGTGGCCAGCATCACCGCTTGCCAGTGCGAGGCCGTGTCCAGCGCATCCACGATGTGCAGGTAATGCGCGAAGGTTTCGGCCCAATCCTCCCAGGGGTGTGAGGCGGCATAGCTGCTCACGTGGCGTTGGCTCCAGTCGGCGGGCGGGCCCTGCTCGTAGTGCCGCTTCAAGGCCTCACCGTAGTCTTGCCGCTCATCGCCAAACACCAGCCTGAAAACATCGTGCCAGCCCTGATCCCCCACGATCCGGTCCCAGTAAAAGTGGCCCACCTCGTGCCGCAGGTGGCCCAGCAGCGTGCGGTAAGGCTCACGCAGGCGCGTGCGGATGGCCTCGCGTTCGGCGTCATCGGCCTCGGCCACGTTCACCGTGATGCACCCTTGTGCGTGCCCCGTCATCACGGCAGGCCCCTGGGGGGGCGAGGCCTTGAAGTGAAACACCAGCCCGTCGGTGGGCCGCTCGCGCCGATCAGGCACCGGCAGCCCCAGGCTCCACAAGGTGTACAACAAACGCCGTTTGGCCGACTCCAGCGCGCGCCACTGCTGCAGATGGCGTCCGTCGTGCAAGGGCGGAATCACCGCCGTCAAGCGGCAACTGGCGCACAAGGCATGCGGCGAATCCGCCGGCACCGCCCAATTGCAGGCGCCATGCTTCACATCGTTGGCGCAAGGCCGCCAGGCCGTGCGGTCGTCGTCCAGCGTCCGCCACGGGCCCTGGTCGGTCACCTCAAAAGCCCGCATCATCAAGCGCTCGGCATCAAAAGCCAATCGCGCCCCGCACGCACCACACTGCGTGTTCTCAAAGAACACCGTCTGGCCGCACCGTTGGCATCGAAACGTCTGCATCTACCCATCCTTCACAGATCTTTACCCCCCCGCCACGCCCACTTAACCCCCTGGGGTCAGCATGAAGTCATTGCAACCTCACGCCAGGAGCCCATCATGCACACGCCCTTCACCACCACGCTCAAAGCCCGCCTGTCGGTTGCCGCTGCGGCCGTGGTCATGGTCACCTCTCAGGCCTGGGCCCAAGCCCCCGCCGCGCCAGCCTCGGCCCCGGCTGCCAACGATGCACCCTATGGCGCGCCCCAGGCCGCACCCGCCCAGCGTCCAGATCACCAGCGCGGCCAGCAGCCTCGCGCAGAGCACCACGGCAAGCGCATGCACCCCATGCCCGGCCTCATGCCCTTCATGATGGCAGGCCCGCACGCAGAGCGCCACACCGAGCGCCTGCTCAAGCGCATCAAGGCCACCGATGAACAACGCCAGGCCATCCACCAGGCCATGCGCACGGCCCGCGAGCAACAGCGTCCCCTGATGGCAGAAGGCCGCACCCTGCACCAAGACGCCATGGCCCTTTGGGCGCAGCCCGACATCACCCCCGAGGCCGTCGACCAGCTGCGCATGCGCATGAACGCCCACCACCAGCGCATGACCGAGGCCAACAGCGCCCTGTTCCTGGCCGTGGCCCGCGTGCTCACGCCCGAGCAGCGCGTGCAGATCGCCAAAAGCTTTCAGGAACGTCGAGACGAGCGCCGAGATGAGCGCCGCGAACAGCGCCAAGAACAGCGCCGCTGATCCCATTACCTGGCCATAACACCCCGGAGCGCGCGACAATCATGGACATGACCGAGCACATCCTCCTCATCGATGACGACCTGCGTCTGAGCACCATGGTGGCCGACTACCTCAAGGGGCACGGCTACCAGATCGCCACCGCGCCCAGCCTGGGCGCCGGACGCGAAGCCCTGGCCCGCCAGAACTTCGACGCCCTGGTGCTCGACCTCATGCTGCCCGATGGCGATGGCCTCGACCTGTGCAAAGAGTTGCGCGCCTCACCCCGCACCCGCAGCCTGCCCCTGCTCATGCTCAGCGCCCGGGGCGAGCCCACCGACCGCATCGTGGGGCTGGAGGTGGGGGCCGACGATTACCTGCCCAAACCCTTCGAGCCCCGCGAACTGCTGGCCCGCGTGCGCGCGCTGCTGCGCCGCACCGGCGCCCAATCGGCCGACAGCGACCTGTGGCGCTATGGCCGGCTGGAGATCGACGGTGGCCTGCGCCAGGTGCGCCTGGACGGCAAGCCCTGCGACCTCACCTCCTACCAGTTCGATCTGCTGACCGTGCTGGCGCGCCACCCCGGCCGCGTGCTCTCGCGCGACCAGATCATGGACGCCCTCAAAGGCCACCCCCTGGAGGCCTTTGACCGCTCCATCGACGTGCACATCTCGCGCATCCGTGCCGCCATCGAAGATGACCCGAAAGAACCCCGCCGCATCCTCACCGTGCGTGGCGTGGGCTACGTCTTTGCCAAAAAACAGGATGCTGACGCCGAAGCGGCATGAAAACCCTGGCGCTGCGCATCTACCTCACCGTTGTGGCGGTGCTGCTGGTCTTCGCCCTCGTGTCGGGCTGGCTGGCGCAGCACAACATCGAGCACGAGCGCGCACAAACCCAATCCATCGCCGCCTGGAACGAGCGCGCCGCCGCCTGGGCCGAACTCATTGAAAACAGCCTGCCGCCGCTGGAATCGCCCCGCGACATGCAGGCCCTCGTCTTTCTGGACTGGGCCGATCGCCTGCGCATTCCCATGGCGCTGGACGACCCCGCCGGCCAGCGCATCGCCACCTCGCAACTGCTGATCGAGCGCCTGCAGCGCCGCCCCGAGCTCATCGAGCGCATGCAGACCACCCGCCTGTCTGACGGGCGCACCCTCTGGGTGCTGCGTCCCCCCTTCAGCCGCCTGCGCAGCGCCCCTGATGCCGACGGCCCCCCGCCCGACGCCTCAGGCCCCAGCATGCGGCCACCCAACATGCCCCCGGCGCCGCCCCGCATCGAGCCCTGGCTGGGCCCCTTGAGCTGGCTCATGCCCCCCTGGCTGGCCCAGGGCCTGCCCGCCTTCCTGCTGTCGCTCATCTTGCTGTTCATGGCCGTGGCCGTGGGCGCCTGGCCCGTGGTCAACCGGCTCACCCGCCGCCTCAAGGCCCTGCGCCGTGGCGTGCAGGTCTTTGGTGCGGGCGATCTGGCCCACCGCGTGGCCGTTGAAGGCGCCGACGAGGTCGCCGCCCTGGCCCACAGCTTCAACGAAGCCGCCCAGCAGGTGCAAGACCTCGTCACCGCCAACCGCAGCCTGCTGGCCAACGCCAGCCACGAACTGCGCTCGCCCCTGGCCCGCCTCAAGATGGCCGTCTCCCTCATGGACGAGCTGCCCCCCGAGCGCATCAGCCAGATGAAGGCCGAGATCAACCAGGACATCCGCGAGCTCGACGCCCTCGTGGAAGAAGTGCTGCTGGCCAGCCGCCTGGACGTGCGCACCGACCTGCAGCGCAGCAGCGTCGACCTCATGGGCCTGGTCACCGAAGAGGCCCAGCGCGTGGGCGCCCAGGTTGACATCCAGCCCGATGCGCAACTGCAAAACGTGCAGGGCGACGAACGCCTGCTGCGCCGCGCCGTGCGCAACCTGCTGGAAAACGCCCGCCGCTACGGTGGCCCTGATGTGCTGCTGGAGCTGTCCATCAGCCGGGGCCAGGTGCTCATCGCCGTCAACGACCGCGGCCCTGGCGTGCCCCCCGACCAGCGCGAACGCATCTTCGAGCCCTTCTACCGCATGCCCGGCCACGCCGAACACGCCGGTGGGGTGGGCCTGGGCCTCAGCCTGGTGCGCCAGATTGCCCAGCGCCATGGCGGCCAGGTCATCTGCGGTGCCCGCGAGGGTGGCGGCAGCCGGTTCATGATCACCTTGCCGCTGTGAGTGCTTCCTGCTCAGCCAGCCCCTGTTGCATGTAACAGCCGAAAGGCCCAGAATGTTGCATGTAACAGGAGGCCTGACATGGCGCACGTCAATTCAAGAGTCCAAAAGCACCGCGAAGCGCTTCGCATGGCGGGCCTGAGGCCAGTGCAAATCTGGGTGCCAGACACCCGGCGGCCCCATTTCACTGAAGAATGCCAGCGGCAGTCCCGGCTGATTGCACAGGCTGATCAGGCCGACGACAGTCTCTCTGCTTTGATGGATGAGGCCCTGGCCGACCTGGACGGCTGGACAGAATGAGGCGAGGCGATTTCGTCACCATCGCCATGCAAGGCGACTTTGGCAAACCCAGACCAGCCTTGGTGATCCAGACGGACCATTTCAACCAGCACCCCAGCGTGACCGTCTTGCCCGTGACGGGCACCCTGGTGGCGGCCCCTTTGTTGCGGATCACCGTTCAGGCCGACGAGGCCAGCGGCCTGACAAAAACGTCGCAAGTGATGGTGGACAAGGCCATCACCGTCAAGCGAGACAAAGTTGGCCCCCCGATCGGCAGGATCAGTGCCGACGCGCTGCTGGAGGTTGAGCGGTGTCTGGCTGTGTTTTTGGGCATCACCAAGTAAAAAAGGCGCCCGAGGCGCCTTTTTGCATTGCACAGGTTGCAAGAGGCCCGAAGGCCCCCGCAGCCAGATCAGTGAACCTTCTTACGGCGTGCAGCCACCAAGCCCACCACGCCCAGGCCGGCCAGGGCCAGCGCGTAGGTTTCGGCTTCGGGCACGGCGGTCACCGAGCCGGTGAAGCCACCAAAGCTGAAGGGCGACGACGATGCGGCCGTGAAGGTCAGGGTGTAGTCGCCAGCACCCAGGTTGCCGAAGCTGAACATGCCGCTGTCAGGCAGGGGGGCAAACACCGAGATGTTCGAAGCGCCGCCGGTCAGCATGATCGAGGTCATGGTGATGTCGCCACCGCCAAACAGCTCACCGACGATGCCGGTGCCGCTCAGCAGCGAAAACGTGTACTCGGTCGACAGACCGTTGAACACCGCAAAACCGCCCACCGTGGCGCCCACCGGGTCGGTGCCCAGGTCGGTCGGCAGTGAGGGCAGGGCGTGGGCGCTGCCCAGGGCCAGGGCGGCTGCGGCGGCCACCATCAATTGACGAACTTGCATGAGATTCCCCTCTGGTTGAGGCAAGGTTTCGGTTGATGTGTAATTTGCCACAACCCAGAATGCCTACGACCCCCTGACCGAGGGGATTACAGTTGCTGACACATGCGTCTGATATTCTCAACAGCAGTCACTTCAAACGCATGTCAGGCAGCACCCGCACCATGAGCACACTACAGGCCTCCAGCACCCCCATCCACACCAAGATCGCCGTTTTTGGCCTGGGCTACGTGGGCATGTCCATGGCCGTCTTGCTGGCCAAACACAACCAGGTGGTTGCGGTAGACCTCATGCAGGCGCGGGTAGACCAGGTCAACAACAAGGTCTCGCCCATCGAAGACCCCGACATCACCCAGGCCCTGCAAACCCAGACGCTCAACCTGGTGGCCACCACCGATGGCGTGGCCGCGCTCCAGGGCGCCGAATACGTCGTCATCGCCACCCCCACCGACTACGACGTCGACACCAACCGCTTCAACACCCGCAGCGTCGAGGCCGTCATCCAGCTGGCCCTGCAGCACGCGCCTGACGCCGTGCTGGTCATCAAGTCCACCATCCCTGTGGGCTACGTGGAAGACGCCCGCCAGCGCCTGGGCACCCACAACCTCATCTTCTCGCCCGAGTTTTTGCGCGAAGGCCGTGCCCTGCACGACAACCTCTACCCCAGCCGCATCGTGGTGGGCGAGCAATCGCCCCGCGCCGAGCGTTTTGCCGCGCTGCTCAAACAGGCCGCCCTCAAGCAAGACGTGCAGGTGCTGCTCACGGGCCCCTCAGAGGCCGAGGCCATCAAGCTCTTTGCCAACACCTACCTGGCCATGCGCGTGGCCTACTTCAACGAGCTGGACACCTACGCCCAAACCCACGGCATGGACACCCGCCAGATCATCGAAGGCGTCAGCCTCGATCCGCGCATCGGCCAGCACTACAACAACCCCAGCTTCGGCTACGGCGGCTACTGCCTGCCCAAAGACACCAAACAGCTGCTGGCCAACTACCACGAGGTGCCGCAAAACCTCATCAGCGCCATCGTCACCTCCAACACCACCCGCAAAGACTTTGTGGCCGACAGCATCCTGGCCCGCAAGCCCAAGGTGGTGGGCGTCTACCGCCTCATCATGAAGGCCGGCAGCGACAACTTCCGCGCCAGCTCCATCCAGGGCGTCATGAAGCGCATCAAGGCCAAAGGTGTCGAGGTCATCCTGTATGAGCCCGTGCTGACTGAAGACACCTTCTACAACTCCGAGGTGGTGCGCAGCCTTGAAGACTTCAAGGCCCGCGCCGACGTGATCGTGGCCAACCGCATGGGCCCTGAGCTGGCCGACGTGGCCAGCAAGGTCTACTCGCGGGATCTGTTCGGGCAGGACTGATCTTCGCGCGTGACGCATTCACGCTTTACACGCTGAGCCATGCGGCCCACCCCAAGCGGGGGATGGCCTTACAGGCGACAAACCCAGGACACTACGGGCATCAAATACGACAAATTGCCCGAAAGGTTCCCTCATGTTGCTCAAAAAGTCCCTCATCGGCGTTGCTCTGGCTTGCACCGCGCTCAGCTCGCACGCCTTTTTCAGCTCCACCACCGATCTGGGCACCCTCAGCCCCACCCCCACCGGCGCCTTCACGTTTGCCGGCGTCGGCGTGCTGGGCATCAACCTGCTGGGCAACAGTTTCGTGTTTGACCTCAGTGCCGGCTCCGACGTTTATCTGGACGTCTACACCCTGGCCGGCGTCACCCTGGGCGGCGCGTTCGAGCTGTCCACCGCAGGCGGCCAAGAGATCTCGTCACAACTGCTGGCCAGCGGCACCAACCTGGGCCTGATCAACGCCGACGTGCTGGGCTATGCCGGCGTGGGCCTGCTCAGCCACCGCCGCATCACGTTTGACGACGTGGCCGCCGGCAACAACTACAAGGTCACCTTCGACCCCGGCCTGGCCTCGGTCAGCGTGTTCAACAAGGTCAAGTTCAGCGCCGCCGCGCCCGTGCCCGCCATCCCTGAGCCCGGCACCTGGGCCCTGATGGGCCTGGGCCTGTGCGGCATCGCCGCCGTGTCCATGAAGCGCCGCCGCGCGGCCTGATCCGCCGCCCGCTGCGCGCGGTAAAGTATCGGGCATGCGACTGCTGCCTGAACACATCGCCCTGATCAAGCGCGTCAGCGCCGACATCCTCGGTGCCGACGCCAGCGTGCGACTGTTTGGCTCTCGGGTGGACGATCAAGCCCGCGGTGGCGACATTGATCTCTACATCGAAACCCCGCACCCGCTTGACAACCGCGCGGTGACCGCCGCGCGCGTGGCCGCCACCCTTGAGCGCCGACTGGGCGGACGGCGTGTGGATGTGGTGCTGGTCGACCCCGTCACGCCGCCCCAGGCCGTGCATGCGGTGGCGCGTGCCAGTGGGGTGGTGTTGTGATCAACCCCAAACTGCAGTTCTTGCTTGAAACCGTGGCCCTGGAGCGCGAGCACCTGGCCCACACCAACACGCGCCTGTTTGCCCAAGCCATGACCGCCCAACGCGCGGCCACACTGCGCACCGACCCAGACCTGGCCGAGCGGGTAGACGCCTTTGTGGCGCGCTTCGGGCGCCTGCAAGACACCCTGGGCGACAAGGTCTTGCCCGAGTTGCTCAAAACCTTGGCCGAACCGGTGGGCCCAGCCATCGACAACCTCGGCAAAGCCGAGCGTTTTGGGTGGCTGCCATCGGTAGACCAGTGGCTGCTGGTGCGCCAACTGCGCAACCGCATGATCCACGAATACGTTCGCGACCCCCAAGAACTGGCCCAAGCCCTGCAAACCGCCCACGAGGCCGTGCCGCTGCTGGACACCGTGGCCGACCACCTGGCCCAAGCCGCCGCGGCGCGCGCCTGAAGCTTCGCAACTCGCTGAAGCAGCGCCGGCATCACAACTCAGGCGTAATACGCCCTGTACCACTCCACAAACCGCCCAATGCCTGAGGCCAGATCGGTGTGGGGCGACACGCCCGTCCAGGCCTGCAGGGCGCTCACGTCGGCAAAGGTGGCGGGCACATCGCCCGGCGCCATGGGCTGAAAATCCAGCTGCGCGGTCACGCCCAGGGCGGCTTCCAGCGTGCGGATGAAGTCCATCAGCTGCACCGGCTCGCTGTGGCCGATGTTGAACACCCGGTAGGGCGCCCACGAGGTGGATGACTGCGGCGCCTGCTTGTCAAACGCCTCATTGGGCAGGGCAGGGCGGCGCAGCGTGGCCACCACGCCGTCCCGTTTCGTTCTGATACCACGATGGTGCATGCACCCCACATGTGGGCCCAGACACCCCTTTGAAGGTACACAAGTGTCACGTAGCACCGATACACTGCGTGATGCCTTTGGAGGATCACCTGTATCGGGGGGGCGGAGGAACCCTTGTATCCGTTTCATCTCTGAGCTGAGGTAGGAACCATTCTTGCAACTGCCCACATCACCACATGAGCACTCAAACCTCAAACCTGCTAGCCACTCCTGACGGGGTCAATAAGCGCCCGGGATCTCCCAGCGTGGTTGAGCTGGTTCTTTTGTTGCTGGGCTTTTTGGTTCTTTACGGCCAAACCTACGTCGTGCTCGACAAGACGATCTGGAGCATCGTGGGGCAAGGGCACGGGCCGATCATGGTGGCGCTGTCGTTGTGGTTGGCGTGGATCAGGCGGGAGGCGTTGATTGCTTTGCCTAACGCGGTCGCGCCCGTAGGCGCATCTGTGGTCTTGCTGGTCGGTGCTGCCTTTTATGTCGTCGGCAAGTCGCAAGGCATCCTCGCGTTTGAGGTGTTTTCTCAGATTTTCGTTCTGGCTACTGCTTTGCTCATTTACCGGGGCTGGGCAGGGGTTCGCCTCATGTGGTTCCCCCTGGCTTTCATGCTTTTGGTTGTTCCGCTGCCAGGTGCCGTCGTTGTTGCCATCACCGGGCCCCTGAAGAGCTTTGTATCCGTTGCTGCCGAATGGTTGATGTATCACGCTGGTTATCCGATCGGCCGTACTGGAGTCACGTTGGTCATCGGCCCATACAAGCTCTTGGTGGCTGACGCCTGCGCAGGGCTGAACTCAATCTTTGCGCTGGAAGCCATCGGCGTTTTTTACATGAGTGTGGTCGGGCACACCAACAAGTGGCGAAACATACTGCTTGCGCTCTTGATCTTGCCAATTTCATTTGTGTCCAACGTGATCAGAGTGATCGTGTTGGTGATGGTGACATATTACTTTGGTGATGAAGCAGGGCAGGGCTTCATTCATGGCTTTGCCGGCATTCTTTTGTTCATGGTGGCGACAGCGCTGACCATTGGTGCAGATAGTATCTTGGGCCTTTTCTTTAAAAAGGAAAGCCAAGAGGTCATGGGTGGTAAATGAGGTTGATGTCGGTTGCGTCATTGTGATCGCCAAAAAAGCCGAGAGATAAAAATATGTCGATTAATCAAATCCTCGCAATATTTAAGGCCAGATGGCTTTTGTTCGCCGCCATCTTGGGGGTGACTGTGGTCGCTGCAGCGGTGGTTACCGTTCTTCTGCCAAAACAATACACCGCTTCGGCATCGGTCGTGATTGACCTCAAAAGCCCAGACCCTGTTGCTGGCATGATGATGCCAGGCATGCTGGCGCCCAGCTACATGGCAACCCAGGTCGATATCATCCAAAGCGAACGGGTTGCACGCAAAGTCATTGCCGGCTTGAGACTGGCAGAAAACCCAGATACCAAAATTGCTTGGGAAGAAGCCACCGAGGGGCGCGGCACCGTTGAAGACTGGCTCACCACGCTACTGCTTGAGAAGCTTGAAGTTTCTCCTTCGCGAGAGTCTAATGTTTTGCGCCTTTCCTATGCGGCCGCTGATCCTAGGTTTGCGGCTGTCATCGCAAACGCGTTTGTGCAGGCTTACATTCAAACGGTCTTGGAGTTGCGTACAGAGCCCGCATCGCAATTCAACGCCATGTTTGAAAATCAAGCGCAACAAGCCCAAGTGCGCCTTGAGAAAGCCAAAAAGGCGTTGGCAGACTATCAACGAGCCACCGGAATCATATCCATTGATGAACGGATGGACGTTGAGAACGCCCGTTTGGCCGAGTTGTCCTCTCAATTGGTGGGCATGCAGTCCATTGCGGCTGAGTCTCGCTATCGCGCAGGCCAAGCCAGCAACAATGCCGAGCGTGCTCCAGAGGTGGTGAACAATGCGCTCGTTGCCGGTCTTCGCGCAGACAAAGCCAGACAAGAGTCCAAATTGCAAGAGCTGCAAGCGCGTTTTGGTGAAGCACATCCTTTGGTGGTTGAAACCAAAGCATCCATCGCAGAATTGACTCGCCGTATTGGCCTTGAAACCAACCGAGTTGCCCAGAGCATGGGCGTGAACAGTTCGATCAATCAGGCCAGAGAGGCGCAGATCCGCGAGGCGCTTGCAAATCAAAGGCAAAAAATTCTGGACCTCAAAGACAAGCGAGCCGAGATGGATTCTCTCCTCAGAGAAGTTGACTCTGCGCAGCGTGCCATCGACGGATTGCAAAGCCGTTTGAATCAGACCGATCTTGAGCGCCAGGCCACCCGCACCAATGTTTCTGTCTTGAAGTCGGCATCGGAGCCCATCGAGCCTTCCTCGCCAAAAACCATATTGAATATTTTCCTTGCTATTTTTGTGGGCGGGGCGATGGGCTTGCTGGTGATTTTTGGTCTGGAGTTCGTGAACAGAAAACTTCGAACAGAAAACGATCTGGACGGCTTGGTGGACCTGCCGTTCTTGGGGGTCATGCCAGACGCCAAGAATTTGGGCAATTTGCCTCGCCCTGTGTCTCCGGTTGGGCAACTTTTGTCCCTGGGCAGTCAGCCTCGGCTGACCTCTTCGAAAGCTTGAGAGCACGTGTCACATGTCTGAAAACCCTCAAAACATCATCGCTCCTGTGGCTCCGCAATCTGTTGGCAATCGAAGTATTGGCGAGTTGATACGCGAAGCCAAGAATTTGACGCCCGAGCAGATGGATTCTGTGCTCAAGTATCAGGCGGAGCATGGCATCCGGTTTGGTGACGCGGCCGTGGCCCTGGGCTTTGTGAAAAGAGACGATGTCCTGTGGGCCTTGTCCAGGCAATTTCATTATCCATACAGTGCTGGCGGTGATTCCGCCTCCACTGCAAATCCAGAACTGGTGGTTGCCAACAGCCCCTTCAGCGATGAGGCTGAGGCATTTCGAAATTTCCGAAGCCAACTGATCAGTTCTGTTTTTAATCCTGGGGCTCCCAAGAAGGCGCTGGCGGTGGTCAGCCCTTCTTCTGGTGAAGGAAAAAGTTTTTTCTGCGCCAACCTTGCGGTTGTGTTCAGTCAACTGGGTGGGCGTACCCTGCTTGTGGATGCGGACATGCGAACGCCGCGTCAACACGAAATCTTCGGGGTTGAGGGCAACAATGTGGGCTTGAGCAGCGTGCTTGCGGGGCGCTGCGAGACAAACGTGATTCGCCCGATCGAAGAGCTTCCCAGCCTTTACGTGCTGCCTGTGGGCGCCACGCCTCCCAATCCGCTTGAGCTTGCGCAGCGCCCAGCTTTTGCGTTGCTGGTGATGGAGTTGCTGCAAAAGTTTGATTACGTGATCGTGGATACGCCTGCGGCGGCGCATGGCGCAGATGCCAGGGTCATTTCGGCTGTTTGTGGTGCAGCCATGGTGGTTGGCAGACGTCATCACACGTCAGTGAGTGCGCTGAAGGCACTCGCTGACAATTTGAAGAAAGCCAACATCACCAATGCTGGCATCGTCTTGAACGACCATTGAGTGCCCTCTGGGCGCCATCAGCATTACCCCAGCGTCCAGTCACCATGCCCACTCAGAATGGACGACCAGCTGCATCGCTTGCTTGGGCTGTACATGCAAGCCCCTCAATGGATCAAATCATCCATTGGATGGGCGTATGCACGCATCCCACCCACCGTGCGATTTGGTGCAGCTTATCGCAGCTATCAAGACGCGTTTGCGCGCCAGCCCACCGAGGCTGAGCTGCAGCGCTGCCTAACCCACACCCTGCTGACCGCTGTGCAGCATGTACCGGGTTATCGGCACCTACAGCACCTGGCGCCGCTGATTCAAAACCAGCCGCGCGAGGCGCTCAGGCACTTCCCGCTGCGCGACAAGACCGACTACAAAGGCCGGCTGGACGACTACACCTCCAGCATCAGTCGCCCAGCCCAGCGCCTTAAAACATTCACCGGCGGCTCTACCTCGGTGCCCATGGTGTTTTTCCTGGAAAAGGGGCGCACGCGTGCGCGCGAATGGGCGGCCTTTGAGGCCCTGTCGCGCCAGGTTGATGTGGATGACGGCAAGTCCACCATATTGGCGTTGCGCGGACGCTCCACCGGGCCGCAATTGTGGATGCACGAACCCATCAAGCGCCACCTGGCCGTCAGTTGCGACCACCTGGTGCCTGAACACCTGCCCGCGTATGCCGACATCCTGAGCCGCTGGCGTCCGCGCTACATCCACGCTTACGCGTCGGCACTGTATCCGCTGCTGTTGTGGCTGTCGGCCAACCAGCGCATGGAGGTGCTCAGCCAGGTGCGCGGCGTGTTGCTCACCTCAGAATCCATCCAGCCGGTGCACCTGGAGGCGTTTCGTAAACTCTTGCCCTGCCCGGTGGTGGCCCACTATGGTCACAGCGAGCGGGTGCTGTTTGCCCACACCGATGATCTGGGTCGTTATCACTTCTGGCCCCGGTATGGCTACTTTGAGCTGGTAGACGAGCACGGGCAACCCATCACCCAGGCCGGGCAACTGGGTGAAATCGTTGGCACCAGCTACGACAACGAGGTCATGCCCTTCATCCGCTATCGCACTGGCGACATGGCCATGCTGGCCGAGCCACTGAGTGGTGCCTTGAGCGATGTGCCAGTGTGCGCCCCCATCCATGGACGCAAGCAAGAGTTTGTGGTGTGCCACGACAAGCGTCTGATCAGCATCACCACACTGGGCGCCGCCCACTTTGCGCCGCTGGAACGGTGCTTGCGTATCCAGTACGAACAACACCAGCCCGGCCACCTCATCTTGCACGCGGTGCCCGGCCCCCAGGGTCTCAACGCCCAAGACATCGAACAGATCGAGGCCGCCGTGAAGCAAAAAACCGAAGGTGGGTGTCGTGTGGATGTGCACTTGACGGACCAGGTCAGCCTGACCCGCATTGGCAAACAGCGTCTGCTGTTGCAACACATCGATCTGACACCGTACCTGGGGGCCTCGATTCAGAACACCGCACAAATCAGTGAAGAGGCCCAGCCCCTACACACACCCTGAGCCCCCAATGAGCAGATTGCTGTATCTCATCCACGCGTTCATTTACACACTTCATCAATGCCGAATTCCGGTGTTGCCTGGTTTGCTGAACAAGCTGCTGATTCGCATACCCTTTGGATGTCAAATTGGCTCAGGCACCAAGTTGGGCAAAGGAACATGTCTCGCCTATGGTGGATTGGGCGTGGTGATCCATGACCGCGCAGTGATCGGGGCCCGCTGCTACATTGGCAGTGGCGTCACCATTGGCGGCACATCAGGTAAAAAAGAAGTGCCCGTCATAGAAGACGATGTGATCATTTACGCAGGCGCGAAAATCATCGGCCCCGTGGTGATTGGGCGCGGGAGTGTGGTAGGCGCCAATGCTGTGGTGACACGGAGCATCCCCGCGAAATGTGTGGCTGCAGGCATACCTGCCAGAATAATAAAAGAAAACATCAAAATCAACGACTACAAGACAGGTGAATAATGCTTTAAATTATTCTCCTTCGGAGAAGTGTGCAATTAAATACTTTCTTTTTTCGCGCGGCGACAAATTCTTTGTGCCCAGAGATTTCTCAAGCGAAGAAATCTTGTATTCATCGATTCTCCGAATAATCTTCGCTGGCACACCTGCAACCACCGAGTTGCTAGGCACTGACTTGGTCACCACAGAGCCGGCGCCGATAATGCAGTTGTCGCCAACAACAACACCAGGCATTAAAATCGCATTAAAACCTATGAAAACATTATCTCCGATCACGATCTTCCCAAAAACATCAACCTCTGGATTTTGATCGCGCAAAACCCAAACCCCGCCATCGTGAGTAATGAATCTAACCCCGCTGGTGATCTCGACATGATCGCCAATTTCCACAAGATACGGCTCGCTACCCAACAACTCCGAAGGCCTTGTCTTTATAAGCGTCCTCTTGCCGACCTTTGCACCAAGATGCCGACAGAATTCGGCATCATTCCCCCTAAATAAAATCTTTCGATAAATAAGCTCTTTAATTAAATTCATGACCAAGGCCTTTCATGTAGCGCTTCGCGAGAATAAAACCAACACCAGAAGCAAGAGCAGCCACCAGAACCATCGCATAAACCACATTGACGCCAAAGCGATCTAGAGCATATCTGGAAGCGGCAACCAATGCCAGCGACAACAAGGCCAACGAGCCTGTTTTTAACCAAGGCTGAACTGCATAAATTGAAATGCCAACTCTTTTGGCAATTTGTTTTGCGAGTAATATGCGTTCTACATATGTGGCCAATACGCTACCCAGCGCAGCCCCTGGAAGGCCGAAAAATTTAGCGCCCAGATAACTCACGGTCACAGAAAGCGCCAACAAGGGAAAATTCACCTTAGAAAGATAGGCGCCTTCTTTCAACATGACGACAAGTGCATTCATATCGATCATTTGCAAAAGCCAAAGCACCACAAAAACCCTGAGCACATTGGCAGCATCCAAGTACTGAGTTGTGTAGACCCAGCCTACCAACACATCAGCATAGACAGCTACAACCGCCAGCATGGGGCCCATGAAAGCACTGACCACCAAGTTGCCCTGTTGGTTTGTTTTGAGCATGGCTTGCAGGTCACCGCGTCCTTGAGATCGGCTCATACTAGGCATCAGTACAAGGCCTACTGATTTGCGCGCCATCACCATCACGGGTGCCAACGTCGCAGCAATCGAAAATGCGGCAAACTGCAATGGCGAGAACAATGCGGCCACAAGCCATTGCTCGCTCTGGCGCCTTAGGCCAAATAAAACAGTGCCAAAACCCAAGGGCCAAGCATGGCCCAAATGTTCTGTCAGCCGTGCTTTCTGCCAATCATGGTGCCGATGATAGCGCGCCACGTAAAACGCCATCAAAGCCAGCTTAAGCAGCACGAATGCGCATAACACATACAAGATGGCTTCCAGTGTTTGCCAATGCCACGCAGCAAACACTAACGCTGCAGACCTAACCACTGCCAAACCTATGGACAAGGCCATCTGCCACCGCACACGCTCATCTGCAGTAGGCAATTGGTCCAGCAGCATCCCCACCACCCATGCCACGGTGAAGCTCACCAGCCACGGTCCATGGGCAGCAAACAAACCGGTTTCGCCGGGCAGATGTTGTCGCAACAACCACGCGGCCCCCACCATCAGCAAGGCCATCATCAGCAGGTGCACCAGCGTTTGCGTGATGTACTGCAACTTCGCTTTGGACTCGGCCTTGGGCAGGTAGTAAAACAGGCTCACGATCATGCCCAGGGGTGCGATGGCAGCCACCGTACCCGCCAACAGCCACACCCAACGGTAGGCGGCGAACACATCGGCCTCCAATACGCGCACCAGCACCACGGGCGTGAGTAACTGCAGCCCAAACTCAACGATCTGGGTGGCCCCCACCCCTGCCATCTTGCGTCCAACCGACACGGATTTGTCCTTGTGAATAATCAACGACCAGAGATGGCCACTTGCCCACGCGCTATATCAATGTTCGCGCGGGCACTTTTACCTTGCAATGTGAGGCCCTGCTCGGTGAATGTGACTTGCCAGGCTGATGAGCAGCTGCCCCGAGTCAGAAGAGCCACATGCGTCAACTGGCGCACAGGCTTTACGCTCAGCACCCGTTGATGGCGGGGCAAGGGCCATGCCAGCTTATCCGCCCACCGTGGCGCAGGCGGCGCGACATCGGGCTGAAGGTCCCACCGTACACCGCCTTGGCGGCTTAGGCTGTTCATGCACGCGCCAGCCCCCGCCAAGTGGCTCACCACCGACCTACCATCCGAGCTCAATCGCCCCGCTGCGGCGGTGTGAAAGTTCAACTCCCAGCGGTGCGGCTGCAGCGCCTTGACGTCATCGACAATGGCCACGGTGTCATTGTCCAGCCGGAGCACCCATCGCCAGTAACGGGTCAATAGGCCGCCATAAGCAGCCGTTGCATCAGCCCACACCCAGCCCACACCACCTTGATGACCATGACCACGCACTTGCCCAGTGGCCTGCGCATTCCCGCCACGGGCATCGTCCTGGGTTTGGCCTTTGCCACCGTCATAGGTCAAGGTGTTGTGGGCCACAGTGCGGCGTGTCCACCCCAGGTGGTGGGGGGATCCGTACTGGTCATAAACACCGCTGGGCAGAAGCCAGGGCTGACCGTCTACATACAGCAGCACACCATTCTGGTCCGCGTGTGCATGTGATTGAGCCCCGTACGGACTGCCGCGCAAGTAGGCGACCAGGCCCTGGTCTGGGTGTGCCCCATCACGCAAGCTGGCCATGCCGACTGATTCGAACACCCGCACGGGCTGCAACACAGGTGGCGTCGCCACGGCGTTGGCCTTGATGATCGGTGCAGTCAATAGCTCCAGACGGCTTTCATCGGCACCATGGAACGTCGAAGCGAAAGCCACCAGTGCCGGATCGCCGCGGCGGGCCGCATATGCGCGGATCATCCTGGCTCTGGCCTCGGTGATGTCTCGCTCTGCGGCATCGCCATATTTGGACCCTGGCTCACTTGGCCGCATGAAGTAGGCGGCGAAATCACCAAAGGCTCGTACGCCGGGCGCGGTTTGCACTGGGTCTACGCCGGTGGCGCGCCGAAAATGATCCCAAGGCTGAATGAAGGACAGCACATCCCAAGTGCCATATGCCGTGCCGTTGGCAAAACCGCCATCATCGCCACCCCAGGGCCAGGGCTGACTCAAAAAGTGGTCCAACACCTCGGTACATGCCGCTTGCTGCGCGGGTGCCCGTACAGCCAACACCAAGCTGGCAACGGCAAGAGAGGGCAAAATTTCGGTACGGTGAGATTCCAGCTTCACCCGCAAGCCGCGCGGCCCAGTGACCACATGCAGGGTCAGATCATTGTGCAGCTTCTGCGCAGCGGCCAGGGCGCGCTGCAACTCACCAACTGGCCAGCGTGATACAGGCACCCAATCAATGGCCATGATCAACGCACCGAGGGCGTGAGTGGCCGCCAGGTCCGCCCGATCAACCGACGGCTGGTTGCGCCCAAACCAGGCCGCGACTTGCAGGGCCTGCTGCAGCCATTGGTCATCTCCACTGAGCCGCCACAACCATAAAGACTCGTGTGCAACCTGGGCCAGGCGGCTGGCCGCTACGTGCAAGTGCTTTTCCATCTGTACGGCATTGGCGGAACCGCGGGCCGCCAATTCAGGCTTCAACTGCAGGCCATTGTCATCCCATAATTTACGGGCTCGGCGCGTAAGCTTGCGCTGGAGCCCTTCATATGCCCGTGCTCGGGGCTGTCCGGGGCGCATCGCCGCACGCAAGCTGGAGAGTTCTTCAGCTGTAGGCGACGTTAGGGGCACACTCGCCGTACCGCGCCCAGCTTCGCACAAAGCGCGAGCTTGCTGCGGTGCAGGCCACGGCACTGCGTAGGCCGCGCAAGCCATGCCGCCGCTGACTGCCGCCCACAAGACCATGCGCATGGCTGTCTGCCAAGTAACGCGGAGCGCGACATCAACGTGACGGACACACCTGGTGGATGACACGTTCATATTCGTCCATGGCGGCCGAGGGCGAGCGGTGGGCCTGGTAATAAGCATCCACCAGCGCTGAGCGTTCTTGCCAATAGGCCCCACGTTGAGCAAGATCGTTGACCAACTTCACCATGTGATCTAGGTTGTCCGCCACCAAGTCAACTGCCTGACCATTTAAAAATGAACGCGAGTTCCAGAAGGCCACGGTGGGAATCTTGCGCGCCCAGGCTTGCAGATAGGTGTTGGGGAAGCCTTCATCGACCGCTGTGTTGACGAACACACTGGCGCGGTTGAACAAGGCATCGGCCGCGTCGTAAGGCTGAAACCCTTCGAAAATCAGATTGGGCACCGATACAGCCATTTCTTTGGCTTTTTCAAATTGGCGCTGCCCGTCTTCGCTTGGCAAGGCGCCGCCCACCATTCTGAAGGTGAGGTGCGGCAATCGCCTGGCAACTTCAATGAACAACTCAGGTCGCTTGATCTGACGCATCATGGAGCACCACAACACCTCAGGCCCAGTTAGCGCAGATAAAGGGTTCGGCGGAACGTAAAAGCTGGGAATCAAAGAGGGTTGTCGTTGGTAATGCCTCTGAGCGGTTTCAACCTGGTGTTGATTCTGCACAACCCAGGCATTCGCTCTCTGCAGGCCCCACTGAAACATGACCCGATCACGACGACTGTAAAGACGCTCTTTACCTGGTGTGAAGTCAGTATCTGCAGCGCCGGCGTAGATCATTCCACATCGAAACCTGCGGGCGTGGAAAGCAACCAGCCCAGTGATCATGGCGGCATTGCGTTGGTAGTAAACGTCTGCATCCGCCCGGGCAAGTGCACCAAGAATGCCGGTCATTCGCGGGTGAAAAAATCTGAGACCGCGCAGTCCAGATTGCTCGTTGAAAAGAATATGGTGGGTGATCCCGTCAATTTTCTGCCCGTCGCGCTGACCAAAGTCCAAGCTGGCCACGTGCACGTCGTAACCTCGCTCAACCAGCGCTCTCGCTATGAACGTTTGCTGTACCTCGGCGCCACCCATGCGCCCAGCGACTCCTTCGTTGCCAGACAAAACAGGATAAAGGTTGGGCGCCACGAAACAGATTCTGATGCGCCGCTTCATTTTGGTGGGACCTTTTTTGCCGCATATTGCTGAAAAACTGCGAGCATGCGCTGCGCAGAAATATCTACGGTGGCCTCGCGCTCCACAAAAGCACGCTGCTCCGCAGAAATGGCATCGTGGTTGGCCCAAGCATTTTGCACACGCTGAGCCAAAGACTGAGCATCCCGCTCCGGGGAAACCTGCCATTTAAAAGGCAGGATGTGCGTGATATCCGAGTAGGCGGTAGACACCACTGGCGTACCTGCCGCCATTGCCTCAAGTACTACATTGGGAAAGCCTTCATGTACCGACGTGGACAAAAGCACATCGGCCGCAGCAATCAGCTTGATTGCATCATCCCTTTTGCCTGTGAACACAACTGACGCAGTCAAGCCCTGGCTTTTAACGAAATCAAATACTTCCTGTTTGTACTGCGCCTCTTCGCTGGCCGCCTTGCTGCGGTAGTGCCCGAAACCTGTCGGGGCATCACCCACGAACATGAAACGCCAGCTGACATCTGAGCGTTGCAAAGCTGCGCACACCTTCAAGGCCAGCATGTGGTCCTTGCTGCGGCGGATGGTGCCCACCACCACCACTACCTTGAAATCACCTTCACCAAACAGATCCCGCCTCAATGTCTGCTTCTCATCCGCATTTGGTGAAAAATTCTGCACCTTGGCTACGTCAATACCGTTCCACACCACATGAGTTCTCGACTCGTGAATCCCAAAAAGTCGTTGTGCGAACGCACGTCCCGCATGGGTGTTGGCCACCACGGCGTTGGCCAGCACCCGGGTGGGGTAATGGGCAAGCGCTTGGTTTCGGTTCAATTCATAACCATCGTTCCGCTCGCCATTGATTATGGGGATGCCTGTGCCAACCCCTGCAAGACGGGTATAAAAGTTGGCGTCAAATAAAAACCCTTTGACTACGTCCGGCCGCCACTTCTGTATAAACCGACGAAGGCGCATGACCTCTCTAATGTCAAAGGGGCTGGACTTGTGGCCTTGCTCTACATGAACTTCTGGCGGCAAGTCAGAAACCCGGTCAGTCTCAGGGGTGAGCAAGTACAGCGCTACTTGGTGCCCCATTCGGACAAAGGCATGACACAGGTAAATGATCTGCGTTTCAGCGCCGCCGTGGCGCAATCCACTATTGACGATCAATATCTTCACAAAACAACACCAGATTACAGGCGAGAGTCGCGCACAGAAGCTTGCGCCGCGCCCAAAATCAAACCCAGGGCTCCCCATGCCAATATCTGCATCGGAACGGGCATCCATGACGATCCAGTAATGCCAAAGATAGCAAAGACAAACAACACCATGGCGCCGCCTCTAGCCCCGGCGCGCAACCACGTAGGAGCAAAATCCTGCGTACTCAAGCTCCTGAATTTTTGCCACAGCAGGAAAACGCCAGTCAATACAGCAAGGGTTCCCATTAATCCCATATCCATTAAGAGGCGAAGATAGGCGTTGTGCGGGTGGGTAATCAAATGCGGTGTAAGGCCTGTCCAGCTAGCATTGGACCACAGCATGGACATCATGCCTCTCCCGACAATCGGGCTCTGTGCTATGTCGTATAAAACTGGAATCCAAATGCCAGCTACACGACCAGCCGTAAGCTTGTCGGTTTTGCCCATTGACTGCACGTCAGTCGCGCCGGGCTTAATGCCTTCAGAAATCCGATCGATCACCTCTTGCGGTAGTAGCATGGCAATGACGGATATAACCAGAACTCCTGCCAGCAGTCTGACGCCATTTTTTGCGCCAAAAAAATAGAATCCGGCAGCTATCATCAATCCAAGAAACGCTGCCCGCGAAAATGTTAGCATCACAGCGACAGCAGCAACCCCCATCACGGCCCAACAAGCAGCCTTTACCGCTACGCTCCTTAAGCCCGCCTGAATAAACAAAACGAAGACAATGCCTGTAACAAGCATGGGTCCCAACTCATTAGCATGCATTCCGACAACGTTCAAGGCTTGACGATTTGTCGAGTCCGCTAGGCCCGCAAGTCCCAGGCCAGAAGAAAGGGCCCCGTAAAAGACAACCAAAACCATCACAAGAATAGATAAAACAAATGGTATTAGCAGCAAATTAGGGCGGCGGCTTTCTTTTGCGGCTGCAGCGACCAAATACGCGTAGAGCATGAAGAAGAGCGGCTTAATAACAACATCCCGGAGGTATGGTGCGGGGGTTGAGTATTTTATTTGGTTGTCAATCAGGTATCCTGGGAATATGTTGTTGACGTGTGTGGATCCTATAAAGCCCGCAGCCAGTAGCGGTAACACATAAAACCAGAAAAATTTACTCGAAACCTTCAGTGGCCCGTCCTGACTGAAAAGATGTTTGAGAAAATAAACGCCCGCTGTGCCTAGCAAAATCAGGTTTTCAGGGCTGAATCCCGTGATGCCAAACAGTTGCCTGGGAAATAGATAGGTGTTGGACACCGGCATGATCAAAATCAACGCCACCACGCCAACTCGGTAATCCCAGAGCATGAGCGCGCCTACGGCCACCATCACCACCAGCAGCGCAATCAAGATACCCAACCCCAGGCCTGTTGCTGCGCCCATCAGGCTCGCAAAAAACAACACCGCCACAATGGGCAGTGCTTTTTTGATCCATGCGCCTAAACCCGCCAGGCGGCTGGCGGGTACGTTTTCTTGCCAAACGTTCATCAAGCCCCCGGATTGGTACCCAGGACCGCGATCACGCGTGGGCTGTTGATGTGACCCACCAACTCACGCACAAACGCGTCGTGCAATACATAGGCCGCCTTGGGGTCTGAGCCGAAGCTGGATACGCGTACCAACGCGCCATCAGGAATCACACCCTTCAGGCCGTAGCCAATTTGCACGAACAAGCGCTCAAACCGGCCAAGTACGGCCCGGTCTGCCATGGTGAACCAGTAGGTCACGGGCTCTTTGCGTGAGCCCTGTTCTGCAAACATGCGTGTGACCGGCAGTGCGGCCGCGCCCACATGCAACCGGTCGTTGTGGACTTTGGACACCTTAAAGCCCTGCGCTGTGTAGCAGACCTCTTGCCTGTGGGCCTTGAGGGCGTCGGTCTGGTCGCCACCGTATGCAATGCTCAGCATGACCCGGTCACCCTTGCTGTTGACGTACGTGCGGTTGACGATCTGATCGTAGATCTTGTCGACCGTTTCCTGCACGTCAGGCGAAGGCTCGATCACCTCATTGGAGTGGTCGGCACGCCAATCGCCGAACTGCTCAGGGATGTTGTTGCCAATCTCGACGATGGACTCTTCCATCCGGTGGGCGGGCTTGAGTTGGTCGGCAGCCACGTAAGACGCCGCCAGCACCAGCAGCACGGCCAGGGTTTTGAGCTTGACGATGGAGGTCATGGCATGAACGTCGATGGGTAGTGAGGGGGCGTTTGAGCATCAGGGATTGCTCGCCGTAATCAGGATACACAAACCAGTGTGTCAGTTCCCTGAAAGTGGATCCCCTGTATGGGCGTGTGTAGATTGACACATTGTCTCAATACACTCAGCCGGGCGGTGGTTGGTGATGCGAAAGGGTGGCAGACTTTTGTGGTCTGGCTTTTGCTTGCTGCATGGCCGCTAGAAGCAGGTTTTAGGACGTCCACAACATGAAAGTACTTGTCACGGGAGTCGCCGGGTTCATCGGCATGCACACGGCGTTGGCCTTGCTGGCCCGTGGTGATGAAGTGGTCGGCATCGACAACATCAACGACTACTACGATCCGCAACTCAAGCTTGATCGCTTGGCGCACATCCAGTCGCAGATTGAGTCAAGTTGGCCGAATGCTCGGTTTGCGTTCCAGAAGCTTGATCTGGCCGACGATGCCGGCATGGACGCGTTGTTCCAGGCGCAAGGCTTTGACGCTGTGGTGCATTTGGCGGCCCAGGCCGGGGTGCGCTACTCGCTTCAAAACCCCCGTGCGTATTCGCAGTCCAACCTGTCTGGCTTTGTGAACGTGCTGGAGGGCTGTCGCCACACGGGCGTCAAGCACTTGGTGTACGCCAGCAGCTCCAGCGTGTATGGCGGCAACGTCAAGATGCCGTTTGCCGAAACTGATCCGGTGGATCACCCCGTCAGCCTGTATGCGGCCACCAAAAAGGCCAATGAGCTGATGGCCCACACCTACAGCCACCTGTACGGCTTGCCGACCACGGGCTTGCGTTTCTTCACGGTGTATGGCCCGTGGGGGCGTCCTGACATGGCCCCCATGCTGTTCACCCGTGCCATTCGTGCGCAAGAGGCCATCAAGGTGTTCAACCACGGCAAGATGCGCCGTGACTTCACCTACATCGACGACATCGTGGCCGGTGTGGTGGGCACGCTGGACCGCATTCCCGGGCCAGATGCCGAGTTCAATCGCGAGGTGCCCAACCCATCATCGTCGTGGGCGCCTTACCGCGTGTTCAACATTGGGCACAGCGAGCCTGTTGAATTGATGGATTTCATCGCCGCACTTGAAAAGGCCCTGGGGCAAGAGGCCATCAAAGATTTCCAGCCCATTCAGCCAGGCGACGTGGTGGCCACGTTTGCCGACACCGCCCGGTTGGAGGCCTGGACGGGCGTTCATCCCGGCACATCGATCGATGAAGGCGTGCGCCGCTTTGTGGAGTGGTACGTTGCCTACTTTGGCAGCCGCAGCAAGGCATGAGCAAGGTTGCAATGATCGGCACGCATTTCGACACGATGGGTGGCATCTCATCGGTGGTCGGCGTGTACCGTGCGGCGGGCATTTTTGAGCGGTGTGGCGTGGAGTACATCCCAACGCATTGCGACGGCTCAGCCACCAATAAGCTGTTGATTTTGGTGCGCGCATGGTTGTGTTTCATGCTGGGGTTGTTGGGCTTTCGCTGGCAGATCGTGCATGCGCACATGTCATCCCGAGCCAGTTTTTGGCGTAAATCTTTATTCCTGCTGCCTGCGTTTACGTTCGGGCGGCCAGTGGTGCTGCACCTGCACGGCTCTGAGTTCAAGATTTTTTACGAGCAAGAGTGCAGCGCCTGGCAGCGCTGGTTTGTGCGCCTGGTGTTCAAGCGCAGCGCCTGCGTGATTGTGCTGTCGCCCTCCTGGCAGGCGTGGGTGCGTGAGCATTGCCCCAGCCGGGATGTGCGCGTGGTGTTCAACCCGGTGCTGTATCGACACGAGACGGCCAAACCCGACGCCAGCTACGCGGCGCAGCGCATTTTGTTTTTGGGGCGGCTTGGCAAGCGCAAGGGCGCTTATGACCTGGTTGACGCGCTGGCCGTGTTGAAGGGGCAGGGCATCACGCCTGAGTTGCTGATGGGGGGCGATGGCGAAGTGGAAGAGGTGCGGGCGCATGCCCAGCGCCAGGGCGTGGCCGATCAGGTGCGGTTTTTAGGTTGGGTGCGCGGCGTCGACAAGCAACGCCTGCTGGACGACGCCACCCTGTACTGCCTGCCGTCTTA
This sequence comes from Aquabacterium sp. A3, assembly GCF_038069945.1. Taxonomy (NCBI): domain Bacteria; kingdom Pseudomonadati; phylum Pseudomonadota; class Betaproteobacteria; order Burkholderiales; family Sphaerotilaceae; genus Aquabacterium; species Aquabacterium sp. A3. The sequence goes on along the minus strand of NZ_JBBPEV010000001.1, from coordinate 1,251,631 downwards.
CAACGAAGGCCTGCCCATGGGCGTGCTGGAGGCGATGGAGGCCGGGTTGCCCATCGTGTCCACGCCGATTGGCGGCATCCCTGATGCGGTGACCCCTGGGCAGGAGGGCGCCTTGGTCACACCGGGCGACGTGCCCGCCCTGGCCCAAGCCCTGCATGGGCTGCTCACTCAACCTCAGATGGCCCGCCAGCAAGGGCAGGCCGCCCGCGCCAAGGTACGGCAGTTGTTTTCTCACCTCGCGGTTGAGCCTCAACTTGCCGAGGTGTATGCCGCTGTGCTGAAGGGGCGCCCATGAGTGGCCTGCTCTGGAAGCTGAACCGGCTTCGCACCATGGACCCGGCAGAGGTGTTGTACCGGGTTGAACAGTTGGTGCATGGCAAGTTGCAGAACCTGGGCGTGGGCCTGGCGCGGCAACCCGCAGTGCCCTCGGGCCGCAGCGGGCGCTGGCTGACGCCCCCACCACCAGCCCTGCTGGATGCAATACCCTACCTGCAAGCGGCCGATGAGGTGCTGGCGGGCCGGTTCAATGTGTTTGCCATGCGTGGCGCGCCGCTGGGGTTTCCCCCGCAGTGGAACCAAGACCCGCGCACCGGTACCGTAGCCCCGATGGTGTTCGGCAAAACGCTGAACTACCGCGATGAACGCATCGTGGGCGACATCAAATACCTCTGGGAGCCCAGCCGGCACCTGGAACTGGTGACACTGGCGCAAGCTTGGCACCTGAGCCGCGACGCTCGCTACCTGAGCGGTGTGCGCACGTTGCTGGAGTCATGGATGGACCAGTGCCCCTACATGGTGGGGGTGCACTGGGTGAGCTCGCTGGAGCATTCGGTGCGTCTGGTGAACTGGGCCGCCGCCTGGCACCTCTTGGGCGGCGATGAGTCCCCCTTGTTTGCAGGGAGTGATGGCGCACGCTTCAAGCAACGCTGGCTCACTTCTGTGTTTCAGCACTGCCACTTCATCAGCGGGCATTTTTCAAAGCACTCATCGGCCAACAACCACTTGCTGGGCGAATACATGGGCCTGTTGTTTGGCGCCATGACCTGGCCCATGTGGCCCGAGATGCGTGGCTGGGCCGCCTTGGCGCAGCGTGGCTTCGAGGCCGAGGCGCTCAAACAAAACACGCACGATGGCGTCAACAAAGAGCAGGCTGTCTACTATCACCATGAGGTGATGGACATGATGCTGTTGTGCGGCACCTTGTTGCGCGCCAACGGGCAGGATTTCTCGGCGGCCTATTGGGAACGTCTGCAGCGCATGACCGATTTTGTACATGCGCTGATGAACCAGGGCGGGGAGATCCCGATGATTGGTGATGCCGACGACGCGTTGATGGTGCGTTGGGATCCCCGCCCCGACTTCGATCTTTACCAGGCACTGCTGGCATCTGGCGCAGCATTGTTTTCGCGCGCTGACTTCAAGTTCAAGGCCGAGCAGTTTGGCGACAAAAACCTGTGGTTGCTGGGCGCCGAGGCTGCACAAGCATTTGAGCTGCTGCCCGCCCGGGTCGAGGCGCCAGTGCCGCAATTCCCCGAAGGGGGCTACTACATCATGGGCGCAGGGTTTGACACGCCCTCTGAGGTCAAGGCCGTTGTCGATTGCGCTCCGCTGGGTTACCTGAGCATCGCGGCACATGGCCATGCTGATGCGCTGGCGATGGTGCTGTCGGTGGGGGGCAAAGAAATCCTGTCGGACGTGGGGACCTACGCTTACCACACCCAAAAGGCCTGGAGAGACTACTTTCGGGCCACCCACGCCCACAACACCGTGCGTGTGGACGAGCAAGACCAGTCGGTGATCGGTGGTAACTTCATGTGGCTGGACAAGGCAGAGGCGCGCTGCCTGAAGTTTGAGCCCTCAGGGCCCATCCAGCACTTCTCTGGCACGCACAACGGCTACCGCCGCTTGAGCGATGCCGTGACGCACCAGCGCGACATCGACTTCGATGCGGTCTCGTCGTGCTTTAAGGTGAATGACCAGTTGAGCTTCAAGGGCGAGCACATCATCGAAGTGTGCTGGAACCTGCACGAGGACTGTACGGTAGAAGTTGGCGATGACTGCTTGACGATATGTCGGGATGGGCAGACTGTGCACCTGCGGGTGGTGTCCAGCAGCGCACCATTGACGTTGAGCGGCAGAAAAGGCGAGGACAACCCGATCGGTGGCTGGATCTCTCATCGGTTTGACGAAAAAACGCCGTCCCACCAGTTCATCTGGCGTGGTCGGTTTGTCGGCGGGGCCAGCATTCGAACGGAAATTGCTTGCACGCCTTCTACGATTGCTCAGGAGTAAGGTGAACATCATGAAAATCAGTGTTTTTGGACTGGGTTATGTGGGTGTGGTGGCCGCAGGCTGCATGGCAGCCGATGGACACACCGTGATCGGGGTGGACCCCAGCAAGACCAAGGTTGACCTCATCAACAAGGGTGTACCGCCCATCGTTGAGAAAGACATTGGCGAAATCGTGGCAGCTGCGGCGGCTACCGGTCAGTTGAGCGCCACGGAAGACGCCCGCAAGGCCGTGATGGAGACCGACATCTCGCTGATTTGCGTGGGCACGCCCAGCCAGCTCAACGGCTCGCTGGACCTGCGCTATGTGCGCAAGGTGTGCGAAGAGATCGGCGCCACCTTGAAAGACAAGGCGGCCTTCCATGTGGTGGTGGCACGCAGCACCATGCTGCCCGGCACCATGCGTGATGTGGTGATTCCGACGCTGGAAGAGTTCTCAGGCAAGGTGGCTGGCAAAGACTTTGGCGTGTGCAACAACCCCGAGTTCTTGCGCGAAGGCACTGCCGTGTGGGATTACCGCAACCCGCCCAAGACCGTGATTGGCGAAACCGACGGCAAGAGCGGCGATGTGCTGGCCTCGCTGTACGAGGGGCTGGATGCGCCCATGATTCGCACCACGGTGGAAGTGGCCGAGATGGTGAAGTACGTGGACAACGTGTGGCACGCCCTGAAAGTGGGTTTTGCCAACGAAATCGGCAACATCTGCAAGCAGTTGGACATCGACAGCCACAAGGTGATGGAGATTTTCTGCAAGGACACCAAGCTGAACCTGTCGCCCTACTACCTGAAGCCTGGTTTTGCCTTTGGCGGCTCGTGCCTGCCCAAGGACGTACGCGCCCTGACCTACAAAGGCCGCGCGCTGGACCTGAACCTCCCCATCCTGAGCTCCATCCTGCCCAGCAACGAGCTGCAGATTGCCAAGGGTTACGACATGATCGTGAACAAGGGCAAGCGCAAGGTGGGCGTGCTGGGCTTCAGCTTCAAGGCCGGTACCGACGACCTGCGCGAAAGCCCTGTGGTGGAGGTGATCGAGCGCCTGTTGGGCAAGGGCTTTGACCTGAAGCTGTACGACAAGAACGTGAACATCGCCGCCCTGACGGGCGCCAACCGGGACTACATCCTCAACCACATCCCCCATATCTCCAAGATCATGGTGAGCACGGTGGAAGAGGTGCTGGAGCACGCCGACGTGATCGTGATTGGCAACGGTGCCAAAGAGTTCGGCAGCATTGCCAGCCAGCTCAAACCAGAACAACAGATCGTCGATCTGGTGCGCGTGAGCGCGCTGGAAGGCAACGGGGACAGCTACGATGGCATTTGCTGGTAAGCGGCAACGCAAGGTTCTGATCATCGTCGAGAACCTGCCTTCTCCTTTCGACCGACGCGTGTGGCAGGAAGCCAAGGCCTTGACGGCCGCAGGCTACCTGGTGAGCATCATTTGCCCCACGGGCAAGGGCTACGAGTCAAGGTACGAAGAAATCGATGGCATTCACATCCATCGGCACCCGTTGCCATTGGAGGCAGATGGTGCTTTGGGGTACCTGATCGAGTATTCCACCGCGCTGTTCTGGGAGTTCACGCTGGCGTGGAAAGTGCTGTTTGCACGCGGGTTTGACGTGATCCACGCGTGCAACCCGCCTGACAACATCTTCTTGGTCGGGGGTTTTTTCAAGTTCTTGCTGGGCAAGAAGTTCTTGTTTGACCACCACGACATCAACCCGGAACTGTACGAGGCCAAGTTTGGCCGACGTGATTTCTTCTACAAGCTGATCTGCCTGTTCGAGCGCCTGACGTTCAAGACGGCCGATGTATCGATCGCCACCAACGAATCGTACCGGCGCATTGCGCTGGAGCGCGGCGGCATGGACCCGAAGAAGGTGTTTGTGGTGCGCAGCGGCCCACAACTGGAGCGCCTGCGGCTGTGCCCACCTGTGCCTGCGCTGAAGAAAGGCAAGGATTTTCTGGTGGGTTATGTGGGTGTGATGGGCAAGCAGGAAGGGATTGATTACCTTCTGAAGGCGGCGCGCATCCTGGTGCATGACATGGGCCGCAAGAACATCCACTTCGGCCTGGTGGGCGGCGGCACCGCCTTGCAAGAGATGAAGGACTATGCCAAAGAACTGGGCGTGGACGATTACGTGACGTTCACCGGGCGTGTACCCGATCAAGACCTGCTGGACATGCTGAACACGGCCGACGTGTGCGTGAACCCGGACGAGGCCAACGAGATGAACGACAAGTCCACCATGAACAAGATCATGGAGTACATGGCCTTGGGCAAACCCATGGTGCAGTTCGACCTGACAGAAGGCCGATTCTCTGCACAAGAGGCATCGCTGTACGCCAAACGCAACGACGCCCACGACATGGCATTGAAGATCGCCGAGTTGCTGGACGACCCTGAGAGGCGCCTGCGCATGGGTGAGTTTGGCCGCAACCGGGTGGTCAATGAGCTGGAGTGGCAGTATGAAGTACCCAAGCTGTTGCAGGCTTACGAGACGCTTTGGGCCAAGTGAAGTTCTCAGCTGCTGACGTCTGAAAAACAAGGGGCCGAATACATCGGCCCCTTGTTTTTTTGCTTGAGACTTCAATAAAGCAGGGCACGCACCATGCTGGCGTTGTAATTGGCCGAGTCCTTTAGCAGCATCATGCTGGAGTAACTGGCCTCGATCGTCTCGGGTGCCCCAGGGTGCCAGTAGTTTGTGGTGGTGTTCCAGTGGTAGAGGCCAATCTTGGCGTAGTCTCTCGGGTTGGTGTACCGATATCCAAAAGGACCGCTGTAGTCAACAACCTTTGTGCCGTTGAGCCATATTTGGACAAACCCGGTACTGCCTGACGGGTCTACGTTGGCTTTCACCACAAAGTCTTGCCATTGATGAGGCTCCCACTGGTCGGTGCTCAGCAAGACCACAGCACTGGTGTTGTCTCGTGTCGGTGCACCTGAATCATTGAATTGAGCAACGATCTTCAGGTTTGTGCCGTTAACGATTGCAGCCAGGTGGGGCAGCAGGGCTTCGCCGGCATTATCTTCATGCCATTGCCACACAATCCGGTGCGAGGTTGCATCCCATTCACTGGTTTTCAGGCGAACGCCAAACCATATGTCAGTGAGTTGAGGAATGATTTGCGAATCACTGGCGAAGTAACGTTCACAACGCTGCGTGTTGATGCCTGACGTTACCGGGTCACTTTTCCACAACCGGAAGAGCATTGTTTTGTTGGCGCCATTCGCTGCTGATGTGTCACTGACGACGCCATGCTTCAGTTCAGTTATGCCGTCCGCACCACTGCCATACAAGCCATTTTGGATTGCGGCAATGGGGGTGTTTTGACCCATGCATTGCAGGCGGCCTACTGTAGTGGCTGATGTGTCACCAGCGCGCAAGCTAACCAGCACATCTTCATTCTGCAACAGAGCAAACGCCGATTCGGTACTGATGGCAGGCGCCTGCGATTGCGCACTGGTCAAGCCGCCCAGGCCGGACGTGTTCACAACCGAAGTGATATCGGTAACTTGCGCTTGCGTCAGAAGATCATCTTGGCTTGTGATGCCACTCGCATCCGCACGAGTAGATGACTCGTTTGAAGAGCCGCCACCGCCGCACGCAGTAAGCGATGCAGCGCTGATTGCCAGCGCGCAATGAGCAAAACGCAACCAAAAACTGGGCTGCCCGTCAGAGTAATTCATTTGGCCTGGACTTGGTGGGTGGACATCAGGTACGTGGGGTGACTGAATGATGCATCAGAACCAGCCTGAATCACCGGTAGTTGTGCGCAACCCTGATAAGGGTATCAATTGGTTACGCATCAGGCCCGGGCATCACCCCAACGCAGGGTGCTGGTTTCGTCGCCCTGGTAGGTGGTGTTGCCATTACGGTCCACGCAGTACTGGGGCGAAGCCACCACGTCGGCCATTTCGGTGTTTTCTGACACGCGCGTGTACTCGAACAACACGCTGCGCTTGACCGTGCAGTTCTTGCGCAACAGGCTGCCATGGCCAATCCAGCAGGGGCCTTCAATGGTCACGCCGGGCTCAATGTCGCAGCTGGAGCCGATGTACACCGGCCCGGTCACGTTCACGGTGTCCCAGTCAACGCGGGTGTTCAGGCCCACCCACACGCCGGGGCGCACCTGGGTGCCGGGCATGTCCATCTGGGCCACTTCACCGGCCAGCACGCGCTGGCACACCGCCCAGTAGTCAGACACGCGGCCAATGTCGATCCAGTTGAAGTGGCGGCTTTGCGCATAAAAGGGCATGCCCTTTTCAACCAGCAGCGGAAACAGCTCGCTGCCGATGTCGAACTCTTTGCCCGGCGGGATCAGGTCCAGCACCTGCGGCTCGAAGATGTAGATGCCGGTGGATGCCAGGTTGGACTTGGCCTCTTCGGGGCTGGGCTTTTCTTGAAACGACGTGACCCGGCCTTCTTTGTCGGCCACCACGATGCCGTAGTTCTTGACCTGGTCATCGGGCACCTCCAGCGTGATCACGCTGGCCATGGCGCCCTTGGTCTTGTGTTCGTACAGGGCCGATTTGAAGTCGATGTCGATGATGGCATCGCCACACAGCACGATGGTGGTTTCATCGAAGAAGCCCGAGTGATCCTGGATGCGGCGCATGCCACCGGCCGAGCCCAGCGGCTTGGGCACGATCTCGCCATGCTGGCGTGTGCCTTCGAAGGCATAGCCAATCTCAACGCCCCAGCGGTGGCCATCGCCAAAGTAGTTCTCGATCTTCCAGTGGTTGAAGGCCACGTTGACCATGATCTCGCGCACGCCATAGCGCGCCAGGTGCTCGATGATGTATTCCATCACCGGCTTGCCCAGGATGGGCACCATGGGCTTGGGGGTTTGCTTGGTGAGGGGGCGAACGCGGGTTCCCTGACCCGCGGCGAGGATCATTGCCTTGGCCATTTTTACTTCTGTTGTTGGTTGAGTTCGTTCTGAAAATAAAAGCCAGGCCATTGTGGCCCGGCATCATGACCATCATGCAACAACGGGGCCATGTGTTGTCAACCCCCACCCCAAGCGTCCCGCAAACGAAGGGCGCTGGTAATTTCTCCTTAAGACTTCGTGGCAGGCATGCCTTGCATAATTCAGCAACTCAAGGTTTGAAGATCAACTCCAAGATGCTTTTCATCACAGGCGGCGCCGGCTTCATCGGCGGCAACTTCGTGCACCACTGGCTGGCCCGCCATGGCGCCCAGGCTGAAAAGCTGGTGGTCTTTGACAAGCTCACCTACGCGGGCAACCCGCACACCATCGCCGGGCCCCTGGCCTCGGGCCAGGCCACGCTGGTGCAGGCCGACATCGCCGACCGCGAGGCCGTGCGCGCCGCGCTGGCCCAGTACCGGCCCCGCGCCATCCTGCACTTCGCGGCCGAAAGCCATGTAGACCGCTCCATCCACGGCCCCGGCGAGTTCATCCACACCAACATGGTGGGCACCTTCAGCCTGCTGGAAGAAGTGCGCGCCTACTGGGGCGCCATGCCTGAGGCCGACCAGGCCGCCTTCCGCTTCTTGCACGTCAGCACCGACGAGGTGTATGGCTCGCTGGCCGATACCGACCCCGCCTTCAGCGAAACCACGCCCTACGCGCCCAACAGCCCGTATTCGGCCAGCAAGGCGGGCAGCGACCACCTGGTGCGCGCCTATCACCACACCTACGGCCTGCCCACGCTCACCACCAACTGCAGCAACAACTACGGGCCCTATCACTTCCCTGAAAAGCTCATCCCGCTGATGATCTTGAACGCGCTGGAGGGCAAGCCCCTGCCGGTGTATGGCGATGGCCTGAACATCCGCGACTGGCTGTACGTGCGCGACCACTGCGAGGCCATCTGCCAGGTGCTTGAAAAAGGCACCCCGGGCGAGACCTACAACGTGGGCGGCATCAACGAGATCCGCAACATCGATGTGGTCAACACGGTGTGCGGCATCCTGGATGAGCTGCGCCCCCGCGCCGATGGCAGCCCCTACGCCTCATTGATCACCTACGTGACCGACCGCCCCGGCCACGACCGCCGCTACGCCATCGACCCCACCAAGATCCAGCGCGAGATTGGCTGGGCCCCGGCCGAAACCTTTGCCACCGGCATCCGCAAAACGGTGCAATGGTTTCTGGACAACAGCGAGTGGATCGATACCGTGCGCTCGGGCGCCTACCGGGATTGGATCAGCACCAATTACGCGGGGCGCAGCTGATGAGCGGTGGCTCCAACATTTTGCTGCTGGGCTGCGGTGGCCAGGTGGGCTGGGAGCTTCAGCGCGCGCTGGCGCCGCTGGGCCGGGTGCACGCACACGATGCCGACACGGCCAACTTCACGCAGCCTGAGCAGGTGGCCGCGCTGGCGCGCAGCCTGCGCCCTGATGTGATCGTGAATGCGGCCGCCCACACGGCTGTGGACAAGGCCGAAAGCGAGCCCGAGCTGGCCCGCCTGATCAACGCCACCACGCCGGCCCGGCTGGCCGAGGTGGCGGCCGAGCAGGGCGCTTTGCTGGTGCACTACAGCACCGACTATGTGTTTGATGGCAGCGGCACCGCCCCGCGCGACGAGCAGGCCCCCACCGGCCCCTTGAGCGTGTACGGCAGCACCAAGCTGGAGGGCGAGCAGGCCATCCAGGCCAGCGGCTGCCGGCATCTGATCTTTCGCACCAGCTGGGTGTATGCGGCGCGCGGGGGCAACTTTGCGCGCACCATGCTGCGGCTGGCGGCCGAGCGCGATGCGCTGAAGGTGATCAGCGACCAGGTGGGCGCCCCCACGGGGGCTGACCTGCTGGCCGATGTGACGGCCCACGCGGTGCGCGCGGTGCAGGGCCATGATGGCTTGCTGGGCCTGTACCACCTGGTGGCCGGCGGCGAAACCAGCTGGCATGCCTACGCCACCCATGTGATCGAGTGGGCGCGGGCCCAGGGCCTGCCCGTGAAGGTGGCGCCCGGCGCGATCGAGGCCATTCCCACCACGGCCTACCCCACGCCGGCGGCCCGCCCATTGAATTCGCGCCTGAACACGGCCAAGTTGCAGGCGGCCTTCGGGCTGACGCTGCCGCATTGGCAGCAGGGCGTTGACCGCATGTTGACCGAGATGTCTGGCCAGTAATCAGGGAAGTGAGTCAAGTCATGAACAACCGAAAAGGCATCATCCTGGCCGGGGGCTCGGGCACGCGCCTGCACCCCGCCACCCTGGCCATCAGCAAGCAGTTGCTGCCGGTGTACGACAAGCCCATGGTGTATTACCCACTCAGCACGCTGATGCTGGCGGGCATGCGCGACATCTTGCTGATCAGCACGCCGCAAGACACGCCGCGCTTTCAGGCGCTGTTGGGCGATGGCAGCCAGTGGGGCATCAACCTGCAGTACTGTGTGCAGCCCAGCCCCGATGGCCTGGCGCAGGCCTTCATTCTGGGCAAAGAGTTCATCAATGGCGCCCCCAGCGCCCTGGTGCTGGGCGACAACATCTTTTACGGGCATGACTTTGCGGGCCTGCTGGGCCGGGCGCATGCGCAGGCCACAGGCGCCAGCGTGTTTGCCTACCACGTGCACGACCCCGAGCGCTATGGCGTGGTGGAGTTCGATGCGCAGCAGCGCGCGCTGAGCATTGAAGAAAAGCCCAAAGTGCCCAAGAGCAATTACGCGGTCACGGGCCTGTATTTTTACGATGAGCAGGTGTGCGACATCGCCGCCAGCATCCAGCCCAGCGCGCGTGGCGAGCTGGAGATCACCGACGTGAACGCCACCTACCTGCGCCAGGGGCAACTGAGCGTTGAGATCATGGGCCGGGGCTACGCCTGGCTGGACACGGGCACCCACGACAGCCTGATGGAGGCCGGGCAGTTCATCGCCACACTGGAAAAACGCCAGGGCTTGAAGGTGTCATGCCCCGAAGAGATTGCCTACCGCGCGGGCTGGATCTGCGCCGAGCAACTGGAGGCGCTGGCCCAGCCCATGCTGAAGAACGGCTATGGCCAATACCTGCAGCGCATCCTGAAAGAAACCGTGTATTGATCCAGGCATAAAGCAGCGACCATGAAGTTCATTCCAACCGCCATCCCCGATGTGGTGATCATCGAGCCCGCCCGGTTTGGCGACGACCGTGGCTGGTTCATGGAAAGCCACAACCAGCCCAAGTTTGAAGCGGGCCTGCGTGAGCTGGGCCTGCCCGTGCCGCGCCCCTTTGTGCAAGACAACCACTCATGCAGCCAGGCCGGCGTGCTGCGCGGCCTGCATTACCAGCGGGCCCCGCACGCGCAAGGCAAGCTGGTGCGGGTGGTGAAGGGCCGGGCCTTTGACGTGGCGGTGGACATTCGCGCCGCATCGCCCACGTTTGGGCAGTGGGTGGGCGTCGAGCTGTCGGCCACCAACCACCGCATGATGTGGCTGCCCGAAGGCTTTGCCCACGGCTTTGTGGCCCTGGAAGACGACACCCACTTTTTGTACAAGACCACCGATGTCTATGCCAAAGACTGCGAAGGCAGCATCGCCTGGAACGACCCGGCCATCGGCATTGACTGGCCTGTGGGCGGCCTGAGCATCAAGCTGGCGCCCAAGGATGAGCAGGCGCCGTTGTTGGCGCAGGCGGTGTTTTGAGCAAAAAAAACCGGCCCTGAGGCCGGTTTTTGCTGAGGTGCCACCAGGGCACCTGCACCATGTGGCGCTGGATCAGACCTTGCGGCGGCGCGAGGCCACCAGACCGACCACGCCCAGACCCGCCAGGGCCAGGGCCATCGAGCCGGCTTCAGGCACGGGGGTGGTGATGGCGGTGGCCGTCACGGTGCCGGTGACGAAGCTGCCGAACGAGCCGGTGCTGTCAAACGAGATGCTGTAGCTGCCAGCGCTCAGGCCGGTGAACAGGGCGCTGCCCGACGCAGGCACGACCGTGTCGCTGAACGAGCCGCCGGTCACGGTGATGCCGTTGATGGTGGCCGGAGCGAACACCGACCAGAAGTCGGCGCTGAGGTCGAACGAGGTGGTGAAGCCGGGGGTGGCCACTTCAACCAGATCGAAGTAGAAGGTGCTGACGCCGTTGGCCAGGCCAACAAACGACACACCATCGGGGTTGGTGCCCAGCGAGCCGCCCGGATTGACCGCCTGAGGTGCGGCAAACGCAGCACCGGCAGAGGCCACCAGGACGGCCGCAGCGGCCAGTTTGGTGAGGTTCATGAAATTGCTCCTTGAAGGGTAAGCTGAGGTGGTCCTCGAGATAGAGGTTTTCCCTGTGCGTAATGTACCGGGCGGCGGTGTTTGAAACGCCCCCTCTGATGAGGGGGAGGCAGTGTCTGCCTGAGGGCTTGTCTCGTCGCCTCGTTCAACTGCGTCCGATATGCTTCGCGTTTTGCGCTGGAGCCGTGTGACTCAATGAAGTGTTTTCCCTCTGAACGGGCGGGGCTCGCCTGGTTTTGTGTGTTGGCTTTGCTGTCCGCATTGGTGACGGTGGCACTGATCGCAAAGTCTGGCAGTGCCATGCCTTATGCAGACGAGCGTGATTATTTTGATCAGGCGCAGCGGCTTTTTGCCGGGCAAGGCTACGTACTGGAGGATGGAACGCCCACGGCCTACCGGCCGCCGGGTTATCCGGCGCTGTTGGCCCCATTCACTGCATGGGAGCATGGTGTGGTGGCCGCTCGAATGATGAACGTGGCGGCCTTGCTCATGGCGCTTGTGTTGATGCGACACTTGGTGTGGCGGCACGCTCCGAAGTGGGCGTGGCTCGCTGGTGGCGCGGCCTTGTTGTATCCCGTGTGGATGTATGCGGCCTCGACGCTTTATCCTCAGATCTTGTGCATGGTGCTGTTGCTGGCCTTGGTGTGTCTCATCACGAGGGATGACTTGCGCTGGAAGCACATCGGTCTGGCCGGTGTGCTGTTGGGAGGGCTGATTTTGGTGGCGCCGTCATTTCAGTTGATAGCGCCCTTTTTTGCTTTTTTCATCTTGTTCGCGCAGCGGGGCAGCGTCCGACGCCGCTGGTGGCAAACGGTCGCATTGGCCGCGACGGCGGTGATCGTGGTGGCCCCGTGGATTTGGCGCAACTATCAGGTTTTTGACACGTTCGTTCCGGTGTCAACCAATGGCAGCGTCAATTTGCTGCTAGGCAACAGCGAGTTCACCGAACCCAATAGCGGTATCTACGTGAACGTTGACAAGTACCTTGCCGTGGCAGAGCACTTGCCTGAACTGGAAAAAGCACGGGCGCTTCAGCGCTTCGCTGTCGAGTGGATCTCACAACATCCGGGTGACGCCGCATGGCTGTACGCAAAAAAGGTTCTGAACTATTTCAACTACAAGGCTGATAACGTGACCACGCCGGGGCATTTGCCCAGCGGCAAAGATCTTGTCATGTTGTTGACCTACTATCCAGTCCTGCTGGTGGTGGTCGTGCGTCTGATGTTTCATCGTCGTTATCCACTCTCCCGTGTGGAATGGCTGATGGCGTCGATCTATTTTGTCAATGCACTGTTGGCTGCAATTTTTTTCACGAGGCTGCGATTCCGTTTGCCGTTCGATGGCTTGCTCTGGGTGCTCATGCTGACCTCGATGGCGGCCTTTTTGGGGCAGCGGGGCTTGTTGGAGACAGCGCCTGGTGAGCGCCAGCGATAATTCCCCCATGTCGTATTCGCCCACAGGGACTACTCCGCCCTCTACGCCCTTGTGGCGTCGCGCTTTGCTTTACGCCCTGTTTGCCGGCTTCGCCCTGTGGTGTGTGCTGGCGTTTCAGCGTGATCTGGCGCAGATCAGCCTGGCCCCCTTCAAAGAGGGGTGGTGGGCGGTGGCGGTGGCGGCGGGCTTGTCGCTGTTCAACTATGCCTTGCGGGTGATGCGCTGGCAGTGGTACATGCGCCGCGCGGGGCATCGGCTGCCCTGGGGGTTCACGGCGCTGGCCTTCATGTCGGGGTTTGCCTTCACCTTGTCGCCTGGCAAGGTGGGCGAGATGGTGCGCGCCCGGTACTACGTGCCCAAGGGGGTGCCGCTGTCGGCCACCACGGGGGCGTTTTTTGTGGAGCGGCTGCTGGATTTGCTGGTGATGATCATGCTGGCCGCCGTGGCCTTTGCCGAGCTGCAGTCGTACAGCCACTTTTTGTGGGTGGCCATTGGCCTGGTGCTGGCCTTGTTGCTGAGCATTGCCGTGATGCCCTGGCAGCGCTGGGCCACGCAGCTCAAGACGCAGCGCCCCAGAGGGTGGCGCGCCGGGCTGCTGACCGGGGTGGACATGTTTGCGCAGTCGCGGCAGTTCTTGTCACCCGGGCTGTTGCTGGCCGGCCTGGCCGTGGGGCTGGTGGCCTGGGGTGTAGAGGCCTGGGGGCTGCACCTGGTGGCCCAGGTGGTGGTGCCTGGCCAGTTGACGCTGCCTGGCGCCATGGGCATCTATTCGATCGCCATCATCGTGGGGGCGCTGTCTTTTTTGCCGGGTGGGCTGGGCAGCACCGAGGCGGTGATGACCGCGCTGCTGTATTCGCATGGCATCCCGATGCCGCAGGCCATCTTGCTGACGATGGTGTGCCGCCTGTTGACCTTGTGGTTGGCAGTGGGCATTGGCTGGCTGTGCGTGTGGGCGCTGCGGCGCCAGGCTTGATTTGCTGAACCATGACCATTTCTTCCAGACCGCTCGCCGTTGACCTGGACGGCACCCTGATCCACAGCGACTTGTTGCTGGAGAGCTTTTTGCTGCTCATCAAGCGCAACCCGCTGTACCTGCTGATGCTGCCCTGGTGGCTGCTGAAGGGCAAGGCGGCGTTGAAGCGCGAGATCGCTCAGCGGGTGTCGGTCAATCCGGCGGCCTTGCCGTACAACGCGCCGTTCGTGGCCTGGCTGCGCGAGCAGAAAGCGGCCGGGCGCAGCCTGTGGTTGTGCACGGCCTCTGACCGCAGCCTGGCGCAGCCGGTGGCCGACCACCTGGGCCTGTTTGATGGCGTGTTGGCCAGCGATGGCGCGGTGAACCTGTCAGGCAGCCGCAAGGCGCAGGCCCTGAGCCAGCGCTTTGGTGCCAAGGGCTTTGACTACTGTGGCAATGCCCGTGTGGACGTGGCGGTTTGGCGTGAATCGGGCGCGGCGGTGGTGGTGAGCAACCAGGCGGCTTTGGCGGCGGCGGCGCAGCAGGTGGCCCCGGTGGCCGCGCAGTTTGAAGGCGCGCGCGGCGGTGTGCGGGTGTGGCTGAAGGCCCTGCGGGTGCACCAATGGGCCAAGAACGGGCTGGTGCTGGTGCCCATGCTGGCCGCGCACCAGATGGACAACATGGCGGTGCTGGGCCAGGCGCTGCTGGGCTTGATCGCGTTCAGCCTGTGTGCCTCGTCGGTGTACCTGCTCAATGACATGCTCGACCTGGAATCCGACCGGCAACACCACAGCAAATGCAACCGGCCCTTTGCCGCCGGGCGCTTGAGCCTGTTGTGGGGCATGGCCATGGCACCGGCCCTGCTGGTGGCGGCCCTGCTGTTGTCGCTGTGCTTGCCAGAGCGATTCATGGCGGTGCTGCTGATGTATTACGCCGCCACGCTGGCGTATTCGTTCAGCCTCAAGCGCATGGTGATGGTGGACGTGCTGGCCCTGGCGGGTCTGTACACCATCCGCCTGGTGGCCGGGGCGGCCGCCACGGGCATCGAGCTGTCGTTCTGGCTGCTGATTTTCTCGATCTTCATCTTCCTGAGCCTGGCCATCGTCAAGCGCTATGCCGAGCTGCACGCCATGCGCGAGCAGGGCAAGCTGTCTGCCAAGGGGCGCGGCTACGAGGTGGACGACATGTCGCTGTTGCAAAGCCTGGGCGCGGCTTCGGGCTACCTGAGTATCCTGGTGCTGGGCCTGTACATCAACACGCCCGACAAGGCCATGCTGTACAGCCACCCCAAGTACATGTGGCTGCTGGTGCCCATCATGCTGTACTGGATCAGCCGAGTGTGGATGCTGACGCACCGCGGCAAGATGCACGACGACCCGCTGGTGTATGCCCTGAAAGACCCGGCCAGCCTGCTGACCGGCGCGGCGGCAGCGGCGGTGCTGGTGATGGCGGCATGAACACCCAGGTGATCACCTCGTGGGGACGCGTGCTGCGTGAGCCGCACGAGGTGCTGGGCCTGACCGCCCGGCACGCGCCTTTGGTGTTGCCGCGCGAGGGCTGCACCGCCTTGCCGTATGGCAATGGCCGCAGCTATGGCGACAGCAACCTGAACCCGGGTGGCGCCGTGTGGCGTTGTGCGGCGCTGGACCGGTTCATGGCCTTTGACGCCGCCACCGGGGTGCTGCGCTGCGAGGCCGGGGTGCTGCTGGCCGACATCCTGAAGCTGGTGGTGCCCCAGGGCTGGTTTTTGCCAGTGACGCCTGGCACGCAGTTCGTGACCGTGGGTGGGGCCATCGCCAATGACGTGCATGGCAAGAACCACCATGTGGCGGGCTCGTTTGGCAACCATGTGCGCGCGCTGGAGTTGCTGCGCACCGATGGCCAGCGCCTGCACTGCACCCCCGATGAACACGCCGATTGGCTGGCCGCGACCATTGGCGGGCTGGGGCTGACGGGGCTCATCACCTGGGCCGAGCTGCAGTTGCGCCGGGTGCACAACCCCTTCATGGACGCCGAAACCATCCGCTTCAGAAGCCTGGAGGAATTTTTTGCCTTGTCGGCGGCCTCGGAAGCAGATCATGAGTACACCGTGGCCTGGATCGACTGTGCGTTCAGTGGGCCTCGGCTGGGCCGTGGTTTGTTTAGCCGGGCCAACCACGCCCCGGCGCTGATCGATGTGCAGGGCCTGCCGCGTGCCTTGACGCCGTCGGTGGTGACGCCCTCGCGGGTGGTGCCCTTCACGCCGCCGCTGTCGCTGGTGAACCCGCTGTCGTTGAAGGCCTTCAACACCCTGTACTTTCATCGTCAGGTGGGCGATGCGGTGCGCGGGCTGCAGCATTACCGGCCGTTTTTCTACCCGCTGGATGCCCTGCGTGAATGGAACCGCATTTACGGGCCGCGCGGCTTTTACCAGTACCAGTGCGTGGTGCCGCCCACCGATGCCTTGCCCGTGACGAGGGCTTTGCTGCAGGCGATTGCCGACAGCGGGCTGGGTTCGTTTCTGGCGGTGCTCAAGCAGTTTGGCGCGCCGCCGTCGCGCGGGATGTTGTCGTTTGCGCAGCCGGGCACGACGCTGGCGCTGGATTTTCCGAATGTGGGGCCGCACCTGCACCGCCTGTTTGATCGCCTGGACGACATCGTGCGCGAGGCGGGCGGGCGCTTGTACCCGGCCAAGGATGGCCGCATGAGCGCGGCCATGTTCCGCCAGGGGCAGCCGCGCCTGCAAGAATTTGTGCCCTATGTAGACCCACGCATCAGCTCGGGTTTCTGGCGGCGCGTGATGGAGCAAGCATGAGAAAAATACTGATCGTGGGGGCCAGCTCGGCCATGGCCCAGGCCTGTGCGCGCCAGTGGGCGCAACGTGGCGACCGCCTGTTTTTGGCGGCCCGGCAAGAGGCCGCCGTGCAGGCGGCCTGCGCTGACCTGCGCACCCGGGGGGCCAACCGTGCCGACGGCATGGTGTTTGATGCCCTGGCGCTGGACAGCCACGCCGCGCTGCTGCAGCGGGCCACCGAGGCCCTGGACGGCCTGGACACCATCCTGATTGCGCACGGCACCCTGTCAGACCAGGCGCGTGCCCAGCGTGAGCCGGCCTACGCGCTGCAAGAGCTGCACACGAATGGCACCTCGGTCATCCACCTGATGGGGCTGGCGGCCGAGCAGTTCGAAGCGCAGGGGCGGGGCGCGATCGCCGTGATTTCGTCGGTGGCGGGTGACCGTGGCCGGCAAAGCAACTACGTCTACGGCAGTGCCAAGGCCCTGGTGAGCGCCTTTGCCTCGGGCTTGCGCCAGCGCCTGGCCAAGCGCGGCGTGGCGGTGGTCACCATCAAGCCGGGGTTTGTGGACACGCCCATGACGGCCAGCTTCAAGAAGGGGGCCTTGTGGGCCAGCCCGCAGAAGGTGGCCGGTGATATCGTGCAGGGCATCGACAAGGGGCGGGCGGTGGTCTACACGCCGGGGTTCTGGCGCGCGATCATGTTTGTGATCACGCACATTCCCGAGCGGATCTTCGTCAAGCTGTCACTGTAAGGCGGGTGCGGCCTGGACAAGGGACGTTGGTGATGCAAGGTGGGTGGCGTTGGCTGTGGCGCGGTGTGGCGCTGCTGGTGTTGCTGGGGCTGATGGCGGCTGCGGCCATGGCGGTGCTGTTGATGTCGCTGCCGCAGGGTGCTGCCTTGGTGCCGCAGGCACCCGTGACCCGGCCCGCCGAGAGCCTGCGCGAAGTGCGCGGCCTGATGCACCGGGGCTTGTTGTTCAAAACCTTGCATGGCGAGCCGCTGGTGCTGAACCTGCCCTTGGCCGACCTGGCCTCGGTGGCCCAGGACGCGGCAGGGCGTGTGGCGCAGGGCCGCGCCCGTTTGCGCGCCGACGAGCAGGTGCTGTGGCTGGAGGGCAGTGTGCCTGTGCGGGCCACGCCGCTGGCCTCTTTGAGCGCCTTGGGTGAATGGTTGAACGTGACGGTGGGGCTGCGCTGGCGCGAGCAGGGCGCGCCTGAGCTGGCGCAGGTGAAGGTGGGGCGCGTGGGGGTGCCCCCGGCGCTGGCCTTGTGGGTGGCCCGCCAGGCACTGGCGCGCCACGAGTTGCTGGAGCCCGCCGAGCTGCTGGTGGCGGCCGTGGCCCAGGCCCAGGTGGCCGATGAGCAGTTGCTGCTGACGCTGCACTGGACGCCCGAGCTGCAAGGCCGCACGGTGGCCCTGGTGGTGCCTGCCGAAGACTGGCCCCGCCTGGTGGCTTATCACCGTGTGGTGGTGCAGGCCCTGAGCCGGGTGCCGCCGGCCATGCGGTACCGCCCCGGCATGCCCCTTCCCGAGTTGATGCGCGCGGTGTTTGTGCACGCACAGCAGCGCACCCTGGCCACCAGCCTGATGCCCGCCGCCAGCGAGGCCTTGTCTGCACAGGACGTGGCCGCCCGAGAAAACCGGGCCGCCCTGGTGGCGGTGGCGCTGGCGGCCAACCGCCTGTCACTGCATCAACTGCTGCCGCGCTCGGTGGCGGGGGTGTTGCCGGTGCTGCCGCCGGTGTCGGTGCAACTGCTGGCGCGCGAAGACTTTGCGCAGCACTACACCTTGTCGACCTTGTTGTCGCTGATGGTGGGTGGGCGTGTGGCCGACACGGTGGGCCTCTACAAGGAAATGGCCGACGCCGACAAGGGCCTGGGCGGCAGTGGCTTCAGCTTCAATGACCTGGTCATGAACCGTGCCGGGATCCGGCTGGGCCAACGCGCCCGCCAAGACCCGGTGGCGCTGTTGCACCGCCTGGGGGGTGAGGCCGCGCTGTTGTCAGACCGCGATTTTGTGCCTCAGGTGGACGGCTTGCCGGAGTTTTTGAACCGGCCCGAGTTCATTCGGCGGTTCGGGGGCTTGAACGATGCCCGCTTCCGCCAGGTGCTGGACGCCATGGACCAGACGCTGGCCGGGCTGCCAGTGTTGCGCTGACCGACCCGCCTTGGTGCGCCTCCATGCCACTCAGTGCACGGGGGTGCGGTCCATCAGCAGGCGGCGCAAGGCGCCATCCACGCTGGATTCGCACAGGCTGAGCACGCGCTGAAAGCCCTGTGCGCTGCCGAAGTAGGGGTCGGGCACGGTGTGGGGGGCGGGCAGGCCGGCGTAGCTCAGCAGCAGGTGCACCTTGTGGTGGTGCTCGTCCGGGCAGCGCTTGAGGGCCGAGCGCAGGTTGTCCTGGTCCATGACCAGGATCAGGTCGTGCTGGGCAAACCAGGAGGTTTGCACGGGGCGGGCTCGGTGCTGCTGGATGTGCTGGTAGCCATGCTGCAGTGCCAGCTTGACGGCGCGAGGGTCGGCCGGTTGGCCTTGCGACGAGCGCGAAATGCCGGCCGACGACACCCGCACCTTGTCACTCATGCCGCGCAGCGCCAGGTGGCGCTGAAAGACCGCTTCTGCCAGCGGAGAGCGGCAGAGGTTGGCTTGGCAGAGGAAGAGGACACGACGTTGCATCGCCGCATCCTACCAAAGGGTTCAGCCCCTCCAGAAAGCAGTAAAGCCCACCAAAGGTGGGCTTTACGTTCAGCAAAAAACCTGAATCAGGCTTGCTTGCGGCGGCGGGTGGCCACGGCCAGACCGGTCAGGGCCAGGCCAACCAGGGCGATCGAAGCAGGCTCAGGCACGTTGAAGGTGATGTTGCCGTCCAGCGAAGTGCGGCGGAACAGGTAGGTGCCAGGCTCGTTGGCCACGATGGTCGAGGCGGTGATGGTGCTCGGGCTTTCGGTGGCGTTGATGCGCCACGTCAGGGCCTCGGGGTCGATGTCGTAGAAGCTTTGGCCAGTGCCGGCGTCCACGAAGAAGTTTTGCACGAAGGCATCAGCGCCCACCCAGCTGTAGTCGACATCGCCTTCCAGCACCAGCTGGTTGGTGTTGTTGCTGCTGGTGACAACGTCCAGCTCAGCCACCTTGGTGCCGGGGGGCACGGTGGAGTCACGGTAGTACAGGGTGACGGTGCCGCCGGTGTAGTTGATGAAGCCACCGCTGGTGATGGTGCCGGTCAGGTCCAGGCTGTAGGTCAGGCCCCAGGTGCCGAAGAAGCCGTAGCCGAAGGGTGTGCCGTTCGTGAAACCATTGCCATCGGCCACGCCCGTGTTCAGGGTGTCGATGTTGATGGTGTCAGGATCGGCAGGGGCGGCCAGACCGGTGGTGCCAAAACCGTAGGTGTTCAGCACGCTCAGCGAGTTGGTGACACGAACTTGGGAGCCCACGTTGGTGTTGTTGTTCAGGAACACGGTGTAGAAGCTGGTGCCGGTGAAGCCCAGGTTGTCGACCGTGCTGGTTTGCGTGCTGCTGTTGCCGCCGAAGTCGGCACCGTTGTCGATCACGAATGGCGTGGCACCAGCGGTGGACACGAAGGCAGCTGCAACTGCGCTCAGAACAAACTTTTTCATGGAACTCTCCGATTGAAATGACTGCTGACTTGATCCGGTTGGCAAGCACAGGTGCGCTGCCAGATGCCAACCAATAAGCACATGGTGTGCCAGCTTGGCTTGCGCCTTTAAAATCAATGACTTGCGAAATCTGGCATGCCGAATTCTGATTGGTGTGTCAAAAAAACCGACAGGTTGGTGGGCATGACTGGGGGCGGCGCAGGCCGTGTCCGCCCCTGTGCTCAAGTTTAGGCGGCGGGGGCCGTAAAAAATGCACGCGACGCCCGTACAGTGGTGTTTTCCCCTGCACTCAGGGGGGGCACGCTTTAGGGGGGCGGTCATCCTGCCGAGGGGTGGGTGCGATAAAGTATCCGATTGTGTCGAATCTGTTTACACACATGGGAGGCGATCTTGGTCGCAACAACGTTTGATCTTATGCAGTGGGTGCGTCGGGTGTGGCTGTGCGTGTTGTGTGCCAGCCTGTGGGGCTGCGCCTCTTACCCACCTGCGCCCGCCACGGTCGAGGCCGCCGCCAGTTATGACTACCTGGTGGGCCCGGGCGACACGCTGAGCATTTCCGTATGGCGCAATCCGGAGCTGTCGATGACGGTGCCGGTGCGCCCGGACGGCAAGATCTCGTCGCCGCTGGTGTCTGACATGGTGGTGCAGGGCAAATCGGCCAAGCAGATTGCGCAAGACGTCGAGAAGGCCTTGTCGGCACTGGTGCGTGACCCGGTGGTCAGCGTGGTGGTGACCAACTTTGTGGGCCCGTACAGCGAGCAGGTGCGCGTGGTGGGTGAGGCGGCCAAACCCCAGGCGCTGCCCTTCCGTCAAAAGATGACCGTGCTGGACGTGATGATCGCCGTGGGCGGCCTGACCGATTTTGCAGACGGCAACTCGGCCACGATCGTGCGCGCCGCAGACGGTGGCAAGCGTTATTCGGTGCGGCTGCACGACCTGCTCAAGCGGGGCGACATCGGTGCCAACGTCGAGATGCTGCCAGGCGACATCCTGATCATTCCGCAAGGTTTGCTCTGACCTCGTGTCCTTGACCTTTTCATTGGCCGGCTGAGGCGAGCGCTGCATGGAAGAACTGATCAAACAGGTGCTGACCATCCTGCGCGGTATGTGGAAGTACCGCCGCGCGGGGATGGCCGTGACGTGGGTGGCCGCGCTGTTGGCCGCTGGCGGCGTGCTGACCATGAAGGATCGCTTCGAGGCCTCTGCCCGGGTGCACGTGGACACGCAAAGCATCTTGCGCCCACTGATGTCGGGCCTGGCGGTGCAGCCCGACGTGGAGCAGCAGGTGTTGATGCTGAGCCGCACCTTGATCAGCCGGCCCAATGTGGAGCGGCTGATCCGCAGCGCCGACCTGGACCTGACGGTCAAGACCAAAGAGCAGCGCGATGCCTTGATCGACGAGGTGACCAAAAACGTGCGCATCCGCGCCACGGAGCGCGACAACCTGTACACCTTGTCGTACACCGACACCTCGCCCGATCGGGCGCAGCGGGTGGTGCAGGCGCTGCTCACCATCTTTGTCGAGTCGAGCCTGGGTGCATCGCGCACCGATTCGGACTCGGCCCGGCGTTTTCTGGAAGAGCAGATCAAGGCCTACGAAACCAAGCTGGTCGAGGCCGAAACCCGCCTGAAGGATTTCAAGTTGCGCAATCTGGAGGTGCAGTTTGAGGGCGATGCCGATTCGGCGGCCCGCATGTCCCAGATTGCCGAGCAACTGCGCGAGGCGCGTTTGCAATTGCGTGAGGCGGAAAGCGCCCGCGAGGCCGCGCGCCGTCAACTTGACATTGCCCGGGGTGCCGGTGCCCGTGCGGCGGGCGCCGCGCCGCTGGCCACCCCCATGACACCGGAGCTGGACGCCCGCATCAACGAGCAAAAGCGCACGCTGGACGCCTTGCTGCAGCGCTACACCGATCAGCACCCGGACGTGCAGAACACGCGGCGCCTGATCCGTGACCTGGAAGAGCAGCGCAAGCGCGAGATCCAGGCGTACAAGGCCAATCCGTCGGATTCGTCGCTCAACAGCTCGATAGAGTCGTCGCTGGCGGTGCAAGAGCTCAACCGCACGCTGGCCGGTCTGGAGGTGCAGGTGGCCAGCCTGCGTGCGCGCACGGGTGAGTTCGAGTCGCGCCTGGCCCGTGCACGCGAGCAGCTGAAGCTGGCGCCGCAGCTGGAGTCCGAGCTGGCGCAGCTCAACCGCGATTACGAGGTGCACCAGTCCAACTACAAAGACCTGGTGTCTCGCCGAGAGTCGGCGTCCTTGTCCAGCGAGCTGGAAACGGCGTCCAGCGTGGCTGATTTCCGGGTGATCGATCCCCCGCGCGCCAACAAGACGCCCGTGGCGCCCAACCGCGTCCTGCTGTTGCCGATGGCGCTGGTGGTGGGCTTGGCCGTGGGTGGGGCCGTGATGTTCTTGCTCAGCCAGATCCGACCGGTGTTCTTTGACGCTGCGTCGTTGAGCGCCGTCACCGAAATGCCGCTGCTGGGTGTGGTGTCCAAGGTGATCAATGAAGAGGTGAAGCGCCAGGAGCGCCGAAGCCTCAAGCGCTTCGGGCTGGCCCTGGCGGGCCTGGTGGGTCTGTTTGTGATCGGGATGGCAGCCCTGTCGTACCGACTTGGTCAACTGAGTTGATGTCCATGACAAATTCGATCGAACAAGCCGCCGCCCGCCTTGAACAACTCCGCAAGGCCGGCGCCTTCATGGACGACAGTGCGCCAGCGACGCCAGCGCCCGCGGCACCACCAGCACCTGCGCCCGCAGCCGCCCCGGCTGAATTGCCGGTGCTGGTGGAAGAGCCGCTTAAAGAGCCCGTCAAAGCCGAGCCGTTTGGAGAAGACTCTGCGTTTCCGGGCGTGGGCACCGTCTCGCGCGTGGTCAACATCGACATAGCGCGCCTGGCCGCGCTGGGGTGCATCACGCCCGATGCCCCTCGCTCGCACATCTCCGATCAGTACCGCGTGATCAAGCGCCCCTTGCTGGACAACGCCCGGGGCAAAGGCGCGGCCTTTCTGGAAAGCGGCAACTGCATCATGGTGACCAGCTCGCTGCCCGGTGAGGGCAAGAGCTTCACGGCCTTGAACCTGGCCATCAGCATGGCCATGGAAATGGACCACACGGTGATGCTGGTGGACGCGGACGTGGCCAAGCCATCGCTGATGAAGATGCTGGGCCTGCCGCCCAGCCCAGGCCTGCTCGATTTGCTGGTGGACGAGACACTGGAGATGTCGAAGGTGCTGTTGCGCACCAACCTGGGCCGCCTGACCATCCTGCCCAGCGGCTCGCCGCGTGACAGCGCCACCGAGTTGCTGGCCAGCTCCAGCATGACCCACCTGGTCGAAGACATGGGCAAGCGCTACAAGGACCGGATCATCATTTTTGATTCGCCACCCCTGTTGTTGACCACCGAATCGCGCGTGCTGGCCACGCACATGGGGCAGATCGTGATGGTGGTGCAGGCTGAAAAGACCTTGCAGGCGCAGGTCAAACATGCGCTGGCCACGATCGAGTCCTGTCCGATCAAGCTGATGCTGCTGAACCAGGCGCGCTCGGGTGGCACCGATGCCTACGGCTATGGCTATGGTTATGGCTACGGCTACGGTGAGAAAGAAGCCAAAAGTGCCGAGGCCGGAGGAGGCTCATGAGCCGTCACATGCATCGCCGCCGGGCGGCGTGCGCCACCGCGGTGTGTCTGGGGGCTGCCGCCTTGCTGGCCCATGGCCCGGCGCACGCTCAGTCCGAGCCGCCCCAACAAACCGCTTCGGGCACCACGGCATCGACCAAGCCCCGATTGTGGATTGAGCCTTCGTTGCAAGTGCAAGCGGCGGTCAACCACCGCGCCGAGGGTGGAGGCTTCAAGTTTCCGCTGGCCGACCGCACGGGCGCCGAGGTTCAGGTGTCGCCCGGTTTGCGCGTGGTGGGTGATTTGCCCAAGGCCCGCTTTTCTGTGGATTACGTGCTGACGGGCGCCACCCGATCACGCCATCTGTCAGACGCAGAAACCTACCACCGGCTCAACAGCCTGGGCCAGTTCGAGCTGGCCGACAACACGCTGTTTCTGGACGTGCAGGCCCAGGCGGCGCGACAGGCCGTGTCGGCATTGGGTGCCCCCTTCCAGTCCACGGGCTCGGACGCCAACCAGGCGCAGACCTGGTCGGGACAGCTGTCGCCCTACGTGAAGGGCACCCTGCCAGGGCAGGTCAATGCCTTGTTGCGCCATACCGTCGGTGTGGTGGGTTCGGACGCGGCCAACCGCGCCGACACCACCACCCACCAGACCGCCTTGAGCTTGGGGCGTCAGGTGGGCACCTCGCTGGGCTGGGCTGTGGATGTGCAGCACCAAACCCTGGCCCGTGACCTGAATCTGGACGACACCTCGCTGTCGTCGGCCAACGCCACCGTGAGCTATGCGGTGGCCTCGCGCTGGCTGGCCCGCGTCAGTGCGGGTGCCGAGTCCACCGACCGCATCGAGGGCGTGAGCACCCGCTACACCAACTGGGGGCTGGGCCTGGAGTGGAAGCCTTCTGGTCAAGCCGTGGTGGGCGCCGATGTGGGTCGCCGGTATTTTGGCAATTACCACGATGTGCGCCTTGAATGGCGCGGCCCCCGCAGCAGCGTGCGTTTCTCTGACACGCGCGACGTGGTGGACACCCCCGAGACCAGCGTCACCCAAAGCGTGGGCACCCTGTATCAGTTGTTCGACACCTTGCTGGCCTCGGAGCTTGAAGACCCGGTGGCGCGCGCACAGGCGGTGGAGGCGCTGCTGCGCCAGAACGGCCTGACGGGCGACGAGCTGGTGCAGCGCTCGTTCTTGTATTCGCAAAGCACGGTGCAGCGCACGCGCACGGTATCGGTGTTGTGGTCGCGCCCGCGCCAGAGCCTGGGCTTCAATGTGTCTCATGCCGATGTGCGCCGCCTGCAAAAGCAACGGTTCACGGCAGGTGATGACCTGGACGTGCTGTCGGCGGTGCGCACCTTGAACTGGAACGTGCTGTTCACGCACCGCCTGACGCCACGCATGTCGGTGTCGGTGTCGCATGCGCGCTCGCGCCCCCTGGGTGATGAGGCGGCCGTGGGGGCGTCCAGCCAGTCGACACAGGTGGGCCTGAACGCCGCCTTGGGCGCCCGCACCTCGGGCTCGGTGCAGCTCAGGCACACCAGCAACAAGAGCAGTGTGAGTCCGTATGCGGAAACAGCACTGGTGGGTAACCTGCTGCACCGTTTCTGATCACCATGTACGAAGCTTTTTTCGGGCTCACGAGCAAGCCGTTCCAGCTCAACCCAGACCCTGCTTTTTACTTCGGTAGCAAGCAGCATCGCCGTGCGCGCGCTTACCTTGAATATGGCGTGATGCGTGGCGAAGGCTTCATCGTGATCACGGGTGAGGTGGGCGCGGGCAAAACCACGGTGGTGCGTGGCTTGCTGGAGGGCCTTGACCCCAAGACGGTGGTGGCCGCCCAGTTGGTGAGCACCCAGATCGAGGCCGAAGACACGCTGCGCCTGGTGGCTGCGGCCTTTGGCGTGAACGTGCGTGATGTGTCGAAGGCCGAGCTGTTGATGGCCCTGGAGGCCTTCTTTTTGCGCCAGGCCACCTTGGGCAAACGCTGCCTGCTGCTGGTGGACGAGGCCCAGAACCTCACGCCCAAGGCGGTGGAAGAGTTGCGCATGCTGTCGAACTTTCAGCTCGACAAGAAGGCCTTGTTGCAGACCTTTCTGGTGGGGCAGCCCGAGTTTCGCCACACGCTGCAAAGCCCCGACATGCTGCAGTTGCGCCAGCGGGTGATTGCGCGGTGCCATCTGGGCCCCATGGAGCAAGACGAAACCCGGGGCTACATCGAGCACCGGCTGCGCTGCGCAGGTGCCACCGACAAGCCCACGTTTGAAGACGGCGTCTTTGAGGCCATTCACGACTACACCCACGGGGTGCCCCGCCGCATCAATACCTTGTGTGATCGCCTGCTGCTGAGCGCCTTTCTGGCGGGCACATCCCACATCACCAAAGAGTTTCTGGCCAATGTGCTGACCGAGCTGGACACCGAGCAGGCGGTGCCGGCGCCCACGCCCAAGGCCATCACGCACGAGGTGTCGTCGCGCCTGATGACGCTGGAGGTGCCCGAAGGCGCCGAGCTCAAGGGCGGCCTGTTGCCGGATCTGCAAGAGCACATGGGCCGGTTGACGGCGGTGCAGTTGAGCGCGCAGCTGTCGCGCATCGAGCGCAGTGTGTTGCGGCAGGAGCGCCTGAACATCGAGATCCTGACGGCGCTGCAAAAGATTCTTGAAAAGAGGTGAGCGCCCATGAGCCCAGCACCACGTGGCGTGGTCAACGCCTTCACGATCGATGTGGAAGACTACTTCCAGGTGTCGGCCTTCGCGCCCTACATCGCCCGCAGCGACTGGGATGCCCGTGAGTGCCGCGTGGCCCGCAATGTGGGCCAGATCCTGGACATGCTGGCGCGTCACAACACCCGGGCCACGTTCTTCACCCTGGGCTGGATCGCGCAGCGCTACCCGCAATTGGTCAAAGACATCGCAGCGGCCGGGCACGAGGTGGCCAGCCATGGTTATGGCCACGAGCGTGTGAGCGACCTCAGCGAGGCCGACTTCGAGCAGGATGTGCTGCGCACCAAGGCCTTGCTGGAAGACCTCAGCGGCCGTCCGGTGCTGGGTTACCGCGCCCCGAGCTTCTCGATCGGCGGCGGCAACCTGTGGGCCCTGGACGTGCTGGCCCGCACGGGGCACCGCTACAGCTCCAGCATCTACCCCATCCAGCACGACCACTATGGCATGCCGGACGCGCCACGGTTCAAATACCGCACGCGCCCGGGCCTGGTGGAGGTGCCGCCCACCACG
This sequence comes from Aquabacterium sp. A3, assembly GCF_038069945.1. Taxonomy (NCBI): domain Bacteria; kingdom Pseudomonadati; phylum Pseudomonadota; class Betaproteobacteria; order Burkholderiales; family Sphaerotilaceae; genus Aquabacterium; species Aquabacterium sp. A3. Next base: position 1,224,565 of record NZ_JBBPEV010000001.1, on the reverse strand, counting down.
CTGCGCTTGATGAACCGTAACCTGCCGTCCAGCGGCGGTGGCTACTTTCGGCTGTTTCCGTACGCCTTGTCGCGCTGGATGCTGCAGCAGGTCAATGCGCGCGAGCAGCAATCGGCGGTGTTTTATTTCCATCCCTGGGAGATCGACCCCGATCAGCCCCGGGTGCAGGGCATCGACTGGAAGTCGGGCTTTCGGCACTACGTGAACCTGGGGCAGATGGCTGGCCGGCTGGATCGCTTGCTGGCCGATTTTGAATGGGGCCGAATGGACGAGATTTTCTTGCGCGACGAGCCTGCCGTGTCGACACCGGAGGTGGCCTTTGCCTGATGCGATGTCTGCCGTGAAGGTGTCGCGCCTGAGCGCTGGTGATGTGGCCCTGGCCGCCCGCTGGGATGCTTACGTGATGGCGCACCCGGAGGGCACCTTCTTTCACCGTGCGGCCTGGCAAGGCATTCTGGAGCGTGTGTGGAAGCACCGCACCCACTACCTGTGCGTGGAGCAGGGTGGACAGGTGCGCGGCGTGCTGCCGTTGGGACACGTGAAGAGCCGCCTGTTTGGCAACGCCCTGACCAGCCTGCCCTTTGCGGTGTATGGCGGTGTGCTGGCCGATGCACCCGAGGTGGCCCAGGCCCTGGAGCAGGCCGCCGAGGCCCTGGGCCGCGAGCTGGGGGCGCAACACCTGGAGCTGCGCCATGTGCGGCAGCACCATGCCGACTGGCCCACGCAAGACCTGTATGTCACCTTCCGCAAGGAGATCTTGCCCAAGGAAGAAGACAACATGCTGGCCATTCCGCGCAAGCAGCGCGCGATGGTGCGCAAGGGCATCAAGAATGGCCTGAGCTCGCACATTGATCCGGACGTGAACCGATTTTTTGCCCTGTACGCCGACAACGTGCATAGGCACGGCACACCGGCCATGCCCAAGCGCTACTTCGAAGCCTTGTTCGAGGTGTTTGGCGACGACTGCGAAGTGATGACGGTGTGCGATGCACAGGGTCAGCCCGTCAGCAGTGTGATGAGCTTTTATTTTCGCGACGAGGTGCTGCCTTATTACGCGGGCGATGCCGTGGCAGCCCGTGATCTGGCGGCCAATGACTTCAAGTATTGGGAGCTGATGCGGCGTGCTTGCGCGCGTGGCCTGAAGGTGTTTGACTACGGGCGCAGCAAACAGGGCACGGGCTCGTATTCGTTCAAGAAGAACTGGGGCTTTGAGCCCACGCCCCTGCATTACGAATACCGCTTGTTCACGCGAGATTCGATCCCACAGAACAACCCGTCCAACGCCAAGTACAAGCTGATGATCGAGGGCTGGCGTCGCCTGCCCATCGGCGTGGCCAACTGGTTGGGGCCCTTCATCGTGCGCAGCCTGGGGTGACATGGCCAATGTCCTGTACCTGGTGCACCGTTTGCCTTTTCCGCCCAACAAGGGCGACAAGGTGCGTTCGTACCACCTGCTCAAGCACCTGGTGCAGCGCCATCGGGTGTTTCTGGGCACCTTCATCGATGACCCCGAAGACGAAGCCCATGTGGGTGAGCTGAGTCAGCTGTGCCCCGATCTGCACATTGAACGTGTTGACGCCCGTTGGGGCAAGGTGCAAGCCTTGCGCGGCCTGTTGACGGGCGAGGCCCTGTCGCTGGCGTTTTACCGCCGGCCGTCACTGCACGCCTGGGTGCGCGAAGTGGCGGCGCGGCATGGCATCGACGTGTCGGTGGTGTTTTCGGGGGCCATGGCGCAGTTCGCCACGCCCTTGCTGCCCAAGGTGCCCATGCTGGTTGATTTCGTGGACGTTGATTCCACCAAGTGGACGCAGTACGCGCCCGAGCACACCTGGCCCATGTCGGTGCTGTACCGGCGCGAGGGACGCCGTCTGCTGGCCTACGAGCGCGAGGTGGCCGCCCAGGCGCGGCAGTCTTTCTTTGTGACGCCCAAAGAGGCGGCGCTGTTTCAGGGGCTGGCGCCAGAGTCTGCCGCCCGCGTTCAATCGATCAGCAACGGGGTGGATGCCGAGGTGTTTGCGCCCCAGCCCGGGCTGGACAGCCCCTTTGCGCCTGACGAGTGGCCCGTGGTGTTCACCGGCGCGATGGATTACTGGCCCAACATCGACGGCGTGTGCTGGTTTGCGCAGGCGGTGTTGCCGCGCTTGCGTGGGCAATGGCCGCAGGTGCGCTTCTACATCGTGGGGCGCAATCCGGCGGCCCAGGTCAAGGCGCTGGCCGGTGACGACGTGGTCGTGACCGGCACCGTGCCCGATGTGCGGCCTTACCTGGCCCATGCCCGTGCGGTGGTGGCGCCCTTGAGGGTGGCCCGTGGCATCCAGAACAAGATCCTGGAGGCCATGGCCATGTCGCAGCCGGTGGTGACGGTGCCTGAGTGTGCCCAGGCCATAGGCGCCACAGCCGAAGACGGGCTGTTCAGCGCGGCCGACGCCGATGGACTGCTGGAGGCCACCTCGCGCATGCTGCAGGCACCCGCGTTGCGCGAGCAACTGGGCCATGCGGCACGCGCATTTGTGCAGGCGCGCTACAGCTGGCAGGCCCACCTGTCGGCGCTGGATGGCTGGATCGACGAGGTGCGCGCATGACGCGAGCCCAGATGATCAAGGCCTTGACCCCCCTGGTGGTGGCCTGTTTGGCCGTGCTGGTGGTGTACTGGCCCACGGCCGTGTCGATGGCCGAGGTCTGGGATCGCTCCAACACCTACGCCCACGGCTGGGTGATACCGCCCATTTCGCTGTGGCTGATGTGGCGCGAGCGCGCGGCGCTGCGGGCCGTGCCGCTGCAGCCTTCGTGGTGGGGCCTGCTGCCGCTGGGGGCCAGCATGGGCTTGTGGCTGGCGGGTGACCTGGTGGCGGTGAATGCGGCCACCCAGCTGGCCCTGGTGGGCATGCTGGTGTCGATGGTGCCGCTGCTGTTGGGCTGGCGTGCCGCACGGGTGTGGTGGTTTCCGCTGGCCTTTTTGTTCCTGGCCGTGCCGGTGGGTGATTTCATGCTGCCGGTGCTGATGTCGTGGACGGCCGATTTCACGGTGTTGGCGTTGCGCTGGTCGGGTGTGCCTGTGTACCGCGAGGGGCTGGAGTTCATCATCCCCTCGGGCTCATGGTCGGTGGTGGAGGCCTGCAGCGGCATCCGTTACCTCATCACCGGGTTCATGGCGGGCTGCCTGTATGGCTACCTGAACTACCGCAGCAACTGGCTGCGCCTGAAGTTCGTGGGCCTGGCGGTGCTGGTGGCCTTGCTGGCCAACTGGTTGCGCGCCTACCTCATCGTCATGCTGGGCCACCATTCGGGCAACACGATTGCCACCGGGGTGGACCACCTCATCTACGGGTGGTTCTTCTTTGCCATCGTGTTGATGATTTTGTTCTGGCTGGGCGGGCGATGGACCGAGCCTGACGCCCCGCCCACGCCCACCATCCCCACCACGTCGGCCATGCCCCTGCCATCGCAGGGCAGCACGGGCCGTGGGTGGCCTGCCTTGCTGCTGGCCGGCGTGTTGCTGGCCACGCCCCTGATGGCGCTGGAGGTGTTCCGCCTGGGGGTGTCCAGCCAGCCGGTGGATGTGCGCCTGCCGCCGGCCGCCCCGGGCTGGCAGGTGGCGCAGGGTGCCGAGGCCTTGCCCGACTGGGGCCCCACCTTGCTGAACCCCAGCCTGGAGCGCCATCAGGTGTACGAGCGTGCCGACGGTGCCCGGGTGGGTCTGCACGTGGGCTACTTCCGGCAGCAGGGGCCGCAGCGCAAGCTGGTCACCTCATCGAACACGGTGGTGTCTGGCGACAAGGAGGCCCCCTGGGCCCTGGTGTCTCAAGCCCAGGCGACCGTGCAAGTCGATGGGCGGCCCTTGCCCGTGCGCGCCTTTGATCTGCGCTCGACCCAGGGGGGCCTGATGGCTCAGCCCCAGCGCTTGCGCCTGCACCAGTGGTACTGGCTCAATGGCCGGCTGACGGCCAGCGATGTGCGCGCCAAACTGTGGGGCGCGGCCGACCTGGTGCTGGGCCGGGGCGATGACGGCGCCATCTTGACGGTGTACGCCCTGCAGGGCCATGACACCGAGGCGCTGTTGAACGATTTCATGCGGGCACACGGGGATGCGTTGATGGCGGCACTGATGACGGCCCGGACGGCCGCAAGAGGCGGGTGAACGGCGATGTGTGGCATATCCGGCATGTTTGACACGCGCGGCCAACGCCTGTTTGATGGGGCACTGGCGGCGCGCATCAACAACATCCAGGCCCACCGTGGCCCCGACGAGGCCGACGTGCACCTGGAGCCTGGCCTGGCGCTGGGACATCGCCGTTTGTCGGTGATCGACCTGGCCACGGGGCAGCAGCCCTTGTTCGTGGCCGACGGTCAGGTGGGCATCGTCTTCAATGGCGAGATCTACAACTTTCAGGCGCTGCGCGCCGAACTGGAGGCCTTGGGGCACCACTTCCGCACCCGCAGCGACACCGAAGTGATTGCCCAGGCCTGGCTGGCCTGGGGGCCAGACTGCGTGCTGCGTTTGCGTGGCATGTTCGCCTTTGCCATCTGGGATCGGCGCGAGCAAACATTGTTCATGGCCCGTGACCGTCTGGGGGTCAAGCCGCTGCATTACGCCTTGCTGGCCGATGGCACCTTGGTGTTTGGCTCTGAGCTGAAGGTGATCACGGCCCACCCGGGTTTTGAGCGGCGCATTGATCCGCTGGCGGTGGAAGACTACTTCGCACTGGGTTATGTGCCCGACCCGCGCTGCATCTACCAGGGCGCGCACAAGCTGCCGGCCGGGCACCGCATGTTGTGGCGCCGCGCGGCGGGCGGACAAGCAGCGGCCATGCCGGTGTCCGCGCCTTATTGGGACGTTCGCTTCACGCTGGACAACCCCATCAGCCAGGCCGATGCCGAGGCCGAGTTGCGCGAGCGCGTGAAGGAGTCGGTGCGCCTGCGCATGATCGCGGATGTGCCTTTGGGCGCCTTCTTGTCAGGGGGCGTGGACTCCAGCGCGGTGGTGGCGGCCATGGCGGGCTGGTCCAGCACGCCCGTGCGCACCTGCGCCATCGGCTTTGACGACCCCAAGTACAACGAATCCGAGTTTGCCCAGATGGTGGCCGATCGCTACCAGACCGATCACCGTCTGGAGGTGGTGGGCAGCGATGATTTTGACCTGATCGATCAACTGGCCTGGCTGTACGACGAGCCCTTTGCCGACAGCTCGGCGCTACCGACCTACCGGGTGTGCCAGATGGCACGCAAGCACGTGACGGTGGCCTTGTCGGGCGATGGGGGCGATGAGACCCTGGGTGGTTATCGGCGTTACCGCATGCACCTGGGCGAAGAATCGGCCCGCAGCGCCTTGCCCTTGCCTGTGCGCCGCGCGGTGTTCGGCCCACTGGGCTGGCTGTATCCCAAGCTGGACTGGGCGCCGCAGTTCTTGCGCGCCAAGACCACCTTCCAGGCCCTGGCCATGGACGGGGCGCAGGCCTACCAACACAGCATGTCACGCCTGCGCACCGACGAGCGACGCGCATTGCTGAGCCCGGCCTTGCAGCGCCAGTTGGGGGGCTATCACACGGTGGAGCTGTTCAGGCAACATGCGCAGCAGGCCCAGACGGACGACCCGCTGGCCCTGGTGCAGTACCTGGATTACAAAACCTGGCTGGTGGGCGACATCAACACCAAGGTGGACCGCGCCAGCATGGCGCATTCGCTGGAGGTGCGCGAGCCCTTGATGGACCACGAGCTGATCGAGTGGGTGGCCACCTTGCCCAGCCGCATGAAGGTGGCCGGCGGCGAAGGCAAGTTCATCTTCAAGAAGGCGTTTGAGCCCTTGCTGCCACACGATGTGCTGTACCGGCCCAAGATGGGGTTTTCGGTGCCGCTGGCGCGCTGGTTGCGCGGCCCGCTGGCCGAGCGCATGAGGGGCTCGGTGCTGGGCCCGCGCATGCTCGACTGTGGGTTCTTCAACCGGCAGGTGCTGAGCCAACTGGTGCAGCAGCACCTGGGCGGTCAGCGCGATCACAGCGATGTGCTGTGGTCGTTGCTGATGTTTGACGCGTTTTTGAAAGTCAGCGAGGACGGGGCATGAGCCGGGCGCAGGCCGCCGCCGTCTTGCTGGTGGTGCTGATGGTGGGGCTGGGCCTGCGGCTGATGCCGCTGGGGCAGGAGGGCTTGTGGCTGGACGAGGTGTTCAGTGCCGGCTTTGCCAGCTTGAGTCTGGCCGAGATCCCGGTGGCCGTGCTGCGGTTTGATGTGCACCCGCCAGGCTATTACCTGCAGTTGGGCTTGTGGAGCTTGTGGTCGCGCACCGATGAGTGGTTGCTGCTCAACTCGGTGTTCTGGAGCGTGCTGTCCATCGCGCTGGCCTATCACGTGGTGGCCGACCGTGCGGGGCGGGCGCATGGCCTGGTGGCAGCCCTGGCGCTGGCCTTGTGTGGCAGCGAGATTTATTACGCCACCGAGCTGCGCATGTACGCCATGCTGAGCACGGTGATGCTGCTGGCCTGGCACCTGACCGATCGTTGTCTGACGGCACCGACCCGTGGCCGTTACGCGGCGCTGCTGCTCACCCTGCTGGTGCTGAGCACCTTGCACAGTGCGGCCTTCATCTTGGTGGGGGCGGTGCTGGGGCATCTGTTGCTGGGGCATTGGCACAAGGTCGGTCGCATCAGCCTGTCGAGGGGCGTGGTGGCCGTGTGGGTGCTGGCCGCGCTGATGCTGCTGCCCTGGCTGGCCAATGCCTCCTTCCGGTCGTTGAGCCACATGGTGCAGCCCACCTGGGAGGTGATGGCCGTCACCTTGGGCGGCTGGTGGTTTGGCTACTTTCCGGGGCTGTCGGCGGCCCATTACCAGGCCGGTGCGCTGGTGACGGTGTTGCTGGTGGTGACGGTGCTCGTTTGGGGGCAGGCACGACAGCGCCTGGTGTGCCTGGCCTATGTGGTGTTTCCGGTGGTGTTGGTGGGTGTGATCTCCGTGACGCTCAGGCCCATCTGGTTGGACCGAACCCTGGCGTTTTGCGCCCCCGCGCTGGTGCTGGCCCTGACCTTGGGGGGCGGCCGCCAGCCTGCCCGCTGGACAGCCGCCGCGGTGGCGGCGCTGCTGTTGATGGCCGTGTGGGCGCAGATTCCCCAGCGTGAGCAGTTGCCCCGGAAGATGCAGTTCAGAGAGGCGGCAGGCCACATCCTGATGGCGCGCGCACCTGGCGCCAAGGTGCAGGTGCATGTGCCCGACAATGTGCGCTTTTGGGGCATGGCACGTTACCTGGCCGGGCCTGACTGGGGCAGTGTGCTGGCCATTCAGGATCCGCAACTGGTTCGCGGCTCGTCCACCTGGACGCGGATCTACGACAAGCTCGGCGAGGGCGCCTTGCAACGCTTGCACCTGTTGCCGCGCCAACGAGACCTTGCATTCGATGCCGGAAGACTGTGGATCGGTCCCAGCCCCTTGCCCGACGATGTCGTGCGCGCGGGCTACTTCCTGGTCGATGACATGTCGGCCTTGAAGCGCAGCCGGCCTTGTCCTCAGGGCGATGAGGTTGCTCGCCATGTATTCACAGGCGTCACGGTGTTTCAGTGCCGCCAGATGTCCGGCTTGGGCCGGCCTTGACCCATAGTTTTCATGAAAATTCTTTATCACCACCGCACGGCCTCCAAGGATGGGCAGGCGGTTCACATCGAAGAGATGATCGAGGCGCTGCGTGCCCTGGGGCACGAGGTGCGCGTGGTGGCGCCGATGGCCGAAGACCAGTCCGGCCAGGGCCAGATGGGCAGCGACATGGGCTGGGTGCACAAGCTCAAGGCCTTGATGCCCAAGGCCTTGTACGAGCTGATGGAGCTGGCCTACAGCTGGGTGGCCTACCGCAAACTGATGCAGGCTGCGCGCGACTTCCAACCCGATGTCATCTACGAGCGTTACAACCTGTTCTTGTTGTCGGGCCTGATGGCGGCGCGGCGCTTGAAGCTGCCCCTGCTGCTGGAAGTGAATGCGCCCTTGGTGGAAGAGCGCTCAAAGCACAGCGGTGGCCTGGCCCTGCCCTGGTTGGCCCGCTGGGCAGAGGGCACAGCCTGGCGAGGCGCCGACCGCGTGTTGCCCGTGACCCGCGTGCTGGCCCAACACGTGTGGGACCAGGGGGTGCCACCCCAGCGCGTGGTGGTCATCCCCAATGGCATCAACCGTGCGCATTTTGCGCAGGCACCTTCGCCAGACGAGGCCAAGTCGCGGCTGGGCCTGCAAGGACGGCTGGTGCTGGGGTTCACGGGATTCGTGCGCGACTGGCATGGCGTGGACCGCATCATCGACTGGATGGCCACACCACATGCCCCGACCAATGCGCAGCTGTTGGTGGTGGGTGATGGGCCGGTGCGCGCCGACCTGGAAGCCCAGGCGCGCCGTTTGGGCCTGGCCGACCGCGTGGCCTTCACGGGGGTGATTGACCGTGATCAGGTGCCCGCCCATGTGGCGGCGTTTGATGTGGCGCTGCAGCCGGCGGTGACCGCCTATGCCTCGCCCTTGAAGCTGATGGAGTACCTGGCCTTGGGCAAGGCCATCGTGGCGCCTGCCGTGCCCAACCTGCTGGAGGTGCTGACCGACGGCGTGAACGCCTGTTTGTTTGAAGAGGGGCGCCCCGGCCAACTGGAGGCGGCCCTGACGCGTGTGTGTGAAGACACCGCCCTGCGCGAGCGCCTGGCCCAGGGGGCCAGCGACACGATCGACCGCCTGCAGCTGACCTGGCTGGGCAATGCCGGCCGGGTGGTGGCCCTGGCGCAGGAGGCTGCACGGTGAGCGGCTTTGAGCGTCAGCGGGCCCAGAGCAACCCCCTGCGGGTGCTGCTGTTTTCAACCCTGTACCCCAGTGAGGTGCGGCCAGCCCACGGTGTGTTTGTGGAGACCCGCCTGCGCGAGCTGCTGAAAACCGGCGAGGTGGACGTGAGGGTGGTGGCCCCGGTGCCGTGGTTTCCGTCCACCCATCCGCGGTTTGGCGAGTACGCACAGTTTGCGGCCACGCCTCGGCAGGCCCGGCGGCATGGCATCGAGGTGTGGCACCCCCGTTATGTGTTGCCGCCCAAGGTGGGCATGAACATCGCCCCATGGACCCTGGCCCTGGGCGCCTTGCCGACCATCCGTCGCCTGCAACGCCAGGGGTTTGACTTTGACCTGATCGACGCGCACTACTACTACCCTGATGGCGTGGCCGCCATGTTGCTGGCCCGCTGGCTGGGCAAGCCCTTCGTCGTGACGGCCCGTGGCACCGACCTGAACCTGATCCCGGAACACGCCTGGCCACGCCGGCTGATCTTGCAGACGGCCGAGGCCGCATCGGCATCGATCGGGGTGTGCCAGGCCTTGATGGACACCCTGGGTGAGATGGGGGCCGATCGCCGCAAACTGCACACCTTGCGCAATGGGGTGGACCTGGAGCGATTCGTGCCGCACGACCGCCAGGCGGCACGCCAACGCCTGGGGCTCAAACCCGATGGCGCCTACCTGTTGTCGGTGGGCCACCTGATCGAGCGCAAGGGGCACCACCTGGCCATCGAGGCCCTGCGCCTGCTGCCTGAGGTGCACCTGCTGATCGCCGGGGCGGGGCCAGAGCGGGCCGCCCTGCAGGCGCTGGCCGACAGCCTGGGCGTGGCCGCGCGGGTGACCTTTGTGGGCCTGGTGGCCCAGGCCGATCTGGCCTGGTGGTACAGCGCGGCCGATGCGCTGGCGCTGTGCTCCAGCCGAGAAGGGTGGGCCAATGTGCTGCTGGAGTCCATGGCGTGCGGCACACCCGTGGTGGCCACCAACATCTGGGGCACGCCCGAGGTGGTGACCTGTGACGCCGCTGGACAGTTGATGGCCGAGCGCAACGCCCAGTCGCTGGCCGAGGCCTGGCACCGCCTGCGCGGCAACCCGCCCGAGCGCTCAGCCACGCGGGCCTACGCCGAAGGCTTTAGCTGGAACAGCACGACCCAAGGCCAATTGGCCCTGTTTCGGCGGGTGCTGGCACAGGGCGCGTCATGAGCCAGCGCCGCCACGTTGTCCACCTGGTCTACCGCTTTGCAGCCGGTGGGCTGGAGAACGTCATCGTGCAGTTGATCAATGGTCTGCCCGCAGACCGTTTTCGGCATACGGTGGTGGCCCTGACGAGCGTGGACCCTGACTTTCAGCGGCGGGTGAAGCATTCCGATGTTCGGTTTGTGGCGCTGGACAAGCCGCCCGGGCAGCCCTTTGCGATGTACCCGCGCATGTGGCGGCTGCTGCGCCAGTTGAAGCCTGATGTGTTTCACAGCTGCAACCTGGCGGCCCTGGAGTTTGCGCCGGTGGCGGCCGCCGCCGGTGTGCCCCGGAGGGTGCACGCCGAGCACGGCTGGGATGTGGCCGACCCCGATGGCAGCAACCGCAAGTACCAGTGGCTGAGGCGGGTGTACCAGCGCTTCGTGCAGCAGTTTGTGGTGGTGTCGGAGCAGTTGCAGCGCTACCTGCTGGAGCGGGTGGGCATCGAGGCCAGCCGGGTCGAGCTGATCGCCAATGGGGTGGACACCCAGACCTTCTGCCCTGATGTGTCAGACCCCACGCCGCCCGACTGGCCTTTCGATCCCGTGGGCCCATGGGTGATCGGCACGGTGGGCAGGCTGGAGCCCATCAAGAACCAGATGCTGTTGGGGCAGGCTTTCGTGGAGGCCTTGCGCCAGCATCCGGCGGCAACCGCGCACTGGCGTCTGGCCCTGATCGGTGCCGGGCCGGGCCGGGAGGGCCTGGAGGCCTTCTTCCGCCAGGCGGGGGTGCAAGACCGCGTGTGGCTGCCTGGTGCACGTTCAGACATTGCCACGCTGCTGCGCCAGCTGGACTGTTTTGTGTTGCCGTCGCTGGCCGAGGGCACCTCCTGCACCTTGCAGGAGGCCATGGCATCGGCGCTGCCCATCATCGCCACGGACGTGGGCGGCAACGCGCGCTTGCTGGACCACGGTCGGCTGGGGGTGCTGGTGCCATCGGCACAGGTGGAGGCCATGGCCGCAGCGCTGTGGGCGGTGGCGCAAGACGTCCCGGCTGCCAGACAGCGCGCCAGCCTGGCCCGTCAGGAGGCCGAATCGCGGCACAGCCTCAACGCGATGCTGTCGCGCTATGAAGGCTTGTTCAATCAACAGGGTTGAAAGGATGTGGGTATGAAAGTGATGGTTGTGTTCGGAACGCGGCCCGAGGCCATCAAGATGGCTCCATTGGTCAAACGCCTTCAGGCCACGCCGGGCATCGAGACCCGCGTGTGCGTGACAGCCCAGCACCGGCAGATGCTGGACCAGGTGTTGCGCTTATTCGAGATCGAGCCTGACCATGATCTGGACATCATGAAGCCCGGTCAGGATCTGTACGACGTCACCACCAACATCCTGCTGGGGCTCAAGCCGGTGCTGCAAGCCGAGCAGCCAGACTGGGTGCTGGTGCATGGTGACACCACCACCACGCTGGCCACCAGCCTGGCGGCGTTCTACGCCCGCATCCAGGTGGCGCACGTGGAGGCGGGCTTGCGCACGGGCAACAAGCTGGCGCCGTTTCCTGAAGAGATCAACCGCAAGGTGACGGGGGCCGTGGCCGACCTGCACTTTGCCCCCACCGAGGCCGCCCAACGCAATCTGCTGAAAGAAGGCGTGCCGCCTGCCACCATCCACGTCACAGGCAATACCGTCATCGATGCCTTGCTGGAGGTGGTCAGCCGCCTGAAAGAACAGCCGGCCTTGCGCAGCGAGCTGGATGCGCGGTTTTCGTTCCTGGATGCAGCCAAACGGTTGATTCTGGTGACCGGCCACCGCCGCGAAAACTTCGGCGACGGGTTTCAGAACATCTGCCTGGCCCTGGCAGACCTGGCGGAGCGGCACCCCGACATCGAGGTGCTGTACCCGGTGCACCTGAACCCCAACGTGAGGCAACCGGTCAATGACATTCTGGCCAGCAGAGGGCTGTCGAACGTGCACCTGATCGACCCGGTGGACTACCTGCCATTTGTGTACCTGATGGACCGGGCCTACCTGATCATCACTGACTCGGGCGGCGTTCAGGAAGAAGCCCCCTCTTTGGGCAAACCCGTGCTGGTGATGCGTGAGACCACCGAGCGCCCCGAGGCCGTGGACGCCGGCACCGTGAAGCTGGTGGGCACGGACCGCGCTGTGATCGTTCAAGAATGCGAGCGTTTGCTCACTGACTCAGGGGCTTACACCACCATGGCGAAAGCCCATAATCCGTACGGCGACGGGCAGGCTGTGGGCCGCATCGTCGAAAGTCTTCAAAACATGCGCAGGAGCTGCTGAATGCCGCGGGAATTTCAGAAAATCATCGTCATGGGGCTGGGCTACATTGGCCTGCCCACGGCGTCGATGCTGGCCACCAAGGGCCACACGGTGGTGGGGGTGGATGTCAATGAGAATGCCGTCAACACCATCAACTCGGGGCGCATTCACATCATCGAGCCCGATCTGGACATCCTGGTTCGATCGGCCGTCAACAGCGGCAACTTGCGTGCATCGCTGGTGCCTGAGCAGGGCGATACCTTCATCATCGCGGTGCCCACGCCATTCAAGCCCGAGGGTGACAACCCCAAGGCGCCAGACCTGTCGTATGTGGAGGCGGCCACGCGCGCCATCGTGCCCTTCCTGCAAGAGGGCAATCTGATCATCCTGGAGTCCACCTCGCCGGTGGGCACCACCGAATTCATCGAGCGCATCGTCGTGGAGATGCGCCCTGAGCTGGGTGGCAAGGTCTACGCGGCACACTGCCCCGAGCGCGTGCTGCCAGGCCACATTCTGCGAGAACTGGTGGACAACGACCGCATCATTGGCGGCACCAGCAAGGCGGCCGTTGCCAAGGCCAAAGAGCTCTACAAAACGTTTTGCAGTGGCGCCATCCTGGAAACCGACAGCCGCACGGCCGAGCTGTCCAAGCTGGTCGAAAACTCTTTCCGTGATGTCAACATCGCTTTTGCCAACGAGCTGTCGCTCATCTGTGACCGCCTGGGCATCAACGTGTGGGAAACGATTGCGCTGGCCAACCGCCATCCGCGCGTGAACATCCTGCAGCCAGGCCCCGGCGTGGGCGGGCACTGCATCGCGGTAGATCCTTGGTTCATCGTGTCAAGCGCGCCCGAAACCGCCCGCCTGATCCGCACCGCGCGTGAGGTCAATGACCACAAGCCGCATTGGGTGATCGAGCGGGTCAAGGCCAAGGCAGAGCGCTTCAAACGCCCGGTCATCGTCTGCATGGGCCTGACCTTCAAGGCCAACATCGACGACATGCGCGAATCGCCATCCCTGGAGATCGCGCAAGATCTGCTGGCCGCGGACATCGGGATCGTCAAGGCCTGTGACCCCAATGTCGAGCCTGGCAAATCGCCCGTGCCCCTGGTGGACATCAGGACGGCGCTGCAGGAGGCCGACATCCTGGTGTTGCTGGTGGATCACGCCGAGTTCATCGAAATCGACCGCGAGCTCATCAAGGACAAGGTCGTGATCGACACGCGTGGCATCTGGCGCTGAGCATGGCGGTGTTTTGACGAGCTTGCGAAAGGGTTGATGTGGTCGAGTCCATCATCTTTGTGGGCATGCTGGTGTTCATCTACGCGCTCATGTTTGATTCAGCCAAGATCACGGGCGCCCGCCCTGACAAGCGCCCCATGAAGCTGTTTGACTTCACTCGGCCCCCCTTGAATGCGAAGGATGACAAGCGCTCCAAGGGCAAGCGCGAGGGTGTTCGGCGTGCGTGACATTGCCATTGCGCTGTTTGCCCTGGCCCTGCTGCCCCTGGCGTTGCGAAACTCTTTCGTGGCCGTGATGATGTGGTGCTGGGCGGGCCTGATCGGCCTGAACGGGCTGAGTTATGGCTTCATGACCAGCATCGGTGTGGTCCAGATCTTCGCGATGATTGCGCTGGGTGGCATGGTGGTGCGCAAGGAGTTCGTGGGGCTGCGTGACCACATGCACGGCTTTTCGATCATCCTGATCCTGATGATCGTGCATGGACTGGCGTCTGCCTCTTTGGCCTATCCAGGCCTGGACCGCAACTGGGAGCTGTTCAGCAACATGCTCAAGACGGCCTTGTTGTGCCTGGTGTTGCCTCTGTTTCTGGTCAGTCGTGATCGCATCAACATCTTTGTGTTGCTCATCGCGAGCGCCATCAGTTACCACGGTGTGCTCGATGGCCTGAAGTACCTGTCCAGTCTGGGTGGGCACAACGCGGCTGGCATCCCCAAGTTCGGCGACAACAACCACTACGGCATGATGCTGGTGATGGTGATTCCGCTGTGGGCCTACCTGTACCAGTACGCGTCGTCAACCTGGATGCGCTGGATGAGCGTGGGCGGGATGTCCGTCATGACGCTGGCGGTGCTGGCCACCGACTCCCGCGGCGCATTGATCACGGTCATCCTGGCGGCCTTCTGGATGCTGATGTTCAGCAAGCGCAAGGTGGTGGGGGCCGTGGTGGTCTGTCTGGTGGCGGTGAGTGCGTTGTCCCTGGCGCCCGACGACTGGTTCGAGCGCATGAACACCATCAAGACGGCCAACGAGGATGCGTCGTTCATGGGGCGTGTCACGGCGTGGAAACGTGCCAGCGCCATTGCCCTTGAAAACCCCGTCTTTGGCGGCGGCTACCACGCCGGCCAGGCCTGGTCGATTTTTGAGCAGTTCCGTTACAAGCCTGGTTTGCTGGGCATGTACGAAACGCCCGATGTGCCACGCCCTGCCGCGTCTCACAGCATTTATTTCGAGGTCATGGGCGACCTGGGTTTTGTGGGCCTGGCGTTGTTCCTGATGTGCATGGTCACTCCCTTCCATTACTGGCGCAAGATTCTCGCCATGGTCAAGAAGCGCCCGGTGGAGTTGGCATGGGCACGGTCCCTGGCGGTGGCCCTGTCGGCCAGCATGATCGCCTACCTGGTGGGGGGATCGGCCCTGAGCGTGGCGTACTACGAAGTTCCTTACTACATCATGACGGCCATGTTCGTTCTGTATCGCCTCATCTCTGCGCAGGTGGCTGGCCAGCCTGGAAGGGTGAAGGCATGATGAAGCCCCTGTTGCGATGGCTGAGCTCGGACAAACTCACCATCCTGGCCTTTCACGGCGTACCTGCCGTGCCTGACCCGCTGTGGCCGGACGACGTGGGCCTGGCGCAGCTGGAGCAAACTCTTGTGGCCCTGAAAGGTGCGTTCACGTTTGTGCCACTGAGTGAGGGGCTGCAACTGGTTCGTGCGGGGCGTTTGCCCAAGGGGGCTGCGGCTGTCACCTTCGATGATGGATACCCGGGCTGGTGCGAGGGCGCGGCTCCGTTGCTGGAGCGGCTCAATGTGCACGCCACGTTTTTCGTCACCACAGGCCAATTGGGTGGCGCTGCACTCTGGACGGAGCGACTCAGGTACGCCTTGACCCGTGCAGACGTCGGTGTCGACCTGCGATCGGTGCACGCAGAGGTGGGCGCCATCGATGGCCGACTGGCCAGTCGCCAGCTGGTGTTCAATCGCCTCACCAAGCGCTTGAAGTACACCGATCAGGCCGACAGAGAGCAGTTGCTGTGTCGCATCGAGCGGGCCTGCGGCGTACCCACGGCGGGCGAGGCAGGCGCCCTGGCCAGCCAGTTCACCCCCGACGATGTGCGCAGCTTGCATGCCCGTGGGTTTGGGGTGGGCGCACATTCGGTCAACCACACCGTGCTCAGCCATTGCTCGCCCGACGAAGCATGGCAGGAATGCGAACGCAGCAAGGCCACGCTGGAGCAGATCATTGGCGCCACGGTGGACGGCTTTGCCTACCCCAACGGCCTGCCGGGCAAGGATTTCGCTGCCAGCCATGTGGACATGCTGCGCAAGCTGGGCTACCGCTACGCCGTGACCACCGCGTCTGGCTATGCGCACACCGCGTCAGATTTTCTCGCCTTGCCACGGTTCACCCCCTGGGGGCCCAGCGCCTGGCGCATGCATGGTCAGTTGCTGCGCAACCTCGGGCACCGACCGCAGCCCCAGGACAACCTGGCCCAGCGTCCGTCGCCGGCCGAAGCAGGCAAGCGCGCCATGATGGTGGCCTTTCATTTTCCGCCGCAGTCGGGCAGCAGCGGGCTGCTGCGCACCTTGAACTTCACGAAATACCTGCCTTCCCATGGCTGGGAGACCACGGTGTTGACGGCCCGACCGTCGGCCTATGTGCGCACGTCGGCCGAGCTGGTGGCAGACATTCCCGCACGGTGTCAGGTGATCCGTGCTGGCGCACTGGACGTGGCGCGAGACCTGTCATTTCGCGGCAAGTACCTGGGTGTGATGGCGCTGCCAGACCGTTGGGCCAGCTGGTGCTGGGGGGGCGTCCGTCAAGGGTGGCGCTACCTCAACTCGGCATCGGGTGCCACCGATGTGATCTGGAGCACCTACCCCATTCCCACGGCACACATGATCGCCAGCGTGCTGGCCCGGTGGACGGGCAAGCCCTGGGTGGCCGATTTCCGCGACCCGATGACCGCCAGCGGCGACGACCTCACCGGGTTGAAGGGGTGGGTGTGGACCCGACTGGAGCGGCATGTCATGCACAAGGCCGATCGCTGCGTTTTCACCACCGAAGCCGCGGCGGCCGATCATGCGGTGCGGTACCCGCATTTGCGTGACAAGTTCAGGGTGGTGGCCAACGGGTATGACGAAGAAGCCTTCTCCCAACTGAAGCCCCAACGTCCTGGTGTGAGCGACGGCACCGTGCTGATGCTGCACAGCGGGGGCATCTATCCTGAAGAGCGAGACCCCTCAGCCTTCTTCGGGGCTGTCAATGCCTTGCTCCAACAGGGCCTGTTGCAACGCGATCGCCTGTGCATCCGGTTCCGGGCCAGTGGCCAGGAGCAAAGTCTCAAGGCCTTGGCTCAGGCGCATGGTTTGGCCGACGTCTTCGATGCCGCACCGCCCATCCCTTACCGAGAGGCCGTCTCTGAGATGATGGGGGCCGATGTGTTGTTGCTGTTTCAGGGCCATCAGTTCAACACGCAGATCCCCGCGAAGGCTTATGAATACCTGCGGTGTGGACGCCCGGTGCTGGGGCTGGTCGATGCGAAGGGGCAGTCGGCGGCGTTTCTGGCGCCGTTCAAAGCCACCTGGCTGGCCGACATCGGCACCAGCAGCGACATTGAACAGGCCCTGAGGCAATGGCTTGCGGCCATCGCAGCCCCCGAAGCCCTGTGCGCCGCCTTGAATGACAACATGATCAGCATTCAGAGCCACTCTCGTGCGGCGCAGGCGGCACGACTGGCCGCGCTGTTCAACGAGTTGCCAACCGGGCGTTGAGCGCCAGAGCCTTTACTGACCACATTGCGAGTGATTCATGAGTCTTCGTTATTACCTCGATGAGGCACAGAACCGCTGGCGCAAGGCCCGCTTTTTCAAGCAGGCCGACGCCATCTTGCACACCCCGGTGGTGACTTGTGCATCAGCAGGGCCCATGGTCTTGTCCATGGTGCATCACCGCGATGTGCTGACCTACCTGCTGGCCATCAAGAGCTTTGCACGGGCCTTGCCTCCGTCCAAGGTGGTGGTGGTGGCTGACCCGACCATCACCCCCGATGATCGCAAGGTCTTGCAGCAGCATGTGCCCGGCATCGAGATTCGCGATGCCGCCGAGTTCCGGCGACCCGGTGTGCCCGTGGGCGGCACCTGGGAGCGGCTGATGGCCATTGCCTGCCTGTCTCAGGACCACTACGTCATTCAACTCGATGCCGACACCGTGACGCTGGCCGATGTGTCTGAGGTGCGGGAGTGCTTTGTTCAGAACGTGTCCTTCACCATCGGCACTGGCGATCTCCAGTTGCCGGTGCCCGTTGGCGCGGCGGCCCGCTGGGCACGGGGCATGATGAAAGGCTTGGCCCAGCCTCACGTGCAATTGTTGTGCGAGGCGCAGGTGTGTGCCGCTGCGGCCGCTGGCGATGAGCGCAAGCACTACGTGCGCGGTTGCTCCGGGTTCGCGGGATTCGCCCGTCAGGCCATCAGTGAGGCCGACGTGGTGGCCTTGTCCGAGCGCATGCAGGCGGTGCTGGGAGAGGCCTGGTCGCGTTGGGGCACCGAGCAGTTCTCGTCCAACTACCTGATTGCCAACGCGCCTGGTGCGGTGGTCTTGCCCCACCCGATGTACACCACCCCCAACCGCATGGGGCCGTACACCGTGTTTGTGCACTTCATCGGGTCACAGCGCTTCACGTCAGATGCCTATCTCATGGCCTTGCGCAACCATCTGACGTCTGCACGGGCGTCGTGAACTGATTCAGATGTCGCAAATTCGCAAGGCGCTTGCGCTGACGTTCCTGTCCACCAACGGCGCCACTGCGGTGCAGTTTGCGGTGACTTTGGTGCTGGCTCGCTTGTTGAGCCCGGAAGAGATCGGGATTTTTTCGATCACGGCCGTGGCCGTGTCGATTGCCCAGTTGTTTCGTGATTTTGGTGTCGCCAGCTATTTGCAGCGAGAGGCTGATCTGACCCGCCAGAAGGTGGCGACGGCATTTGGCGTGTTGTTGTTCTCGTCCTGGGTGATTGCGCTGCTGGTGTTTCTGGTCAGCGGACCACTGGCCCGTTTTTATGGCGAAGCCGGTGTGCAGGACGTCATGGAGGTGCTGGCGCTGGGGTTTGTGTTCATTCCATTCGGCGCGGTGACGCACAACCTGCTCACCCGCGATTACCGTGCGAAAGAGCAGGCGTATGTGCGGGTGGCGGGCACGTCGGCTTACGCGATCACGTCGATCGGCCTGGCGATGATGGGGCACGGCTACATGTCCATGGCCTGGGCCAACCTGGTCAACATCATCGTGACGGCCTTGGCCTACTGGCCGTTTCGCCCAGCCACCGCTGCGGTCTGGCCCAGCTTGAAGGGGTGGCGCAGCGTGGTGAACTTTGGCGCTGCGGCCACCTTGGGCAACAGTGCCAACGCCATCAACAACGCCTTGCCAGACATCGTCCTGGGCAAGATCAGTGGCCCCCATGATGTGGGCCTGCTCAGTCGTGGCACCGCCATCACCAACCTGCTCAATCAGGTCATCGGCCCCACGGTGTCTTATGCGGTGTTGCCTCTGCTGTCCAGGGTGCACCACAGCGGTCAGGCTCTGAGCGGCCACCTGGCCAAGGCCAGCAGTTACATCACGGGGTTGATGTGGCCCGCCCTGGTGGGGACGGCCTTGTTTGCTGAGCCCTTGATTCGTTTTTTGTACGGGCCTCAGTGGGTGGCCGCGGCCGAGCCCGTTCAATGGCTGGCGCTGATGCTGGCGCTGATGAATCCGTTCACTTTCCATGGCACCGCCTTCATTGCGTTGGGCCGCCCCATGTTGGCGGTTTGGCCGACGCTGGCCATGCTGCTGGCGCGTGGCGTGGCCATTTTCTGGGTGTATGACGGCACCCTGGTGTCGTTCGCCCTGGCCCTGTGCCTGGCCGCTGTCGGGGTGTGGCCCATCCAGCTCTGGATGCAGTCGGCCATCATTGGTTTGCGTGCCCAGCCATTTGTGCGTGCGCTGGTACCCAGTGCCATCGTGACCTTGTTGTGCTCGGTGTCGGCCCTGGCAGTGCAGGCGCTGACCCAGGGCCACGCCGATGGTGTGATCCTCATGTCGGCGTTTGTGCTGGTGGGTCTGACCTGGCTGCTGTCCGTCTGGTGCTGTCGTCACCCGCTGCGCCAGGAGCTGGAGATGATCTTCGCCAAGTGGCCCTGGCTGGCGCGTCGCTTGAAGATCGATCAACCGTCGGCTTCGTCATGAAATCAGCGCGGGCGTGAGCCTCGCGCTGCTTCCTTGGCCGAAGTCACTGCTCCGGCACGAGCGCCCAGGTCGGGTTCGTCAGGAACGAGGGCCGCATGTCGGGCGTGTAGTTGTTGACGAAGTTGTTGTGCGCCGTCAGGGCAGAGGGGTGGCCTGCGGTGTGAGCGGCCGCCAGCATGGCACGGGCATTCGCTGCGTAGCCATTGGGTGCGGTGGGCGAGCCGTTCACGGTGGTGAAGCTGCTGCACTCCACATTGCCAAAGTTGCGCTTGAACAAGCCGTCCCAGGTGCTCAGGTAGTTGTTGGTGGTGGCATCCCGCAGCGACAGGTAGTAAGCCGGCGCCTGCTGCATGCAGTACTGAGGATGGTTCTCGAAGCGGCCCACTGCAAACTTCGTGATGAAGTTGAAGAAGGATTGGGCCTCGTCGCGGTAGCCGTCGTTGATCAACTGCGACACGACGATGGTCATGAAGTCCTGCTGCCACGGGGCGTTGGTGCCGCCCACTTCCATGGCGCCCAAGGGGGACACGGCGCTGGAGCCTTCGCTGTACTGGCTGGCATACCAGTTCAGGTTGTTCAGCAGCTTGCTGTGAAAGTATGAGCGAGAGGGGTGGTCGTCGGGCAGGGCACGGGCGGCCTCTCCGATGGAGCGCAACGCCCAGGCCTGGCCACGCAACTGGTCGGAGTTGATCAGGCCTTGACTGCCGCCACGGTAGCCCGGGTTGACGATCGCCATGTTCCAGGCGGCCCAGAAGGTGATCTCGTCCAGGTAGAAGACATCGCCAGTGATGAGGTAGGGCACGAAGGCGAACGAGCCTTGGTGTGCCGTGTCGGGACTCCAGTCCGTCTGGCTGTACGTCATCGAGGGCAGCGCGTCCTGGGGCGTGGCCGTGCCGAACTTGGCGGTGACGCCAGGGCGGCGATCCAGATTGAGTGGCAGGTCGTCTTCGGCATCCCGGTAGTGGATGGGAATGCCCGCGGCGGCATCGGCGTTGACCAGCATGGACTGCTTGGCGCGTTCGTCCTGGGTGATCAGGAACAGGGCCGTCCAGCGCGGGTAGGGGCCGATTTCTGCTCGGGCACCCGTGGTGCCGAAGTAGCGCAGGATGAAGGCGTTGCCCATCAGGCTGGTGTCGCTGTTGGCGAGGCTGGTTTTTTCGCTTTCCAGCACCGAGTCGGGGATGGGCAGGGTCACGTCATAGTTGAACAGCACCTTGGAGCGCGCCAGGTAGGGGGCGTGGTGGGTGACACGTGCCATCGGCTCGCTGCCCTGCCAGAAGATTTTGTGCCAGCGCGAATGATGGTTGTGGGTGAACGCAGGCTGGTGCAGGACCACGTTGTTGTTTTGCTTGACGGTGAGTTCGTAGGTCAGGTTGCCGGGATCAGGGTTGTAGGCCCAGTTGTTCTCGATGACCATGTCGGTGCGCGCCCGCGCGCCACCGTCATACAGGCGCACATGCAGCCGCGCCGTCAGTTGTGGGTGGCTGGTGTCCGTGCCTTCTTGCTTGAACGGCAAGACCAGGGTGTATTCGTTGGCCAGGGGGCCGCTCAGGTGCTTGCGGGCGTTGGTGGCCACGGCGCTGGCCAGCGCACTGGCGGCGCTGACGGTCCAGTTGCTGGGAGCGCCGAAGCTTTGAATGGATTCAGTGGAGAACTGTGCAGGACCGGTGTAGGTGGTTTCGATCTGGAACGCGCCGGTATCTGGCGACCTGGTGGTCAGGTAGATGTTCTCGTAAGCGCCCATGGGTCGGATTGACCGAAACACGGACTGGCTGTTGTTGTTGATCTGGGCATGAAATGCCTCGGCGATCTTTTGAAAGTACTGAAACCCCGAGCCCGACATGTCGCTGGTGATCGTGACGTCGTAGCTCTCGGTTTGCTGCCCGTTGCGCAGCACCAGGCGCATGACCTGCCCCACATTGAAGGGCGTGGCGCGGTCACCGAATTGCACCCGTGTGACCTGCGGCTTGTAAATGCGCGCCGAGATGTCGAACGAGTAGTTGCTGACGTTGGGGGCGACCGCCGATGCTTTGGGCAGGTTGCTGCGGTACAGGTTGACGATGCGCCGTTCACCGGCCTGCACGTTGCTCAGCGATGAGCTCAGCACGGCAAACCGCACCGAACCGTCGCCGCGTGTCGAGACAGCGTCCATTTGCAGTGGCAGCGTGCCGCCATTGCCATCCCGGGCGATCAGGGTTTGGCCGTTCGTGAGATCTCCAGGCCGAAACACCTGCCCGAACGTCACCGGTACGGTGGACTGGGCAGTGCTGGCGCTGGAGGTGGACGCCACCTCCACACAGGTGATGGCGCCAATGGCGCAATCAAAAGGCTGAGGCCTGACCTCAAGGGCCTGCTCTTGCGGCTGCACCGTGGGCGCAGGGCTGGCCACCTGGGGGGTGCTGTTGCTGGAGTTGCTGCTGCTGGTGTTGCTGCTGGACGAGGGGCTCTCGGCCTCCTGGCTTTGAGAGTTTGCACCGGTGGCCGCCGCCGTGGTCGGGCTGTCATTGCTCGCGCTGCCGCCTCCCCCGCCGCCGCAGCCTGCGAGCAACAAGAGACACGAGGTCAGAACAGAAATTTTGGTTACAGCCATGACTGCACGTCCATCAACAAAGTGAGGCGATCATAGCCAGCGAACGGGATGCCTCATCGTGCAAAGTGGCGCCCCCGAAAAGAGTTTCGAGTGGTTACATCCTCGGGGTTGCCGGGAGATCCCCTGAGCATTGAAGCCGGCGGCCATGGGGTGCCGTACCGGCAGGGTTCTCACTGAGCAGATGTGTCGCAAAGGCATCCCTGGATATGCCTTCAGCGTGGCTGCACACGCCAGCCAGCGGGGGTGCGGCTGAGGTTGAACTGGGCCCGCATGTGATCGCAATAGGTTTCTCGAACCAGGAAAACATCGCCCTCGGGCAGTTCCTGGCCGCGCAATGTGTCACACAAGGCGGCGCTTCGGGTGGGCAGCAGGCCGGCCGCCTTGGCCGAGTTCAGGGCGCCCAGTGGCGTGTAGTCCGCCAGGATCAGGGCGCCGTCAGGGGTGTGGGCCAGTTGCTGCTGCACAAAGACGGTCGCCGACTGATCAGGCATGTAAGGCACCATGAAGTAGCGAACATCGTCTCGCGGCGGCGTGGACACGGCATGAGTGGGGGGCTTCAACCATCCCATCTGGATGCTGCCCCAAACCAAGGTGAGCAACAGCGGGCTCGTGAATGCCGCCACGCGGCCCACCCAGACCCAGGCGTGACTTTTGCCCTGAAACATGGCCTGCAGCCGAACGCACCCGAGCAGCGCCAGCATGGCCGCACCGGGCAGGAAGAAGGTGTAACGGTCGCTGACGGCGTAGCTCATGGCGAACAGGGCGTTCATGGCTGCGGCGATCCAGAGCACGCGGGTTCGGGCGTCCTGCCAAAGGGGCCACAGGCCTGCAGCCTGGAGCCCCAACAAGGACAGCACCCAAATGGCGACGTAGCTTTTGTCGCGCCACATGAGGTCAATGCGAAGAAACGCGCGCTCCCAGTTGGCGCTGGCGGTGGGGCTGTGGCCGGTCAGGTAGTGCCTGATCACGTCGAACAGCGCCTTGCCCGTTCCCAATTCATGCATCAGGGCCGGGTAGGCTGGTGCCAGGCCGATCAACACGCCCGGGATGATCCACCACAGTTGCGTGCGCACACGCACCAGCATCCAGACGTACAAGGGCAGCAAGACCACCAGGGTGAGCTGGTGTGTGGTGACGGCCAGCCCGGTGAGCAAGCCCAGAGTGATCAGCCGTCTGGCCAGTGACCAGCGCAGGGTGTCATCGAAGCACACCCAGTGGGCGGCCAGCACCAGCAAGAGGTGCAGGCTGTAGACCTCGACCTTGCTGCCCACCCAGAAGCAGCAGTGCGCCAGCGTGGCGCACACCGCTGCGATGCTGGCCCAATCCTGGTTGAGGCCCAAGGTGCGCCCCAGCCGGAACAGCGTCCAGGTCAGCGCCAAGGCCAGCGCCGGATTGATGTAAGCCACCCCCCAGGAGCCGAACGCCTCGTGTACCAGCCGAGTCAGCAAGTGGTAGGTGGGGTGAGACAGGGCGCCCAATCCGGGCGAGAACACCGGACCTTGCGAGGCTTCGTGAATGAAGTAGCCGCTGTCGGCCCACTGGATCGGCCCGGCCACCACCAACGCGAGCCACAGGGCTGGCAGCAATAGAAACGCAAGTCTGGCAACGGTGAGGGGAGGCTCGTGGTGTGGCATGGGGTGCGGTAGGAGATCAGGCGCAGGTGCGTGGGTCGACGCTCACGAATGGCGTCGTCATTTTGCACTGGCCGTGTACCCCCCGATGGTTCAGCCGGCCCTGAAAGCCATCAGAATCGGGGGCCATGCGCCACCGGGTGGTGCGGTGTGGGTGTTCTACAAGGGGGCGTTGAAGGTGAGAGGTCGTTGGTGGTGGTGGGCCACAGCCGCTGTGCTGGCCCTGTGGATGCTGCTGGCTGCAAGTGCCCCGGTCGTTTGGTCTGTGGTGTTTCGCGGTTACGCGCCCATCGAGGTGTTTGACCACGTGGCCAAGCGCCTGAGCGGCCATCCCAAGCTGGAGTGGGTGGCCAACCCGCCTTTGGGCTGGCTGGCGGGCTGGTTTGGCGCCACGCCTGCATCCGTTCGGCAGCAATGGCCGTTTTCGGTGCCACCTTTGGATTCACGCTCTGATGCGAAGGCTGCGGTTGCTTTGCCCACCATCCAGGTGGTGCGTGGCAACCAGATCATCCGGGTGGCCAGCCTCAAGGAGGCGGCTCGCGTGGCGGTGTCCGGCGACGAAATCCACCTGTCTGCTGGAGACCACCATGGCGAGACCGCCGTGTTCAGAGGCAAGAGCGTCGCCATCAAAGGTGTGGGTGGGCTGGCGCGCTTGC